>JACKDM010000001.1 GCA_020633515.1 Myxococcales bacterium
GGGATCCGCAGCTCCTCGGCGGTGATCACCTCGGCGCGCGAGAGCAGCGCGCTCGACTTGATCGCGTTCTCGAGCTGCCGCACGTTGCCCGGCCAGCCCGCGCGCATCAGCTTCTGGCTCGCGCTGCTGCTCAGGCGCTTGCGCGGCAGGCCCACGTCTTCGCTGATCCGCCGCAGGAAGTGCTCGGCGAGCGCGGGGATGTCCTCGACCCGATCCCGCAGCGGCGGCACGGCGACCTCGACCACGTTGAGCCGGTAGTAGAGGTCTTCGCGGAACCGCCCGGCCGAGACCTCGACCTTGAGGTCGCGGTTGGTCGCCGCGACGATGCGGGCGTCGACCGTCTCCGACTCGCGCCCGCCGATCGGGCGGACCTCCTTCTCCTGCAACACCCGCAACAGCTTGGCCTGGATGCCGAGCGGCATCTCGCCGATCTCGTCGAGGAAGACGGTGCCCTTGCGCGCGGCGATGAAGAGCCCCTCCTTCGCCGAGGTGGCGCCGGTGAACGCGCCGCGCTTGAAGCCGAAGAGCTCGCTCTCGAGCAGGTTCTCGGGGATCGCCGCGCAGTTGATCGCCATGAACGGCTCGTCGGCGCGCAGGCTGCCGTGATGCAGCGCCCGCGCGATCAGCTCCTTGCCGGTGCCGCTCTCGCCGGTGATCAGCACCGGGACGGGGTAGTCCATCACCTGGTTGAGCACGTCGAAGACGCGGTGCATCTGCGGGCTGCGGCCGACGATGTTCTTGAAGGTGTAGGTCGAGCGCAGCGCGCGGTTCTTGACGTCGAGGTCGCGTTCGAAGCGCGAGAGCTCGACCGACTTGGCGGCGACGTCCTCCTGCAGCGAGGTCGCCATGCGCTCGAGGGTCATGTTGACGAGCCGCAGCTCGTCGCGGCTCGCGCGGAGCTGCCGCACCCGGTTGCGCGCCTCGATCCCGAGCGCGGCGATGTCGGCGATGTCCTGCAACATCCCGAGATCACGCGGATCGAAGCCCTCCCCGCCAGCCGCCGGGCGGTCGACGTAGATCACGCCGACGGTGCGCTCGCCGTTGCGCAGCGGCACGACCGTCACCGCGCGATCCTCCCCTTCGTCGTCGTACTCCTCCTCGCGGAAGCGATCGTCGCGGGCGAGCGAGGCGGTCAGGAAGGCTTCACCGTGTTCGAGGACGTGGTCGGCGATGCGGCGGATGCGGCGGAAGGCCTCGCTGCGCACGGTCTTGCGGTCGAGCGCGTGGGCGGCGCGGACCTGCGGGCGACCCGCCTCGCTGAAGAGCACGAAGGCGCGCTCGGCGTCGGCGAAGGCGGTGACGCACTCGAGCAGCCCGGTGAAGAGCCCGGTCTGCTCCTCGGCGGCGAGCATCTGCTTGATGAGGGCGATGAGGTGTTCGAGGCGGCCGACGCGGTCTTCGAGGTTCATCCAAGCGCCATTCTTGCACGGACGTCGGGCCACTCTACCAGCCTGCGCAGCGCGTCGCATGCGCTTGACGTCGATCGGGTCGATCGCTACGTTCGGCGGTCTTCCCGGCCGGGAGCCCGCGCGATGAGCCGCAGCGTATTCATCGAGACCTACGGTTGCCAGATGAACGAAGCCGACACCGAGCTGATGTTCGGGCTGCTTCGCCATCGCGGCTACACGGTCGCCGAGAACGCCGACGACGCCGACGTCGTCCTCCTCAACACCTGCGCCGTGCGCGAGCGCGCCGAGGAGCGGGTCTTCGGTCGGCTCGGCTGGCTCAAGTCCCTCAAGGAGCGGCGCCCCGAGGTCGTGCTCGGCGTCGCCGGCTGCATGGCCGAGCGCCTCCGCGAGCGCCTCGTCGAGCGCGCCCCCCACGTCGACCTCGTCGTCGGCCCCGACGCCTACCGCCGCCTGCCCGAGCTCATCGACGCCGGTGATCTCGGCGAAGACGCCCAGATCGACGTGCGCCTCGACCGCCGCGAGACCTACCACGACGTCGAGATCGACCGCGTCCCCGGCGTCAGCGGCTGGATCACCGTGCAGCGGGGCTGCGACAAGTTCTGCACCTTCTGCGTCGTCCCGTTCGTGCGCGGCCGCGAGCGCAGCCTCGCCCCCGAAGAGGTCGTCGAGCAGGCGCGGTCGATGGCCGGTGAGGGCTTCCGCGAGGTGACACTGCTCGGGCAGACGGTGTCGAGCTACTACGAGCGCGGCCACGACTTCGCCGATCTGCTGCGCATGGTGCACCGGGTCGAGGGTCTGCACCGGATCCGCTACACCTCGCCCTATCCCAATGACTTCTCCGACCGGCTCCTCGACACCCTCGCCGAGCTGCCCCGCGTCGCGCGTCACATCCACCTGCCGGTGCAGAGCGGCAGCACCCGGGTCTTGCGCGACATGAAGCGCGGCTACACCGCCGAGGGCTACCGCGATCTCATCGAGCGGGTGCGCGAGAAGCTGCCCGCGCACGCGCTCAGCACCGATGTCATCGTCGGATACCCCGGCGAGACCGAAGAAGACTTCGAAGCCACGCTCGAGCTCGTCCGCGCGGTCGGCTTCGACTTCGCGTTCATGTTCCACTACAGCGAGCGCGATGGCACCTACGCGGCGCGGCGCCGACCCGATGACATCCCGATCGAGGTCAAGAAGGACCGCCTCAAGCGCCTCATCGAGGTGCAGGAAGCCATCAGCAAGGTGCGCAACGCCGCGATGATCGGCCGGGAGGTCGAGGTGCTCGTGCAGGGCCCGACCCGGCGCGATCCGGGGCAGGTCATCGGGCGCACGAGCTGCTTCCGCACGACGATCCTGCCCGCCGACGGCCTCGAAGCCGGCGCGCTGGTGCCGGTGCGGGTCACCGCGGCGACGAGTCACACCATCTTCGGCGAAGTCATCGCATGAGCGGTGTCATCCGCATCCGCGATCCCATTCATGGCAGCATCCGCCTGACACCCGACGAGCTCGCGGTCGTCGACCACCGCGTCTTTCAGCGGCTGCGCGGCATCAAGCAGCTCGGCTTCGCCGATCAGGCGTTCCCCGGCGCGACCCATACCCGCTATGCGCACAGCATCGGCGCGATGGAGGTCGCGAGCCGCATGTTCGACGCGATCTTCCCGCTCGACGAGGCCGCGCTGCCGCCGGCCGAGCGGGCGCGGCTGCGGCAGTGCATCCGGCTCGCGGTGCTGCTGCACGACATCGGCCACCCGCCGGCGTCCCACGCGAGCGAGTCGGCGATGCCACGGCGGGCGGCGCTGCGGCTGCCGTGTTACGCGGGGGCCGAGGCCGAGGAGCAGGCGAGCCACGAAGACTACACGCTCAAGCTGTTGCTCGACTCGTCGCTCACCGATGTCCTCCGCGAGCGCTTCGGACGCGACGGCATCGCCCCGCTCGACCTCGCCCACCTCGTCTGCGAGCGCTTCCCCGAGCAGGCGCCGCGCTTCGTCGTCGGCGGGGTCGACTACTACCCGGTGCTGCACCAGATCGTCAGCGGCGAGATGGACGCCGATCGCATGGACTACCTCCAGCGTGACTCCTTCTACGCCGGGGTGAGCTATGGCAAGTTCGACATGTCATGGCTCCTCGAGAACCTCGCCCACCACGTCGTCGACGGGCAGGCGATGATGGCGCTCTCGCAGCGGGCGGTCTTCGCCTTCGAAGACTTCCTGCTCAGCCGCTATCACATGTTCGTCAGCGTCTACTACCATCACATCGCGGTCGGCTTCGACTCGATGCTGCTGCGCTTCTACGCCGACTCACCCGATGACTTCCGGCTGCCCGTCGACGCCGACGCCTACGCCGCGGTCGACGACGTGACGCTGTGGAGCGCGCTGCGGCGCTCGGAGAGCCGCTGGGCGCGGTGGATCTCCCAGCGCGAGGCATTCCGGCGAGTGATCGAGGTGGGGTGGACGCCGACCGCCTCGCCGATCGGCGAGATCGAGGCCGCGTTGGTCGAGGCGGGGATCGAGCACTTCGTCAGCCGGGACCAGGGCACGCTCAGCAAGTACTACGGGGCCGAGCGGCGAGGGCCGGCGATCTATGTCATCGATCCCGGCACGGGCCAGACGGGACCGATCGATGACTACACGCGGATCTACGAGCGCTACGCGCAGCCGACGCGGCTCGAGCGGGTCTATGTGCGGCCCGATCAGACGGGGGCGGCGCGCAAGCTGGTGTCGCGGGTGATGGCATAGCGCGGGCTCACCCGAACTTCGGGAGAGTCCGTGAGTTGCGAGGCGACCACGACAGCGCGGCGATGGCTTCGGGCAGCGGGCGGGTCTGCACGTCGCCGCTGCGCGGTCGGGCGACGGCGAGGTGCCCGTGGGTGACCCACGCGATCGCCGCGCCGTCGTCGGCGATCGCGAGCAGGTCGTCGTCGGCCTGCCCGAGCACGCGCGGCGAGAGGCCCGGCCCGGCGCAGCGGACCTCGCCCTCGGCGGTGATCCAGGCGGCGAGCGATCCCCGCGGCGCGGCGACGAGGCGACGGGGTGCGTGCTGCGCGATGTCGAGCGGGGTGGCGTGGCCGTCGGCGAGGCGGATCCGCACCGGGCGGAGGCCGCCGTCGCTCGCGGCGAAGGCGACCACGGCTTCGCGATGCTGGAACACCGCCGGCGGCGGGTGCGGGCCGTCGGGCGCGGCGCCGAGCGCGGTGATGCGTCGGGTGCGGAGGCGGCTGTCGCCCTCGATGGTGGCCTCGCGCAGCTCGGCGTGATCGTCGACGACGGCCACGTAGACGAAGCGGTGGTCATCGACGAAGGCGGGCGCGGAGAGGCGTCCGCCCGGTGGGGGTGGCAGGTCGAGGCGCTGGCCGCCGGCGCTCATCCAGGTGAGCCGGCGGGCGCCATCGGCCATGCGGCCGGCGATGACCAGATCACCGGTCGCACCGGGTGCGCGGCTGACGGCCTCGATGACCGGCAGCGTGAGATCGAGCGCGACGCCGTCGACGATGGGGCGCACGGCGGCGCCGAGTCGGCGGAGGAGAACGCCCGGCGCGGCGGGGGTGGCGTCGGGGGGCACCGCGCGCGCGGGGAGCCAGCTCCAGGGGCGCAGGATGGGATCGGCGGCGCGCGCGTCGGTCTCCGCTCCCGCGAGCGACGGGGAGGCGCCGGGTGGCCCCGCCGAGCCATCCGGGGGGAGCGCCGAGCCGCGGCCCCGATACGCCGCGGCCGCAGCGTCGGGCGGCGCGGAGCCGGGTCCGAGGTGGGCGCCGGTGGACGCCGGCGCGGTCCCCTCGGAGGAGGCGCCAGCGAGCGCGGGTGTCGGCGCAGCGGGAGCACCGGTCGGCGCGGGCGTCGGCTGCGCGGTGGGCGCGGTCGTGAACGCGGAGAGCTGCGCGGCGGGAGCCCTGCTGGGTGGGCGCCGGCTGGACGGGGCACCGGTCGGCTGCGCGGCGGAGCCCGCCGGTGGGCGTCGGCTGCCGGCGGAGCGCGGCGCGTGGCGCCGCTGGCGGCGGAGCGCCGGTCGCGCGGGCATCGCTGCGCGGCGGGAGCGCCGGCCCGCGTGGGCGTCGGCTGGGCGGCGGCGGCCGGGCGAGGCGGCGTCGGCCGAGCGGCCGGGGCGGCGGCAGTCGCGGGCGCCGACTCGGCGGCCGAGCTGCCGGCGGTCGCGGGCGCCGACCTCACCGCCGGGGCGCTGGTGCGCGAAGGTGGCGCCGACGTCCCGCGTTGGCCGGGGTAGGGGACACCGCTCGACCGCGCGACGCCAGCGGGCGACGAAGAGGCATCGGACGCAGGGTCCGCTGCGCCCCCGCGCTCGGGTGATCTCGATGGCCGTCCCGCGCGCCCGGGAGCAACGCCGCCGAGGACGCCGCAGCCGGCACGGCGCCGGGTCCGGGGCGGCGACGGTCGCTCGGCTCGGTCGGACGGCTGCCTGCGGGCGCCGGCGCTGCCCGCTCGACGGCGGCCGTCGACTCCGAAGCTGCCACGCCTCGAGTGAGCCGCTCGGCGGGCCCCGCCTCGGGATGCCGCTCGGCAGCGATCGACAGCGGCAGGGCTCGCTCGGCGCGCCTCGCCTCCGGATGCCGCTCGGCAGCGATCGACAGCGGCAGGGCTCGCTCGCGCGTCCGCCTCGGATGCCGCTCCAGCGATCGACAGGGGTGCGGCGCGCCCTGCCTCGGGATGCTGCTCGGCAGCGAGCGACAGCGGCAGAGCGCCGGGCTCATCGACGCGCTCGCCGAGGTCGAACGCGCGGCGCTCGGGCCGCGGCCGGGCGAGGCTGGCCGGCGTCGCGCGCAGCAGCAGCGCCGAGCGGGCGGCGGCGCTCGTCTCGGGCGCCGTCGTGGGCGCGACGCGGGAAGCAGGCAGCGGCGGCGGGCCAGAGCGACGCGGCTTCGCGGCGCCGGGGGGCGCGGGGTCATGCTGCACGTCGGCCGCGTTCACGGCTCGCGCTCCGTGCGCGGCGCCCATTCGACCTTCCCTGTCCGCGGGACGCGTCGCGTCCATCTCGGCGCCCGGCGCGCTGCCTCGCCGAGCGGGCCCATCGGGCGAGCGCTCCTGGCTCGCCGGGGCCGGTCGCTCGTGGCCGCGATGGGGGCCTCGGTCGGTGAAGGCGACACGTCGGTCGGCGGTCGTCGCGCTCTCCGGTGCTCCGCCCGGCGCGTGGCGCTGCTCCGCGCTCTCCACGGCGCGCCGCTCGCCGTCCCCGTCGGCGTCACCGGGCAAGCGCCGCGCGCCGTACGACCGCGAGCCACGCGAGGCATCGGCGGGCGCCGAGCGGTCGCGGGCGCCCTCGCTCCGTGGGCCGTCATCGAGGCTCGTGCTCGTCGGTCCTCGCTGGGAATCCGCCGCCGTGTGCGCCCTGGGCCCGGCCGCTCGGCTCTCACCTGGCCAACCGCGAAGCCCGCTCCCGCTGACCGAGGCGCGCCGCGTGTTGCGCGCCTCCACCCGACCGCCCGCCTCCTCGATGGCGTGACGCAGCCCGTCATCGATCCGCGCCGGTTCGAAGAGGTAGACGTACCACCGCGCCGCGCCGCAATGGGCGCAGCGCAACCCCCGGCGCGACGCGGTGACGGTGGCGAAGTGCGGCAGGCAGAGCGCGACGCGGCGGCAGGTGAGGCACGTCGCGCTGCTGGTGTTCACCTCGAGCCCGGCGTCGCCCGGCGTCCAGACGGTGAGCATGCACCCGCGGTAGCAGCAGTGGATCGGTGCAGTCATCGAGCGCGGTCCAGTGCGAGAGGCGTCACCGTAGCGCACGGCGACCGCCGCTGCACAGCGCCCCGTGATGGCGGGGGCGGTCGCCGACGCGGCAGGGGGTCGCGCCGCGGCGGCGTCAGAACCGGTACCGATCCATCGCGATCAAGTGCTCGGCCACCGCCCGCCGCGCGCCGATCAGATCCACCGGCACATAAGGCGCCAGCCGGTCGATCCCCGCGATCATCTTCCCCGGGTTGCGCGCGATGTGGCCCGCGACGTCCCGGGCCCGCTCGGCCACCCGGCGGTAGGCCTCGGTCGTCACCACCAGCGCCACCGCCCGATGCGGCGCCGTCTTCTCCTCGCCGAGCGCCGCGATCCGCTGGCCCACCCGCGCGACGACGCTGTCGGCGCCGAAGACGTCGATCACCATGTCGGCCATGATCATCAGCAGCTCCTGCTGCTGGTCGAGGCTCGCCATGTACTTCTGCACCGCGGCGCCGGCGGTGAAGAGGAAGACCTTCTTCGCCTGCTCGGTCATGAAGCGCGCGAGCGCCATCGTGTCGTCGCCATCGGGCGGCGACGCGGGCTCGGCGGCGCGCACCTCGGCCTCGACGGCGGCGACGGCCGGCATCAGGTTGAGCCGCCCTTGCATGACGCGCTTGAACAGCGAGCCCGGGATCAACATACGGTTGATCTCGTTGGTGCCCTCGAAGATGCGGTTGACCCGCGAGTCGCGCAGCCGCTGCTCGATCGGGTAGTCACTCGTGAAGCCGTACCCGCCGAAGATCTGCAGCGCCTCGTCGAGCACGGCGCTGACGCCCTCCGAGCCCTGCACTTTGAGGATCGAGCACTCGATCGCGTAGTCCTTGATGATGTCGGCCGCGAGCTTCCAGTGGTCGGGCGCCTCCTTGTCGAGCGCCTCGATCCGCCCGTCGAGCATGCCGGTCAGCCGGTAGCCCATCGTCTCGGTCGTGTAGATCGAGGTCGCCATGCGCGCGAGCTTCTCGCGGATCGCCGGGAAGTCGATCAGCCGCGTCCCGAACTGCTTGCGCTCGCCGGCGTAGTCGAGCGCGAACTTCAGCGCCGCCTTGCCGCCGCCGGCCCCCGCGATCCCCAGCTTGTAGCGCCCGATGTTGAGGATGTTGAACGCGATGACATGCCCCTGCCCGATCTGGCCGAGCACGTTGTCGATCGGCACCCGCACCCCGTCGAGGATCACCTGCCGCGTCGATGAGCCCTTGAGGCCCATCTTCTTCTCCTCGGCGCCCGTCGACAGCCCCGGCGCGCCGCGCTCGACGATGAAGGCGGTGAACTTGTCGCCATCGACCTGCGCGAAGACGATGTAGACGTCGGCGAAGCCGGCGTTCGAGATCCACGCCTTGACGCCGTTGAGCACGTAGGCGTCGCCGTCCCGCACCGCGGTCGTGCGCGCGCCGAGCGCGTCGGAGCCGCTCCCCGGCTCGCTGAGGCAGTAGGCCGAGATCTTCGAGCCCGTCACCAGCGCCGGCAGGTAGCGGTGCTTCTGCTCCTCGGTCCCGAAGATGAGGATCGGCAGCGTCCCGATCCCGGTCTGCACCCCGAGCGCCACCGCGAAGCTCGCCTGCATCGCGAGCGCTTCGCCGACGAGCGCCGAGGTGGTCTTGTCGAGCCCGAGGCCGCCGTATTGCTCGGGCACGTCGATCCCGAGGATGCCGAGCTCGCCCGCCTTGCCGATCAGGGTCGGCAGCAGGCCGTCCTCCATCTTCTCGATGCGCTCGTTCTTCGGCAGGACCTCGCGCTCCATGAACTCGAGCGCCGTGCGGTAGAAGAGGGTCTGCTCGTCGCTGAAGGCCTCGGGCGTGAAGATCGGCCGGGTGCCCGCCGGCTCGAGGAGGAAGCCCGCGCCGCCGAGGATCTCGGTGTCGGCCATGTCGTGCTCCGTGAATGAACGTTCATTCACCTTGCCCGGAGCGGCAGCGGCGCGTCAACAGGCGGCGGTCGGCCGCGGCGCGAAAGTCGCTCTGAGCGCCGCTCACCGCGATCAGGCCTGGTCGGTCGCCGGCAGCGGATCGGAGGGGGAGGGGAGCGCGAGCCCGAGCGCGATGTGCAGCACCTCTTCGATGCGCTCGACCGGGTGGAAGACCATCTCCTCGCGCAGGTGCGCCGGGATCTCCTCGATGTCGCCCATGTTGTTCTTGGGCAGGATGATCGTCCGCAGCCCCGCGCGCGCCGCCGCGAGGACCTTCTCCTTGATGCCACCCACCGGCAACACCACGCCGCGCAACGTGATCTCGCCAGTCATCGCGATCCCTTCCTTCATCGGCGTCTGCGTCAGGAGCGAGGTCAGCGCGACGACGATCGTCACCCCCGCGCTCGGCCCGTCCTTCGGGATCGCGCCGCTCGGCAGGTGCAGGTGGATCTTGCGATCGGTGAACATCACGTCGGCGATCCCGAGCTGCTCGGCGCGCGCGTGGATGTAGCTCATCGCCGCGTGCGCCGACTCCTTCATCACCTCGCCGAGCTGCCCGGTCAGCGTCAGCTTCGGCGCGCCCTTCATCGCCGTCGCCTCGATCAGCAGGATCTCGCCGCCCACCGGCGTCCACGCGAGCCCGACCGCCACGCCCGGCGTCGCGATGTCCTGCTTCGACTCGGGGAAGAACTTCTGCGGCCCGAGCGCCTGCCGCACCCGCTCGGGTCCGATCACCACCGGCGGGGTGACCTCCTCCATCGCGACGTCGCGCGCCACCGATCGCAGCACCGACGCGATCTGCCGGTTGAGCGTCCGCACGCCGGCCTCGCGGGTGTACTGGTCGATGATCACCGCGAGCGCCTCGTCGGTCAGCTCGACCTTGCCGCCGTCGAGCCCGTGGTCGCCGAGCTGCCGCGGCAGCAGGTGGCGCCGCGCGATCTCCTGCTTCTCTTCGAGGATGTAGCCGGGGATCTCGATGACCTCCATCCGGTCGCGCAGCGGGCCGGGGATGGTGTCGAGCCGGTTGGCGGTCGCCATGAACAGCACCGACGAGAGGTCGACGGGGATCTCGAGGTAGTGGTCGGAGAAGGTGTCGTTCTGCTCGGGGTCGAGCACCTCGAGCAGCGCCGAGGACGGATCACCGCGGAAGTCCGCGCCGAGCTTGTCGATCTCGTCCAGCATGAAGACCGGGTTCATCGTGCCGGCCTTCTTGAGCCCCTTGACGATGCGGCCGGGCAGCGCGCCGATGTAGGTCCGCCGATGGCCGCGGATCTCGGCCTCGTCGCGCACGCCGCCGAGGCTGATCCGCACGAACTCGCGCCCGAGCGCGCTCGCGACCGACTTGCCGAGCGAGGTCTTGCCGACGCCGGGCGGCCCGACGAGGCAGAGGATCGGGCCCTTGAGGTCGCCCTTGAGCTTGCGCACCGCGAGGTACTCGGTGATGCGGCGCTTCACCCGCTCGAGGCCATAGTGATCGGCGTCGAGCAGCGCCGCGGCCGCCTTGACGTCGAGGTTGTCCTCGGTGCGCGCCTGCCACGGCACGTCGAGCAGCCAGTCGATGTAGGTCCGCGAGACGTTCGCCTCGGCGCTCTGCGGGTTCATGCGCCGCACCCGGCGCAGCTCGCGGCGCGCGACCTTGTCGACGGCCTCGGGCATGCCCGCCGCGTCGATCCGGGCGACGAGGTCTTCGAGGTCGTCCTCGTCCTCCGCGTCGTCGCCGAGCTCCTTGCGGATCGCCCGCATCTGCTCGCGCAGGTAGACCTCGCGCTGGTGCTTGTCGAGCGTGTCGCGCACCTCGGTGCGGATCCGGCCCGAGATCTCGAGCACCGCCGCCTCGTGCGCGAGCGCCTCGATCACGGCGTTGAGCCGCGACTTGAGGTCCCACATCTCGATGAGGTGCTGCTTCTCTTCGAGCGACATGCGGAGCTGGCTCGCGACGAGATCGGCGAGCTGGCCGGGGTCCTCGATGTTGTTGACGATCGTCTGCGCCTCGTCGGGGATCCGCGGCGAGAGCTCGATGACCTTGGTCGCCAGATCACGCAGCGTGCGCAAGAGCGCCTGCGTCTCGGTGTCGAGCGGCCCGGTCGACTCGATCGGCACCACCCGCGCCCGCAGCCCCGGCTCGGTCGCGGCGAACGACTCGACGCGCGCCCGGCACACGCCCTCGATCAGCAGCTCGTCCGGCCCTTCGAGCGAGCGGGTGAGGCGCAGCACGCGCACGATCGAGCCGTACGGATAGAGCGCGTCGGGATCGGGCTCCTCGTCCTCCGAGTCGCGCTGGGTGAGCAGGAGCATCAGGCCGTCGCTGTCCGAGGCCTGCTCGATCGCGGCCATGGTGCGCTTGCGGCCGACGCCGAGGGGGATGGGCAGGTTGGGGATGGGGAAGATGACCGCGTTCTTGACCGCGATCACCGGCAACTCGTCGGGGATCGCCGGGCGGGCGGCGGCGGTGGGCTCGGACATGCGGGGGGGCTCCTCGGCCGGAAGTCGCGCCCACCATGCACACCGCGACGGCGAGCGCAAGGCGGGGAGGGGATTCGCGTGGATCAGGGCGCGAAGGCGTCGCCGAGGACCCAGCGCCGACCGAGGCGGATCGACAGCGTCAGGTAGGCCGGGAAGCGCTCCTCGCCGACGAGCTGGTGATAGCGCGCCGCGAAGCCGAGTGACCACGCCGGGTCGAGGAGCCGGTCGAAGCCGAGCCCGGCCGCGAAGCCGAACAGCGGCGAAGACTCGACCCCACCCTCGCCGGCGAAGGCATAGAGGCCCGGTGAGAGGTCGACCCAGGGCACGTACTCGAAGACATCGAGCTGGTATCGGATCCCCAGCGATGCCTGATGCACGTCGAAGGCGTCGCCCTTGCTGCGATGAAGCCCATAGCCATAACCCGCGCGCACCGCCCAGAAGTCGGTGAACGCAAAAGCCGTCTCGAGGCCCGCGAACATGCCATGGTAGCGGCGCTTGTCGGCGTAGCCGGCATAACCGAGCTCGGCGTCGAGCCGCCAGACCGGCTCGTCGAGCGCCGCGACGGGCGTCGGCGCGAGCAGCAGAGACCACGAGGCGAGGGCGATGAGACCGGTGACGCGCATCGGCGACACGGTAGGGGAGCCCCGCTGCGCGGTCAACGGGCCCGAGGCGCGCAAACGCCCTGCGCCCAAAGGCCGACAAAGGCCGGAGGGCGCGTTGACAGCGCAAAAAAGCGGGTGATAGATTCCCGCGCCGACTGCCGGCGGCCCAGGCCGCCGCGACGTTCGAGGAGCCCTCGGTGGTCAAGCGGATCAAGAAGCGAGTTTCCAAGCAGGACGAACGCGCCGAGGGCGCCGAAGGCGGCGAGGCGATCACCCTCGACGCCGAGGGCGAAGGCACCCCCGCCGCCAGCAACCCCGCGAGCTTCCGCGCCGAGCTCGAGAGCCTCGGCGAAGACGAGTTCACCCGCAAGGTCGCCGGCGGCGTGAGCTGGGTCGTCGACAACCGCGGCCTCCTCATCGCCGGCGGCGTGATCGCGGCCGTCGCCGTCATCGCCATCATCGTGCTGCAAGGCCAGAAGCGCTCCGGCTCCGAAGAGGCCGCGACCGCCTTCCACGAGGCCGCCGAAGCCTACGGCGCCGCCGTCGGCACGCCGGTCCCCGGCAGCGATGACAAGGCGCTCACCCCCGAAGAACGCAAGGCCAAGCTCGAGGCCGCCCAGCAGGGCTTCGCGCGCACCCGACAGACCTACGGCGAGACCCCCGTCGCGAGCCTCGCCGCGCTCGGCGAAGCCTCGACCCGCCTCGATCTCGGCGAGGCCGAAGCCGCCGCGAAGATCTATGGCGAGGTCGCCGGCCGCGCCGACATCGATCCCTTCGCCCGCGCGATCGCGTTGCAGGGCAAGGCGGCCGCGCTCGAAGCCCACGGCGACCTCGCCGGTGCCATCGACGCCTGGAAGGCGCTCGAAGGCATCGACCAGAAGGCGTTCGGTCTGCTCGCCGGCATGCAGACCGGCCGCATCCTCGAGGCGCAGGGCAAGGCCGCCGAGGCCCGCGCGCTGTACGAGCGCATCAAGACCGATCACGCCGCCGCGCTCGACGAGCTGCCCAACCGCGGGCTCAAGGCCGAGCTCGACAAGCGCCTCGGCCGGCTCGGAGAGGCGAGTTGAGCCATCGCCCCCGGCGGGCGCGCCCTCGGTTCATGGCTTCCTTCGCCCGCGCGCTCACGCCGGTGCTCGCCGCCGCTGCCATCGCCGGCTGCGGCGGTGCCATCGGCGTCGCCGGCGATCAGACGCCGCTCACCGAGCGGGACAAGAACGCGCAGCCCGTGCCCTTCGAAGCCACCTGGCGGGTCAACCTGCAGCCCGGTGGCATCGCGCGCGAGGACGGCGAGCAGCTCGCGACGGCGGCCTATGACCCGGCGAGCGACCGCGTCTTCGTCGGGGTAGGGGACCGCGCCTTCCTGCATGCCTTCCGCGCCTCCGACGGTCACCTGCTGTGGAAGGCACCGCTCCCCGGTGGCACCAGCGGTCATGCCATCATGGACGAGGGCCGCGTCGTGCTCGGCAGCGACAGCGGCGAGATCCGCGCCTACAAGGCGACCAACGGCGAGCTGGTGTGGCGCTACGCGGTGCAGGGCGCCGTCTCGGAGCAGCCGGTCGTCGCCGGGCCCAACCTGTACGCCGTCGATGGCAGCAATGCCATCTACGCGCTCGACCGCGCGAGCGGCACCTGGCGATGGCAGTATCGCCGCGAGCCGCCCGGCCGCTTCGCGCTCTTCGGCGAGGGCGCGCCCACCGTCGCCGAGGGCCGGGTGCACGTCGGCTTCTCCGATGGCATGCTCGTCACCCTCGCCGCCGAGGACGGCGCCGTGCTCTGGACCCGCGATCTCGCGCCCGAGCAGGACCAGTTCGAGGACGTCGACGCCCGCGTCGTGGTGATCGGCGACCGCCTCTTCGCCGCCTCGGTCGCCGGCGGGCTCTATGCGCTCTCACCCGAGACCGGCGACGTGCTGTGGACCCGCCCGCAGAAGGGGATCGTGTTGCTGACCGAGGTCGACGGCGAGCTCGTCGCCGGCCTCGACGACGGCCGCCTGCTCCGCATCGAGCCGACCGCGGGGATCGGGCGCTGGCAGCTCCACTTCGCCGCCCACGAGGGCGCGCCGACCGCGATCGTCTCGCTCGGGACCGCGCTCGTCGTCACCACCGCCGAGGGCGCGCTGCACGTCATCGACAAGCGGATCGGCCGCCCGATCTGGCGCTTCGATCCCGGCAGCGGCTTCCTCGCCGCGCCCACCGCCGCCGCCAACGGCTCGCTGTTCGCGCTCGCCAACAGCGGCTGGTTCTATGCCTTCCGTCCCGCCGCGATGCGCCCGCCGCTGCCGCCGCTCAACCCGTTGTCGACGGCGTGGAGCCGAGGCGCGCCTTGAAGCCCTCGATCAGCTCTACCGGGTTTGGATCGAGCCCGGCGCGGAGCGCGAGGCGACAGCTCACGAGATCGAAGAGGTAGAGCGCGGCGAACGCCTGCTCGATCGGCTCGGCGTCGGGCAGGTCGACGGGGTGAACCGGCACGCCGCGCTCGGCGAGCACCGCCGCGGTCGTCTCCATGCGCTGCCGCATGCGCTCGGGGAGCCGCGGATCGCGCAGCAGCACGACCGCGAGCGCGCTCGGGCGGGTGAAGCCGACCATCGCGTTGTGGTTGAACTCGGGCAGCTCGCCCACGAACGCGGCCATCTTCGCGTTTTCGTTCAGCTTTATCCGCATGATCCGCGCGGTCGCCTCGGTGTGCGGCGCCGCGGCGAGGATCAGCGGGATCCGGCCGTCGAGCGCGGCCGCGAGCGTACGCGCCGCGGGCTCGACGGCGAGCGCGCGCAGCCGCGCCGCGATCGCCGCGAAGGTCGCGTCGAGGCTGTCGGCGAGGCCGAGATCGGTGGCGAGGCGGCCGAGCGCGCCGACGAACATCGCCGTCGCCGCGCGCGGCTGGAAGTCGGCGAAGGGCTTCTCGAGCCGGATCAGCGGGACGCCGTCGGCGGCCGCGCGCTCGGCGAGGCGGCCGCCGCCAGCGAGCACGACCCGCCGCGCGCCGCGGGCGCCGGCGTCGTCGTAGGCGGCGAGGGTCTCTTCGGTGCCGCCGCTGAAGCTGCTCGCGACGACGAGCGCGTCGGCGGGGATCGAGGTGGCGCGCACCCGATAGTCGCGCGAGACCTCGATCGCGACGCCGCGCGGCCGCAGGTGCAGCGCGAGCAGATCGGCGGGAAAGGCGCTGCCGCCCATGCCGCAGACGATCAGCCGCCGGATCGGGGGACGCGTCGTCGCGCCCTCCACGGCGCCCGGGTCGTCGCCGCTCGGTGGGTGCGCGTCGTCGGCATCCGACCGCAAAGGGCGACGTTCGGCGTCCGCATGCCGCGGCGTCTCGGCGCCGCCGGTCGCAGCGGGACGACGGGGATGGTCGGCGGGCGCAGGTTCGACGGCGAGCCGGCGCGTGGGGGCGCGATCGGCCGCGGCGATCTGCGCCGCGACACCGGCGGCCGCGTCCCAGCCGAGCGCGAAGTGGTCGGGCGTGCCGCGGATCGCGGCGAGCATCGGGTTGTCGGCGAGCGCGGCGTCGATCGCGGTCTCGTCGACCGACGAGGCGGTCTTTGCGGCCGGATCCGGCCCTTCACCGGCCGCACCGGATCCGAAAGTTGACATAATATTCATTGTGCGACGTTGCCGTTTCGCGCTGGGGACGGCGTCTGTGCCCGTCGACGCCGCAGATGACGACGCCGCTGATGACGCCGTCGATCGAACCGCTCGGCGGCGCCCGCCACCGATCAGCCGATGTCGATGAAGAGCTGGTTGATGATCTTCTGGAGCTCTTGCTGCTCGTCGCGTTCGAGCCATTCGCGCGCGGCGAACATCTCGAAGAACAAGAGCTCGTTGAGCGCCTGCGAGACGAAGCTCACCCGGTTGTCGCTCGAGTGGTTGGCGAGGTTGTGCAGCAGCCGCGCGCGATCGAGCCGGCCCTGCGCGTCGAAGCCGACCTCGTGGAAGAGCTCGGCGAAGCCGTAGAACTGCAGGAAGGTCTCGAGCCCCTGCTCGAGCGCGTCCTGGCGGCCGTGGCGGGTGACGGCCTGAAAGATCCGCTGGAACACCGAGTTGAAGGTGTCGATGAGCCGCACGATCTCGCGCGTCTCCGGGTCGACCTCGGGCGCTTGGACGGTCGCCTCTTCGCTGATCTCGACGACCTGAATGAAGCCGGCCTGGAGCAGATGGAAGAGCTGCTTCATCGTCTCGAACTCACCGAACCGGCAGCGCGCCATCACCTCGCGCACCGTCGAGGGCTGCTCGAGCGCCTCGAGGATGGTGCGCTCCTTCTGGCCGAGCGCGCTGCGGGTCGAGGGCTCGTTGCGGCCGAGCGCGATGCGGGTCGAGCGGTCGGGCAGCGCCTGGCGGAAGTACTCCATCTCGTCCATGCGGCGCAGGCCCTCCATCAAGAGGTTCTGCGCGTTGAGCGAGAGCGGGCTCGGGAGCGCGTCGACGTCGAAGCGGGTCAGGTAGAAGTCGCCCTGGTTGATGAGCAGGATCGAGTAGAAGGTCTCTTCGACCTGCCGCCGGACGTAGGTGTAGAGCTGCTGCTGGGTCAGCACCCCGCGGTCGAGCAGGAAGTTGCCGAGCGGGCGGCGGATGCGGCGGCACTCTTCGTGGGCGCTGTCGAGCGCCTCGCGGCTGAGCGCGCCGAAGCGGTAGAGGATCTCGCCGAGGCGGTCTTCGGCGCGGTTCGAGGCGGCGCCGCGGACCTCGCCGTTCTTGAAGTAGATGCCCTTGCGGGTCTCGTCGCTGACGAAGACGAGGTTGCCGGTGAGCTGCGACGAGGTGACGAAGTTGATCACCTCGATGGTCGAGCCCATCGCGGCGATGTCGCCCTGGAGGATGATGGGGTCGCGGAACTCGTCGTAGGCGGGGACGCTGGTGGTGCGCTGGAAGTGCAGCAGCGAGGCGTCGGACGGCAAGTGGGTGTAGTAGCCGGCGAGCTCGCCGAGCGTGCGCCGCAGACCGCCGCCGAGCACGTAGATGCGGCCGGCTTCGTCGATCTGGATGTACCCCTTCTTGTCGTCGCGACGCGCCATCTACTTCTTTCGTCGGCCGAAGATCCCGGCCAGTCCGCTGCTGCTGCCTTTGGTCTGCTCGACCTTGCGCTGGGCGTGGCGCAGCTCGCTGCCCGCCTCGGCGTAGTGCGGGTTGATCCGCAGCGCCTGCTCGAACGCCTTGATCGCCTTCTCCTGCTCGCCGACGCCTCGGTAGAGCCGCCCGAGGTACAAGAACGGCTCCTCGCGGTTGTCGAGGTCGCGGCAGATCTCCTCCACCGCTTCGAGCGCGCGCCGCAGAACGACCTGCGAGCCGCCCTGGCTCTGGGCGACGAGGTGCTCGGCGAACGCGAGCGCGGCCTTGGCGACCGGGTCTTCGGGCATCACCGCGAGGGCCTGCTTGAGCCGCTCGATCGCGGGCTCGGCCTCGCCGCGGCTGATGAGGATCGTCGCGTCCTTGACCAGCTTCTCGGCCTTGAAGACCTGATCGACTTGCGGCGCGCCACCCCCCGCGGCGCCGGGCCGACCGCTTCCCCCCACCCGCATCTCGAGGCCGAGGTCGTACTCCGTCCGCCGAGCGGGATCGGAGAGGGTCTCGTGCGCGCGGTTGATGGAGATGAACACCTTCTGCACGGCGCTCTGCGCGTCCTTGTCGAGACCGTACCGCGCGAAGCGGTCGGCGTGGAAGTCCCGCGCGAGTTTTCTGAACGCGTTGCGGATCGCGTTCTCGTCGGCGTTCTTGGGGACGCCGAGCAGCTCGTAGTGGTTCTTGGTGTCGGCGGTCGCCGCCATCTCGCGGGCCTCGGCGAGCTTGGCGCGGATCTTCTCGGGGAGCGCGGCGGCGCTCGGCGCCGCGGCCGGGGCGGCCGCCGCCGCGGACGCGGCCGCGCGGCGCGCATCCGCACCAGGCGCGCGGGGCATCGGTACCGCGGCACGCTCGTGGCGCTCCCCTGACGTCGAGCCGCGCCGGACCGCGCTGCGCGGCGCATCGGCGGGTCGCTGCGGGTCGGGTGCGGCGCGACCGCGGCCGGCGCCGGCGGCACCGAGCGCACCGGCCGCCGCATCGGGCCTGGGGGCGGCTCGGGGCGCGCTGGCGGGGCGCTGCGGCGGCGCGCTCGGCGTCACGCTCGCCTGAGCGGGCGCTCGCGGTCGCGGGCGCGGCCGCAGCGCTGCGCGCCGGGGCGAGGTCGCGCTCGCGGGCGGAGCCATGCGCTGCGCGCCGGTCGCGGTCGCGGGCGCGGTCGCCGCAGCGGAGCTGCGCGCTGCGCGCCCGTCGCCGTCGCCGGGGCGGCGCGCCCCTGCCCGTCGATCCGCTCCAGCGTCCCGAGCCCCGACAGCACCAGCGTCGCCGCCTCACGCAGGTTGCGCCCGCGGTCGCCCGGCAGCGCGCCGATCCCCGACGCCGCGACCGGCCGCACCAGCAGCGCGCGCAGGTTCTGCCCGGGGAACGCCGCGTCGTAGGCGGCCGCGTAGGTCGTCGCCCATTCGGTCAGGCGGAGCTGCTGACCCGGATAACCCGCGAGGAAGCGCTCGCAGACCGGCGGCGGCACCATGCGCGCGCCGGCTTCGACGAGCAGCTCGACGGTGTCGACGAGCGGCGGCGTGCCCGGCCGCACCTGCGCCGGCTCGAACGCGAAGGTCCCATCCGGCCACCCGAACGCCTCGAGGAGCCGCTTCCGGGCCATTCGCCGCTCGATTGTATCCAACCGCTCAGGGGAGACGAGCCCGCGCTCGCGGACCAGCGCCTCGAAGGTGCGCCGGTCGGTGCGGCGGGCCTCGTCGATCTCGACCCGCTCGGTCGACGAGATCAGCCCCTCGTCGACGAGCGCCTGCGCGATCGCCTCTTCGGGGCGGTTCGAGGCGACCTGCACCGCCTGGCCCGCGGCGAAGCGGGCCTTCTTCATCACCTGCCCTCGCTGCACCGTCAGCACCCCGCTCATGCGCCGGTCGAGCATGCTGCGGAACACCTTGAAGAGCATGAGGGGCTCGATCTTGCCGCTCGTCGCCGACATCCGCGGGCCTTTGCGTGGTCCTCGTGGGCTTTCGTCCGGCCATTCTAGCCGGATTCGGTTCGCTGTCCACCCGCGCGCCGAGCGGGATCAAGGCACCTCGGGCAACAGCGTCGCCTCGATGCGGACGGTGGCCGCGCCGACGTCGTAGGTCCCGTAGAAGCTGTAGTGGCCGTTCTTGCGCAGCGCGATGCGGCGCTGGCCCTCGGGCATGCGCACGACGCCGTCGCGGTAGCCGTCCATCCGGCCGCGATAGACGCCGTCGACGTAGAGATCGGCGGTCGGCGGCTGCACCTTGATCTCGACGTAGCCGGCGCCCGGCGGCGGCTCGGGCAGGTCGTCGACCCGCCGCACGACGCCGTCGCCGCCGCAGCCGGCGAGCCCGAGCGCGAGCCCGGCCGCGAGCGCCCACCGTGTCATTCGCATCACTTCTTGCCTCCGCCCTTGCGCCCGGTCTTCGTGCTCTTGCCCTTGGGGTCCTTCTTCACGGGGTCGGCCGCCGCGACCGGGAGGAGCACCACGAGCCCGCCGCCGATCCCGGGCCCCGTGAAGAGATCGGCCGCGTCGTCGCCGAGCGCGATGATCCCCTCCCCCGCCGCCTCGCCCGCCACCGCGCGCGGCCGCTCGCCGACGAAGCCCGCCGGCGCGTCGTCGATCGCGCGCGCCCAGACCAGCCCCGCCGGCGCGAGCCGGTCGCCGCGCGCGCCCGCCGTCGCCTTCGCGCCCGCCGGCGCCGCGCAGCTCGACCCGCGCCGTCGGCTGCGCCTCACCGCTCAGCGTGATCACGATCCCCGGTCGCCGCGTCCCCGGCACGGTCGCCCTCGCCCGCCGGCCACGCCGCCGCGACCCAATCGAGCGCCACCTCGGCCGGCTGGTGCACGGTGCCATCGCTGAAGTCGATCACCTCGCCCGCCCGCATCGCCCGCGTCGCCGCCTCGCGCGCCGCGTCGAGCGCGGCGACCTGCCCCGCCGCCTGCCCGCCGCCCACCGGCACCGCCCGCAGCAGCCGCGCCATGCGCGCCGCCGCGTCCTCGCGGGCCCTCTCGTGCAGGTCCTCGCCGGTGATCGCGCCGGTCGGCGACAGGATCCGTGGCGTGCCGACGCCGACGACCCGCGCCACCCGCGCCGTCCAGTCGATCACCCCGTCGGCGTGCGCGCTCGTGACCGGCTCGGCGCCGATCGCGGGCGCCGCCGAGCCGAGAACAAAGGCCGTGAAGAGCCCCGTGAAGAGCCGGCAGACTCCCCTGCCCTCACTCCCACTCGATCGTCGCCGGCGGCTTGCTGCTGATGTCATAGACGACCCGGTTGATGCCGGTGACCTCGTTGATGATCCGCGTCGAGATGCGGCCAAGGACCTCATAGGGGATCGGATACCAGTCGGCGGTCATGCCGTCCAGGCTCGACACCGCTCGGATGGCGCAGACGTTCTCGTAGGTTCGCCCATCGCCCATCACGCCGACCGATCGCACCGGCAGGAGGATCGCGCCCGCCTGCCAGATCGCGCGGTGCAGCCCGGCGGCGACGATCTCCTCCCGCATCACCCGATCTGCCGCCCGCAGCACCGCGAGGCGCTCGTGGTTCACCTCGCCGAGCACCCGGATCGCGAGCCCCGGCCCGGGGAACGGATGCCGCCAGATCACCTCCTCGGGCAGCCCGAGCTCGACGCCCGCCTCGCGCACCTCGTCCTTGAACAGCTCGCGCAGCGGCTCGCAGATCGCGAGGTTCATGCGCTCGGGGAGCCCGCCGACGTTGTGGTGGCTCTTGATGACCACCGCCGGCCCGCGCACGCTGACGCTCTCGATCACGTCGGGGTAGAGCGTGCCTTGCGCGAGGAAGCGCGCGCCCTCGATGCCGTTGGCGACCTCTTCGAAGACCTCCACGAAGACCCGCCCGATGATCTTGCGCTTCGTCTCCGGGTCGCTGACCCCGGCGAGCTCCCCGAGGAAGCGCGCGCTCGCGTCGACGTGCCGCAGGTCCCAGCCGAAGCGCGCGCCGAAGACCTCGACGACCTGCGCCGCCTCGCCCTCGCGCAGGAGCCCGTTGTCGACGAAGACGCAGGTCAGCCGCTCCCCGATCGCCCGGTGCAGCAGCGCGGCCGCGACCGCCGAGTCGACGCCGCCCGAGAGCCCGCACACCACCCGCGCCTCGCCCACCTGCGCCCGGATCCGCTCGACCGCCTCCTCGACGAAGCGCGCCGGGGTCCAGTCGCCCTTCAACCCCGCGATTCGATAGAGGAAGTTCTGCACCATCACCCCGCCGGCCGGGGTGTGCACGACCTCGGGGTGGAACTGCACGCCCCAGATCCGCCGCGCCCGGTCGGCGACCGCGCCGATCACGCCGTCGCCGCTCCTCGCGAGCACGGCGAACCCCGGCGCCGGCGCGTCGACGTGGTCGCCGTGCGACATCCACACCGGCACCGCGCCGCGGCCGATCCCGGCGAAGAGGTCGCCGTCGTCGACGATGTCGAGCATCGCCCGCCCGTACTCCCGCCGCTGCGAGCGACCGACGACGCCGCCGAGGGTGCGGGTCAAGACCTGCAAGCCGTAGCAGATCCCGAGCACCGGCACGCCGAGGCCGAGCAGCGCCGGATCGAGCGCCGGCGCGTCGTGGTCGTCGACGCTCGCGGGCCCGCCGCTGAGGATGATCGCCGCCGGCCTGCGCGCCGCGAGCGCCCGCGGATCGGCGTCGAACGGCACGATCTCGCAGTAGACCCGCTGCTCGCGCACCCGCCGCGCGATGAGCTGGGTGTACTGGCTGCCGTAATCGAGGATGAGGACGGTCTGGTGGTGCATCAGTCGATCCGGTAGTTGGGGGCCTCTTGCGTGACGACCACGTCGTGCACGTGGCTCTCGCGCAGGCCAGCCGCGGTGATGCGCACGAACTGCGCCCCGGTGCGCAGCGCCTCGATGTCGGCGCTGCCGGTGTAGCCCATGCCCGCCCGCAGCCCGCCGACGAGCTGGTAGAGCGTATCGGCGAGCGGCCCGCGGTAGGGCACCCGCCCCTCGATCCCCTCGGGCACGAGCTTGCGGTTGTCCTTGCCCTCCTGGAAGTAGCGATCGGAGCTGCCCGCCGCCATCGCGCCGACGCTGCCCATGCCGCGGTAGGCCTTGTACGAGCGCCCTTGATAGAGCACCACGGTGCCCGGCGCCTCGGCGGTCCCCGCGAACAAGCTGCCCACCATCACCACATGCGCGCCCGCCGCGATCGCCTTGACCACGTCGCCGCTGAACTTGATCCCGCCGTCGGCGATGATCGGCACCCCCGCCGCCGCGGCGGCCTCGGCGCAGTCGGCGATCGCGGTGATCTGCGGCACGCCCACGCCCGCGACCACCCGCGTCGTGCAGATCGAGCCCGGCCCGATCCCCACCTTGACCGCGTCGGCGCCCGCCTCGATCAGCGCCTCGGTCGCCGCCGCCGTCGCGACGTTGCCCGCGACGAGCTCGATCCCCGGCCAGCCCTGCTTGATCGCGCGCACCGCCTCGATCACGCCCCGGCTGTGCCCATGTGCCGTGTCGACCACCACCACGTCGACCCCGGCCTCGACGAGCGCCGCGACCCGCGCCTCGCGATCGGCGCCCACCCCCACCGCCGCCGCCACCAACAGCCGCCCGAGCCCATCGGTGCTCGCGTTCGGGTGCGCCTCGGCCTGCTCGATGTCGCGGATGGTCACCAGCCCCCGCAGCCGCCCGTCCTCGTCGACGACCAGCAGCTTCTCGATGCGGTGCGCGTGCAGCAGCGCCTTGCTGTCCTCGAGGGTCACCCCCTCGCGCGCCGTCACCAGCTCGGTCGTCATCAGCGCCTTGACCGGCCGGTCGAGCCGCTGCTCGAAGCGGATGTCGCGGTGCGTCAGGATCCCCACCGGCCGCCCGTCCTCGACCACCGGCAGCCCGCTGATCCCGTACTGCTTCATCAGCGCGACCGCCTCGCCCACCGGCTGATCGGGCCGCGCCGTCACCGGATCGACCACCAGCCCGCTCTGCGCCTTCTTGACCCGCTGCACCTCACGCGCCTGCGCTTCGGGCGAGAGGTTCTTGTGGATCACCCCGATCCCACCCGCGCGCGCCATCGCGATCGCGGTCTCGGCCTCGGTGACCGTGTCCATCGCCGACGACGCGATCGGCACCCCGAGCGAGAGCTTGCGCGTCAGCCGGGTGCGGGTCGAGACCTCGGCCGGCAGCACCTCGGAGTACGCGGGCAACAGCATCACATCATCGAAGGTCAGCGCCTCGCGGACGCTCAGGCGAGAGCCGGACATCACGCACCTCCCGGGGCCGGCGGTGGAAGGCCGGGAGGATAGTGATCTGTCGCCGCCACCGGCAAGCCCCGTCCCCTCACCTTCCTCGCCCGACGCGTCGCGACATGCGCTACGCTCGCCACAACCACCTCGGGGGAGCGCGCGCCGCCATGAAGATCCACCACCTCAACTGTGTGACGATGTGCCCCGTCGCCTGCGAGACCCTCTTCTCCCGCAGCCACTTCGTCGCCCACTGCCTCCTCATCGAGAGCGACGCCGGCCTCATCCTCGTCGACACCGGCTTCGGCACCGCCGAGGTCGAGCAGCGCAGCCAGCGCGTCGGCTGGCTCTACAGCAAGATGATGCGGCCCGCCTTCGACCCCGCCGAGACCGCCATCGCGCAGGTGCAGCGCCTCGGCTTCTCCCCGAGCGACGTGCGCCACATCTGCGTCACCCACCTCGACCTCGACCACGCCGGCGGCCTCCCCGACTTCCCCGACGCCGAGGTGCACGTCTTCGAAGCCGAGCACGCCGCCGCCATGGCCCGCGCCACCTTCCCCGAGCGCGGCCGCTACCTGCCCGCGCACTGGGCGCACGGCCCGAAGTGGCGGATCCACGCCGTCGAGGCCGGCGAGGCGTGGAACGGCTTCGAGCGCGCCCGTCCCCTCCCCGGTCTCGTCGACGACCTGCTCCTCGTCCCGGTGCAGGGCCACACCCGCGGCCACTGCGTCATCGCCGTCCGCGACGACGCCGGCTGGCTCGTGCACGGCGGCGACGCCTGGTTCGACCGCCGCCGCCTCACCGCGCCCGACGAGGTCCCCAAAGGCATCCGCCGCCTCGAAAGTGCCCTCGCCATCGACGACGCGCTCCGCGCCAAGAACCTCGAGCGGGTGCGCGCGCTGTACGAGGCCCGCGGCGATGACATCCGCTTCATCTGCGCGCACGACCCCGTCGACTTCCCCGCGGGCTGACACTCCCCTCCCCCGCCGCGTCGCCTGCTGTCGTTTCACTCTCGTCGCGACGCCAGTGAAACATCGTGCGACATCACCGCTCCATCCCGCTCTGCACGCCGCGCCACGCCGTCGCCACGTCGCTGGCACACCCGCTGCAATCCACCATCCCGCAATCGGACGCAACCCAGGATCCGTCAGCCATGATTCACACCGCGCTCATCCCCCTGCTCGGCGGCGCCCTCATCGGCCTCTCCGCCGTCGCCGTCATGCTCTTCCTCGGTCGCATCGCCGGCATCTCCGGCATCCTCGCCGGTGTCATCGCCCCCACCGCCGGTGACTTCGACTGGCGCGCCCTCTTCACCGCCGGCCTCGTCGCCGGCGGCGCGGTCATCTTCGCCGTCGAACCCGAAGCCTTCACCGTCGCCATCGACCGCTCCACCCCGGCCATCGTCGCCGCCGGCCTGCTCGTCGGCTTCGGCACCCGGCTCGGCAGCGGCTGCACCAGCGGCCACGGCGTCTGCGGCCTCAGCCGCCTCTCGCCCCGCAGCCTCGCCGCCACCCTCGCCTTCATGGCGGTCGGCATGATCACCGTCTCGCTCGTCGGAGGTGCCGCGTGAAGAAGTCCCTCGTCGCCTTCGCCGCCGGCGTGCTCTTCGCCGTCGGCCTCGCGCTCGGTGGCATGACCCGCCCCGACAAGGTCATCGCGTTCCTCGATGTCTTCGGCGACTGGGACCCGAGCCTCGCGTTCGTCATGATCGGCGCGATCGGTGTCTACAGCCCCCTCTTCCACCTCGTCATGCGCCGCCGCAAGACCCCCGTGCTCGCCGCGCGCTTCGAGGTCCCCACCCGGCGGGATCTCACCCCGTCGCTCGTCGTCGGCGCCGTGCTCTTCGGCGCCGGCTGGGGCCTCGGCGGCTTCTGCCCCGGCCCCGCGATCGCATCCGCCGCCACCCTCCATCCCACCGTCTGGATGTTCCTCGGTGGCATGCTCGGCGGCATGGCACTCTATCGTGGCTACGAGGCGATGATGGCCTCGATGGCCGCCCGAAAGGAGACCGCGTCATGAAGATCGAAGCCTTCCACGACAAGCGCACCGACACCCTCACCTATGTCGTGTACGACCCGCAGTCGAGGGATGCCATCGTCATCGACCCGGTGCATGACTACGAGCCCGTCGGCAGCAAGGTCTTCACCGAGTCGGTCGACCGCGTCGTCGCCTGGCTCAAGAAGCACGAACTCAAGCTGCGCGCCATCCTCGAGACCCACGCGCACGCCGACCACCTCTCCGGCTCGCAGCTCCTCAAGGAGACCTGGCCCGAAGCCACCCTCGCGATCGGCGCCCGCATCACCGAGGTGCAGCGCCTCTTCCGCGACTACTTCGACCTCGGCGATGACTTCCCCGTCGACGGCAGCCAGTTCGACAAGCTCTTCGCCGACGGCGAGACCTGGGCCGCCGGCACCATCGAGGTCGAGGTCATCTACACCCCCGGCCACACCCCCGCCTGCGCGACCTACCGCATCGGCGACGCGATCTTCACCGGCGACGCGCTCTTCATGCCCGACCAGGGCACCGGCCGCTGTGACTTCCCCGGTGGCAGCGCGCAGGCGCTCTACAAGTCGATCAACAAGCTCTATGCCATGCCCGATGACACCCGTGTCTTCGTCGGCCATGACTACCAGCCCGGCGGCCGCGCGCTCGCCTACGAGAGCACCATCGGTGAAGAGAAGGCCCACAACGTCCAGCTCAACGCCGCGATGACCGAGCGGCAGTTCGTCGAAGCCCGCGAGCGCCGTGACGCGACCCTCGCCGCGCCGAAGCTCCTCTACCAGAGCGTGCAGGTCAACATCGACGCGGGCGCGCTCCCGCCCCAGGCCCGCAACGAGAGGCGCTACCTCAAGATCCCGGTCAACGTCTTCCGCCCCACCCCCACCAACGACCTCGACCTCGGCCCCGTCGACCGCCAGTAGTCATCGTCCGCGCGGCGAGGAGGACCCATGAAGACCTGGCTCCACCGCCGGGTGCCCATCACCCGCTGGCTCCCGGCGCTCCGCCGCGAAGACATCCCCGCCGATCTCATCGCCGGGGTCACCGTCGCGGTCATGCTCGTGCCACAAGCCATGGCCTACGCCCTCCTCGCCGGCCTGCCCCCGGTCGTCGGCCTCTACGCCGCGCTCGTGCCCCCCGCGCTGTACGCCGTCTTCGGCACCGCGCCCCAGCTCGCCGTCGGCCCGGTCGCGATGGACTCCCTGCTCGTCGCCACCGCGGTCGGCGCCGTCGCCACCCAAGGCACCGGCGACTACCTCGCGCTCGCGACCATGCTCGCCGCGATGGTCGGCCTCATCCAGCTCGGCCTCGGCCTCGCCCGCGCCGGCTTCCTCGTCAACTTCCTCTCCAAGCCCGTCGTCAGCGGCTTCACCTCGGCCGCCGCGCTCATCATCGGCTTCAGCCAGCTCAAGCACCTGCTCGGCTACCCCCTCCCGAGCGACCACCGCGTACACCTGCTGGTCTGGGCCGCCATCGAGCGCAGCGCCGCGCTGCACGCCCCCACCCTCGCGCTCGGCCTCGGCGCGCTCGTCACCCTCATCGCCCTCCAGAAGCTCGGCCGCCGCCTCGGCCGCACCCTGCCCGGCCCGCTCGTCGTCGTCGCCGCCGGCACCCTGCTCGTCACCCTCGCCGGCCTCGACGGCCCCGGCGGCATCAAGACCGTCGGCGCGGTCCCCGGCGGCCTGCCCGCGCTCGCGCTCCCCGTCTTCGCCGCCGACAAGGCCCTCGCGCTGCTCCCCGGCGCCGCCACCATCGCCTTCGTCGCGTTCATGGAGGCCATCTCCGTCGCCCGCTTCGTCGCCGCCCGCAGCGGCCAGAAGGTCGACCCCAACCAGGAGCTCATCGCGCTCGGCGCCGCCAACCTCGGCACCTCGGTCACCGGCGGCTACCCCGTCGCCGGCGGCTTCAGCCGCACCGCCGTCAACGTGCAGGCCGGCGCCCGAACCCCGCTCTCCTCGCTCGTCACCGCCGCGCTCATCGGCCTCACCCTCATCGCGCTCACCCCCCTCTTCACCCATCTGCCCGTCGCCGTGCTCGCCGCGATCATCATGCTCGCCGTCTTCGGCCTCATCGACCTCGCCACCGCGAAGCGGCTCTGGAAGACGAGCAAGAGCGACTTCGCCGTGCTCGCGCTCACCTTCCTCGCGACCCTCCAGCTCGGCATCACCCCCGGCATCGGCGTCGGCGTCGCCGTCGCGCTGCTCGTCTTCGTCATCCGCTCGACCCGCCCCCACTACGCCGTGCTCGGCCGCCTGCCGGGATCGAGCATCTTCCGCAACGTGCGCCACTACCCCGAGGCCCGGACCTGCCCCGGCGTCCTGATCCTGCGCTTCGACGCGCCCTTCTACTACGGCAACGTCAGCTTCCTCGCCGACCGCCTCGCCGACGAAGAGGCCAAGTGGGGCCCGCTGACCCACGTCGTGCTCGACGCGACCGGCATCACCGCCCTCGACGCGAGCGGCGCCGACGCGCTCGTCGAGCTCGCCGCCGACTATGGCAAGCGTGGCATCGACCTCCGCTTCTCCGGCGTCCGCGGCCCGGTGCGCGACATGATGGGCAAGGTGGGGCTCGTCGAGCAGCTCGGCGCCGATCACTTCTTCTTCACGGTCGCCGACGCCGTCGCGAGCCTGGACGGCGGCGACGCGCCCGGGCGAGGGTGCGAGGGCCGCTCACCGCTGGCGTTCGCGGGGCGGTGACTCTGTCTCAGCCGATGCCATCCGCCGCTTTGCCCCGCGGCGTGTACCGCAGCACCACCGCGCCGGCGCCGAGCGGGTGCTGGCTCACCAGCTCCAGATCGACCCACCGCGACAGCCCCGCGAACAGCGACGGTCCATGCCCGGTGAGGCGGGGGTGCACGACGAACTCGTACTCGTCGATCAACCCGAGCTCGGTGAGCGCGAGCGCGAGCTGCACCCCGCCGACGAAGATCCCCTTCCCTGGCGCCTGCTTGAGCGCCTTCACCGTCGCGCCGAGGTCGCCGCGGACCAGCTCCGCGTTCCAGTCGACCCGGTCGAGGGTGCGCGAGACGACGTACTTCTTCGCCGCGTCGAGCGTGCGCGCGAAGGGATCGGGCGATGGCTCCGCCCCCGCGGGCGCCCGGAACGCCTCTTCCATCATCTCGTAGGTGATCCGGCCGAAGAGCAGCGCGTCGGCCTGCGCGAGATTGTCAGCGGCGTGCTGATGCAGCGCGTGCAGATCGCGGTCGGCGGGCACGACGCGATGGTCGCAGCAGCCATCGAGCGTGACGTTGATGGAGAAGCGAAGCGGTCGCATGGCGTGAAGGCACTCCCGATGGGTGGTCAGGGCGAAGGCAGAGACATCACACCGTCTGCCCGCCGTGGGCGACGTGGTCGCGCGCGAGTCGGTCGACGATGAACGGGCGCAGCTTCTCGGCGGCGATGATGCCATCGATCGATCCCACCTCGCGGGCGCGGTCGACGGTGTGGATGCCATCGAAGCGGGCGGCGACCTCGGCGAGCGCGGTGTTGTGGGCGGTGGCATCACCCCCCAGCTCGGCGGTGCGGCGGCGGACCTCGGCGGTGAAGACGACGGCGGCGGCGGGGGCGCCGCCGATGACCGAGGCGTAGCTGCCTTCGAGCGCGACGGCGACGAGCTCGGGGTTGAGGGTCTTCGAGAACACGACGTAGGCGCCGCCGTGGTAGCGGCTGAGCACGACGAAGACGATGGGTCCCTCGAAGTTGACGACCGCGCGGCCGATCTCGGCGCCGTATTCGAGCTGCCATTGGCCGAGCGACTCGGGGGAGCCGTCGAAGCCGGAGAGGTTGGCGAGCACGACGACGGGGCGGCGGCCGCTGGCGGCGTTGAGGGCGCGGGCGACCTTGCGTGATGCCTGCGGGTAGAGGGTGCCGCCGGCGAAGCGCGCGGGGCCGTCGGCGCTCGGTTGGCCGACGCGGGCGAAGGGGCGGTTCTCGATGCCGATGAGGCAGGCGCCGTAGCCGCCGATCCGGGTCTCCCAGACGACGGCGGTCTCGGCGCCGCGCCACGCGGACCAGCGCTCGACGGGGTCGACGCCGGCGTCGCTGACGGCGGCCATGACCGGGCGCACGGCGAAGGGGCGCTTGCGGTCGGGGTTGTGGCTGGTCGAGAAGACCTGCCCGACGGTCGCGAAGCCATGGCCGAGCTCGCCGGGATAGGGCGCGGCGGTGACGTCGCGGTCGAGCGGGTCGTCGCAGGCGAGGCGCGGGGGGCGGGCGGCGCCGGGGGGGACGTGGGTGTGGTCGTGGTAGCGGTAGAGCAGCCGGAACGCGGCGCCGAGGTCGGGCGCGTGGGCCTGCGCCTGGCCGTTGGGTCCCATGATCGCGGTGTAGCCGCCGAGCGCGAGGTCGTCGTCGGCCGAGACGCAGCCCGAGGCGTCGAGCGCGCGCTTGCCGGTGAGCACCATCGCGCCGCGATCGGTCATCACCAGCAGGCCGCGGGTGTGCATCATCATCGTGGCTTCGGCGTTCCAGTAGGCCTGCGCGCCGACGCAGATGCCGGGCACGATGAGATCGATCTCACCGCCGTCCTGGGTGAAGCGCACGATGCGGCCGAGGACGCGGGCGGTCCAGTCGAGGTTCTCGGTGCCGGTGTCCCAGTCGATGCGGGCGCCGGCCGAGAGCGCGACCCATTCGAGCGGGAGCTGGTGCTCGGCGGCGAGCTCGATCGCGGCGAGGATGCGGCGGCACTCGGGCTCGGCGAGCGCGCCCATCGACTCGGTGGGATCGGAGAGCACGAGCACGCGGGTGACGGCGTCGGCGCGGTGGCGGTAGCGGCTGCGGATGAGCCCGAAGACGACGCCGGCGGTGTTCTCGCCGTAGAAGCGGTCGACGGGCGCGGGGCGGCCCTCGGGGTCGAGGTCGTACTCTTCGAAGCGGCCGCGGGGCAGCTCGGGGCTGCCTTCGAGGAGGCGCACGATCTCATAGGGGTGCACGAGCCCGCGGCGGCGCGCGGCGACGACCCGGGTCTCATAGCGGGTCAATGGCATCAGCGCCTTGTGGGACGCGGGCTTCTCGACGAACTCGAGGAGGCCGCCGCGATCGCTGATCGCGAGATCGCGCAGCTCGCCGGCCTCGCCGTCGGCGTCGATGAAGGCGGCGCGCACGACGACCTTCTCGAGCCCGACGCGCTGCGCGGCCGGCGCGAGGCGCTCGACGTAGCGGCGGATGAGATCGGGCTTGTGTGGGACCGGCGGCACGATGCGCAGGGTGATGCGGTTCCATTGCAGCCGGCGGCGCGGGTCGTGGGTGGCGCGGGCGGTCTCGATGGCGCGCACGGCGGCGTGGAAGACCCGCTCGACGTGGGGCAGGCGGAAGCGGCTGCCGGACGCGCGCTCGATGCTGCGCACCTCGCCGAACGCGAGCAGGCGCACGTCGTCGCGGTTGTCGCGGGCGCGGGCGTGGAAGAGCACGACGTCGTCGTCGCTCGGCAGGCGCTCGAACTCGAAGCGATCGAGGCGATCGAGGTCGAGGCGGCGCGCGGTCGATGGCATCACGTCGCGGCGGTCGCGGCGCTCGGTGCCATCGGCCATGAAGCGACGCACCATGGGATAGTTGGGGCCGCGCACGACGAGGATGCAGAGCTCTTCCCAGGGCGGGCGCGGCGCGCGGCCGAGCGGGGCGAGCGCGATGACGGCGTCCATGACCTTGGCGGGCTCGCTGCCGGGCGGTGGCACGAGCACCAGATCGAGGCGGCGGGTCGGCGGCAGGGACGACGCGGCGATGACGATCGTGCCCGCCTCGGCGGGGCGCGCGACGACGCAGACGACCGCCTGGTCACCCTCGCCGACGCGGAAAGCGGGCCGTCCAGCCAGCCGGAAGGGCTCGATCGGCATGTCGCCGCCGGTCCATTCGAGGCGGCGGGCGACGCCCTCGGCGGCGACGAGGCAGCCCTCGGCGACGGCGGCGGGGGCGAAGCCCGGCACGAGCGACTCGGGGGCGGCGATGAGCTCGTCCCAGCCGATCTCGCCGGCGCGGAGGCGGCGCAAGAGCTCCTCGGCGCGCTCCTCGGCGCGCTGGGTGAAGCGGACGTGGTCGGGGCGCTCGTGCAGGCGGTAGCGGGCGCGGTCGGCGGCCTCGCGCACCGGGCCGAAGCGGGCGGGGTCGAGCAGGGTGAGGCGGTCGAGCAGGTCGAGCGGCACGCACGGGCGGCCCTCGGGCACCGGCGGCTGGTCGGCGGCGCGGCGGAGGAGCGCGGCGGCGGCGGGCACGAGCTCGGGGAGCGCGAGAGCTCGGCGCGGGCGAGGCGGCGGAGCGCGTCGTCGACGACGGCGGGCGCGGCGTCGAGCGCGACGCCGTGGTGGGCGAGCGCGCGGGCGAGCGCGATGCGGGGGCGGGCGGCGAGCGCGTCCTGGCCCTGGCGGCGCAGGGTCTCGATCCACAGCGCGGGTGAGACCGCGTCGGTCGCGCCCTCGCCGCCGTCGGGCTGGCGGTCGGGGCGGCGCTCGAGCAGCTCGGCGACGTCGGCGAAGACGCCGAGCAGCGCGGCGAAGTCCTGCGGATCGACGTGCGCCGCGTCGCCGCGCAGGGTGCCGGGCGGGGCGTCCCAGCCGGTGAAGGCGGCGCGCAGGCGCTCGGCGGCGGCCTCGGCGGCGGGCGGGCCGGCCTGCCACGGGATCCCGGTCGTCGCCGGCTCGGCCACGGTCGCGGTGCCCTCGGCGTCGATGAGCAGCATCACCTGCCCGGCGCGCACCTGCCCGCCGGCGGTGACGAAGACCTCGCGCACCTCGCCGGCGCGCGGGGTGTCGACGCGCACCTCCATCTTCATCGACTCGAGCACCGCGACGGTCTGCCCGGCCTCGACGCGGTCGCCGGGCACGACGAGCACGTCGAGCACGACCGCGGCCGAGGGCGCCGCGACCGCGCCGGCGCCGGCGGCGGCGACCCGGTGCGGCGTGCCGTCGACGACATAGCTGCGGTCGCCGACGACGCGCTCGACGCGGTGGCGGGCGCCGCCGATCGAGAGCCAACGCTGATAGGGGCCGTCGGCCTCGTAGTGCACCGTGACCTCGCCGCTCTCGTGCAGCACCCGGAAGCGGTCGGGGCCGAGGCGGTAGACGGCGAGCGCGTCGCCGGCCTCGACGCGGTGGCGGTCGGGGCCGCGGCTGTCGTCTTCGTCGCCGGCGGCGAGGAAGCGGTCGATCGCGGCGGCGAGCGCGGCGACGCCCTGGCCGGGCGGGGCCTCGACGCGGAGGCGGTCGACGGTGCCGACGTCGAAGCGGCCGGCGCGCACGTCGTCGCGGGCGAGCAGCGCGCGCAGGAACGCGAGGTTGGTGGTGCCGCCCTCGACGACGATGCGGGTCTGGTCGAGCGCGTGGGCGAGGCGGGCGAGCGCGACGCCGCGGTCGGCGCCCCAGGCGATGACCTTGGCGACGAGCGGGTCGAAGTCGGACGAGATCGTCTCGCCCTCGCTGAAGCCGGTGTCGACGCGCAGCCCGGGCCCGGTCGGGAGCACGAAGCGCACGAGGCGGCCGGGCGCGGGCGCGAAGTCGTTGTGCGGGTCCTCGGCGCAGACCCGCGCCTCGATCGCCCAGCCGCGCGGCGCGGCGACGGCCGGGGGGAGCGGCTCGCCGAGCGCGAGCTCGATCTGGGCGCGCACGAGGTCGGCGCCATAGACCTCTTCGGTGACCGGGTGCTCGACCTGCAAGCGGCTGTTGACCTCGAGGAAGCAGGCGCGGTCGGTGCGGTCGTCGTAGAGGAACTCGACGGTGCCGGCGCTGCGGTAGGCGACGGCGGCGCAGAGGCGCTCCGCCGAGGCGACGAGCAGCGCGCGCGCCTCCTCCGAGAGGCCGACCGAGGGGCACTCCTCGACGATCTTCTGCCGGCGGCGCTGCAAGGAGCACTCGCGCACGCCGTAGACGAGGACCCGGCCGGCGCCGTCGCCGAGGACCTGCACCTCGACGTGGCGCGCGCCGTCGACGCAGCGCTCGATGAAGATGTCGCCGCCGTGGAACGAGCGGTCGGCCTCGGCGCGGACCGCGGCGAAGAGCGCGGGGAGCGCGTCGGGGCCCTCGACGCGGCGGATCCCGCGCCCGCCGCCGCCGCCGGCGGCCTTGATCATCAGCGGATAGCCGACCCGCTCGGCCGCGGCGAGCGCGTCGGTCGCGTCGCGCACGACCGCCCAGGCGGCGACGGGGACGCCGTACTCTTCGGCGAGGCGCTTGGCGGCGACCTTGTCGCCGAGGCGGGCCATGCTGTCGGGGCGGGGCGCGAGCAGGGTGATGCCGGCGTCTTCGAGCGCGGTGCAGAACGCGGCGTCCTCGGAGGCGAAGCCCCAGCCGAGCCAGGCGCCGTCGCAGCCGGTCTCGCGGAGCGCGGCGATGACCGCGCCGGCGTCGAGGTAGGCGGCGCGGCCCTCGCCGATGCAGATCGCGGCGTCGGCGGAGCGCACGTAGAGCGAGTCGGTGTCGGGGCGGGTGTAGAGCGCGACGGCGGCCGGGGCGGGCTTCTCGCGGCGCAGCGCGTCGAGGGCGTTGAGGAAGCGAATCGCGGGCTCGCCGCGGTTGACGATTCCGATCCGTCTCATCACGCGTCTCTCCAGGGGTTCTTTCGAGCGCGCCATGATATGCCCGCCATCGCCGGGCGCCAGCCATTTGTGCCGGCGTCGGCTCCGCGACCCGAGAGTCACGCTCGCGATGCCATGTCGGTCGGGGCACGCCGAAGGCATTGTCGCGCTGCTGACAGGTGAAGTTTCAGACTCTTTTAGGATCTTCCAAAGCGTTGTAATTGCTTGCAATTTTGTATCCGGCCGACGAAGAGCGGCTCTGCGAGCCTCTCGGCCGATTGAGAAAACCCCGGCGGATGTCTTATCGCTTGGCCGATCCCGCGCGGCGGAGGGGCGCTCACGCGGGATCGCTCCAGAATACGCCGGCGCGTGCGGTCGCCGGCGGACCCGGCGGGCGGTGCGCCCGCGGCATCGGCGCCCCTGACGAGGTCACCGGGGAATGAGCAGGTCTGCGCTCATCACGGTCGTCGCGGTCATCGCGGTCATCACGGCTCTGCGCGTCGCCCCGGCGGCGGCCGCGCCCGATGGCACCGCGTACACCCTCTTCGAGTCGGGGCAGGCGCGACCGCTCGCGCTGTCACCCGATGGCAAGAGCCTCGCCGCGCTCAACACACCCGACAACCGGGTCGAGCTCTTTGCGATCGGCGCCGGCGGCCGGCTGATGCCACGCGGATCGGTCGCGGTGGGATACGAGCCGGTCGCGCTCGCCTGGCGCGACGGGCGCGAGCTGTGGGTGGTCAACCACGTCTCCGACAGCGTCAGCGTCGTGCGCCTCGACCTCGCGGTGCTGCGCGGCGGGGCGGGGCCGGTCGGGCAGGTCGTGCGCACGCTCCTCGTCGGCGACGAGCCGGCCGACATCGCCTTCGCGGGACCCAACCGCAGCCGCGCGTTCATCACCAGCGCGCGGCGGGGGCAGAACGTCACCCCGGCGGCGCTCGGCGCGCGCGGCGTCGACCCGGCGCTGACGACGCCGGGGGTGGGGCGGGCGATCGTGTGGGTCTATGCGGCCGACGGCGAGGCCGAGAGCGTCGGCGGCACCCCGCTGACCCGGATCGAGCTCTTCACCGACTCGCCGCGCGCGCTGGCGGTGTCACCCGATGGCAGCCGCGTCTTCGCGGCCGGGTTTCGCACCGGCAACCGCACCGCGTCGGTGCCGGCGCAGGTGTGGCGCAACAGCGGCTGGGTGCAAGAGGAGCTCGCCGGCGTGCCGCAGCAGGCGATGAGCCTGCTCGTGCGGCTCGTCGGCGACCGCTGGCTGACCCACGACGGCCTCGACTTCACCGACAAGATGCGCTTCACCCTGCCCGACGAGGATGTCTTCGTCATCGATGCCATGGCGCCGGTGCCCCGCGCCCTGCCCGGCGCGGTCTACGCCGGGGTCGGCACCGTGCTGTATGGCATGGCGGTCAACCCGCAGAACGGCAACGTCTACGTCGTCAACACCGACGCGCGCAACCACGCCGGCGACGAGCAGGCGGTGCGCTGCGACGCGACGCGCAACCGGGTGACGGTGCTCACCCCCGGCGGGCAGGTGCACCCGCGGGAGCTCGACACCCACCTGCCCACGATCGGTGATCGCTGCGCGGTGCCCGGCGCGGTGGCCGATCTCAGCCTCGCGATCCCGAGCGCGATCACGGTCGCGCCCGACGGGCGGCGGGCGTTTCTGACCGCGCTCGGCGCCGACGCGCTCGCGATCGTCGACACCGAGCGGCTCGAGAGCGACCGCCACCGCACCCACGCCGATGACATCGTGCGCCTGACCGGCGGCGGACCGACCGGGGTGGTGCATCACCCGCTGCACGACGTCGCCTATGTGCTCACCCGCTTCGACGATGGCATCTCGGTCGTCGACGTGAGCCGCCGCGCCGAGGTGCAGCACCTGCGGATGCACTCGCCCGAGCCACCGGCGGTCACCCGGGGGCGGCGCCTCCTCTTCGACGCGCGGCGCACGTCCAGGAACGGGCAGATGGCATGCGCGAGCTGCCATGTCTTCGCCCACACCGATCACCTCGGCTGGGATCTCGGCAACCGCGACGCCGAGGTGCTGCCGACGATGGTGCATCCCTTCATCCCCGAGCAGCTCCTCCCCGGGCTGATGCCGCGGCTCGAAGAGAGCATCTACGTGCACCAGCAGCTCAAGGGCGTGATGGTCACCCAGAGCCTGCGCGGCCTCGACAACCACGGCCCGATGCACTGGCGGGGCGATCGCTACGACGAGCGGGTGTGGTTCCCCACCCTGCGTCCGAGCGTGCAGCCCGACCTCGGCCTCTTCGACGAGCGCGCGGCGTTCAAGTCGTTCAATGGCACCTTCGTCTCGCTGCACGGCCTCGACGCCGAGCTGCCCGACGCCGACATGGAGGCGCTCACCGAGTATGTGATGCGCCTCACCTACCCGCCCAATGCCATCCGCAACCTCGATGACAGCCTCACGCCGCAGCAGGCGCGGGGGCGGGCGCGCTACTTCGACCACGAGCGCCCGGCCGACGCCATCGGGCCGTGCATCGACTGCCATGTGCTCGATCGCCGGGGCAACGCCGAGTTCGGGGTGGCGCGCCCGGGCTTCTTCGGGACCGACGGGCGCATCACCTTCGACGCGCTCCCGCAGCTCTTCAAGGTCCCGCACCTGCGAAACCTCTACGAGAAGGCCGGCATGTTCGGCACCGCCAAGATGCTCTTCATCCAGGAGAATCCGCTCTTCGTCGACGACTTCGGGCGCGACTTCGACGCCTTCGCCCACTTCGGCCGCCAGATCCGCGGCTTCGGCTTCGCGCACGACGGCAGCCTCGACGCGGTGCAGCGCTACCTCAACGCGATCCCGTTCCGGCATCGGCCGCCCGAGCCGGAGGAGATCCCGTTCGTGGGCGATGTCGAGCACGTCGGGATCGCCGAGCGCGAGACCCGCGACGACCTCGCCGCCTTCATCATGGCCTACCCCGGCAACCTCGCCCCGATCGTCGCCCAGCAGCTCACCGTCAGCGACCGCAACCTCGCCGCCGCCGCCGCGCGGCTGACCCTGCTCGTGCAGCGCCACGACGCCGGCGACTGCGAGCTCGTCGTGCGCCGGGTCCTCGGCGGGCGCGAGTGCGGCTTCTACTATCTCGGCGGCGGCCTCTTCGTCGACGACCGCGGCGTCCAGATCGCCTTGCTCGGGCTGCTGCGCGACCTCGCGACCTCGCCGCTGACCTTCACCTGCACCGCGCCCGGCGACGGCCGCCGGCTCGCGCTCGACCGCGACCAGGACGCGCTCCTCGACGGCACCGAGCTCGAGCTCGGCAGCGATCCGCAGGATCCGCGCAGCCCCGGGCGCATCGCCGCGCCCTGATCGGGGCGCGAGCGGCTATCCTCGACCGATGCGCATCGACATCCTCGCCGTCGACGGCCTCTTCGACACCGGCCTCTCCACCCTGCTCGACTGCTTCGCGCTCGCCGCCGGGATCGCCGCGCGCGACGACGGCGAGGGGCCGCGCTTCGCCGTGCGGCGGGTCGGCGTGCGCCCCGCGGTGCGCACCGGCCACGGGCTCCCGGTGCCGCTCGACGCGGTCGTCGACCCGGGCTCGCCCGCGCCCGCGGTCGTGATCGTGCCCGCGCTCGGCTGCGTCACCCCCGCCGCCGTCGAGGCCGCGCTCGCCCGCGACGAGGTCGCCGCCGCCGGCGCGGTGCTGCGGGCGTGGGGCGCGGCGGGCGCGCTCGTCGCCGGCGCCTGCACCGGGACCTTCGTGCTCGCCGCGGCCGGGGTGCTCGACGACCGCCCGGCGACGACGACGTGGTGGCTCGAGCCCGACTTCCGCCGCCGCTTCCCGCGGGTCGAGCTCGACACCGCCCGCATGGTCGTGCCCGGCCCCGGCTGCGTCACCGCCGGCGCCGCGCTCGCCCACGTCGACCTCGCGCTGTGGCTCATCCGCCAGCACAGCCCGCAGCTCGCCGAGCGCACCGCGCGCTACCTGCTCATCGACGCGCGCCCGTCGCAGGCCACCTTCGCGATGGCCGATCACATCGCGCACACCGACGAGATCGTGCGCCGCTTCGAGGGCTTCGCCCGCGACCGCCTGCGCGACTTCTCGATGGTCGACGCCGCGGCCGCGCTCGGGACGACGCCGCGCACCTTGCAGCGCCGCCTGCACCGCGCGCTCGGGCGCACCCCGATCGCCTATGTGCAGGACCTGCGCGTCGAGGCGGCGCTGCACCTGCTGCAGACGACCGAGCAGACGCTCTTCGAGGTCGCCGAGGCGGTGGGCTACGCCGATCCGGTGACGCTGCGCACGCTGCTGCGGCGCAAGACCGGGCGCGGGATCCGGGCGATCCGGCAGGGACGGTGAGCTACCCGGCGAGCGGCGCGGCGACGGCCGGCTGCGGCACCATGAAGCGCACGCAGCCCGGCCGGATGGTGAAGCGCACCGGGATCTGCCCGCATGACTCGCCGTCGACGCTGAAGCGCAGGCTCGGGCTGCCGCTGATGTGCACCTCGCGGCCGCGGTCGGCCCAGACGTGCGGCGAGTCGAGGTGCTGCCCGAGCGCGAAGTCGAGGCCGAGGCCGGCGCGCTCGCCGAGCTCGGCGGCGGTGACCGCGAGCACGTCGATGGTGCGATCGGCGGCGTCGGCCTCGGGCGCGAACTCGAAGCCGCCGGCGTAACGCCCGTTGGCGACCATCAGCGCGCACGCCTCGACGACCTGCACCCGCCCGTCGACCTCGATGGTGTAGGCGCCGCAGCCGAGCTTGGGGATCACCTCGATCGAGGCGCGCAGGTAGGCGAGCGCCTTCCAGCGGGCCTTGGTCTCGTCGTCGAGCGCGGCCTCGATCTCTTCGGCGAAGCCCGCCGTCGCGGCGTTGACCACCCAGCGGGTCCCCTCGGCGTCGCTCATCTGGATGAGGTCGATCGGGTGCACGACCCCATCGCGGGTCAGGTCGAGCGCGGCGGCCGGGTCGTCGAGCGGCACGCCGAGGGTCTTGGCGAGGTCGTTGGCGGTGCCGAGCGGCACCACCGCGAGCGCGGGCGGCGGGCGCTCGGCGACGGCGCTGACGAGGTCGTGCAGCGTGCCGTCGCCGCCGCCGAGCGCGAGCACGTCGACGCCCTCGTCGACCGCGCGGCGGGCGGCGGCGATGGCGTCCTCGCGGCTCTCCGAGGCGTGCACCTCGATCCACGGTCGCTCGGCGAGCGCCGCGCGCAGCATCTCTTGCAGCCGGCCCTGCCCGGCCTTGGGGTTGACGATCAGCAGCCGTCGGGTCACCCGGATCCTCCGCGAAGCGAGCGGCGCGAAACGCACCGTCTCAGCGACGCGCCAGGCCCCGGCGGCGTCACACCCCACGTCGTCGAATTCACCCGCCTCGCCGGCCACGCCGACGGCGCGCACCCTCGGAGCCTCGATTGCCCCCGCCGATCTCCCTCACCGACGGCCCCGTCGACCGCACCCTGCTGCGCCTCGCGCTGCCCATGGTCGCCGGCATCGTCGCCATCATGCTCTTCAACATCGTCGACACCTGGTTCATCGGCCAGCTCGGCGCCGAGCAGCTCGCCGCGATGACCTTCACCTTCCCGGTCGTCATGGTCGTCAACAGCGTCACGATGGGCATCGGCGTCGGCGCCTCGGCGGTGATCGCGCGCGCCATCGGGCAGGGTGACACCAGCGGGGTGCGGCGGCTGACCACCGACGCGCTGCTGCTCGCCGTCGGCCTCGTCACCGTGCTCGCCTCGATCGGGCTCGCCACCATCGACCCGCTCTTCACCCTGCTCGGCGCCGAGCCGCGGCTCTTGCCGATGATCCACGACTACATCGCGCCGGTGTACCTCGGGCTCGGCTTCCTGGTGATCCCGATGGTGGGCAACGCCGCGATCCGCGCGACCGGCGACACCAAGACCCCGAGCGTGATCATGATGTGCGCCGGGCTCGTCAACCTCGTGCTCGACCCGCTGCTGATCTTCGGGATCGGCCCGTTCCCGCGGCTCGAGCTCTTCGGCGGCGCGCTCGCGACGGTGATCTCGTGGGTGATCACCCTCATCGCGGCGCTGTGGGTGCTCGGGCGGCGCCTCGGCATGATCAGCTTCACGCGGCCCTCGGGGCGCGCGGTGCTCGCGTCGTGGCGGGCGATCCTCTACGTCGGCCTGCCGGCGGCGGCGACCTACCTGCTCGTCCCGTTCGCCAACGGCGTGCTCACCCGCTTCGTCTCGGCGCACGGCCCCGCGCCGGTCGCGGGCTTCGGCGTCGGCGGGCGGGTCGAGTCGCTGGCGCTCATCGCGGTGATGGCGGTCGCGACGGGGCTCGCGCCGTTCGTCGGGCAGAACTTCGGCGCGCGCCGCTGCGACCGGATCCGCGAGGCGCTGCGGCTCGGGATCCGCTTCTCGCTGCTGTGGGGGCTCGGGATGGCGGCGCTGCTCGCGGTGCTCGGGCCGACGATCGGCGGCTGGTTCTCCGACGATCCGGCGGTGATCGAGACCGCCGAGCACTACCTGTGGCTGGTGCCGATCTCGTATGGCGCCTACGGCGTCGCGATGCAGGTCAACACGACCTTCAACGCGCTCAACCGCCCGCTGCGCTCGGCGGCGCTGATCACGATCCGCCTCTTCGTGCTCGCGCTGCCGCTCGCCTGGGCGGGCGGCGAGCTGTGGGGCACCGAAGGCATCTTCGCCGGGCTCTCGATCGGCAACCTCGCCGCCGGGCTCGTCGCCTATGCCTTCGTCTTCCGATTCCTGCGCACCGCCGAGGAGGAGGCCGCCGCCGCGCCCGAGCCGGCGCCGCTCGGCGGTTGAGGCTTGCAATCGCGCCCGTCGCCCGGTAGGCAGCCCGGCATGATCGTCGACGCCGTCATCCCCGCCCTCGACGAGGCGGAGAACATCGCGCGGGTGGTCGAGAGCCTCGGCCCCTATGGCTTGCGGCGGGTCGTCGTCGCCGACAACGGCAGCCGCGACGACACCGCGGCGGTCGCGCGCGCGGCGGGCGCCGAGGTGGTGCACGAGCCGCGGCGGGGCTACGGCGCCGCCTGCCTCGCCGGGATCGCGCGGCTGCGGATCGAGCCGCCGGGCGCGGTGCTCTTCCTCGACGGCGACGGCGCCGACGACGTGCGGCGGGTGCCGGCGCTGCTCGCGCCGCTGCGGGCCGGCGAGGCCGATCTGGTGGTGGGCTCGCGCACCCTCGGCCGCGCCGAGCCGGGCGCGATCACGCCGGTGCAGCGCTTCGGCAACGTGCTCTCGGGCGCGCTCGTCAGCGCCTTCTTCGGGGTGCGCTTCACCGATCTCGGGCCGTTTCGCGCGATCACCTGGCCCGGTCTCACGCTGCTCCAGATGGCCGATCGTGACTTCGGCTGGACGGTCGAGATGCAGGCCAAGGCGGCGCGGCGGGGGCTGCGCTGCGTCGAGGTCCCCGTCGACGCCCGCGCGCGCACCGCGGGGCAGAGCAAGGTCTCGGGCACGATCAAGGGATCGGTCAAGGCCGGGGTGAAGATCCTCTACACGATCGGTCGGGAGGCGCTGCGATGACATCCGGCGATGACATCTCCCAGCGGCTGATGGTCTTCGCCAAGGCGCCGGTGCCGGGCCGGGTCAAGACCCGCCTCGCGCTGCCGCCGACGACCGCGGCGCGCTTGCAGGCGGCGTTCGTGCGCGACGTGGTCGCCCGCCACCTCCAGCCGGGGCGCCGGGTGACGGTGTGGCGCGCGCTCGACCTCGACCACCCGCTGTGGGCCGAGCTCTGCGCCGAGCACGGCGTCGCGCTCGCGGCGCAGGGCGAGGGTGACCTCGGCGCGCGCATGGCGGCGGCGTTCGCGGTCGAGCTCGCGGCGGGCGGGCCGGTGGTGATCGTGGGGACCGACAGCCCGAGCCTGCCGCCGCGGCTGGTCGACGCCGCGTTCGCCGCGCTCGCCGAGGTGCCGGCGGTGATCGGGCCGGCGAGCGATGGCGGCTACTACCTGCTCGGGCTGCGCGGCGCGGCGCCGCCGGTCTTCGAAGGCATCGAGTGGGGCACCGAGACCGTGCTCGCGCGCACCCTCGCGGCGCTCGCGGCGAGCGGCACGGCGTTCCGCGTGCTCGACCCGTGGTACGACGTCGACCGGCCCGACGACCTCGTGCTCTTGCGCCACCACCTCCCGAGCCTGATCGCCGCGGGCGACCCGCCGCCGCTGCGCACGATCGCGGCGCTCGACGATCTCATCTGAGATAGAAGGCATATGGCAGCCTACTGCGAGACCCTCGACCGGCTCTTTGCGCTGCATCGCTTCGGTGAGAAGCTCGACCTGACGAACGCGCGCACCCTCGACGCCCGCCTCGGCCACCCGCTCGGCGCCTATCGCTCGGTGATCATCGGCGGCACCAATGGCAAAGGCAGCACCTCGGCGTTCCTCGACGCGGTGCTGCGCGCGCGCGGGCTGCGGGTGGGGCTCTACACCTCGCCGCATCTCATGAGCTTCCGCGAGCGGATCCGGGTCGACGGCGAAGACATCGACGAAGCCACCGTGACCGCGACGGCGCCGCGGGTGATCGAGCTCTGCGATGAGATCGGCGGCTCCTTCTTCGAAGCCTCGTGGGCGCTCGCGGCGCGGATCTTCGCCGACGCGAAGGTCGACGTCGTCGTGTGGGAGGTCGGGCTCGGCGGCCGCCTCGACGCGACGAACGCGTGTGATCCCGAGGTCTCGGCGGTGGTCTCGGTGGGGCTCGACCACATGAACGTGCTCGGCGCGACGGTGCCCGCGATCGCCGCCGAGAAGGCCGCGATCTACCGCCCCGGCCGCCCGGCGCTGACGACCGCGGGCGCGGACGCGCTCCCGACGCTGCGCCGCTTCGCGCCGCAGCTCGAGGTGATCGAGGCGCGCGCCGGGCTGCCTCCCCTCCCCTTGCCGGGCGCGCACCAGCGGCGCAACGCGAGCCTCGCGCTCGCGATGGCCGAGGCGATGGGCCACCCGGGGCCGGCGACCGATCTGCTCGGCGTGCGCTGGCCGGGGCGCGCGGAGCGGATCGGCGACGTGGTGATCGACTGCGCGCACAACCCGCACGGCGCGACGGCGCTGGCGGCGTGGATCGACGAGGCGGGGCTCGGGCCGCTGCACGTCGTCTTCGGCGCGATGGCCGACAAGGCGGTCGACGAGGTCGCGGCGATCCTCGCGCCGCGGGCGGCGAGCGTGGCGCTGGTGACACCCGACTACCGGCGGCGGCTGCTCGCCGAGGACGCGGCGCGCTGCTTCGCGGGGCACCCGGCGGTGGAGGTGGTGGGCCCGGTCGCCGCCGCGCTCGATCGGCGGCCGCGCGATCGGGTGACGCTGGTCGCGGGGTCGTGCTTCCTGGCGGGCGAGGCGCGGGCGCATCTGCTCGGGGTGCCCTACCCGGAGTGTGGGATCCGCACGCTGGCGCGCTGATCACATCCCGGGCGGCCACCAGCGGGTCGGGAGCAGGTCTTGATGCCACAGGCTCAAGAGATCCATCGCGACGGCGACGCCCCAATGCAGCATCACACCGCCCCAGATCGAGCGGTACTTCATCGCGAGGCAGCCGAGGATGACACCGGCGACGATGGCGCCGAGGCTCTCGCTGCCGGTCTTCTGGAAGTGCAGCATGCAGTAGGGGATCACCATCACGAAGACCGCGCCGTAGCCGATCCAGCGGCGGAGACCGTCGAGCAGGAAGCCGCGGAAGAGGAACTCGAGCGCGAAGAACTGCACGCCGTAGGCGAGCTCCCAGGCGATGAGGTCGAAGAGGCTGCGGCCGGCGTGGGGGTAGAAGGGATAGATGGCTTGATAGGCGGGCTGGAACGAGACGACGACGACGGGGGCCATCACGAGCCCGAGCAGGAGCGCGTAGACGCCGATGTGGTGGGTGAAGCCGCCGAGGCGGAGGTAGCTGCCGGCGATGATCGAGCGGCGGTTGAGGCGGAGCCAGATCGCGGGGGCGATGACATAGCCGATGACACAGAACGCGACCCAGTGGCAGAGCATGAGCAGCGCGTAGAAGCCATGGTCGCGGGGGGATGCGATGCTCGCGCCGATGTCGTCGCCGGCGGCGCGCAGATCGGCGGCGACGGTCTCGCGGAGCGGGTCGGCGAAGAGGTCGAGGAAGACGCGCTCGCTGCCGCCGAACTGGGTGATGGTGAGGCCGATGGCGGTGATGACGAGGACGCCGATCTCGAAGCGGCCGAGGCGGCCGCCGCCTTCGACGTCCTCGGGGGCGATGACATGGTAGAGGCGGAAGAGCGCGGAGAGCAGCGGCATCAGAACAGCTCTCCCGAGAACCCGCCGCCCTCGCCGCGGAGGTCGTCGGCGAGGCGGCGGGCGAGGCGGGGGTCGAGCGCGGCGAGGACGCGGGCGGCGAAGACGGCGGCCTGACGGGCGCCGATCGGACCGGGGGCGACGGTGACGACGGCGAGGCCGCCGGGGATGTGGGCGGCGGCGAGCAGGCCGGCGAGGCCGCCGTCGGGGTCGAGGCGGGGCACGGCGATGACCGGGAGCCGGGTCTCGGCGGCGACGACGGCGGCGAGGTGGGCGCCGGCCCCGCCGCAGACGATGACGAAGCGCAGTGATCGTTCGGGCGCGAGCGCCGCGAAGCCGCGGATCCGGGCGGGGTCGCGCAGGTGGAGGCGGTGGCGCTCGGTGTCGACGCCGACGCGGTCGAGCTCGGCGATGGCGGCCTCGACGAGCGCCTCGTCGCGGGCGCTCTCGGCGATGAGCGCGACGCGGGCGGTGGCGCTCGCGGGCGTCTCGGCGATGGGGTCGAGGTCGTCGAGGAACATCGGCGGGGTCTGGTGCAGGGTGCTGCCGAGCAGCGACTGGTGGCCGACGCTGTGGGCGGGGCCGCCGCCGGGGGCGCGCAGCTCGCGCCATTCGTCGGCGCTGCCGATGCGGGCGACGCGGGCGCCGACGCGGATCTCGTCGCCGGTGTGGCGGACGATCTCGATGAGGATGCCCGAGGTGGGCGCGACGACCTCGGTGTCGATCTTGTCGGTCGAGACTTCGAAGAGCGGCTCGTCGGCCTCGACGCGGTCGCCGAGCTTCTTGAGCCAGCGGATGAGCGTGCCTCGGGAGATGCCTTCGCCGAGGGCGGGCAGGGAGACGTCGACGGCCATGGCGGTGCTCTCCGGGAGGGTCTTGCGGGCGTGTATCACGGGGCGGGGGTGGGGGCCAAGGTGGTGGCGCTGTTGCGCGTCGGGGGCGGGCGGTGGATCATCGCGGCATGTCTCGACGCACTCTGGTCTGGCTGGTGGTGGCCGCGCTCGCGGGCGGGGCGGCGTGGTGGGCGCTGGCGACCTGGGGTCCGGGCGCGCTGCGGGGCGACGCGGTCGCGGTGGGAGCGCTGGCGGGGCTGTTCGTGTACCTCGGGCGCCATCTGCGGCTGTCGCCGCCGAGCGATCGGCACGCGCAGAGCCGGGCGACGCTGACGCGGCGGTCGAAGGGTCTGCTGCTCTCGGTGCTCGGCGCGTCGACGCTGGTGGCGCTCGCGTTCGCGGTGATCCAGGGCGTGCAGGGCTACGCGGTGCTGAGACCCGAGGCGGTGGTGGGGCCGAACCCGCCGACGCAGGGCTTCTACGTGGCCGAGGGGCGGCCGCAGCTCGAGGCGCTGTATCGGCTGGGCGGGCCGGAGGGCGATCGCTGGCTGGTGCCGCTCGATCGGTATGAAGGGCAGCTCCTGGTGATCACCGCCGCCCGGCCGCCGGCGACGCCGGTGCAGGTCTCGGGGCGGCTGCGGACCGACGTGCGCTCGGTGCAGACCGACGACGCGGGCGCGGTGCGGGGGCCGTTCTTGCAGTTGTATCGCGAGCACATGCGCCTCCTCGAGAACACGCCGGTGGTGTTCCTCGACACCGACGAGCGCGCCGGGCTCAACCTGCGCTCGGTGCTGCTGGTGGTGGTGCCGGGTTATCTGTTCCTGCTGACGCTGGGGGCGCCGACGCGGCGGCAGGGGCCGGGGATGCGGGTGCGGCCGACGGCCGATCGGCTGGTGGGCGCGAAAGATCGGCGGGCCGGGCCGCGAAGAACACGGTGAAGATGCAAGGAGGGGGCATGGCATCCGCGAACCTGGTGGGCGCCGACCGCGAGGCCGTCGCCGGGGTGATCACCGTTCAGCTCGGGCTCGCGACGCCGGCGGAGGTGGAGGCGGCGCGGCGGCGGGGGGCGCTCGCCGAGACGTTGCAGCGCGAGGGGGCGCTGTCGGCGAGCCAGCGGGCGATGATCGAGTTGATGGCGGCCGACGCGCTGGCGGCGCACGGGGGCGACGTGACGCTGGCGGCGGAGAGCGTGGGCGGGGCGGGGGCGCTGGTCGATCTGGAGAACGCGGCGACGGCGGCGCCCGATGGCGAGCTCGGGGCGGGCTACGACGAGCGGGTGACGATCACGCGCGAGCAGCCGGGGCGCTACGTGGCGCCGGGCAGCGAGCCGAGCGCGCGCGAGCTCGGGCGCGGCGGGATCGGGCGGGTGCTGGTGATGCACGACGCCCACCTCGGGCGCGACGTGGCGCTCAAGGAGCTCTTGCCCGGGCAGCGGGTCGGGAGCACGGCGGGCACGCAGACGCTCGCGACGACACGGTTTTTGCGCGAGGCGCGGATCACCGGGCGGCTGGAGCACCCCAACATCGTCCCGGTCTACGAGCTCGGGCGGCGCCGCGACGGCACGCTCTACTACACCATGAAGGTCGTGCGCGGCCGCACCCTCGCCGACGTGCTCGCCGAGAAGCGCACCCTCGGCGAGCGGCTGACGCTGCTCAAGCACTTCGCCGATCTGTGCAACGCGATGGCGTATGCCCACGACCGCGGGATCATCCACCGCGACCTGAAGCCGGGCAACGTGATGGTCGGCGCGTTCGGGGAGACGGTGCTGCTCGACTGGGGGCTCGCCAAGCCCACCGGCGCGGCCGACGGGCCCGAGGTGCCGGCGATGGCGACGGCGCTCGACGGTTCGGTCGACGACATGACCGCGACCGCCGACGGCGCGGTGCTCGGGACGCCGCTCTACATGAGCCCGGAGCAGGCGCGGGGCGAGGCCGACATCGGGCCGCAGGCCGACGTGTGGAGCCTCGGGGTGATGCTCTACGAGCTGTTGACCGGGCAGCGGCCGTTCGGCGGCAAGACGCCGTTCGCGGTGCTCGATCAGGTCACCCGCGGCGCGTTCGAGCCGGTGCGCGCGCGCTGCCCCGAGGCGCCGCCGGAGCTCGCGGCGGTGGTCGAGCGCGCGCTGACGGTCGATCGGGCGGCGCGCTACCCGCACGCGGGCGCGCTCGCCGCGGAGATCGGCGCGTTCCTCGTCGGCGGGCGGGTGCGGGCCTACCGCTACGGGCTGCGCGAGCTGCTCGGCCGCTTCGCGCGGCGCTACAAGGTCGCGCTCGCGGTCGCGGGGATCGCGGCGGTGCTGCTCGCGGGGCTCGGCGTGGTGGCCTACCTGCAGGTGCGGGCGGAGCGCGACCGGGCGATGGCGGCCGAGCAGGTGGCGCGGGCGGCGCGCGACGACGCCGAGGGGCTGGTGCAGTACATGGTCGGCGACCTGCGCGAGAAGCTCGAGCCGCTCGGGCGGCTGGATCTGCTCGATGGCGTCGTCGAGCGGGTGCGGGCCTACCTCGACCGGGCGCTGCCGGCGGGCAGCGACGCGATGGCCGACGAGGCGCGGGCGCGGAGCCGGGCGGCGACGCTCTACCTCGTAGCGCGGCTGGAGGCGGCGCGGGCGCGGCTCGGGGCGGCGGCGGACGCGGCCGACGAGGCGCGGACGCTGCGGGCGGCGCTGGCCGCGCGGGGCGGGGTCGACGACGCGGTCGCGCTCGCCCGGAGCGAGCTCCAGGTCGCGGCGATCGCGCTCAGCCGCGGGCACCGCGGGCAGGCCGAGACGCTGACGGCCGCGGCGCTGGCGCGGCTGGTGACGGTGACCGCGGCCGAGGCGCCGCCGATCGAGGCGATGCGGACGCGCGCCGAGGCGCACATCGCGCTCGGAGAGCTGGCGGCGACCGGCGGCGACCTGCCGGCGGCCGAGCGGCACTACCGCGACGCGCTGGTCTGGCAGCAGCGGCTCGTCGAGGCGGCGCCCGCGGAGAACGAGTGGCAGGACGCGCTCGCCCACGGCCACGACCGCCTCGGCAACGCGCGGCTCGACCAGGGCGACCTCGAAGGCGCCGAGCGGGCCTTCACCGAGGCGCGGCAGATCCGCGAGCGGCTGGTCGCCATCCACCCGGACAACCTGCGCTGGGTGCGCGCGCTCGGGGTGAGCCACGACCGGATCGGCGACGTGCAGACCGAGCGCGGTGACCCGGCGGCGGCGGCGGCGAGCTTCGGCGAGGCGGCGAAGCTCCTCTCGCGCGCGGCGGCGCAGAACCCGACCCACCTCGGCTGGCGGCGCGACGCGGCGGTGGGGCAGCTCAAGGTGGGCGACGCCGCCGCGCACCTCGACCGGCGTGAGGCGGCGCTCGGGGCCTACGAGGCGGCCGAGGCGGTGCTCGCGGCGCTCGTCGAGCAGGAGCAGACCGACATCGGCTGGCGGCGCGACCTCGACGTCGTGCGCTGGCGCCGCGCCGACCAGCTCATCGCGCTCGGCCGGCTCGACGCGGCCGGGCAGGCGCTCGACGCGGCGCTCGTCGACGCCGAGAAGATCACCGAGAAGGTGCCGGGCAACGCGCTCTATCGGCACGACCTCGCGATCGGCCACTTCAAGCGCGCCGATCTGGCCGCGCGCGCGGGCGACGCGACGGCGGCGGCGGTCGCCTACCGGACGGCGGCGAAGCAGCTCGCGCGGCTCGCGGAGGACGATCCGAGCAACGCGGCGGTGCGGCGCGACCTCGAGGCGGCGCGGGGGCGACTGGCGGCGGTCGTCCGCGGCGGCGGCGTCGACCCCGAGTTGCTGTGGAGCGCGGTGCGGCGGGCCGACGCGACCGCGCGGGTGCGGCCGGGCGCGAGCGAAGGGCTGATGCGGGGCCCGGGCGCCTCCCGCGGTCTCGACCGACGCGCCCGGCCGCGGCGGCGCGGCGGCGCAGCGCGAAGATCGGCGCCAAGGAGGCCGCCACCCCCCGCGATCCGCCCGGCGAAGCCCGCGATCGCGCCCGCCGAGGTGGCCGAGGAGGCCCCGGATCGCCGCGCCCGCCATCCGGCCTCAGTCCGCCGCGCGCGCGCCTGCGGCCGAGCCGGCGATCGGCTTCGGCGGCGGCGCGGATGGGGGCGGCGCGCCGGCCGACGTGCCGCCCGCCGAGGCGCTGCTCGACGACCCCGACCTGCGCCCGCCAGCGCGGCGCGCGGCCGCCGAAGAGGTGAGCCAGCCGCCGTGGCTCGGCGCCTCCGGCGACACCTGCCCGCGCACGCTGCGCTGCGGCGCTCCCCGGCGCCGGCGATCGGCCCTGACGACCCGGCTGGGCCGCCGCCGCCGCGCGCGCGCGCGGATCGCCCCGACCGCGCCGCTTCACCGCCGATCCGGTTCGACGGCGCGCCGCGACGGCGTCGCCGATCCGGCGATCCGCACCGAGGCCGAGAAGGGCGCCGCGCCGCCCGCGCCTGCGCGCGCCCCGGATCGCGCCTGAGCCGAGCCGCGCGCGCTCGCCGCGGCCGCAGGTGCGCCCTGAGGCCGAGGATCGCAAGGTGAACGAGCTCGAGTGACGCCCCTCCCCTGCCCCGCGCCGCCACCGCGCGTGGCGGCTCGTGCGCGGCGCCCCCGCCGAGACCGCGTCCGCCGCCGCCGCGCTCCTCGCGGGCCTCGACCCGGCCGCCGTGCTGTGGGTCGGCGACGCGCACCCGCCGTTCGCCGGCGTCGAGCGCCACGCGGTGCGGCGGCTGCTCGGACAAGCGTTCGACGCGGTCGTCATCGACGGGCACGCCGGCCTCGACGCCGACCTGCTCGGGCAGAGCCAGGGCTTCATCTGGGGCGGCGGGCTGCTCATCCTGCGGCTGCCGGTCGGCGCGCCGCCGGGTGATCCCGGCCTCGTCGTCGCGCCCTACACCGCGGCCGACGTCGGGCAGCGCTTCTTCCGCCGCGTCGAGGCCGCGCTCGCCGACCCGCCCCGCCGGCGCCGGTGCAGGCGGCGCGCGCGGTCGAGGGCACCGCCGAGCAGGCCGCCGTCGTCGCCCGGCTCGCGGCGGCGCTGCGCGGCGAGACCGGCGGGCCAGCGGCGCTGCTCTCCGACCGCGGCCGCGGCAAGTCGAGCGCGCTCGGGCTCGCGCTGCGGGACGTGCCCGGCCGCGTCGCGGTCACCGCCGACCAGCCGGCCTCGGCGGCCGAGGTCTTCCACTTCGCCGGCGACGGCCCGGTCTACGTCCCGGTCGACGCGCTCGCCCGCGGCGGCGGGCCCTACGACGCGATCGCCGTCGACGAGGCCGCGCAGATCCCGGTCCCCGAGCTGCAACGCATCGTGCGCGCTCACCCCGCCGCGCGCTTCGCGTTCGCGACGACCGCCCGCGGCTACGAAGGCACCGGCCGCGGCTTCGTGCTGCGCTTCCTCGCCTGGCTCGACGGCCTCGGATCACCCGTCGAGCGCCTGACCTTGACCGATCCCATCCGCTGGGCCGCCGGCGACCCGCTCGAGGCGCGGATCGCGGCGGCGCTCCTGCTCGACGCCGAGCCCGATCCCATCGACGGACCCATCGATCCCATCGAGATCGAGCACGCCCTGCTCCCGCCCGACCGCCTCGCCGCCGACGAGGCGCTGCTGCGCGGCTTCTTCGGCCTGCTCGTGCACGCCCACTACCGCACGACCCCGTCCGACCTGCACCGGCTCCTCGACGCGCCCAACCTCGGCGCCCACGCGCTCCTGCACCGCGGCCGGGTCGTCGCCGCCTGCCTCGTCGCCGAAGAAGGCGGCCTCGACGCCGCCACCATCGACGCCCTCGCCCGCGGCGCCGCCCGGATCCGCGGCCACGCGCTCGCCGAGACGCTCGTCTGCCACGCCGGCCACCGCGAAGCCGGCGCGCTGCGCATGATCCGCAGCGTGCGGATCGCGACCCACCCTGCCCTGCGGCGGCTCGGGCTCGGTCAGCGGCTCGTCGACGCGGTGCACCGGCACCACGCGCCCGACCTCTTCGGCACCGTCTTCGGCGCGACCCCGGCGCTGCTGCGCTTCCGACGGGCGGCGCGTTACGCGCTGGTGCGGGTCGGCGTCAACCCGGGGAGCCGCACCGGCGAGCCGGCCGCGGTGATGCTGCGCCCGGTGACCCCGCGCGCCGTCGGGCTCTGCGAAGCGCTCCGCGCCGAGCTCGCCCGCGACCTGCCGACGCAGCTCGCGCTGATGCGCGCCGACGACGAGATCTGGCTCGCGCCGCGGCTGGTGGATGCCTTCGGCGATCCCATGGCCGCGCCCGCGCCCCTCACCGATGAAGCCATCCGCGAAGGCGTCATGGCCTATGCCTTCGGCCCCCGCCCGCTCGAAGCCGCCGGCCATGCCATCGCGGCGTTCGTCACCGCCCACGCCGCCGCGCTCCCCGCGCTCGGCGAGCCGGCCGGCGCGCTGCTCGCCGGGCGCCTGATCGAACGACGGGGTTGGGCCACGCTCACCGCCCGGCTCGGGCTCGGGAGCGTGCGCGCGGCGATGCGCGCGGCGCGGCGAGCGATGCAGGCGCTGGTGGCGGCGGTCGAGCCGGGATGGCTCGATGACTCACGCTCTCAGATGGGATAGACCCGTCCCTCGCGGAGCGGCTCGATCGCGCTCTCGTCGGGCTTGAAGAGGTCGCTGTACTGCACCAGCCACATGCGCGCGCGGATGTCTTCGGGCAGCGTCAAGAGCTTCTCGTAGGGCGTGTGCGCGCCGCCGTAGTTGACCTCGTGCACGATGCGATCGGCCTCGCCGAGCCAGTCGATCAGCGCCGGATCGAAGGCGGTGTCGGCGCTGTAGCCCACGCTGCGCCCGCCGCCGCGGATCCGCAGCGCGGTGGTGAAGATGTGATGGCGCGTCGGGCGACACTCGATGGTGAACGGGCCGATCTCGACGGGTGTTTCGGGGGTGAGCGGGCGCAGGTCGAAGTAGTCTTCGAAGGTGCGATCCGGCTGCTTGATGCCATCGGCGCCGATGATCGACGCCATCGTCGCCCGATAGTGCTCGTCCCACAGCGTCTTCGCGATCGTGGGATGGGTCACGAGCACGGTGCGGCGGCGGGTGACGAAGTGATCGAAGAACGCGAGCCCTTCGAGCCCCGAGACATGGTCGGCGTGCAGGTGGGTCAGCACGACCGCGTCGAGGCGCGGCACGTCGATCGGCGCCGGGCTCTCGATCATCATCTTGCGGATGGGATGCGGGCAGTCGACGAGCAGCCAGCGGCCCTCGGCTTCGAGGGCGAGCGCGGTCGAGTAGTGCAGGCCGGCGAAGGCATCGCCGACCCCGAGCGGGTAGAGGGTGAGGCTCATCGGGTCCTCCAGCGCGAGCTTCGCGTCGGTTGTGGACCGGGGGCGGGCGGGACGTCAACCGCGGCGTGAGACAGCCGGAACTCAGCGCGGTCGGCCCGGGAGAGGCGGGAGGCGGCGGTCGGGGCGCAGCCCCGCCCGATCAGACGCCGAAGCTCGGCTGCCAGTTGGAGGCGTCGGCGTGGTCGCGCAGCTTCTGGCGGGCGCGGTGCACGCGGGTCTTGACGGCCGGCATCGAGATGCCGCTCTCGCGGGCGACGCGGCGCACCGAGTCCTGGTCGACGTAGCGCTGGATGAAGAGCTGGTAGTCACCATCGCGGCCGTCGCGGAGGAAGTTGTCGACGAGCGCGAGGAGCTGCCGGTCGGCGACGGTGCGATCGGGGGTGGGCGACTTGCAGGGCTGATCGAAGGCCATCGCGTCGCCGACGGGGACGAGGCGGCGCTCACGGCGGTGGCGGAGGCGGGCGGAGTTGATGACGATGCGGGCCATCCACGACCCGAAGCGGGCCTCCGAGCGGAACTGCTCCATGTGACGCAGCACCTGCACGCAGCTCTCCTGCGTCGCCTCCTGCGCGCGGTGGGGGTCGCGGGTGTACTTGAGCGCGAGGTGGTACATGGCCTGGTAGTGGGCCGAGATGAGCTCGTCGAGGGCTTCCCGGTCGCCGTCCTTGGCGCGGCTCACGAGCTCACGCTCTTCGGTGAGGCTCATCTTCTCACGAGGGTTGCGGCGGGTGCGGGTCGCAGTGGTCATCGCGGTTCTCCCTGGTTTTGTGCGCGAACGCGGTCGGCTGTGGCGTCTGGTGGTCCGCAGGGGTTCGAGGCGGCAGACGGGTCGGGCGATGAGCAAGGGCGGTGCCAAGGATCGGGAGCGGCGTCACAGAAGGAGATCGAGGACAAGGTGAGACGGGAGGCCGGGGCGCGTTGCCCCGGGGGGTTGTGGGGGGGTGGGACACCGGGGCAGATCGCCCCGAGCGGCGTCAGGGGCGGGTCCCCGCCTCTTCGATGCGCCCGTGCAGCGCGCGGGCCGGCGTCAGGTGGGGGCGCAGCGCGAGCACCTGCCGCACGAGGAGGCGCGCTTCGGCGAGGCGGCCTTGCTCGAAGCGCAGGCGGGCGAGGTGGAAGAGGATGTTGGGGCTCGACGGCGCGAGCGCCGCGGCGCGCGTCCAGTGCGGATCGGCCTCAGCGGCGCGGCCGGCGACGAAGAGCGCGAGCGCGACGCGGTTGAGCACCTCGATGGTGGCCGGGTCTTCGTCGGCGAGGCCGGCGGCGAGCCCCGAGGCGCCGTCGAGGTCGCCGCGATCGAGGAGCGCGAGCACGCCCGGCGCGCTGGCGTTGGGCGCGTCGGCCATGCGGGTGAGCCAGTCGGGCGGATCGGCCGGCGCCTTGCCCGCGGGCGGGCCCCGCAGCGGCGCCGCCGCCGGATTCGCCGCCGTGCGGGCGAGCGCCGCCATCGCGCCTGAGGTCGTCGCCGGCTGCCCGAGCGCCGCCATCGGCCCCGAGCGCGTCGCCGGCGCCCGCGGATCGATCAGCAGCGGCCCGCTCCGCGTCGGCGGCGGCGGCTCGACGACGCGGTGCAGCCCGTCGAGCACGCTCGCGCCCGGCGGCTGGTCGACCGGCGGCGCGGCGGTCGCGATCACGCCCGCGGCGGCGTCGCGACACCACGCGATGAAGCGGGTGACGTCCATCGGGTTGCGCTGCCGCCCCGCGAGCTCGACGAGCGCCCGGGTCACCCGCACCCGCGCGTCGCTCGCGCCGACGCCGAGCAGCCGCTCGATCCGCCGGGCGAGCTTGACCGCGCGCTCGTCATCGGCCGAAGGCCCCCGCTGCCCGCCGATCAGCGCCGCGATCGCCCGCCACGTCACCGGGCCGACGAGCACCTGGCTGCCCTCCTTGAGCGAGCGCAAGAGCCCCACGAAGCGGGTCTGGTCGATGAGACCCATCGGCTCGGCGGCGCGGATCAGCTCGTCGAGCGCCCGCCCGAGGAGCTGGTCGAGCGCGTTGCCCGGCCGCGGCACGGCGTCGCGCAGCGGCGCGAGGCGGGTGAGGTCACAGTCGTGCAGCGCCTGCGGCGGGTCGAGGCGGGCGAGCAGGCGCACCAGCTCGGGCGGGCGGATCCCGCTCACCCCCGGGCGCAGGCCGAGGAGCGCGCTCATCGCGGCGAGGTCGTGCGGCGCCGGCCGCCGCTCCCCGAGCTGGCGCACCAACGCGGCGAAGACGGTCAGCCGCACCTGCGCGAGCACCTCCTCGTCGTCGTCGGCGACCACCAGCCGGCCGGCGACCTCGACCCGATCGGCGCTCGACAGCCCGGCGAGCGCGGCGACGGGCACCCCGGTCGCGCGGCTGAGCGCGGTCGAGAGCAGGTCCTCGTTGCCGCCGCTGTGCGCGCCGCCCGCCTGCAACGTCACCTGCGCCGCCCGCCGGAGCTGCACCATCACGCCCGCGTCCTGCGCGACGACCGCGCTGCGGGCGAGATCGTCGAGCAGCGCCATGATCCCGGCGCGCTGGCCCTCGTCGGCGACGTCGAGCACGGCGGTCACCGTCTGCTCGAGGCGGCGGGCGTCGACGCCGTACTCGGTCGCGATCCGCGGCACCGCGACGACGCCGGCGCGCATCCCGGCGACGGTCGCGGCGGCGAGGTGCGGGTCGAGCGGACCACCGACCGCGCGGTTGAGCGCCTCGGCCGGATCGAGGCGGGTGACGCGCCCCTGCTGCGCATCGCTCGACGGCGCCCGCAGCCGCTCGGCGAGCGTCGACAGCCGCCCGCGCCAGTCGTCGTCGGACTCGTTCCACAGCGCCGGATCGGGCTCGAGCAGCTCCGGCCCGCCGCGCTCGATCAGCGCCTTGCGGGTCAGGCTCACCCCGTCGCGCTGCAACGCCTGCAGATCGCCGAGCACCTCGCCCGGCGCGAACGGCCACCCGAGCAGGCAGTCGGCCCCGAGCTGAAGCGCCCGCCGCACGTCGTCGCGGTGCCACGCCGGGTGGAACGCCACCACCGGCCGGCGCCAGCGCTCCTTCATGCGGCACATCAGCTCGATCGCCGCCTTGGCCTGCTCGGCGAAGTGGATGAGCACCGCGACGCAGCGCGGCTTCTCTTCGAGGCGGTTGATCGCGGCCTCGACGCTCGCGGCGCCGACGACCGGCATCTTGGGCTCGGCGTCGGCGAAGAGGCGCTTGACCTCCATCGCGGTCTGCCAGCCGACCGGCGCGACGAGGAAGTACGGAGTGTCCGGGGAGGCAGGCATCGCCGACCAACCTGCCGCAGAGGAGGCCCGTTGCCAAGTGCGTTCGCGCGTGCCCGGGTTGGCAGCGTCGAGCGCTCGGTGTACCGTCCCCGCCTCTCACGAGGAGGCTCCATGCTGCCCGACCCCCTGCTCGACGCCGCCGTGCGCGCCGTCGTCGACGCCGCCCGCGCCTGCCGCCGGGTACAGGCCGAGATGCGGCTCGACGCGCAGACCAAGGGCGACCAGTCGCCGGTGACCATCGCCGACTACGCCGCCCAGGCGATCGTCTCGCTCCGGCTCGCCGAGGTCGCTCCCGAGATCCCGCTGATCGGCGAAGAAGACGCCGCCGCGCTGCGCGCACCCGAGAGCGCCGGCCGGCGCGGCCAGATCTGCCGGGTCGTCGCGGCGGTCACCGGGGTCGACGACGAGGGGCGCATCCTCGCCGCCATCGACCGCGGCGTACACCCCGGCGGGCCCAAGGGCCGGCACTGGACGCTCGATCCCATCGATGGCACCAAGGGCTTCCTGCGCGGCGACCAGTACGCCGTCGCGCTCGCGCTCATCGAAGACGGCGCGGTGCGGCTCGGCGTGCTCGGTTGCCCGGCGCTCCCCCACGGCGGCGCGACGGGCGCCGTCTTCTGGGCGAGCCGCGGCGGCGGCGCGTTCGCCCGCCCGCTCGACGGCGACGCGGCGGCCGCGGCGATCGCGGTCGACCCAGAGGGCGACGTCACCCGCGCCCGCTTCTGTGAGTCGGTCGAGGCCGCGCACTCGGCGCACGACTGGTCGGCCGAGGTCGCCGACGCGCTCGGCGTCAAGGCCGAGCCCTATCGCATCGACAGCCAGTGCAAGTACGCCGCGGTCGCCCGCGGTGACGCCGCGATCTACCTCCGGCTCCCGACCCGGGCGGGCTACGTCGAAAAAATCTGGGACCACGCCGCCGGCTGCATCGTCGTGGAAGAGGCCGGCGGACGCGTCAGCGACATCACGGGCAAGCCGCTCGACTTCTCCCTCGGCCGCGAGCTCGGAGCGAATCGCGGCGTCGTCGCGACCAACCGCCGCCTGCACGACGCGGTCATCAGCGCCATCGCCGGCGTCGAGGCCCGTCGCCGGGGCTAATTGGGTCGGGCGGCGATCTTTTTTAGATTTTCGAAGGCAAATCGCCCCACCCATCGTGATACGGTGTGACCACATGCGGACGGGGTCACCGACCGTGCCCATGTATCGAGTGGAAGATACAGAACGGGAAAACAGTAACTAAGTGTTGTCCCGTATTGTTCTCTCCCGTCCTCGAAACATAACTTAGATATCAAATATCACTATTCGCGAAACGACGCTCGGATGAGCGTCGGAGACATGCCGGACTGGCACTGCGCGAATCGTATTCCTGTCGCAGCGGAACACACGGCCGCTGCTCGGCCGGGATGCCATCCTCGACGATGGCACCTCCTGGCAGCCCGACCACCACCGACGCCCGGCGATGACTCGCAGGCGGTACCTCGATGAGAGGCTGCGGTCTCCACCGGGGAGGAGTGAGATGAAGATGCGTACCATCAACGCTGTGGCCGTGTTCCTCGCCAGCCTCTGCCTGGCGGCCTGCACGGGTGAGTCGTACAGCACGGCCTCGACCCCCAAGCTCCAGAGCCAGAAGCTCGCGCAGGTCAGCGCGGGCGGCGGCGCGGCGGGCTACGACCTCTACGCCGGCGGCGTCCGCGTCGGCGCCCTGCTCGTCACCAACGGCGCCTACGACATCGCCACCGGGTACTACGATCAGATGGAGTACTGGCGGTGGGACCCCTCCTCGCTCGTCGACCTCGAGGCCGGCAGCCTCGATGACATCGACATCGACTTCGTCGGCACCTCGACGACCTGGTCGGCGAGCCTCGTGGCGAACTTCGAGAGCGGCACGAGCACCTGGACCGCCTGGGAGGTCAACCGCGAGTTCAACCTCCAGAGCAACTACAGCATCGTCTGGAACCAGCCGAGCAACAACCAGATCCTCTACCGCATGGAAGCCGACGCCTGGGGTGGCATGAGCGGCTCGATCACCTACTACCTCAAGATGGACTTCAACTACGGCAACGCCTGGCCGGAGATGACCTGGCTGATCTCGTACTCGGACTTCCAGCTCTGGGTGAACAGCGAGTTCTACGACGAGGACCAGAACGGCATCTACGAGGTGCGCCTGACCGATGACTCGCTCATGGAGCAGACCACCGTCGGCCTCGGCTACGAGCTCAAGACGGTGAAGTGAACACCCGGGGCCGCCCGGCCCCTCGGTGTCTCGGAGGCCCGCTTCGGCGGGCCTTTGTCATTTCGAAGGCATGATGTCGACGTGTCGGTCGCGGCTGGAGACGTCCGAGTGTCACGAGTCGGTGACATCAAACGGGCGGACCGGGCGGATGCCGAGCACGCTGAAGCGCTGGTGCGGGCGGTTGGCGAAGCGCGCCGCGGCGCGGGCGGCGAGCAGGTTGGCCATCCACGCGCCGCCGCGGATCGCGCGGTAGGACTCCTGGTCGTCGGTCGGGGCGGGCTCGACCACGAGGCGGCCGTCGTCGATGCGCGGCCCCTCGCGGCGCCAGATGTTGACACACCAGTCGCGGGTGTTGCCGGCGAGGCCACGCACGCCGTAGGGGCTGACGTCGTCGGGGAAGGTGTGGATCGGCTGCCAGCGCGGGCTCTGGTCGCCGAGGGTGTCGAGCGCGCAGGCCCAGGGCGCGTCGGCGGTGTCGCCCCATGGGTAGAAGCGCCCATCCACGCCGCGGGTGGCCTTCTCGCGCTCGAGCTCGTCGGGGAGCCGCCACCCGGCGCCGGCGCGCTCGGCGAGCCATTGGGTGTAGGCGACCGCGGCGAACCAGCTCACCTGATAGATCGGATCGTCGAGGCTCTGGTCGGCGGGCTCGTCGCTGAGGGTGAACTCGCCATTCGCCGTGCGCGCATAGTACTGCACGGACTTGCCCTCGGCGGCGAGCCGCAGCGGCGCGACGGCGAGCGCCTCGTCTTCGCGGCCGCGGGCGGCGAGGTCGTTGACGAAGGCGAGGTACTCCCGCTGCGTCGTCGAGAAGCGGCGGATGACGAAGCCGTCGACCCAGACCCGCCGCCGCGGCAGCGCCTCGATCGCCTCGGCGTCGCCGCCCGACCAGAACCAGCCGGCGGGCACATAGACGTCGTCGCGGTCGAGCTCGCCGGCGCGCGGGAGCCGGATCGGGTGCGGCGCCTTCTCGCCGGGGCGCACGCCGTCCCAGTGGCCGCTGCGCTCGATGAAGACCGGGTAGTCGACCGGCTCGCGCCCCTCGGCGGTGAGGCGCACGAGATAGCTGCCACGCGGCAGGGGCACCGCGTCGAGCGGCGTCACCCCGAGCTCGCGCTCGAAGCGGGGCTCGAGGCGGCGGTGCACCTCGACGAGCCGATAGAGCTGCGCGCGGGCGCCCGGCGGATCGGTCGCGAGCGTCAGCCGCCCGTCGCCGCGCAGGAAGCCGACGTGGGCGCCGCGATCGTGGATGCGCAACAGCGCCTCGAAGCGGGCGACGTCCTCCCGGCGGCGGGCGGCCTCGGCGGTCTCGAGGCGCTCGCGGTAGAAGTCGGCGAGGAGGCGGTGGGCCGAGGTGAGGTCGGCGAACTGCGTCAGCGCCGAGCGGATCTGCTGCTCCCACTCGACCTCGACGAGCGCCGCCTGCCGTTCGAGGGCGGCGGCCTCGTCCTGCACCGCCCAGGCGTCGTAGCGGCGCTCGGGCGGGTCGTAGGAGGCGAGCGCGCTCAGCTCGACCTCGGCGGCCTCGCGCAGCCGCAGCGCGCGCTGGCGCAGGTCGCGCGCGCGGGGCAAGAGCTCGACGGCGCTCTGCACGATCGCCTCGGCCTCTTCGCGGCGGCGCGCGCCTTCGAGCCAGGAGCGCAGGTCGCGGGCGAGCGCGGTGCCATCGGCGTGGCGATCCTCGGGCTCGCGGCTCATCGCGCGGTCGCAGATCGAGACGAGCTCGTCGGGCAGCGGCGGGTGGTCGACGTGGACCCGCTCGCGCACCGCGGGCGGTGGCCCTTCGACCGTGTTGCGCCACACCGACTGCGCGGTGCCGACGAAGGGCGGCACCCCGGTGAGGATCTGGTAGAGCACGCCGCCGAGCGCGTAGACGTCGGCCGCCCGGCTCAGCGGCTCGACGCCCATCGCCTGCTCGGGCGGCATGTAGGCCGGGGTGCCGACGATCTGACCGCTGAGCGGCGCCGGCTCGGCCTCGCCCTCGTCGGGGCCGTCGAACGGGAGGTCGTGGTCGGGGGCGCGGTCGATGCGGGTGGCGAGGCCCCAGTCCATCACCTGCACCTCGCCGAAGGCGCCGACCATGATGTTCTGCGGCTTGAGGTCGCGGTGGATGATGCCCTGGCGGTGGGCGTAGGCCATGGCCTCGGTGACGCGGAGGAGCGCTTCGACGAGGCGGCGCAGCGTCCAGCCGTCGTCGCTCGCGCGCCAGTTGCCGTCGTTGTTGGCGGCGTGCACGCCGTGGATCACGCGGGCGAGGGTGCGGCCGTGCACCTCGCGCATCGTGTACCACAGCCGGCCGTCGGGCAGCTCGCCGCGGTCGTGCACGGGCACGATGCCGGGGTGCTGGAGCCCGGCGGTGATGCCGGCCTCCATCATGAAGCGCTGGCGGGCGACGGCGTTGTCGAGGAGGGTCGTGCCGAGGATCTTCATCGCGACGGTGCGGTCGAGGACGCGGTCGAAGACGCGCCGCACCTCGCCCATGCCGCCGCGCCCGATCAGGCCGAGATCCCGATAGCGATGGACGAACTCGAGCTCCACGTCGACGGCGGGGACGCGCGCCGGGCCGAGGGTGCTCGCCGCGTCCATCGTCTCGTCGGACCACTTGACGGCCTTGTCGACCGTCGCGCCGTCGTCTTCGCCGCTGCTCATCGAACCTCCGCGTTCGACTTTGCCTTCTCGGGGCGCAGCGCGCAATGCAGCATTGCGCCTTACCCCGAGCGCGCGCGTCGCTCGCGGCGACAATCGTCCCGCGGCTCGAAAAGTACGCAACGCTCCGCTTTGACCATCGGGGCGACGCGGGCTAGAGTCCCCCCCGTGGCCACGCTCGTCCACCCCATTCTGCCCCGCCGGTTCACCCTCGGCCCGCGCACGCTCGTCGGGCGAGCGAACCATTGCACCTTCCAACTGAAGAACCGCCTCGTCTCGGGTGAGCACGCGCTGTTGACCTGGGCCGACGACGGCTGGCGGATCCGCGATCTCGGCAGCCGCAACGGCACCTTCGTCGACGGCCAGCCGGTGCGTCCCGGCGAGCGGATCAAGCTGCACGCGGGCAACGAGCTGACCTTCGCCGACGAGCGCTGGCACCTCGCCGACGACAGCCCGCCCGTCGCCAACGCCCGCCTCGAGGGCGCGCCGCAGCCCCGGCTCGCGACCGATGATCTGCTCTTCCTGCCCGATGAAGATGATCCGCGGGTGATGATCTTCGCCGATCGCAAGACCGGCGACTGGATCGCCGAGATCAACGACGAGCAGCAGGTGGTGCGCGACCAGGAGCGGCTGACGGTCGGCGACCAGACCTGGCTGCTCGGCCTGCCGCCGGTCGCGCCGAGCGGCGAGATGACCTCGACGCTCGGCATGGACGAGCTGACGCTGTCGCTCTCGACCCTCGACCGGCTGCGCTTCGTCAAGAACCGCGACGACTCGGTCGCCGAGCTGACGGTGTGGTACCGCCACAAGCCGATCCCGGTGCCGGTGCGCAGCCACCACGCGCTGCTCGTCGCGCTCGCGCAGGCGATCCTCGACGACGAGGAGCAGCCGCGGGTCGAGAAGGGCTGGCGATCGGTCGACGCGCTCTGCGAGGCGCTCGCGCTCGATCCGGCGCAGCTCAACACCCAGATCTTCCGCGCGCGGCGCCAGTTCGCGTCGATGGGCGTCAGCGGCGCGGCGCGATTGGTCGAGCGGCGGGCGGCGACCCGCCAGATCCGGCTCGGGGTCGACCGGGTCGAGATCCGGACGCTGTAGCCCGCTTCAGCACAGCCCATCACCGGGGCGAGCGCCGCGGGGCGCTCCCCTCCCCCTCCCCGGCTCCGATCAGTGATCGTGGGCCAGCGCCTCCCACAGCCGCTGCAGATCGGGGAACGTCATCGGCCGCCGCGGCAATGCCACCGGCCGGCGCGCGCGCTTCCCGCCCGTGAACGCGGCGAGCGGCGGGTCGTCGTAGCCGCCGCCGTCCACGTCGACATAGACCGGGTTGGTAAACGCGAGCGGCCGCACGCCGCGGCCGAGGGTCACCGGCCACAGCGAGCGCCCGCCGCGCACCACCGCGACCACGTAGGCGTCGGCCGTCGGCGTCAGCTCGAACGACGCCCGCCACCGCTGCCGGCGGTGCTGCACCGCGCCCTCGGCGGCGAGCTCGGCGGGCTCGACCGGTTCGAGCGCCGCGGTCAGCGTCGGCGGGAGCTGCTCCTCGATGTAGCTGCTCGGCTCGAGGAGCAGCGGATCGACGAGGTTGACGTAGAGATCGACGGTCTCCAGCGTCATCCAGCCCGGCGTCTGCACCTCGACCTCGACGGTGACCGGCGCCCCCGCCGCGCTCGCGAGCGTCTCGCCGAGCGTCGCCTCACCGCCCTCGCCCACCAGCCGCAGCCCGATCAGCGGCCCGTTCGAGCCGATCACCCGTCCGGCGTTGACCGCCGCCGCGAAGCCCGGCAGGTCGAACGTCGCCGGCGTGTCGCGATCGCGCCCGACCCACACATAGGAGCGCGGCCCGCCCGCCTGCGACTCGATCGTGCGGTGGGTGTCGCTCACGCCGGTCGCCGTCGGGGTGAAGCCGCGCCCGACCAGCGTCAGCCACCAGCGCAGCCGCCCATAAAAATTGCCGCTGCCGTGGCCGTTCATCACCTCCATCGCGGTGAAGCGCTCGCTCCACAGCCCGGTGTCGCCGGTGACCGGATCGGGCGCGCGCGGCGGCATGCGGTAGACGGTCGGATCGGCGGCGCTCGTGCCGCGCAGCAGATCGGCGCGGATCGCGCCGAAGTAGCCGCTGTCGGGGTGGTTGACCTGGATGACCTGCTCGCCTGCGTGGCCCTCTTCGAGCCCGCGGAAGATCTCGTCGGGCGTCAGCCCCGGCCCGTCGCCGCCGGCCCAGTCGAGCGCGCCGCCGTTGCGCGAGGACGGGTCGCGGGTCAGCGGGAAGGCGTTGTAGTGGCCGTAATCGAACGTCGTCAGCTCGACGCCGATGACCCCGATCAGCTCGTCGGTGGCGCCGAGCGCGGCGATCGTCGGGCGGTAGTCGGTGATGTAGTCGTGGTCGGTGCTCACCAGCACGTCGACGCCCTCGCCGAGGAAGCTGCGCACCCGATCGGCGAGCGCGACCGGCGCGTCGGGGCTGTTGATCCCGTGCACGTGGAAGTCGCCCGAGAGCCAGCCGGCGTCGTCGAGCACCGGCGCGATCTCGGCGGCGACGTCGACGACCGCGCCGCCGGCGATCTCGACCGGCTCGCCGCCCTCGGGGATCGCCGCCGGCGGCCACACCGACCACGCCGGGCCGCGGGTGACGGTGACCCGGTAGCTGCCCGGCGCGAGCGCGATGTCGGCGAGGCCGTCGACGTCGGTGAAGACGAGCGCCGCGACGCCTTCGAGCGGGCCGTCGGTCGTCACGTCGCGCTGGGTCGCGGTCGGCACCTGCGGGCAGGGCCCGACGCACTCGACGGTGACCCGGCCCGGCGTCGCCGATCCATCGGGGCGCGTGATTCGCACCGCGAGCCGCCCGGCGGGCGCCATCGTCAGCGCCGGCGCCTCGACGTCGTCGGCGACCTCGACCGCCGGCGCCTCACCGGCGAGCGGATGCCCCGCGCGCCACGGCGTCAGCGTGTAGCGCCCCGCCGGCACCTGCATGACATAGCGGCCGTCGTCGCCGCTCACCGCCTGGTTGACCGCCCGCCCCGCCTCGTCGAGCGCCGAGACCCGCACCCCGGCGAGCGGCGCGCCGTCGAGCGTCACGGCGCCGGCGAGCGCGTGCGTCTCGACCCCGAGCGCGGCCCACATCGGATCCACGAGGCTCGCGACCTCGCCGTCGCCCGCGAAGTGCCAGTGCGAGCGCACCTCCACCGCGCCCGGCTCCATGTGCAGGATGCCCCGCACCCGCGGGATCTGCGGCGGCGTCGCGAGCAGCGGCCCGATCAGATCGTCGACCCCGAGCAGCGACGCGACGACGCCGGCGACCCACAGGTAGCGCCCGCTCGTCGGGTACGGATCGGCGAGCCGCGGGTCGGGCGCCGGCACGTAGCCGTGCCCCCCGCCGGGGCCGTTGAACGCGACCCCCGGCAGCATCACCCCGCCGAGCGCGCCCGCGCCGAGGCTCGCGTTGCCGAAGCCACCGGTCGGGCTCAGCGGGTTGAAGACCTCGACGTCGCCGCCCGAGTCGATCAGGTGCCCGACCGGCAGGTGCAGCATCTCGTCCCCGTCGTTGCGGATCGCGGTGAAGACCTGCACCCCGCGGTCGCCCGGCCGCAGCACGTAGTAGACCGAGATCGTCACCGGCAGCTCGCGGTCGATGTCGTAGCCGATGTCGAGGTCGAAGCCGAAGCTCGGCCCGAAGGCGCTGACGATGCCGCTGAGGTTGATGAAGTCGAGCAGCGCCGCCCGCCCGGTCACCGCGAGCACCGCCGCGCCGCCGTCGCTGCCGTCGGCGAGCACCTCGTAGCGCTCGGGATCGAGCGTCTGGCCGAGGTTGAGGAGCAGGCACACCTCACCGACCATGTCGGCGCCCGGCTCGCCCGGCGCGCGGCGGAGGTCGGCGTCGATGACGTTGCCGCCGTACGGGCACGGCCCGATCACCCGGTCGTCGGCCTCCACCACGAAGCGCACCCGGTCGTTCTGCAGCACCCAGTCGCCCACGCGCCCGAGCGTCGTCGGACCATCGACCAGATCCTCGGGCCGCTCGGCCACGAAGAGCTGCGCGACCCCCTCCCCGCCCGGCAGCGGCGCCGTCGCCGCGCTCAGATCGACCGCGACCCGCTCGCCCGCCGGCGGCCGCGGCGGGTCCATGTCGACCGCGCCGTCGACCGCCGCTGCGTCCTCGACCGGCGCGCCCCGATCCACCATCGCGTCGAGATCGACCGCCCCGTCCGCCGGCGCCGCGCGCCCATCGTCCCCGTCGTCGCAGCCCACCGCCCACAGCGCCACCGCGCTCCACAGGATCACGCGCCGCACGGCACCCCCTCCACGTCGTCGTCACCGGAGTGAAACGGGAGGATAACCGAAACGCCGCGATCGCTGCCCAGGGCGATCAGCGCTTGAAGACGTAGCGCCCCGCCTGAATGAAGTTCATCGGATCGCGCGGCTTGTCGTCGACCCGCACCTCGTAATGCAGATGCGTCGCGGTGCTGCGCCCCGAGTTGCCCATCTCGCCGATCTTCTCCCGGTACTTCACCCGATCGCCCTTGCGCACGAGGCTGCGCAGCAGGTGGCCGTATCGCGTCGTGATGCCGTTGCCGTGGTCGATCTCGACCATCACCCCGTAGCGGCCGCCGTCGCCCGAGTACGAGACCGTGCCCGGCGCGGTCGCGCGGATGGTCGTGCCCTCCTCGCCGGGCACGTCGATCCCCGCGTGGAACGCCCACTCCCCCTCGATCGGATCGAGCCGCCGCCCGAACGGGCTCGACACCCGCAGATCGTCGACCGGCGCCACCAGCGGCATCTCGCGCAGCAGCTTCTCGAGGCTCTGCAAACGATCCATGCGCCCGTCGAGCCGCTCGTTCGCGTCGCCGCCCGCCTCCGCCGGCTGCCGCGCCGCCGCCAGCCGCTTGCGCGTCTCGGGATCGAGCGTGCTCGGATCGAGCGTGCTCGGATCGAGCGCCGCCGGGTCGAGGTGCAAGAGCGACGTCCCGACCACCAGATCGAGATCGTCGGCGTGCACCGCCGCGGTCGGATCGAGCGCCTGCCCGAAGCGCCCGCCATCGGCCGCCGGCTCGCGCAGTTCGAAGTGCAGGTGCGTCTCGCTCACCTCGACCCCGGTGCGCCCCACGCTCCCGAGCACCTGCCCCTTCGCCACCCGCGCGCCGACCGTGATCCCCGGCGCGATCGCGCTGAGGTGCATGTAGCGGCTGATCCGCAGATCATCATGCCGCAGCTCGACATAGATCCCCGCCCGCCAGCCCTTCGAGCGGTCGCGCTTGCCATCGATCGTCACGAACTTCGGCCGCCGCTCCCAGGCCTCGCGGTCCTGCACGTGGATGATCTCGCCCGCCGTGACCGCCAGCACCGCCGTCCCGATCGGCGCCGGGATGTCGATCCCGTTGTGGTGCGTGTGCCCCCGCGGCCCGAAGCCGCTCATCACCTCGGTCTCGCCCGGCACCGGGTTGACGTACTCCTTGGTCCCCTCGGCGATGAACGGCCCGCCGACGCCCGCCATCGGCACCTGATCGTCGACCCCGGCCACCATCAGCGGCGTGCCGCCGAGCGCCGGATCGATGAGGCTGTTGAAGTCGACCCCGGTCGCCGTCAGCGCCGTCTCGAGCGCCGCGATGCTCGAGTCGATCCGCCCCGCGAGCCGCTGATGCACCTCGCTCTGCTCGGCGCGCAGCTCCTCGATGTGCCCTTGCAGCGCCGCGACCTGCGTCTCGAGGATCTCGTTGCGCTTCGCCTCGTCGGTCCGCTCGCTGTCGGCCTTGGCGAGCATCGCCCGCACCGCGCCGAGCTGCTCCCGCATCTGGAGGTCGCGGAACGCCAGATCGAGCATCGCCTCGTCGAGCGGCTTGCCCTCGCCGTCGAAGACCCCCGCCAGCGCCGTCTGCGCCTCGGGATCGACCGGCTGCCCCGCCAGCTCGCTCGTCATCTGCTGGAACGCGATCTGCGTCTCGCTGACCTTCTGCGCGAGCGTGTTCGAAACCCGCGTCAGCCGCGCCTTCTCGCTCTCGCTCGCCTCGAGCCGCCAGCTCTGCACCGTGTACAGCCCGACCGCGAGCCCCGCGACCAGGATCGACGCCGCGCTCGCCAGATACAGCCAGCGCCGCCGCGTCGACGGCTTCTGCACCACCCGCACCCGGCCGCCCTTGATCGGCTTCGGCGGCGCGAGCAGCCGCGCCTGCTCGATGTGCACCGGCGGCGCCATCGTCACCGTCGTCGGGATCCGGCTCATCGCCTCGGGCAGCTTGCTCATCACCTCGGCGTTCGCCGACATCGCCTCGGCGCCCGCCGTCG
>JACKDM010000010.1 GCA_020633515.1 Myxococcales bacterium
GCCGAGGTCGAGCCAGCCGGTGCGGGTCTCGTGCTCCGCTTCGATCCGCCGCAGCGCCTCGGCCTCACCCGTCGTTGCTTTGCGTGCCATCCACACCTCCGCGCGTGCGGGCGACGGTCGCATCGGGCTCGGCGGGCGTCAAGCCTGCGGGGGCACGGCGGCGGCGCGGAAAAAATGGACGCGCCGAAAAAACATCCCGGCAAGCCGTGCAATGCCTCGATGTCACCACGATGAACGTGGCCGACCGAGAACAACACACCGAGTCATCCGAAGGAGTCATCCCATGCGTCTCATCGCCACCCTGTTCCTCGCCGCCCTCGCGACCGCTTGCGCCACGCCCGATGAGGCGGAGGGCTGGACGAGCAGCAACATCGACAGCCAGGAGAGCGCGCTGACCCGGAGCGCGGCGACGGCGGAGAGCGCGCCGGTGCGGGAGGAGGCGCGGGTGATCGAGGGCGATGTCTTCGCGGAGTCGGGGGTGCTCATCGCCGAGGCGGAGGCGACGCCGACCCGCGGGGAGGAGCCGGGGGATGATGGCACGGTGAGCGCGCGGAAGGTGCCGGTGCGGGTGGAGATCAGCCGGGATCACATCCACGTCGAGTGGAACGATGGCAGCCAGAGTGACTACTGCTACAACCAGGAGACGGGGCAGTATCAGGCTTGCTGATCGCTGGGGTTCGTTCGGGGTGGAGCCACCGCCCGGCCGGGGTCGATGCCTCGGTCGGGCGGTGGCTCTTTTGCGTTGAGGATGGGATCGGGCGGGGTCAGGGCAGGGTGAGGAGGGCGCCGGTGGTGTCGATGCCGGCGCCGCGTTCGCCGGGTTTGTGGTCGGGGTGGCGCTCCGCCCATGACCAGCGGGTGTCATTGGCGATCGGGGTGGCTTCGAGACCTTCATATACATCGATGCCATCGGCGTCGATGAAGAGGCCGAGGCAGAGCTCGGCTTCGAAGGCATCGCCGCGGTCGCCGATGGCGGCGCCGCCGAAGGTGCGGGCGTCGGCGACGCGGTAGGTGTCGTCTCCGGCGAGGTCGGCGAGGATGCCGATGCCGTTGTCGTTGCCGGCGCCGAGGCCGAGGCCGGGGGCGTGCCAGGTGTCGTCGCCGGCGCGGTCGATGAGCCAGCCGAGGGACATGTCGTGGCCCTGGCCGGTGGCGGTGGCGATGATGGTCTCGGGGCGGTTGTAGGTGTCGTCGCCGCCGTCTTCGAAGAAGTAGCTCATGGCGAAGTGGGCGCCGGAGCCTTGCACGTACCAGCGGCCTTCGTAGATGTCGTCTCCGCCGCCGTCGGCGAAGAGGCCGGTGCCGAACCAGAAGCCCGATCCCTGGCCGAAGACGTCGACCTGGTAGCGGTCGTTGCCGTCGCCGCGGTCGGAGAAGACGCCGAGGCCGCCGGAGGCGAAGATCTGGTCGGTGCGGTCGGCGCGGCGGCCGAAGCCGCTGCCTTGGGCGAAGCTGCTGTTGGAGCGGCCTTCGTTCTGGCCGTTGGGGTAGATCCAGACGCCGCCGTGGGCGGGGTCGCCGAGGAGGGCGCGGTAGGTGTCGTCGCCGCCGGCGTCGTGCAGGTAGCCGAGGGCGCGGACGTAGGCATAACCTTGGATGGCTTGGACGCCGAGGTAGTGGTCGGTCTGGCTGCCGCGGTCGAGGTGGATGCCGATGCCATAGCTGGCGGCGCCCTGGCAGCCTTGTTCGCAGGCGTAGTCATCGCGGCCGTCGTCGTCGATGAGGAGGCCGACGCCGAGGACGCCGGCGCCCTGGCTGAGCTTGTGGGATCGGTAGGTGTCGTCTCCCTGGCGGTCGTAGAGCACGCCGACGCCGAGGATGCCGGCGCCCTGGCGGGGGGTGGTGGAGAGGGACATGGGTCCGATGCCATCGGCGACCTGGGGGTGGGTGCCGTCGTAGCGGCCGGCGGCGTCGGCGGGAGGGAGGTCGGCGAGCTCGGGGGGCGCGTCGTCGCCGGGGTAGCCGTAGCGGTCGTCGCCGGCGAGGTCGATGGCGAGGGATGCGGGGTGGGCGGCGTCGAGGGTGGCGCCGAGGGGGGCGCGCCAGGTGTCGTCGCCGCCGGTGTCGACGAGGAGGAGGATGGGGCGGTCGGTGACGAGGGTCTGGGGGTTGGCGTCGGTGAGGATGATCTGGCCGAGGGGGGTGTCGAGGGTGACTTCGAAGCCGAGGGCGCCGATGTCGTCGGCGAAGTCGGTGGTCTCGAGGAGGTGGACGAGGTCGCGGGCGGCGGCGTAGAGGGGGGCGAGGTCGAGGCCGCCGGTGAGGAGGCGTTGGGTGGCCTGGCCGGTCATGTTGATGGTGGTGAAGTCGCCGCGGAGGATCATCGTGCCGGGCATGAGGCGGTGGAGGGCTTCGAGGGCGGCGGGGTCGAGGCGGGCGGCGGTGGCGGCGCGGTCGCGGGCGGTGGCGACGGCGGCGAGGGCGCGGACGAGGGGGGCGAGGCGGCGGCGGAGGCCTTCGGGGACGGGGGCGAGCGCGGCGGTGGGGTCAGGAGCGCCGAGGGCGATGATGGCGGCGGCGAGGGGGTCGGGGCCGGGGGCGGCGATGGGGCGGGGGGCGTCGTCGATGGGGGCGTCGATGAGGCGGGCGGCGGCGGCGATGAGGCGGGCGGCGTCGGGGGCGCGGGCGTCGAGGTCGCGGCGGGTGGCGGCGGCCCAGCGGAGGCCGGCGGTGGCGGATCGGTGGGCGGGGTCGAACCAGGAGAGGCGGAAGGGGTCGCGGGCGACGTCGGGGCGGAGGAGGTCGAAGGCGCTCTGGGCGAAGATGGCGCCGCAGCGGTCGAGGCCGGCGAGGGTGAGGGCTTCGTCGAGGAGGGCTTCTGCGGGGGGGCGGGCGAGGCAGTCGCAGCGGGGGTCGAGGCAGAGCGCGAGGTCGGGGGCGATGGGGTGGCAGGTGGTGCCTTGCGGGCAGTCGGCGTCGGCGCGGCAGGGGGCGGTGCAGCCGGGGGCGATGGTGGGGGGGAGCGCTTCGAGGTGGTCGGTGACGCAGGTGAGGGCGCCGGGGCAGCCGCCGCCCGGGGCGTCGGCGTCGAGGCAGGGCGGGAGCGGGCTCGATGGGGTCGCGGCCGCAGCCTTGGGGGCCGAGTTCTGAAGTTCATGCGGCAGGTGCCTTCGGCGCAGCGGTCGAAGCCGGGGGGGCAGTCGGCGGCGGTGTTGCAGCCGGTGGAGCAGTAGTCGAGGCCGCCGGCGGTGACGCAGCGGTCGGCGTCGCGGGTGCAGTCGGCGGGGTCGTCGCAGCGGCCGCCGAGGTCGGGCGGGGGAAGCCGCGGCAGGTGGCGCCGAGGGGGCGCGCACTGGAGGTCGCCGCCGACGTCGAGGCAGGTGGCGCCGCGGGGGCAGTCGGCGGTGGTGGCGCAGGGGCGCCGCAGAAGGACTCGCCGGTGTCTTGCACGGTGAGGCAGAGGCCGCCTTCGGCGCAGGCGAGGCCAGGGCCGCAGGGGGCGCAGAGGCCGCCGGGGGCGGGGGGGGCCATGTCGGGGGGGTCCTGGTCGGGGGCGGCGTCGGGGAGCGCAGCATCGGGGGGCGCGGCGTCGGGGCCCGCGGCGTCGGGGCGGGGGCGCTCGGCGTCGCGGTCGGCGTCGGGCGCGGGGGCGGCGGCGTCGGGGGTGATGATGACGACGGGGCCGGGGCCGGGGTCGGTTCCGGGTTCGTCGCAGGCGGTGAGCGGCGCGAGGAGCGCGAGGAGCGCGAGCGCGGCGCGGTGGCGGGTCGAGCGGTGGGTGGGCGTGGTGTGCGGCATGGTCTCCTCCCCGGGGTCGCGTCGACAGCTTGCCGCGTTCGGGGCGCGTGATCGAGCGTGCCGGCTCGCGTGGCGGGGCGGGACGCGATAGAACGGGGGCAGGCAAGGAGGGGGACGAGATGGCGAACGCACGGATCGAGCGGTTCATCGAGCGGCTTCAGTCGCTGAAGTCGGCGCGGTTGCTGTTGCCGGGGCTGGTGCTGCTGCTGGCGCTCGGGGCTTTTGCGTCGGGGAGCTTCGGCTTCGTCGAGGTGGAGCCGGGTGAGGTGGCGGTGGTGTACAACACGACCGGGCTGGGGGTGTTCGGGGATGAGGCGCGGGTGGTGCGCGACCAGGGCACGCTGACCTACATGCCGTTCTTTCAGCGGGTCGAGGTGCTCGCGGTCGAGCCGCAGGTGATGGTGATGGAGGGTGAGGAGGGCAAGGTCGGCAATGATCCGAATCGGGTGCCGCAGCTCACGGTGCGGGCGAACGACGGGAGCAACTTCTTCTTCGAGCGCATGGAGATCCACTATCAGGCGATGCCGGATCAGGCGAACGTGGTGATCGCGCGCAACGGGCGGGGCGATGGCTACAAGCGCAAGGCGCTGGCGGTGTACAGCCGCGAGGTGCTGCGCAACGAGTTCGGGCGGTACACCTTCCTCGAGGTGGCGAAGCCGGCGACCTATGGCAAGGCGACGGCGCTCTCGAAGACGAAGCTCAACGAGCGGCTCAACGAGGTGGGGATCATGGTGACCCAGATCATCACCCCGAAGCCGCGCTTCCAGCCGAAGGTGGAGCAGGCGATCGAGGAGCGGCAGACGGCCGAGCAGGAGGTGCAGGTGCAGCGCGAGGCGCGCAACCGGCTGACGGCGCAGGCGCACCGGATCGTGCAGGACGTCGAGCAGGAGAAGAACGCCGAGTATCAGGGGCTGGTGGCGCGGCTGGAGGGTGAGCGGCGCGCGGCGGAGAACACGGCGATCACGGTGCGGCGCGACGCGGACAAGTACGCGATCGGGACGCTGGCGCAGTGCACGGCCTACCGCGATCAGAAGGTGCGGCTCGCGGCGGCGAACGAGGTGGCGTATCGCAAGGAGGCGGAGGGTCTGGCGCAGAAGATCAGCGCGGTGGGGACGCGGGGGGCGGACGTGCTCAACCTGGAGATCGCGCAGCATGTCTTCCCGCAGCTCGATCGCATCAGCGCGTCGCCGTTCGTTCAGCCGAACAGCCCGGTGGACATTCGCTATCTCAACCGGGAGGGGGAGCAGTGAAGCGGGCCATTCAGATCGCGAGCGCGGTGATCCTGCTGTCGTGGCTGTTCCTCGCGCTGTGTACGACCTATGTGGAGCCGGATGAGATCGGGGTGCGGCGCTCGGTGCTCGGGGGCGTGAGCCCGGAGGACATGGGGCAGGGGCATCACGTCGAGCTGCCGTTGTTCCACACGACCTATCGGGTGCCGCGCACGCTGCACTACCTGGAGTTCGGCGAGGGCGGGCTCGATCGCAAGCCGCCGCTGGAGCTGCGCACGAGCGGCGACAACGTGATCACGGTGGACGCGACGGTGATCTACGAGATCATCGAGGGCGAGGCGCACAAGATCATCGAGGAGGGCTTCGGGGGCACCTATCACGACAAGGTGTACTCGGTGAGCCGGGGCTTCTTGCTGGAGCACCTCGGGACGCTGACGAACCAGGACATCCAGGATCCCGATCAGCGGGAGAAGGTGGGGCTCGCGGCGGTGGCGCCGCTCAACGCGAAGCTGCGGCAGTACCATGTGCAGGTGCCGGCGTTCGGGGTGGTGATCCGGCGGATCCGGTTCCAGGACGCCTACGAGGAGCGCTTGCAGGCGAAGCAGCTCTACGCGGTTCAGGGGCAGCTCGATACGGCGAAGCAGGAGGAGTCGGCGGCGAAGCAGGAGACCGACACCCAGCAGAAGTCGATCGACAAGGACAAGCGGATCAAGGAGGAGGAGTGGCAGCAGCGGATCGAGACGGTGCAGGCGGAGACGACGGTGCGGGTCGCCGAGATCGAGGCCGAGGCGCTGACCTACGATCGGCGGAAGCGGGCGGAGGCGGACGCGACGTGCGCGGAGATGCGGGCGGAGGGTGATCTGGCGCAGGCGAAGGCGGAGGCGTTGGGCGAGAAGCTCAAGGCCGAGGCGCTGTCGACGCCGGCGGGGCGGACCTACAGCGCGATCGTGGCGGCGCGGAACTTCAAGCTGGGTCAGGTGCGGCTGGATAGCCGGGATCCGACGTTCCTGCGGGCGTTCGCGTCGATGAACGCGTGGCGGGCGATGTTCCTGGCGGAGTGAGCGTCAGCGGCCGAGGGCGTCGGCGTCGATCAGAAGTCGACGCCGACGTTGAAGTCGATCGAGAGCAGGCTGGGGCCGAGGGCGACCTGGGGGGTGAAGTTGAAGGCGCCGAGGATGAAGCGGGTGCCGAGCACGCCGCGGTGGATGACCTGGGTCTCTTCGGCGAAGACGAAGCTGGACTCGGGGTCGCTGCCGTCGCCGGGGGTGGCGTCGATGACGCCGCTGCGGGCGATGACCCACATGGGGCTGTAGGCGAGGTAGGGCGCGATGTTGGCGACGCCGCCGGCGCCGAAGGAGCGGGAGATGATGAGGTCGAAGCCGGCGGTGGTGAGGGTGAGCTGGGGCGAGCCGACGGTGCGGTTGACGCTGCCGCGGACGGCGATGTCGACGGGGAAGGCGTCGACGGCCTCGTTGAGCGCCCACTTGACCGCGCCGCCGAAGCCCCACAGCTCGCTCTCGAGGAGGTAGGTGGCGGACATGCCGACTTCGAAGCTGTAGGGCAGGCCCTTGCGGGCGTCGAAGCGCAGCGTGGTCAGGATGTCTTCGGGGTCTTCGTCTTCGACGCCGCGGACCCAGTAGTCCTCGCCGCCGTTGACCGAGTTGACGCCGATCTGGGCGTTGAGCTGGAAGCCGTTGATGCCCATCGTCTCGGCGGGCGCGAGCAGCGTCGAGCCGAAGAGGAAGCCGTATTCGCGGCTGAGGTCGCGGAAGGCTGCCTGGTCGGGGGTGGGGGTCTTGCCGCAGGGCTGTGCGGCGGGCGAGCTGCCGTCCTGCACGCAGAGGCGGTGCAGGGCCGGGTCGTTGTCGAGCGCGTGGGCGGTCGCCGCGGCCCCGGTGCCGGCCAGCAGGACCGCCGTCGTGATGATCCTCTTCCGAGCCGCCACTTCGCCCTCCCCGGGATACGATACAGGTGGCACGTTCGCCAGACCCGGCGACGCTCGCCGAGGGTAGGCCCTCGGCGATCGGGGTGTCAAGATCGCGGCGGTGGGGGTGTCGCGGTGGCGGCGGGGCGGTCGAAACGATCGATCGGCGGGGCAGAACTGAGCTAGCATCGGGCCCATCATGGATGACGAACGCCGCCGACGCCGCCTTCGTCGCAGGTTCGACCTGCACAAGGCGATGTTCATCCTGCCCAACCTCTTCACGGTCAGCTCGATCTTCTGCGGGTTCTATGGGGCCATCACCGCAGCGGGCGCGAGCGGGCCGGGTGATCTGTACAAGGCCTGTATCGCGATCTTGTTCGCGATGGTCTTCGACTCGGTCGATGGCCGGGTGGCGCGGCTGACGCGGACGCAGTCGGCGTTCGGGGTGCAGATGGACTCGCTGGCGGACGTGATCTCGTTCGGGGCGGCGCCGGCGTTGGTGGCGTGGCACTGGGGGCTGGATCACTTCGGGACGGTGGGGTTGCTGGCGTGCTTCGTCTATACGGCGTGCGGGGCGATCCGGCTGGCGCGGTTCAACGTGATGGCGGCGGCGAGCGCGGGGCCGTCGCATTACTTCCTGGGGTTGCCGATCCCGGCGGCGGCGGGGCTGTTGGTGGCGACGATCATCGCGTCGCTTCAGGCGGGGCAGGTGCTGGACGGGTCGGAGGCGTGGGCGCCGGCGGCGATGGTGGCGCTCGGGTTGCTGATGGTGTCGTCGATCAAGTTCCGCACCTTCAAGGCGACGCGGATGACGAAGCGGTCGTTCGCGGTGCTGATGCTGCTGTTCGGGGCGATCGTGTTCATCGGGGTTCAGGTGCGGCCTTCGTTTGCGATCCTGACGCTGATGGGGAGCTATCTGCTGCTGGGGCTGGCGGAGGAGACGGCGCGGCTGGTGCGGCGGCTGGGCGCGAAGCGGGCGGCGCCGGAGGTGGAGGAGGAGGACGAGGAGGGCGAGGACGAGGAGGAGGAGGGGCTCGGGCTGCTCGACGAGGATGAGGAACTGCTCGATTGATGGGCGCGGTGGAGCCCGAGGCGGCGGCGCGCTTCGCCGTCGAGGGGCGGGCGGTGGTGGGGGCGTTGTTCGAGACGCCGGCCGATGCGGGCTTGCAGGCGCGGGCGCGGGTGTTGGCGACGATGGCGGCGCGGCTGGGGCGGTGGGCGCCGGCGGTGGCGTGCGCGGCGGTGCCGGCGGCGGCGGATCAGGCGGCGCATGCGCTGCGGGTGGCGGTGCTGGCGGCGGCGATCGGGGATCGGTTGGGGCTGGGCGAGGATTCGTGCGCGGCGTTGGCGTTCGCGGGGCTGGTGCATGATCTGGGCAAGGCGTTGTTGCCGGGGGAGTTGGGCGCGCTCGGGCAGCGGGGGCTGGATGAGGCGGGGCAGGCGCTGTGGGAGCAGCATCCGGAGCTGTCGCTGGGCTTGATCATCGGGCACGGGCCGATCGAGGCGTTGGCGCGGGATGCGATCGTGGCGCATCACGAGCGGCTGGATGGGCGGGGGCATCCGTATGCGCTGGTGGGGGACGCGGTGCCGCTGGGGGGGCGGGTGCTGGCGGTGGCGGATGCCTACGATGTGTTGATGCGGCGGCCGGCGGCGGAGGGGCGGCGGGCGCCGGGGGCGGCGGTGGCGGTGCTGCGGGGGCCGCTGGCGGCGGGGTTGGATGGGGCGGCGGTCGAGGCGCTCGGGGCGCTGGTCGAGGGCGAGGGGGTGGATGGCTGCCCGGCCGGCGCTTGACCGTCGGGGATGGGCGTCGTATAGCAGACGCTGGTCACAGCAACGGCTCGACTATACCCCGGTGAGGTGAGCATGCGGTCGTCGATCTCGTCCTGGTTCTCGTGCGCGCTCCTGGGCGCCGTGCTCTTGTCCGGCTGCGAGGCGGGCAAGGATCGCTTCATCGCCGATGGCCGCAAGGCGGCGGTGGCGGGCAACTTCGATGAGGCGCGCAAGAACTTCGACGAGGCGCTCAAGCTCGATCCGGACGACTACAACGCGCTGTGGGGCAAGGCCGATGTCTATCAGCGCGAGGGCAACCTGCTCGAACAGCAGAAGATCCTCGAGAAGCTCAACGCCGACGCCTACAAGGAGTGGGGCGGGGTGGTGAAGCCGGCGCTCGAGGACAACTACCGCAAGCAGGCCGAGGCGATCCTGGGCGGCAACCCGGTGCACGCCGAGGAGCTGCTGCGCAAGGCGATGGAGATCAACAAGAAGAGCGACGCCAACCAGACGCTGGCCGAGCTGCTGGAGCGGCGGGGCGACGAGGCGTTGAAGAAGGCGGACTTCGAGACGGCGGCGAAGGCGTTCACCGCGGCGCAGGAGCTGCGGATCGCGAAGAAGATGCGGAGCAAGCTGCAGGGCAAGGGCGAGATCGCGACGTTCCTCGCGTTCAAGCAGACCTTCATGCCGAAGTTCGACGCGATGAAGGGGGAGCCGAACGAGCAGGGCGTGCATGTCATCACCGAGCGGTCGGTGTACGACCCCAAGGAGCGGGCGTTCGTCGTCGAGGCGGTGCATCAGATCGGGCGGCAGGAGCCGAAGACGGACGAGGAGAAGGAGGCGGCGCAGAAGGCGGCGCTGTACGAGGTGACCCAGGCGCTCGCCGATCTGTCGTGGAAGGTCGCCGGCAAGGAGCGGCCCGAGGGCGCGATGGTGAGCTATAGCCGCGATGTGGTCGAGGTGGTGCAGCAGGGCATGGGCAAGGAGGGGCGGGAGTACTTCTTCGGCTATCGGGTGAAGCTGCCGGAGGACGCGGTGATCGAGCAGGTGCTCGTCATCGAGAGCGGGAAGTTCAAGACGGCGGCGGACGCGGCGGCGGAGGCGGCGGCGGCGGAAGGTGCGGCGCCGGCGGAAGGTGCGGCGCCGGCGGAGGGTGCGGCGGCGCCGCCGGAGGGTGCGGCGGCGCCGGCGGAGGGTGCCGCCCCGGCGGAGGGTGCCGCCCCGGCGGCGCCGGCGGCGCCGGCCGAAGGTGCCGCCCCGGCGGCGCCGGCGGGTGACGAGAAGGCGGGGCAGTAACCGGCCGGGCGCGTTCGCGGCGGTCGGCGGGCGATCCGAGATCGAGTCAGCGGGACCGCCGCCTGGCGGTCGCGTTCGGCGGGGCGGGTATCACCGAGGACAGCTCTGCATGGGGGTCGAGCCCGGCGCTTTCGCGGCGGTCGGGGCGGACGATCCCGAAAGCAGGTCAGCGGGACCGCGGAGCCCGGCGTGCGCGCTCGGGCGTGGCAGGGCGTGCGCCGGCGGTCAGGGCAGGACGCCGGCGGGCACGACGTCGACGGCGACGACGCCGGGCAGGGCCTCGACGCCGGCGCGGAGGGGGGCGTCCCAGCTCCCGACCATCACCGCGGTGAGGTCGTCGGGGGTGAGGCGGCGGCGGACGGCGTCGCGGATCTGGTCGGGGGTGGGCGCGGCGAGGAGGTCGAGCCAGCGGTCGACGTGGTCGGCGGGGCGGCCGAGGAGGAGGGCGCGGACGCGCTGGGTGACCTGGAGGCCGGCGGTCTCGATGGTGAAGGGGAAGGCACGGGCGAGGTGGTCGCGGGCGAACTCGATCTCGTCGTCGTCGAGGCTGCCGTCGACGAAGCGGCTGTATTCGCTGAAGAGGAGGCCGAGGGTGTCGACGGCGTTCTCGGTGCTCGGGGCGGCGGTCATCATGAAGGTGCCGCCGGCGCGCTCGGCGGCGACGCGGGCATAGGCGCCGTAGCTCCAGCCGCGCTCGACGCGGATGACCTGCATGAGGCGGCTGCTGAAGGTGCCGCCGAGCGCGGTGAGCGCGATGTGGAGCGCGATGAAGTCGGGGTCGGCGGCGGCGATGGAGGGGTGGCCGACGAGGATCTGGGCCTGGCTGCGGCCGGGGCGGTCGACGAGGGTGACGCGGCGGCCTTTGGTCTGCGGGACGGGGGGGAAGCTCCAGTCGAGCGGGGCGCCGTCGGGGAGCGGGGCGAGCGCGTGGTCGAGGCGGGCGGCGAGGCGGTCGGCGGTGACGTCGCCGCTGGCGCCGACGATGAGGTTGTCGCGGGTGTAGACGCGGGCGGCGTGGGCGGCGACGTCGGCGGGGGTGATGGCGGCGAGGGTGGCCTTGCTGCCGGATGCGCCCTGGCCGAAGGGGTGGCCGGGGTACATGACGCGCTGGAACCAGATGCGGGCGAGCGCGCCGTCTTCGTCGCAGGCGGCTTCGAACTCGGCGAGGAGCTCGCGCTTGACCTTTTCGATCTCGTCTTCGGCGAGGAGCGGCTCGCAGAGGGTCTCGCCGACGAGGTCGATGTAGGCGTCGAGGTGGCGGGTGAGGACGGGGCCGCCGAGGCTGACGGCGTGGTTGCGGGTGGCGGTGACGAGCTCGGCGCCGAGGATCTCGACGGCTTCTTCGAGCGCTTCGCGGCTGCGTTTGCGGGTGCCGCGGATGAGCGCGCGGTGGGTGAGCGCGGTGAGGCCCTGGCGCTCGGGGGGGTCGAAGGCGGGGCCGGCGGCGAAGTGGAGCGTGAGGTGGGCGCAGGGGAAGGCGGGGTCGGTCACCAGGACGGTCTGCAAGGGTCCCTCGGGGGCAGGCGCGCTCATTCGGCGGGGCGGCCGACGACGACGGTGCGGTTGTCGGGGCGCAGGGTCTCGCGGGCGACGCGCACGACGTCGTCGGCGGTGACGGCGCGGAGGCGCTCGGTGGCGACGAAGAGCTCGTAGCAGTCGTCGGCGGTGATGGCCCAGTAGCCGAGGCCGGCGGCGCGCTGTTGCACGGTCTGGAGCTGGCGGTAGAAGCGGGTCTCGAGGCGGTTGCGGGCCTTTTCGAGCTCGGCGGGCGCGAGGCCGTCGGCGGCGACGCGGGCGAAGGCGTCGAGCACGACCTCTTCGGCGGCCTCGGCGGGCGTGCCGGGGCGGAGGTCGACGCTGACCTCGTAGAGGCCGGGTTCGCGGAAGGCGGGGACGAAGGCGTAGAAGCCGGCGGCGAGCTCGCCATCGGTGACGAGCGCGCGCTGGAGGCGCGACGAGTCGCCTTCGAAGAGGGCTTCGTTGAGCACTTCGAGGGCGGCGGCGCGGGGATCGGTCGCGGCGGGGGCGTGGTAGCCCATCACGAGGCGGTCGGCGCTGAGGGGGAGGTGGCGCTCGAGGCGGCGGGTCTCGGTCTGGCGGGGCTCGCTGACGGGGGCGACCGCCGGGACGGGCTGGGGGGCGAGGTGGCCGTAGGCCGCCGTGACGCGCTCGATGAGGGTGGGGGCGTCGATGGCGCCGGCGACGACGAGGGTGGCGTTGTTGGGGGCGTACCAGGTCCGGTAGAAGGCGAGGCAGTCGTCGAGGGTGAGCGCGGCGATGTCGTCCATCCAGCCGATGGTGGGCTGGCCGTAGGGGTGGCGGGTGAAGGCGTGGGCCCACAAGGTCTCGGCGAGCTGGCCGGCGGGGTCGTTGTCGACGCGCTCCTTGCGCTCGTTCATCACGACGAGGCGCTCGGCTTCGAGCTGCTCGGGGCCGAGGATCATGTGCTCCATGCGGTCGGCTTCGAGCTCGATGACGACGTCGAGGGCGTCTTGGGGCACGTCTTCGTAGTAGTAGGTCCAGTCGAGCCAGGTGGCGGCGTTGATGCGGCCGCCGAGGGCTTCGATGCGGCGGTCGAACTCGCCTTCGGGGCAGTTGCGGGTCTCTTTGAACATGAGGTGTTCGAAGAGGTGGGCGATGCCGGTCTTGCCGGGCTGTTCGTGGCGGCTGCCGACGCGGAACCACGTCTGATAGCTGACGACGGGGGCGCGGAAGTCGGGCTGGTGGATGAGGGTGAGGCCGTTGTCGAGGCGGTGCACGTCGACCTGGAGCGGGCCGTGGCGGCGGGTCTCGACGAGGGTCTTCGGGGCGTGGGGCGGGGCAGATGAGTGGCGCACCGGGTCAGGATGCTCCGGTCTTCGGCCAGGTCGCTACGGCGAGCGCGATCCAGGCGGCGATCCAGGCGGTGCCGCCGAGGGGGGTGATGGCGCCGAGCCAGCGTTTGCCGGTGAGCGCCATGACGTAGAGGCTGCCGGAGAAGAGCACGACGCCGACGATGAGCGCGACGCCGGCGACGAGGAGCGGGCGGGGGCGGGCGCCGACGTGGGTGGCCCAGGCGACGGCGAAGAGGCCGAGCGCGTGGTAGACGTGGTACTGCGCGGCGGTGTGCCACCAGCCGAGCGCGACGGGGTCGAGGCGGTCGCGGAGGCCGTGGGCGCCGAACGCGCCGAGGGCGACGGCGAGGGCCATGAGGAGGGCGCCGAGGGTGGCCCAGATCATGGCGTGCGGTGCACGATGACCGTGCGGCGGCTGGCCTGCTCTTCGTCTTCGCGGGCGATCATGGTGATGCGGTTGCTGCCTTCTTCGAGGGGGACCTCGGCGCTGAACCGGAAGGGGTCGCCGAGGTGGCCGGCGTTCGACTTGAAGTAGACCTTCTTGTTGTTGACGTAGATGAGCACGTCGCGGACGGGGCGCTCGCCGGAGATGGCGCCGGCGAGGGTGAGCGCGCGGTCGCGGGTCTCGACCTGGAGGGGCTCGTGGGCGAGCTCGATGACGGGCGGGCCTTGCGGGTCGATGGCGGCGACGGCGCCGGTGCCGGTCGGCGCGGCGGTGGGCTGCACGTCGTCGGCGGAGATCCAGCCGTGGCCGTCGGCGAGGGGGACGCGGTACCAGCCGCCGTAGCGGGCGTCGGCGCGGACGTGGCCGGCGGCGACGGCGACGGCGGGCGCGGTGGGGTGCGGGACGCCGCGGATCGGGAGGCGGTCGCCGCGGCCGGCGAGGGTGACGGCGGCGGGGGTGACGGTGGCGTCCTCGGGCACGACGGTGAGCAGGGCCTTCTCGGTGGTGCTCTCGCGGATCTCGCTGTCGTAGACGCCGACCATGACGGGGACCTCGCCGGGGCGGGCGACCTTGACCTTGAACGAGAGCCGCAGGGTGGCGCCGTCGCCGGGGGCGAGCGCCGCGTGCTCGACGCGGGCCTTCTTGAGGTAGACGCCGCGCTCGAGGTCGGTCTCGTCGTTGCGGAGGGTGCCGAGGACCTTCTCGCTCTTGCCGGGGCCGAGGTTCTTCGCCTCGACGACGAGCTCGGCCTCTTCGCCGAGCTGCAACAGGCCGTCGCCGTTGCCGGCGGCGCGGTCGTCGACGCGCCAGTGCAGCGCGAAGCGGGGGCGGGGGAGCTGCTGCACGTCGACCTTGAGCTTCGCTTCGGTGACGGTGGGGTGGGTGGCGTCGGCGAAGGCGAGCGTGACCTGGTCGCGGCGGGTGAGCGCGCTCTTGGGGAGCTCGACCTCGACCGACCAGGTGCGCTGCTCGCCGGGCTCGACGCGGCCGAAGACGAGCTCGTGGCCGGCGAGGAGCTCGTTGTCGGAGGCGGTGATGGCGTGGAGGCGGGTGAAGGGCGCGTCGCCGGTGTTGCGCACGGTGGCCTCGATGCGGAGCGTCTCGCCGGCGGTGACGCGGTCGCCGTCGCGGTCGGTGCGCACGGTGACCGCGGCGCGGGGGGCGCCGGCGGTGACGGCGTCGGCGCGCCAGTCGACGCCGCGGGCGGCGAGCGCTTCGGCGATGCGGGCCTCTTCGGCGACCCGGCGGGCTTCGATGACGGCGGCGCCGTCGCGCAGCATCTCGTCGCGGTTGGCGGCGCGGGTGGCGCGGAGCAGGTCGCGGGCGAAGGCGACCTCGGCGTCGACGATCAGGTCGTCGGGGTTCTCCTCGATCTTCTTGTGGAGCGCTTCGTCGCGCAGGTACTCGACGACGCCGGCGGGGGCCTCGCCGCGGGAGACCTCGGCGCGCTCGTGGTCGAGGTGGGCGGGCAGCGAGACCTCGCCGCCGATCTCGCTCTCGGTGCGGAAGAGGTCGGTGCGCTCGTCGGTGACGACGATGGCGCGGGTCTCGATGTCGGGGGTGATGCCGACCGATTGGATGCTGACGTCGCCGGGGGTGAGGTACTGCGCGATGGTGAGCTTGAGGGCGGAGTCGTCCTTGTTGTCGTAGATGACCTGCACCGAGCCCTTGCCGAAGCTGCGCTGGCCGACGATGAGCGCGCGGTGGTGGTTCTTGAGGGCGCCGGCGACGATCTCGCTGGCGGAGGCGCTGTGGTCGTCTTGCAGCACGACGATGGGCAGCTCGGCCTCGGTGCCGGCGCGGGTGGCCATCTTGGGCTCGCGCATGCGGTCGCCGAAGCCGACGGTGGTGACGAGCGGGCCGGAGCTGATGAAGAGGTCGGCGATCTTGATGGCCTGGTCGAGGAGGCCGCCGGGGTTGCCGCGCATGTCGAGGACGAGGCCGGCGAGGCGGCGGTTGCGGGCCTTTTTGGCGAGGCGGTCGAGCGCGGCGACGAGCTCGTCGTGGGTGGTGTTCTGGAAGTTCGCGACGCGGACGAAGGCGATGTCGCCGTCGAGGAGGGTGGCGGTGACCGACTGCACCTTGATGTCGGCGCGGGTGAGCGTGTACTTGCGGGCCTTCTTCCAGCCGTCGCGCAGGATCCAGAGGTCGACGGGGGTGCCGGGCTCGCCGCGGAGGAGGTCGACGGCGTCTTGCAGGGCCATGTTGACGGTGCTGTCGAGGCCGATCTGGACGACGCGGTCCAAGGCCTTGATGCCGGCGCGGCTGGCGGGGGTGTCGTCCATGGGGTTGACGACGGTGAGCTGGCCGTCGCGGATGCTGATGACGATGCCGAGCCCGCCGAACTTGCCGCGGGTCGAGAGCTTCATCTCGCGGTAGTCCTCGGGGCGGAGGAGCACGCTGTGGGGGTCGAGGGTCGAGAGCATGCCGTTGATGGCGGCGTACTCGATGTCCTGCAGGCGGGTGTGGTGGCGGAGGTTGTCGCCGATGAAGCGGAAGATGTCCTTGAACTTGAAGGACATCTGCCAGAGGTTGCCGACGTCGGTGAGGTCGAAGCGGCGGCTGTGCTCGCCGATGCGGACGGTGAGGCCGGTGGGGATCTCGGCGGGGTCGCGCTCGACCTCGACGAGGAGCTCGGCGATGGCGCGCTGCACCTCTTCCATGGCGGCGCCGAGCATCTTGCGCTCGTTGATGCGGCTCGGGTCGACGTAGTTCTCTTTGAGGTGGATGACGGCGCGGTTGAGGATCGAGAGGCTCTGGAGGTCATAGCCGTCGATGACCCCGCTGCGCGCCTCGGCGGTGGCGGCGGGCTCGAACTCGAGGCGCCAGCCGGGGTCGCCGTAGCGGTAGGAGATGCTCAAGTAGAACGCGCCGAGGAGCGCGGCGAGGGCGAGGAAGGTCTTCTGCAGCGACTTCATGCGTCCTCGTGGTCGGGAGGGCGGGGTGTCGAGGCGCCGGTGAGGGCGAGTGTAGACGGACGCGCCGGTCGAGGCCACCCCCGCCCGCGGGGCGACAACCGGGCGGTGGGGGGTGATTCATCCCGGGGCGAGCGGTGAAGCACGAGGTTGACACCCGCCAGGGCACCACGTAAGCCTACACCCATCCACCACGGAGGATCTGGCATGGCCGCCCGCCGCAAGCCGCTGTTGTTGACCGCCGACGACGACATGGAGATCCGGCGCATCCTCGGCAAGGCGCTCGCCGGTCTCGACTGCGACGTGATCGAGGCCGCCGATGGCGAGGAAGCGCTGGAGAAGGTGATCATCGAGAAGCCCGACCTCGTCGTGCTCGACGTGATGATGCCGACCCTCTCGGGCTGGGAGATCTGCAAGTACATCCGCAGCAAGCCCGAGCTCGCCGATACCAAGGTCGTGATGCTGACCGCCATCGGGAAGACGGTCAACGAGATGACCTCGCCGCTCTACGGGGCGGATGCCTACCTCGACAAGCCGTTCGACATCCGCGAGGTGCTCGACACCGTGCGGGGGCTGCTCGAGGGCGACAAGGGCTGATTCCCGTTCGCTGACGCGGGGGTTGCAACGACTCCTGCCCTCGGTCATTCTCGTGACATGGCCGACGAAACCGCTCCCCCCCAGTCACCGCCCGATGCATTCTCCGACAGCAGCGAGACGGCCCCGGTGTCGCTCGCGGGCGGGGCGTCCGATACCGGGCGCCAGCCGGTGATCGACTTCGACGAGGACGTGCCGGGTGACACCGCGCCGCTCGATGTCGACGCGCTGACCGCGCTGCGGGCGCTCGTCGACGAGGAGACGGGCACGACGCAGCAGCCGTTGGGCGCGGCCGATGGGCTCGACGAGCTCGAAGAAGATCGCAGCAACCCGGACGACACGCTGACCGAGGGCGGTCGGCGCGAGGAGTGATCGCCGCTCACCCGGGCGGTGGGCGGTTCACTCGGGCGGCGGGATCTGCACGCACCCCACCTCGACCTCTCCCGCGTCGGCGCACGGCGCGAGGGTGATCTCGCCGCCGGGCACCGCGACGCGGGCGCCGGGGGCGCCTCCCCGTTCGATGAGTCGGTCCTGCACGGCGATGAAGCGGCGGCGCGCGGCGTCGAGCGCCGGGGGGGCGACGGCGGGCATGACGAGGTCGGGGGCGCCGTACTTGGGGTTGCCGCGGGTCTGGAGGGTGATGCCGTCCTGGGCGCGGCGCTGGGCGAGGCGGATCTGGCGGCTGGAGAGGGTGGGGGCGGCGAGCTCGGCGTACCAGTCGGCCGCCGTCCAGGCGCGGCGGGCGAGGAGGTCGAGGATGACGCCGTCGTGGCGGTCGGCGGCGAGGAGCGCGGCGGCGCCGACGAGGCGGATGTGGCCGCCGTCGGGGAGGGTGTCGGTGGTGCTGCGGATGGAGACGGCGAGCTTCGCGGCTTCGGCTTTGGCGCGGGCTTCGGGGGGGAGCTCGGCGATCATGGCGGCGAGGGCGTCGGGGGCGAGCGCGGGGTGAGGGAGGTCGGCGAAGTCGAGCTCGATGTCGAGCTCATAGCCGGGGGGGACGCCGGTGACGCGGGATTGGATGGGGCGGTAGCGGTCGCGCTCGCCGCGCACGGCCTGCCACATGGCCTCGACGGCGGCGGGGTCCTGCATGGCGGCGGGGTCGGCGGTGAGCACGAGGTACATCTGGAGCGAGGCGCCAGGGAGCGGGGGGTCGTCGTCGAGCGGGGGCGCGGGCGCGGGGCGGGATCCGCAGCCGAGGGCGAGGAGGGCGAGGAGGAGCGGGAGGCGGTTCATGGCTTGACCTCGGGCGGGCGGCGCGGGCGGCGGGCGCGGGTGAAGTGCACGGCGAGCGCGGAGCCGGCGACGGTGGCGGCGGCGTAGATGGGGACGAGGTAGTCGATGACGGTGATCGCGGCGACGACGCCGGTGAGGAGGACGGCGGTGATGCCGGCGAACCAGCGGGCGATGCTGGCGGTGGCGACGACGGCGAGGGCGGCGAGGGCGCAGAGTTCGAAGACGAAGGTGGGGCGGGGGTCGGCGCCGAGGGCCCAGGTGACGCCGCGGAGCGCGATGACGACGCCGATGGCGGCGAGGAAGAAGACGGTGATGCGGCGGTTGAAGGCGCTGGCCCAGACGGCCTGGCGCATGGCGAGGAGCGCGAGCGCGACGCCGCCGCCGACGATGGCGGCGAGGGTGAAGGCGCGGCGGGCGGTGGGGATGTCGAGGCCGGTGGCGAAGACGCCGTGGAGGGTGGAGACGAAGATGACGGCGGCGATGCTGGCGACGAAGAGGAGGCGGCCGGGGCGGGCGGTGTCGGGGTCGTGTTCGCGGTCGCGGGCGAGCTCGGCGAGGAGCGCGGGCATGGAGGGCCAGCGGTGGGCGGGGTCGGGGGCGAGGCCGCGGACGATGGCGTGGTGGAGCCATGCGGGGACGCGGGTGTCGGGCGGGGGGGGCTGGACGGCGTGGCGGGTGAGCGCGGCGAGGAGGTGGGGGAGCTGGTCGCGGGGGTAGGGCGGGGCGCCGTAGAGGGCTTCGTAGAGCGCGACGCAGAACGCGAACTGGTCGCTGGCGGCGTCGAGCGGCTTGCCTTGGAACTGTTCGAGCGACATGTAGGCGGGGGTGCCGACCACGGTGCCGGTGCGGGTGACGGGCACGTCGAGGCTGAAGTCGCCGTCGAGGCTGTCTTCGAGGCGGTCGCCGTCGGCGCGGGGCGCTTCGGCTTCGCCGACGGGGCGGGCGAGGCCGAAGTCGATGACGCGGGGGCGGCCGTCGTCGCCGATGAGGACGTTGTGGGGCTTGAAGTCGCGGTGGAGGACGCCGGCGGCGTGGGCGGCGGCGAGGCCGCGGCCGACCTCGAGGTACATGGCGAGGATGGCTTCCCAGGGGCGGGGTTCGACGCTCTGCCAGACGTCGAGGCTCTCGCCGGGCACGTACTCCATGGCGAGGTAGAGGCGGTCGCGGTACTCGCCGGCTTCGTAGATCTGGGCGACGTTGGGGTGGGAGAGGCGGGCCATGGCCTTGGCTTCGCGGCGGATCCGGGCGCGGTCTTCGCTCTTGGGGCCGTCGTCGCGCAGCAGCTTGATGGCGACCTTGCGGTCGAGGACGTCGTCGTAGGCGGCGTAGACGAGGCCCATGGCGCCGGCGCCGACGCGGTCGAGGAGCGCGTAGCGGCCAAGGCGGACGGGGCGGGTGGGGAGCGCGGCTTCGAGGGTGGTGGGCATCAGCGGGCGCTCTCGGCGGGCGGGGGCGGGACGACGACGCAGTCGAGGTCGGCGGCGTGGTCGATGGGGCCGGGGTAGCGGTCGCGGAGGATGGCGTCGTCGTCGGCGCTGCGGGCGAGGCTGTCGGCGGTGGCGCCGGCGACGAGGAGGCGGCCGGCGCGGGCGGCGCGGGCGAGGGCGCCGATCATGCCGGGGGGGGCGTGGCGGTCGCTGTGCTGGTCTTCGGGGGCGGAGACGTGGGCGACGAGGAGGTCGACGCCGCGGACGAGCGCGAGGAAGCGGGGGTCGTCGGCGCGCTGCTCGCCGGTGAAGCCGACGCTGCGGCCGGCGGCGCGGACGCGGTAGCCGACGGCGGGGATGTCGCCGTGGGGGACGCCGATGGCGTGGACCTCGAGGTCGCCCTCGGCGAAGACGAGGCGGGGGGTGCCGGCGTCGACGGTGACGTCGTGGAGCGCGATGCGGTAGGGGTCGCCGGGGGCGAGGAGCGGGGCGAGCTCGGGGTGGGCGCCGCGGGGGTCGCCGAAGGTCTGGCGGAGCCAGACGGCGGTGGAGGGGCGGTCGGGGCCGCCGGCGGGGCCGACGATCGCGAGCGGGCGGCGGCGGCCGGCGGCGCGGGCGGCGTCGAGGAGGGGGGCGAGGTCGGCGACGGGGCCGATGCCAACGCGGGTGATGAGGATGGCGTCGATGTCTTCGAGGCGGCCGCCGGCGTCGCCGAGGCGGGTGAGGGTGCCGGCGCCGAGGTCGACGAGGAGGCGGACGCGGCCGTCGACGTGGAGCGCGTAGCCGGCGCCGGCGCGGCCGGGCAGGCCGGCGTCGCGGGCGGAGCCGAGGACCTGCACGGCGACGCCGGTGGGGGGGCAGCGGCCGGGGGCGATGGGGGTGGCGCGGCGCGCGGCGTCGCCGCCGCAGCCGAGGAGCGCGAGGGCGAGCGGCAATGTGAGGGCGCGCCGGTTCACGTCGCCCATCGTGCGACATCCGGCGCAGAGGTCAAGCTCGCGCCGGTGTGACGATTGGCGTAACGCCTTCCATGGGCCGAGGCATCGGATGCAGTGGCGGCGAGCGTGCGCCGCGCGAGAGTCGAGCGCTCCATGACCGACAGCATCGAACCCGGCGAGCCCGCCGAGGGGGCGATCCGCCGCCTCGCGCGCGCCCACCTCGACGACGCGAGCGCGGCGGCGGGCGATGAGGACCGCGACGCGGCGGTGCACGACGTGCGCAAGGCGCTGAAGAAGACGCGGGCGATCCTGCGGCTGGCGCGGGGCGCGCTCGGTGAGGCGGTCTATCAGCGGGAGAACGTGGCGTGTCGTGACGTCGCGCGGCGGGTGGCCGCGGCGCGGGACGCGAAGGCGCGGATCGAGACGCTCGATCGGGTGCGCGAGACGTTCGAGGGGCCGCTCGACGACAAGCCGTTCCCCGCCGTGCGGGCGGCGTTCGAGGCGGCGCACGGGGCGGCGTTGGCGGCGCTGGACGAGGGCGAGGTGCTCGCGGGGGTGGCGGACGCGCTGCGGGTGGTGCGGGCGCGGGTCGATGAGTGGCCGATCGAGGGCGAGGGCTTCGCGGTGGTGTCGGCGGGGTTTTGCAAGGTGTATCGGCGGGGCTTCGCGGGGCGGCGCGCGGTCGAGGAGCGGCCGAGGGCGAAGGTGTTTCACGAGTGGCGCAAGCGCGCGAAATATCTGCGCTATCAGCTCGATGCGCTGGCGTCGCTGTGGCCGCCGGTGTTCGAGGTGTGGGAGGCGGAGCTGCACGCGCTGACCGATCTGCTCGGTGAGGCGCACGATCTGGTGGTGCTCGACGAGGCGCTCGATGGCCTCGACGCGGTGGCGCTCGCGGAGCGGTTGGCGCTGCGGGGGCTCGCGGACGCGCGGCGGCGGCGGCTGGAGGGCGAGGCGCGCGCGTTGGGCGCGAAGCTGTATGCCGATCGGCCGGCGGTGGTCGTCGCGCGGGTCGGGCGCTTTTGGGACGTGGCGCAGAGGCAGTAGACGAGAGACCGGAAGGGAGGCCGGCACTGGGCCGCTACAACACGTTGCTCGCGCTGTTGACCTGCCCGTTCTGCGGGCATCACGGGCAGACCGAGGTGGATGTCTACTTCGGCGAGCTGGCGCTGTATCGCTATCGGGTGGGGGACGCGTGCCGCTGGGCGCCGGGGCGGACGGTGGCGCACGGGGGGCGGCCGGAGGGGGGCGATCTGGACGGTGAGGGGTACGTGGAGTGCGTGGGCTGCGGGCGGGACTGGTTCGCGGTGGTGAGCGTGCGGGGTGATCGGTTCGCGGAGGTGCGGCCGGATCCGGTGCGGAGCGGGTTCGTGGCGTGAGGCGGGCGGTCAGCCGCGGCGGAGGGCGCGGCCGAGGAGGCGGAAGCCGGCTTCGCCGACCTGGCGGCCGATGCGGATCGCGGCCTCGGCGCCGCTCTGGACGGGCGCGGGCATGTCGCTCGGGGGCGGGGGCATGGCGGGGTCGGGCGGGGTGCGGCTCCCCTCCCCCGCTTCGGCGGGGGCGCCGGGCGCGGCGGCGGGCTTGCGGAGCGCGGTGACGAGCGCGTCCTTGTCGAAGTCGAGGCGCACGGCGACGCGGCCCATCTCGACGCGCATGCCGCGCACGGTGAGCACGCGGAGCAGCGGGAAGCGGGCGCCGCCGAGGGTGATCTCGCGGTCGAGCGCGGCGATGTTCGCGAGGCTGATGTGGAGCCGGCCGTGCTCGTAGCTGAGCATGCGGGGGAAGCGGTCGCGCACGAGCGCGAGCAGGGTCGGGGTGTGCAGGATGCGGCCCATGACGAGCTTCGCCATGGGGGGGAGGCGCTTGAGGCCGAGCGACTCTTCGACGAGCTGGAGGCCGCCTTGCGGGCGGAGGACGACGAAGCGGCCGATGCTGTCGACGCGGGCTTGTTCGAGCTGGAAGACCTGCTCGACCTCGGGCGCGAGCGGGACGCCGAGGCCGTGCAGGTCGACGCGGACGCGGACGAGGAAGTGGCCGGGGCGGCAGAGCAGGGTGACGCGGTCGATGGGGTCGGGCATCGAGACCTGCGCGAGCAGGTCGGCGAGGAGCTGTTCGGGGATGGAGAAGCGGCCCTCGCCGAGCGCGGCCCAGGTGTTGTGTTCGAGCAGGGCCGCGAGCAGCGACGGCAGGGTGTCTTTCATCGGGCGGGCTCCGTCTGGCGATGCCCGGGGAGCACAGCAACAACCCGCGGCGAACGCAAGTTCGGCGGCGATCAGCCCTTGCGGCCCTCGTAGGCCTTGCGGAGCAGCTTGGCGATGGTGGCGAGCTGCATGTTGCTGGTGCCTTCGTAGATCTTGCCGATCTTGGCGTCGCGGAAGAACTTTTCGACCGGGTACTCCTTGGTGAACCCGACGCCGCCGAGGAACTCGACGCACATGGAGGCGGCGCGCTCGGCGACCTGCGAGGCAAACAGCTTCGCCATGGCGGCCTCCTTGACGAAGCCGTGGCCGGCGTCCTTGAGGCGGGCGGCGTTGTAGACCATCAGCCGGGCGGCCTCGATCTCGGTGGCGACCTGCGCATACTGGAACTCGAGGCCCTGGAACTCGGCGATGGCGCGGCCGAACTGGCGGCGTTCGAGCATGTAGCTCATCGCGTAGTCGAAGGCGCCCTGCGCGAGCCCGATCATCTGGGCGCCGATGCCGATGCGGCCTTCGTTGAGGGTCTCGATGGCGATCTTGTAGCCCTGCCCGACCTCGCCGAGCACGTTCTCTTCGGGGATCTCGCAGTCCTGGAGGATGAGCTCGGTGGTGCTCGATGCGCGGATGCCGAGCTTGTCTTCCTTCTTGCCGACGCTGAAGCCCGGGAAGTCGCGCTCGACGATGAAGGCGGTGATGCCGCGGTAGCCGGCGGCGGGGTCGACGGTGGCCATGAGGACGTAGGCGGAGGCCTCGGCGCCGTTGGTGATCCAGAGCTTGCTGCCGTTGAGGATGTAGCGGTCGCCCTTCTTCTCGGCGCGGGTCTTGAGCGCGAAGGCGTCGGAGCCGGAGGAGGGCTCGCTGAGCGCGTAGGCGCCGACCCATTCGCTCGCGAGCTTGGGGAGGTAGCGCTTCTTCTGCGCTTCGTCGCCCCAGCGGAGGATGGCGTTGTTGACGAGGGTGTTCTGCACGTCGACGAAGACGGAGACGCTCGGGTCGACGGTGGCGAGCGCTTCGACGGCGAGGATGGCGGTGGTGAAGCTGCTCTCGGCGCCGCCGTAGGCTTCGGGGACCTCGACGCCCATGAGGCCCATCTGGAAGAGCGGCGGGATGAGGTCGAGGTCGATCTTGCCGGCTTCGTCCATGTGGGCGACGCGGGGCGCGACCCGCTCGCGGGCGAAGGCGAGCACGGCGTCGCGGAAGATCTTCTCGTCGTCGTCGAGTCGGGTGAGGGGTCGGGTCGACATCGGCGCCTCTCGGGTCGGCGGGGCCGCGCCCGCCGGTGGGGGGTTGTGGGGGCGGCAGGTTGGATCGTTCACGCGGCGGGCGCAAGCCGGATGCGGGGGGAGCGGCTCTCGGGGCGGGTCGGCGGCGAAGTGGATCCCATTCATGCACTGTCACAATAATGTGGTTCGGCTGCACGCGCAGGGGGCGCGGGCGGCTCCCGTAGTCCGCTGGAAGGCCTGCTCATGTCCGGTCTCTCTCCCGCCCGTCTGCTGGTGCTCGCCGTGGTGTGCGTGGCGCTCGGGTGCAGCCGCGACAACCCGGATTACTTCGATGATCCGCGGGGTGAGGTGGGGCCGCCGGACGGGGGGCCGGAGGGGGGGGCGCCGGCGGATGCGGTGGTGGAGGTGGCGGTGGATTCGGAGCCGGTGGATTCGGAGCCGGTGGATTCGGGGGCGGCGGTGGTGGATGGGGCGCCGGTGGATGCGGGGGTCGATCGGGGGGTCATGGGCGACGCGGGCGGGGACGCGGGGGTGGTGGACGAGACGACGACGGGGACGGGGTGCCGGCGGGGCTGGACTGCGATGACGGGGATGGGGCGGTGTTTCCGGGGGCGGTGGAGCGCTGCGACGGGCGGGACGAGGACTGCGACGAGGCGGTGGACGAGGGGGTGGCGGGCTGCTGCGTGGCGGGGGCGGTGCAGGTCTGCGGGCGGGATGTGGGGGCGTGTCGGGCGGGGGCGCAGCGGTGCGGGGACGATGGGGCGTTCGGGGCGTGCGCGGGCGCGGTGGGGCCGGGGGTGGAGGGGTGTGATGGGGTGGATGAGGACTGCGATGGGGTGGTGGACGAGGGCTTCGGGGCCGGGGCGCCGTGTGTGGTGGGCGAGGGGGCGTGCGCGGTGATGGGGGTGGTGGTGCGCGGGGACGGGACGGCGGCGGTGTGCGACGCGGCGCCGGGCGCCGGGGGGCGACGGAGCGCTGCGATGGGGTGGACGAGGACTGCGATGGGGCGGTGGACGAGGGCTTCGGGGTGGGCGGGGTCTGCCTCGCGGGGGAGCGTGTGCGCGCGGGAGGGGGTGGTCGGGTGCGTGGATGGGGAGGCGGTGTGCGACGCGGTGCCGGGTGAGCCGGGGGTGGAGCTGTGCAACGGGCTCGACGAGGACTGCGATGGGGTGACGGACGAGGGCGCGGGCGGGGGCATGGCGTGTGACGCGGGGCGGGGGGCGTGTCGGCGGTCGGGGCAGGTGGTGTGTGATGACCGGGGGGAGCGGATCTGCGACGTGGTGGCGGGGCCGCCGGGGGTGGAGCGGTGCAATCGGATCGACGACGACTGCGACGGGCCGACGGACGAGGACTGGCCGACGCTGGGGCAGCGGTGTGTGGTGGAGGCGGGCGGCTGCGCGTCGCGGGGGGTGTTCGCGTGCGCGGCGGATGGGGCGGGGGTGTTCTGCGACGCGGCGCCGATCGCGGGGGTGGACGAGCGGTGCAATGGGGGGGACGACGACTGCGATGGGCGGGTGGACGAGGGGATCGGGCTGGGGGAGGCGTGCGAGGCGGGGGTGGGGGCGTGCGCGCGGGCCGGGGTGCGGGTGTGCGGGGCGGCGGGGGCGGTGGTGTGCGACGCGGCGCCGGGAGCGGCGGGGGCGGAGACGTGCGATGGGGTGGACGAGGACTGCGATGGGGTGGTGGACGAGGGCTTCGCGCTGGGCGCGGCGTGCGCGGTGGGGGTGGGGGCGTGCGCGCGCGATGGGGTGCTGGTCTGCCGCGGCGGCGGGGCGGTCTGTGACGCGGTCGCGGCGGCGGGAGGGGACGAGGTGTGCAACGCGGTCGACGACGACTGCGACGGCGCGGTGGACGAGGGCGCGCTGAACGCGTGCGGCGAGTGCGGCGCGGTGCCGGCCGAGGTGTGCAACGGGCGCGACGAGGACTGCGACGGGCAGGTCGACGAGGGCGGGGACGTGTGCGTGCTCTTCGTCGCGAGCCGGGCGGCGCCGGCGGGGGCGGTGGGCTTCGGCTCGGTGATCGCGGCGGCGGGGGATCTCGACGGCGATGGGATCGGGGATGCGGTGGTGGGCGCGCCGGCGGGTGAGCTGGGGGTGGTGGCGATCGTGAGCGGCGCGGACGGCGGGGTGATCTGGTCGGTGCCGGGCGCGGCGACCTTCGGCGCGGCGGTGGCGGCGGCGCGGCAGGGCGGGGCGCCGGCGGTGTTCGTGGGGCAGCCGGGGGGCGACAACGGGGTGGTGGTGCAGCTCGACGCGGCGGGCGGCGAGGTGACGCGGTGGCCGGGCAGCGATGACTTCCGGGCGGGGCGGCAGCTCGTGGCGATCGACGACTCGCCGTGGTTCGCGATGGCCGATCGAGACGCGATGGCGACGTTCTTCGGCCCGGCGGGCGGGGTGCGTCTGGTGCCGATCGGGGGTGATGGGGTGGCGGTGACGGTCAACGGCGAGGGCGGGCAGGCGATGGGCGAGCGGCTGTTCGCGGGGCCCGATCGGGGGGGCGACGGGCTGCCCGATCTGTACGCGACGGCGCGGAGCGTCGACCGGGTGCTGGTGCCGTGGATCGATCCGCCGGCCGCGCTGGGGCCGCCGATCGCGGCGCCGGCGCTGACGGCGGGGAGCTTCGGGGAGGCGTTGTCGGCAGGAAGGCTGCTGCCGGGTGACGAGGCGGCCTATCTGGCGATCGGGGCGCCGCTGCTCAACGGGCAGAACGGCGGGGTCTACGTGTACACGCTGGCCGGCGCGCCCGTGGGGAGCCCGCTGCAGAACGGGGGGCGGAGCGCGCGGCAGGGGCATCGGATCGAGGTGCTGCCGCGGCCGGGGGCCGATCGGGACGCGCTGATCGTGGGCGCGGAGCGGATGACGGAGCTGCGGGTGTGGACCTTGATCCGGGCGGTGGACGGGCGGCCGGTGATCGCGACGTCGCTGCCGGTGCGGGTCGATGGGGCGCAGAGCGGCTTCGGGAGCGCGCTGGCGCTGTCGGCGCCGGCGGCGGACGGGACGCGGCGGCTGTTCGTGGGGGAGCCGACGGGGGGCAACGGCGGGCGGGTCCATGTGTTTCGGGTGCGGTGATCGGGTGGCCGGATGAGCACGGCAAACAAACTCAGGCAGCAGTCAAGCGCTCCTCCATGAACGCGAGCAGGCGCTTCGCGCGGGCGTCCCAGGTGAGATCGGCGGCGCGGGCGCGGGCGGCGGCGCCGAGGCGGGCGCGCAGCGCTTCGTCGGTGAGGGCGGCGGTGAGCGCGTCGACATAGGCGGCGCGGTCGTCGGGGCGGACGCGCAGGCTGTTGACGTCATGGATGAGCAGCTCGGCGGTGTCGGGCGTGTCGCCGACGACGAGGACGCGGCCGGCGGCGAGGTACTGGAAGGTCTTGATCGGGAGCACGGTGTTGCCGAACTCGGCGAGCGGGCGGGCGCTGGGTGGGATGGTGACGATCTCGCCGGCCATGAGCGCGCGGGCGAAGGCTTCGCCGGTGAGGTAGCCGGGCAGGATCGCGCCGAGCTCGCGGGCGCGTTCGACGAGGGGCTGCGCTTCGGCGGTGTCGATGGCGCCGGCGAGGATGAGCTGGGTGCCGTGGGGCATGTGCTCGTAGGCGTCGAGGAGCAGGTCGATCTGCTTGAAGGGCGCGATGCGGCCGGCATAGACGATGGTGGGCTTCTCGGGCAGGCCGAGCTCGGCGCGGGCCTCGGCGGGGGTGACGAGGCGGGCGAAGGCGTGGTCGTCGTAGCCGTTGTAGATGGTGCGGAGCTTCTCGGGGGGGAGGCCCTCTTCTTCGAAGCTGCGGCGGCTGTAGTCGGAGTGGGTGACGATGCCGAGGAAGCCGGGGCGGCGCGCGGCGAGGCGGAGCGGCCAGCGGGCGAGCGGGTACTGGCGGATGAGGGGGCGGTAGGTTTCGAAGAGCACCGGGCGGCGGCGGGCGAGCGCGGGCAGCATGGGGAGGACGAGGCGGCTGTAGAGGAGATCGAAGCGGCGATCGGTGGAGTCGATCGCGGCGAGCGCGGCCTGCGCGGGCTTGTCGATGGCGCGGACGCGGCTGACGGTGCCGGGGAGCAGGTGGAGCGCGAAGCCGCAGGTGGTGCGGTAGCGCTCTATCAGCGCGGCGCGGAGTTCTTCGGGGTCGGGGCGGGGGCCGCGGGCGGGCACGGGGAGGAAGAGCTCGACGTCGGCGCCCTGGCGGGCGAGCGCGGAGAGCGTCGAGACGACCTGGACGGTGGCCGTGTCGAGGCTGGGCATGGGTTCGTCGGTGACGCAGGCGATGCGCATCGGCGGGCTCCTGGCGGCGCGCGGGGTGCCGGGGCCGCTACCACGGCGGCGGCACGGGCGCAAGCAACGGTTGCAGCGACGCTCGCGGTAACGGTCGCAGCGACGGTCGCTGCAACGGTCGCGGGTGATGACTTCGAGCAGCAACGGTGGCGAGCGCGGTCTGCAAGCGGCGTGCGCGCAGTGTTTGCGCTTGCGCGGCGCAGGAGCGCGGGTGATCGTCGCGCGCGCCGCAAATACAGGGGACCCGGTCATGCTCGATCCGCTCGATGGCTTCATCAACACCCGCGACGACTTCGCCGACGCGCCGCCGCCGCCGCCGCAGCGGCGCCCGGTGGCGAACCCGCGGCTGCCGGCCGACGCGGGGCTGTCGGTGCTCGGGGTGCTGATGCAGACGGCGGGCGGGGCGCTGGCGCTGCTGGCGCTGGTGATGGGGATCGGGGGCATGATCACGGTGCGGTCGCCGATCGCGCTGGTCTTCGCGCTGCTGTGCGCGGTGCGCTCCGGGTTGCAGATGCAGGCGGGCACGCAGCTCGCGCTGCACGGGGTCGGGGCGGCGCGCAAGCTCTGGATCTACATCGGCGGATCGGTGGTGCAGACAGGGCTGGTGGTGGCGCTGTTGGCGGTCTGGTTCGACGCGGTGGAGCCGATGGCGCTCGGGCTGCTCGCGGCGCTGCTGCTCGCGTGGCCGGTGGTGCTGGTGGTGCTGACGCGGCGGCCCGACTTCGCGGCGGCGCTGCGGGTGACCGACGAGGCCGGGTCGGACCGGCTGCTGCCGGAGGATCGCGGCATGACCGCGCTCGGGCTGTTGATGTTCGCGGGGGGCGCGGTGGTGCTGCCGATGATGCTGGCGATGATCGCGGCGTTCGTGATGCAGCTCGCGGCGGGCGGCTTCGCGGCGCTGATCGGGATGGGGGTCGTGGGGCTGTTCGCGCTGCGGGCGGGGTACGGCGGGTACGCGGGCCTCGTCGCGCTGCGGTCGCGCGACCCGCACCGGCTGCACGAGGCGTTCGAGCGCTACCAGAAGGCGGCGACGGCCTCGGCGGTCTTCGCGGGGTTGTTCTGGCTGGTGGTGGCGCTGTTCGCGGGCGGGGCGGGGCTGTTGAGCTTCGTGGTCGTGCTGCCGGTGCTCTTCGCGCTGCACGCCTGGCCGCGGGCGCTGCGGCTGTACTTCGAGCGCAACCTGCCCGAGGGGACCTACTCCGACGAGCGGCTCCCGATCCTGCGCCGGCCGCGCGACGCGGGGCTGACCGGGCTCGGCGCGGTGCTGCTCGCCTCGGGCGCGGTGTGGCTGGTGTCGTCGATCACCGGGCTCCTGCTGTCGACCGACGACGTCCCGGTCATGTTCGCCGCGGCGGTGAGCGAGGCGCACTGGACGGGGCCGGTGGCGAGCGCGGTGACGCTGGTGGCGGGGTGGTGCCTGTTCACGATGAACCGCTTCTACCGGCTGGCGGCGGTGGGGTACGGCGCGATCGGCGGCGGGCTCGCGGTCTTCGGGGTGATCCAGACGGCGGCGGTCTTCGACGAGGTCGGCGTGATGGGGCAGCAGTGGGTGGGGCTGATGGTGATCCAGCTCTGCGTGGCGCTGGTGCTGCCGCTGCTGACGCTGTGGGTGGGGCTGCGCCACGAGGAGGTGGGCGACGAGGTCGCCGACCAGGAGCTGGTGACCGCGTTCGATTGACGATTGCGCCTTCCCCCGCGCGGAGTTGTGCCCGGGGGCGACCTCGGCCGATAATGACCCGAGTCCCTCCGTCGGAGTCGACGATGGCCCGCGGCCCCGTCACCCGCGGGGCGTGTCCCGCCCCCGGCTGCACCCACACCGCCTCGCTCGCGCCCGGCGCGCGCTGCCCGGCCCACGATCGGCCGCTCGTCGACGTCGAGGTGCTGCGCGCCCACGGCGACGACCCGCTGATCGGGCGCTCGGTGGCGGGCGACTACGACCTCGTCGACATCATCGGCCGCGGCGCGATGGGCGCCGTCTATCGCGGCTGGCAGCGCTCGAAGCGGCGCACGGTCGCCGTCAAGGTCATCTCGGCCCGCGCCGCGCAGGCGCTCGACGAGCCGGTCAAGCGCTTCGTGATGGAGGCCCGCGCGCTCGCCGCGATGCCGCCGCACCCGGGCATCGTCGACATCTATGACTATGGCGAGGACGCCGGCCTGCTCTACATGGTGCTCGAGCTCGTCGCCGGGCCCTCGCTCAAGGAGTTCGGCCGCGCGCGCCGGCTGCCGCCGTGGCAGGTCGCCGAGATCGCGACCGGGGTCCTCGGCGCGCTCGGCGAGGCGCACGAGGCGGGCGTCGTGCACCGCGACCTCAAGCCGAGCAACGTGGTGCTCTGCTCCGACGACCCGTTCGAGACGCGGGTCAAGGTGCTCGACTTCGGGGTCGCCAAGGTCTTCTGGCCCGACGACGCGCTCGTGCGCGAGGTCGTCACCCGCGCCGGCATGGCGCTCGGCACGCCGAAGTACATGTCGCCCGAGCAGGCCCGCGGGCAGACGGTCGGGCCGGGGAGCGACATCTACGCGCTCGGGGTGATGATGTACCGGCTGCTCTCGGGCGAGCTGCCGTTCGAGGGCGACAACGACCTGCGCATCCTCAAGGCCCACATCCTCGAGCCGCCGCCGCCCTGGCCCGAAGGCGTCGAGGTGCCGCCCGCGCTCGACGCGATCGTGCGCCGCGCGCTCGAGAAGCGGCCGATCGATCGCTTCCCGACGGCGGGCGCGATGGCGCGGGCGCTCAAGGAGATCCGCCCGACGCTCGGCGGCCCGGGCGGGGCGCGGGGCGAGCCGGGCGCGCGCGGCGGGTGGGATCCGACGCTCGCCGAGTTCAGCTCGACCCAGGTCGCCGCCGAGCTCGCCGGCGCGCCCGAGCACGGCGGGCCGGGGCACCTGCGGGGCGCGGTGTTGATCGGGGTCGCGGTGCTGATGGGGGTCGTCGTCGGGCTGCTCGCGCTCTCGGCGGCGCCCGACGAGCCGTTCGCCGTCGCCGAGGCCGAGCCGAGCCGGGCAGAGCCGGCGAAGGCCGCGCCGGTCACCGCCGCGCGCCCGATCGAAGCCGCGCCGGCGACCGCCGACGAAGCGCTCGACGCCGCCCGCGCCGCCGCGCCGCGCGCCGGCGACGCCGCCGCCACCGCCGCCGCGCTCGAGACCGCGCTCCGCCTCACCGCCGACCCCGCCGCGCTCCGCGCCCGCGTGCGCGCCGACGCCGCCTTCGACGCCGTCCGCGAGGACGCGCGGGTCCTCGCGCTCATCGCCGATCCGACGGCGGATCCGTGACAGACGCGACGGGATGGCGCATCATCTCCCTCTCGCGAACCGGCCGCTGCCCGCCATCGAGGAGAACGGCTTGACCCATCGACTTCCGAGGCTCGCCCGGCGGACCCTGCTCACGCTGGCCGCCTGCCTCGCCGTCGGCGGCGCCCCCGTCCTGGCGTCCGCCCAGCAGGACGCCGCCGAGGCGGCCTATCGACAGGCCCGCGCCGCCTACAAGGCCGGCGACTACGACCTCGCCGTCCGCCACCTCCAGACCGCCTGGGCCGCGCGCCAGGAGCCGATCTTCCGCTTCCACATGGCCCGCAGCTACGAGGCCGCCGGCCGCTCCGAAGAGGCGATGCAGGCCGCGATCGACTTCATCTCGCTGCTCGCGGCCAAGGGCGGCGACGCCCAGGTCTACGGCGAGCCGCTGACCGAGGCGTGGCGCCTCGTCGAGCGCCTGCGCGCCGCCGGCAAGGGCGGCCCGCTCCGCGTCACCCTCCCCCCCGCGCAGGTCTGCCCCCAGCCGGTCGTCACCCTCGGCAAGAAGCGCCTCTCCGCCGCTCGCGAAGGGCTCGGCTGGAAGGTCGAGGTCCCGCCGCTGATGAGCGCGGGCGGCGACCTGAGCATCCGCTGCGAGGGCTTCACCCACGCGCCGGTCGGCCCCTCGGTCAGCGACGCGATCTACCCGTGGGTCATCGGCGCCGGCATCGCCGCGACCGGGATCGGCGGCTACTTCACGGCGCGGTACTTCGTCGCCGACGGCGAGCTCGGCGACGCGGAGCCGGTCGGCGATCAGGCCGCGCTCGGCGCGGCGGCGCGCGAGCAGACCCGCACCCGCCAGCAGCGCGACGACTTCGGCGAGGCGGCCTTGATCTGGGGCGGGGTGGGCGTCGGGCTCATCGTGACCGGGGTCGTGATCGCGCTCGTCGACGACGACGCGCCCGACGAGGTCGCGCTCGTGCCCGGCGTGACCGACGGCGGCGCGGCGGTGTGGTGGCAGGGGCGCTTCTGATGATCCGCTTCTCGGGCGCCGCGCTCGCCCTCGCGCTCGGCGCGCTCGGCGCGCTCACCGGCTGCGACTCGTTCCCCGCCGCCTGCGAAGGCCACGGCGACTGCCCCGACGCCGCGCTGTGCGAGCAGGGCGAGTGCCTCGCCGTCGCGCCCGAGCTGCTCGCCCGCTGCCGCGGCGGCGCCGCCGGCGACGAGCTCTGCAACGGCGACGACGACGACTGCGACGGCGCGACCGACGAGGGCTGCGGCGCCGGCGACGTCTGCGTCGCTGGCGACGGGATCTGCGCCCGCGAAGGCTACCTGCAGGAGACCCCGCTCGGGCTCGTCTGCTCGGCCGATCCGGGCGCGGCGCTGCAAGAGCGCTGCAACGCGATCGACGACGACTGCGACGGCGCGACCGACGAGGTGTGCCGCGACGGCGACACCTGCGAGGTCGGCCGCGGCGGCTGCCGGCGCGAGGGGCTCGTGACGATCGAGGCGGGGCGGGTCGGCTGCGTCGGCAACGGCGGGCGGCCGCTCGTCGCGGGCGAGCCGCGCGACGAGGTCTGCGGCGACCGGGTCGACGACGACTGCGACGGCGCGGTCGACGAGGGCTTCGAGACGCTCGGGACCGCCTGCGCCGTCGGCGAGGGGATCTGCCGCAACGAGGGCGAGTACGTCTGCGTCGGCGGCGCGGTGCGGTGCAGCGCCGACCCCGGACGCGCCGAGAGCGAGCGGTGCAACGAGCGCGACGACGACTGCGACGGCAGCACCGACGAGGGCTTCGGCGTCGGCGAGCGCTGCGAGGTCGGCACCGGCGCCTGCGCCTCGTCGACGCTGACGACCTGCAACCCCGCCGGCGACGGGGTGCGCTGCACCGCGGTCGCCGGGCAGCCGAGCGTCGAGGACTGCAACGGCATCGACGACGACTGCGACGGCGACACCGACGAGGGCGCCGACGGCGCGCAGCTCCTCCGCGCCTGCGGCACCGACGTCGGCGTCTGCCGACCCGGCGTCGAGCGCTGCGTCGACGGCTTCTGGGGCGCGTGCGAGGGCGGCGTGCGCCCCGCCGCGCGCGAGGCGTGCGACAACCTCGACAACGACTGCGACGGCGCCGTCGACGGCCACACCGAGCCCTGCGGCAGCGAGGTCGGCACCTGCCGCCTCGGCACCCGCGCCTGCGCCGCCGGCGTCTGGAGCGCCTGCAACAACAGCATCGAGCCCACGCCCGAGCGCTGCGACGGCCTCGACAACGACTGCGACGGCACCGTCGACGAGGCCGACGGCAGCGGGATCGCCGGCTCCTACAGCGAGATCTGCGGCAGCTTCGAAGGCGGCGAGTGCCGCCGCGGCGCCCGCACCTGCGGGGCGGGCGGCGTGCTCGGCCCCTGCGTCGGCGCCCGCGACCCGGTCGAGGAGCGCTGCGACGGCCTCGACAACGACTGCGACGGCGACCTCGACGAGACCTTCCCGCAGCTCGGGACGCCGTGCAGCGTCGGCGTGGGCCCCTGCCGCAGCGAGGGCGTGCGCGTCTGCGACGCCGGCGGCGGCGGCACCACCTGCGACGCCGTGCCGGCCGCCGGCAGCCCCGAGACCTGCGACGGCGCCGACGAAGACTGCGATGGCCGCATCGACGAAGGCTTCTTCCTCGGCGCCGCCTGCCTCGACGGCGCCGGCCGCGCCGGCGTGTGCACCTGCAACCCCCAGGACGCGGTCGTCTGCTCGGTCGGCGGCGTCCTGCGCGCCGCCCTCGAGAACGGCGCCAACGGCCGCGACGACGACTGCGACGGCCGCGTCGACGAGGGCTGAGGCTGCCGATCGGGCGCGCGGTCACGCGCCCGCGGCGGTGACGGAGTGGGAGTGCCGACGAACACCGAAGCGCTGCGCTGCCCGGTCTGCGACCACCGCGAGGTCGGCGCCGTCGGCGCGCGCTGCCCCCGCGACGGCGCGTGGCTCTTCGTCGACGAAGGCCCCCCCGACCCGCTCGTCGGCCAGATCCTCGACGGCCGCTTCGTCATCGTCGGCGTCGCCGGCAGCGGCCGCAGCGGCCGGATCTACCGCGCGCTGATGATCGAGGGCGGCAACGCAGGAGTACCCGAAGGTCTCTCGAGGCCGAGCGACGCCGAGATCGGCCCGCGGAGCGGCGCCGGGCGAAGCGCCGGGTCATTCGCGACCGGCTCCGAGGTCGCGCTCCGCGTGCTCCGCCCCGCGCTCGCCCGCGGCGCCGGCCTCGCCGAGAAGCTCGCCCGCAGCGTGCCCCGCCTCGCCGCCGTCGACCACCCCGGCGTCGTCGTGCCCTTCGCCGACTGGATCTCGGGCAACCTGCACTGCCAGGCCAGCGAGATGGTGCACGGCAGCTCGCCCGCCACGCTGCACGGCGCCGATCCCCGCCGCTGGGTGCTGCTCTGCGCCGAGCTCTGCGCCGCGCTCGCCGCCGCCGCCCGCCGCGGCGTGCATCACCACCACCTCACCCCGCAGAAGATCCGCGTCGTCGAGCTGCACGACGGCACGCTCCTGCCCCGCGTCCTCGACTTCGGCCTCGCCGCGATCCCGCTCTCGACCTGGCAGGCGCTCGGCGTGCTCACCCCCATCGCCCGCCGCTTCATGGCGCCCGAGCTCGCCGAGATCCCCGGCGACGCCCGCGCCGACGTCTACTCGGTCGGGGTGCTGCTCTGGTGGCTGATGACCGACGGCCACCCCGAGGACGACAGCCGCCGCCCCGAGGCGCCGCAGGGCCTCGCCGCCATCGCCGACCGCGCCGCCGCCCGCGACCCCGCCGACCGCTACCCCGACGCCGACGCGCTCCGCGACGCGCTCCTCGCGCTCCTCGCCGCGCCCGAGGCGCTCTGGCAGGCCCCCACCGACCGCGCCGCCGCCGACGACGCCGACCCCGCCCTCGCGCCCTCGCCCTTCGTCGACTGCACCGCCTGCGCCTGGGCGCTGCACGCCCCCGGCCCGCAGTTCGACGCCGCCGTCGAGGCCATCGCCGCCCGCCTCGCCGCCGCCGGGCTCCTCGACAACACCCGCGAGCGCGTCTTCCGCCGCCTCATGGCCCGCGCCGACCTCCTCCTCTGCGACGCCGCCGCCGATCCGCCCCACGTCGCCCGGATCTGCCCCGACTGCGGCGCCACCCACTCCGTCCGCCTCGCCGCCATCGGCGCGCTCCGCCACTGCGCCACCTGCGGCCAGCGCCTCCCCGAGTCCAAGCTCGACGCCGTCATCCACCAGCGCCCCGCGCGCCCCGGCCACGCCGTCTTCGACCCCGGCAGCGGCGCGCTCCGCCTCGACCCCGTCGCCGTCTCCGCCCGCCTCGAGCTCGAAGGCCACTCCGCCCCCCTCCCCCGCCGCCCGGCCACCTTCCACCTCGCCGACCCCGCCGCCGGCCCGCTCCGCGTCACCGTCTCCCCCCGCCGCCGCCCCGCGCTCCCCGCCGGCTACATCCGCTGCGCCCCCGCCGACGCCCCCCCCGCGCTCGCCCCCGACCCCCGCCCGCTCGTCGAACCCGGCCACCTCGCCGACGTCCCCGTCGACGGCTGGCCCCCCGCGCTCGCCCCCGGCGACGCCCACGACTACACCGTCGCGCTCACCGCCGGCGACCAGCGCGCCGAGCTCCGCCGCTTCACCGTGCGCCCCCTCCCCCGCGTCCGCGCCTCGCTCGTCTTCGAAGGCGAAGCCCCCCGCGACATGGGCGACGCGCTCGTCACCGTCGCCCGCGGCGCGCCCTTCACCCTCACCCTCGTCGCCGACGCCGCGCTCCCCCCGCTCGACACCATCGGCATCACCCTCCAGGGCCAGGACGGCCGCTACACCGTCCCCCTCGAGATCCGCACCCACGACCGCCGCGCCACCGGCGTCCTCCCCCGCATCCCCGCCGGCCCCGCGCTCGCCTTCACCGGCCTCGTGCCCCGCGACCTCCCCGTCGGCCGCGACGTCCGCGCCGAGCTCGTCGCCCGCTTCCACGACACCCTCGGCCACATGCGCATCGCCGGCCGCTGGCGCGTCGGCGCCACCAGCTCCTCCGTCGCGCCCGTCCCCCCCGCGCTCGGCCTCGTCGTCGACGACCTCCCCCCAGTCGCCCTCACCCCCGAACGCGCCGTACCCGTCACCCTCGCCGGCGCCGTCGACCGCCGCGTCACCCTCGAGCTGCACGCCCGCGACCTCCCCGGCGTCGAGCTCAAGCTCAAGGCCGACGGCCCCCACATCGACGAGATGCTCACCTGCGTCGCCCGCGACGGCGCCCGCTCCACCTGGCGCGCCCGCGTCACCCTCGGCGAAGACACCCCCGGCCGCCTCACCGTCAGCGCCGACATCGGCCGCAGCCGCGTCACCTGGCCCTGCCACCTCATCGCCCCCCCCCGCGTCGAGGCCACGCTCGTCTGGGACGCCCGCCCCGACATGCCCTTCCGCCACCTCCTCGGCCCCGACCGCCCCCTCGCCATCGCCCGCCCCTGGCCCGGCGCCCGCGAAGCCCGCGTCCACCTCCGCGCCATCGGCTACCCCGTCGACCTCGCCGCCATCGACGCCCCCGAAGGCCAGAAGCCCGCCGACCTCGGCCCCCTCCGCCTCGACCCCCACGAATGGCAGGCGCTCACCCTCGGCATCGGCGGCGAGCTCCGCCTCCGCGTCGCCGGCGTGCACGGCGGCCGCCCCGCCGTCGACCTCATCCGCCTCGCCCGCCCCATCACCGCCACCCAGCCGCTCCAGCTCGTCGAAGGCGACGTCATCGCCATCGACCAGGTCACCGCCGGCCAGGTCGAGACCCGCCGCCTCCACCTCTCCAACGCCCTCCCCGAACCCCTCCACCTCGCCGCCGTCACCACCGACGGCCTCCCCTGGATCCAGATCGTCCGCCCCGACGCCGACGGCGGCGGCCCCATCACCAGCCGCGACCCCCTCCGCCTCGCGCCCAACGCCCACACCCCGCTCACCCTCCACATCGCCCCCCCCGCCGACCTGCCCGCCGCCGAAGACCCCGTCGAAGGCGCGCTCCTGCTCTGGATCCCCGGCCTCGCCGCCCCCGTCCGCCTCCCCGTCGGCGTCCGCCGCATCATCGCCATCGCCCCCCTCCCCGGCCCGCTCGCGCTCGACCTCGGCGCCATGCGCATCGTCGCCCGCGTCGCCACCCCCGACGGCCCCCAGACCTGGCGCGGCCGCCTCGGCCACGGCCCCGACGGTCTGCCCGACCCCGAGCGCGGCGTCCGCGCCATCGCGCTCCGCCTCAGCCGCGGCCTCGGCATGCGCCCCGCCGCCATCCAGCTCGTCTGCCCCACCGGCGCATCGGCCCCCGAACGCCAGGCGCTCGCCATGCTCCTCACCGAGAGCTTCGGCGGCGTCGAGGTCGACATCACCCTCGACCAGGCCACCGCATCCGCGCTCGGCGCGCTCGAAGCGCAGAGCAAGGACGAACCCGCGCTCGACGAGCTCGAGCTCCTCGCCGTCGACATCGGCGCCCGCACCACCGACGTCGCCCGGATCCACGCCCGCCGCCAGGACGGCCGCTGGCAGGTCGACGTCCGCCGCCGCGCCGTCGCCCACCGCGCCGGCGGCCACTTCACCCGCCTCCTCGCCGACGAGCTCCTCCGCCCCGCCGTCGGCGACGCGCTCACCGCGCTCGCCGGCGAGAGCGACAAGAAGGCCGCCTGGTACAACCGCGCCAGCACCGGCAAGCGCCGCACCGGCCCCGCGCAAGGCTGGTATGCCCGCGCCCGCACCGGCGGCCGCCAGATCGACCTCGCCCGCGCCGCCGAGCACCCCGGCGACCCCTCCGTCGCCCGCAGCGAAGACGCCGTCGAGCGCATCGCCGAGGCCATCAAGCGCGCGTTCGGCGACCGCGCCGAGGTCCAGCTCGCCGAGCTCGAGACCTTCGACGCCGCGCTCGACGCGCTCGTCGTCGACGCCCCCGAAGGCAAGAAGGCGCTCACCCCCGAAGCCCGCGCCCGCCTCGCCGCGCTCGTGCTGCGCCGCGACGACTACGAACCCATCGTGCGCGCCGCCCTCGCCGAGCTCTTCGCCGCCGTCGCCCCCTTCACCGACGGCGCCGAGCTCGTCGTGCTCTGCGGCTTCAGCGTGCACCTGCCCGCCTGCCTCGAAGCCGCGCAGAGCACCTTCAGCAGCGTCCGCCTGCGCATCATCCCCGAATCCCTCGCCGCCCGCGGCGCGTACTGGGCCGCCGCCGAGCGCGTCAGCGTGCGCTGGGTCGGCGAGCCGGTCCGACTCGATGGGTGAGGGTCAGCGCCGCCCGGTGTTCGAATCGCTCGCCTCGCGCGCGAGCTGACGCAATCGGGTGAGCGCCTTCTGGGTGGCATCGGACCGCAGCACGGCAGCCAGCGCGCCCGCGAAGTCATCCTCGTCGTTGCACGTCAGCGCTGCGTCCCCCTGCGTGATCTCCACCGGGAAGTCTTCGAGCTGACGCTGCGTCACCTGGAACAGCTCGTAGCGATAGCCATTGAGCGCGGGCACGGTGATGATGAAGCGCGCGCGAAAGGTGCGCCCCGGCGCCGCGACGATCTCGACCAGACCGATGAGCTGACCATCGGTCTTCTCTGCGAGCAGCTCGGCCTGCTCCCGCAGCAGCGCCCACCACGCGCTGTCGACGCCCGGCCCCGAGTTATCGTCGAGGTCGCCCCACAGATCACGTTTCGGTTGGCTCATCGGCTGCTCCTGACTCGATCTCTACGATCACGGGGAGATGATCGGACACCGCCGCTTTGCGGGGCAAGTCCATCTTGCTGACGAGGTCGACGGTCCCCAGTCGACGCGGCACCGTCACCGCGCTCAGCCGGGGGACGAGCGACGGTCGCACCAAGACCTGGTCGAACGTGTGGAAGCGATAGTCATGGTGATCCTCACTCGACGCATGGTAGGTGCCCGGCGGGCCGGGGGAGTCGTCGCCCATCCGGCTCCACATCGGGTTGTAGAACACGGCGCCACGGAGCTGAACATCGCTCGATGCGTCGAGCCGCGCAGCGAGTCGTCGATCCATCACGCCGAGCATGAGGCGACGATCGCAGAGGCCGAAGTCATAAGGGTCGAGGTTGAAGTCACCCATCACGAGGGTGTTTCGGTGCCGAACGGCGCGCTCGACCGCCATGATCTCTTGGCGAAGCGCCCCGCAGTCGATGCTGATGTCACTCGCGGTCGCGTGCATCCGACTGCGAAAGTGGACGGCGGCGACCGTCAACGCGATCCCATCCCGCCCGCGGAGCCGGCAGATGCAGAAGCGATCGGCGCCCACCCGGGCGACACAGCGGAGCCCGCGGCTGAACAGCGCGAGACGCGGGCCGGTGTCGGAGACCTGCTGCCATCGCCGGTCCAATGCCATCAGCGCTCGGACGACCTGATCCGGTGCCTTGCATTCGGCGATGGCCAGGACATCGGGGCGCTCGGCTTCGGCGAGCAGGAGCGCCGCTTCATCATTCTGCCGCACGTTCCAGAATGCCAGCTTCACCGCCCGCTGACTCCGCGTCGACCAAGGCATCGACGCAGGCTACTGACAATTCGACCGCGTGTCTACCCTTCTATGCGGCCCGATGAGCCCGCGTCGCGGCATCGCGGCAGGCCAAGGCGGTCAACCCCGCGCCCCCCGCCACGCCGGCCGGACCGGGATGTCGAGACGCTCGCACTCCCGACCCACCGCGTCGGCCCGATACGGCAGCCGCACGAAGGTGATCGTGTCATCCGGCGGCGGCCGATACAGGCAGTAGAACGCCCGCGGATCGCCCTTCACCCGGCTCTCGCCCACCGAGCCCGGGTTGATCCACGCGTCGCGTCCCTTCAACTCGACGGTGCCTTCCGGTGGCACATCCTGCCATCCGTCGGGGCCGTCGACGAAACACACCGGGCGGTGGGTATGTCCCCGCATCACGATGAGACGCCCCGATGGCTTGTCGATCAGCTCCCGCAGCGCGGCGTGCTCCTGCCGGCCGAGGATGTGATTCTCGACCAGATCACTGCCTGGATAGATCGGGAGCGATGCGTCCTTGGGATGCACCAGCAGGATGTCATCCCGCGGCCGCGCGGTCGTCGGCAGCGCTTCGAGGTAGGTGACGACCTGTTCGAGCTCCTCGGGCGCCATCATCTCCATCTGCCGGCGGATGGCGGCGCGCGCGTTGCGGCTCGCCTTGATCGCGTCGAGCTCGACCTGCCCGCGATGCACCCGGCAGATGTAGTCGTCGTGGTTGCCGGCGACGGTGACCCAGCGGCCGCGGTTGCGGAGCACCACCGCCATCACCGCGCTGACATGCGGCCCGTAGCCGACGAGGTCGCCGAGGCACCAGATCTCGCGCACGCCGTGGCTGCGCAGGTCGCGTTGCACGGCGAGGAGCGCCGCGGCGTTGGCGTGCAGGTCGGAGATGATCGCGACGGGCGCGGCCTCGCTCATGACTCCTTCACTGCACCTTGGCCTTGATCGCGCGCGACCACACCGCCACCCGGCCCGAGCCGCTCCACCGATCGGCGATGCGGAGCACGTCGTCGGCGCGGGCGCGGATGCCCTGCGCGTCGAGGCGGTAGATGGTCTGGAGCGTGCCGAAGTCGTTCTCGAGCGCCTTGCGCTCGGCGCGCACCGCCTCGGGGAGCGCGTCGGGGCCGAGCTTGCGGGCGCGCACGACGAGCGCTTGCAGCGCGTCGAGCAGCTCCTGGCTGCGCAGCTTCGAGCGCAGCGCGTCGGCGCGCTGTTCGAGGCCGCGCAGCGCGTCGGCGAGGCTCTCGGCCTCGCGGCGCGCGTCGTCGACGCCCTGCTCGGGCTCGTCGATCCGCACCTGCTTCATCAGCTCCGCCCGGCGCCGCTCGGCCTGCTCGACCTGGTGCTCGATCGACTCGATCGTGTCGCCGATCCGGTTCTGCTCGTCTTCGAGGTCGTGGCGCAGGCTGTCGAGCTGCAGGCGCACCGCGCTCGCGCCGGGGCCGAGGCGGCCGAGGCGGCGGTCGTCGATCGCGAGCGAGTCGGGGTGCGGGATCGAGACCTTGCTGCGCAGCTCTTCGAGCGCATCGAGCTTGTCGTCGGCGGCGTCGAAGTCGCCCTCGGCGAGCGCCGCTTCGAGCGCGCGCACGATGCGGTCGGCCTCGTGCCAGCCGTCGAGCAGCGCCTTGATCTCGGCGGTGTCGCCGCCGAGCGCGGTCTGCATGCGCAGCGCGCGCTCGAGCTTGCCGAGGTTGTGGCTCTGCAGCGCGTCTTCGACGAGCGCCTGCACCTCGGTCTCCTCGTCGCTCGTGCGCTGCGCGGCGGCCTGCCGGTCGCGCAGCGGGCGGATGAGCTCCTGCGCCTGCGCGCGGTCCTCGTCGTCCTCCTGGTGCTTGGCGGCGAGGGTGAGCCGGCGGATCGTGCGGTCGACGACCTCGCGGTCGGGGCGGGCGCCCTTGGCGAGCTCGCGGGCGAGGTTGCAGAGCGCGTCGAAGTCGGCGGCCTGCTCCAGATGCACCGTCTCGATGAGGCCCTCGAGCTCGGCGCCGTCCTCCCAGGGGGCGCGCGCCTCGACGTCGCGCACGATCTGCTCGATCTGCTCGAAGGTGTAGCCGGGCTGCGCCTCGACGCGCAGCGTCTCGCAGGCGGCGAGGACCGCGCCGATCCGCTGCTGGCGCACCCGTTCGAGGAACTCGCGCAGGTACTCGGGCGGCTCCTCGCCGTGGCGGGCGTAGACGAGCGCGTAGGCCTGCCGCCACGCTTCGAGCGCGTCGCCCTTGTCGAGGATGCGGAAGACGCCGCGGGCGTCGGAGACGAGCTTGCGCGCCTCGACGACCTCGGTCGCAGCACCCAGCTCGCTCTCGCGCACGAGCTGCTCGGCGCGGTCGATGTCGAGCGTCGAGAAGGCGGTGCGGAAGTCGATGACGAAGCGGCGGATCCGCGCCTCGTTGATGAAGCCGGCGACGTTGGCCTCGGCGCCGAGGCCCATGAGGCCGCGGGCGGTCTCGATGGCCTTCTCGACGTCGCCGGTCTCGAGGTGCTCGCGGGCGACGGCCATCGCGCGGGCGAAGTCGAAGCGGTCGACGACGACCTGGTTGTCCTGCACCTGCGGGCTGTAGCGGCGCAGGAACTCGACGGCGGTGCGCACCGCTTCGAGGCGGCGAGCGGCGCCTTCGCCGTTGGCCTGCTCGATGGCGGCCTCGACCTCGGCGCGGCGGGCGGTCGAGAGCGCGGCGACCGCCTGCCGGCGGATGTGCTCGGCCTCGGCCTGCTCGCGGCGGGCGAGCGCGAGGCCGTCGAGCAGGTCGAGCGCGGTCTGCCAGTCCTTCTGCCGGATCGCCTCGCGGGCCTTGGGCACGTTCTGCTTGGCGAGCTCGACGTGGTCGCGCACCGCGCCGTAGTGCTCGATGAGCGCCTCGAACTCGTCGCGCTCGTCGCCGTGCAGGCGGTCGACGAGCGCGCGGGCGACCTGCACGACGGCGTCGTAGTCCTGCCGCTGCTCGTACTGCTCGATCTGGTTCAAGGCGCGGCGGCGCTCGGCGATGAGCGCGAGCTCGGCGAAGGCGCCGTCGTGGGCGGCGTAGGGCTCGCAGAGCTCGAGGGCGCGCTCGGGGTCTTGCGCGAGGAGCTTGCGGGCGAGCGCGAGCGCCTCGTCGCGCTGGATCTCGAACTGGAAGTCCTGCTTGCTCGCGGCGATGTCGGCGCGGCGCTCGGGGACCTCCTCGGCGAGCGCGTCGAGGAGCGCGCGCACCTCTTCGAGGCGGCCCTGTTTGGCGAGCTTCTCGGCGCGGGCGAGCTCCTTGTCGCAGCGTTCGAGGCGGGCTTCGAGGGCGTTGGCCTGCTCGGCGAGCTCGGCGGCCTCGCCGCGCAGCTCCGAGATGCCGGGCGGGGTGCCGGTGACCTCGGCCATCTCCTCTTCGAGCTGCTCGATCGACTCGCGGATCGCGCGGACGCGCTCGATGTTGGGGTGGATGTCGCCGAGGCGGGTGGTGAGCAGGCGCACCTTGGCGCGGAACGGCGAGAGCCAGCGCTGGAGCACGGTCGAGCGGAGGCGTTCGAGGGTGTCGGCGCTCGGGCCCTGGCCGGCGATGCCGAGGTCGAGCTCGTTGAGCGCCTGCTCGAAGCGGCCCTCGTCGAGCAACAGCCGGATGCGATCGGTCAGCGCCGCCTCACGGGCGCGCTTCTCGACGGCCTCGGTCAGCTCGCCGAAGCGCTCTTCGAGGCGCTCGCTGAACTCGTTCTCGAGGAGGTGCCACCAGTCGCGGCGCTGGCTGAGGCGCTTGACCGCGGCCTCGACGTTGCCGTGCGCGTCGACGAGGCGCTCGGCGTCGGTGAGGTGCTTGCTGACGACGGCGCGGACCTTGGGGCGCACCCGCATGGTGAGGGTGTGGATCGCCTGGTCGACGGGGACGAGGTCGGGGCCGTCGAAGCGCACCATGCGCTCGCCGCGGGCGCGGCGCGACTCGTAGTCTTCGAGGGCGCGCAGGTTGGGCCCGAGCTCGTCGAGCGCGCCCATCGTCGAGATCTCGTCCTGCGCGCGCTCCTCGGTCTGGATGCGGCGGTCGACGCCGTCGCGCTCGCGGCGGAGCTCGTCGATGTCGATGAGGTCCTGGAAGTGCGGGGCGTCGTCGAGGAGCGCGTCGAAGATCGAGCGGGCGTCGCGCAGCGACTCGAGGAAGGCGCCGGGCTTGACGAGCGAGCGGGCGTCGCGGAGCCGGGCGCGGAAGCGCTCGCGCTCCTCGTGGCGGCGGCGGGCGGAGGCGAGGTCGGCGTCGCAGAGCGCGAGGCGCTGGGGGTCGTGCTTGGCGCGGCTGAGCTTGTGCAGGGTCTGCTCGGCGGCGTCGAAGTCGCCGACCTGGAGCGCGCCTTCGAACTGGCGGAGGAGCTGGGGGAAGCGCATCTCCTGGCGTTCGAGCACGGCGTTGTGGAGGAGGCCGAGGATCGGCTCGTCCATGCCCTTGAGCTCGAGCGAGAGCGAGTCGATGACCTCCTGGTAGCGCTCGTCGTTGAGCGGGCCGACGTAGTCGGTGCCGACGATGCGGCTCGCCTCCTGCGCGAGCTCGATGAGGGGGTTGTCGCTGCGGCGGCCGAGGAGCGCCTGCACGACGGCGGAGAAGTTGCCCTTGTCGGCCGCGCCGGGCAGCGGCTTGTCGATCGAGCCGGGGCCGGTGCCGGGCGAGGTGTCGACGGTGCGGCGGTCGGGGAGGCGGAAGTTGCCGGTGTGGCCGGGGCCGCCCTGCACCATCGACTTGCGGGCGCGGGGCACGGCGGGCGGACGGGCGGCGGCGGCCGCGGCGGCGGCGGAGCCGGGGCGGCTGAGCGAGGCGCGGTCCATCAGCGCCGCGCCGGGCGTGCGGGGCGGCGGGGTCTCTTCTTCACCCTCGCCGGCCTTGGTGCCGCGCCGGTAGTTCTGGAAGAGCCGCGCGCGGCTGTTCTGATTGTCGTCCATCTCTTCCTCGCGCTCCGGGGCATCCCACCCGCGGAAAACGGCCCGGCCCTGCCGGGCAGGGCCTACCACTCGTCGGTGAGGTAGCTCGGCTTCTTCCCGTCGTCGGGCTTGGGCTTCGGCGGATCCGGCTTGTCGTCGTCCGGCTTGGGCTTGGGCTTGGGCGTCGGCGTCGGCGTCTTGTCGCGGTTGGCCTTCTCGCGGGCGAGCTGCTCGCGGAGCTGGCGGGCGCGCTCTTCGGCGAGGCGCTGCATGCGCTGGTCTTCGGTCTCGCGGGGCGTGCGGCGCACCGGCCGGGGCCGCGGGTTGGCCTTCTCGGCGGCGGCCCTCTCGGCGGCGGCCTTCTCGGCGGCGGCCTTCTCGGCGGCGGCCTGCTCGGCGGCGGCCTTCTCGGCGGCGGCCTTCTCCGCGGCGGCCTTCTCGGCGGCGGCGCGCTCGGCGGCGGCCTTCTCCGCGGCGGCCTTCTCGGCGGCGGCGCGCTCGGCGGCGGCCGGGTCGACGGCGGGCGGGAGCGTGCCGGCGGGCGTGCCGCCGGTCGCCGGGCCGGGCGGCGGCGTCACCGCGGGGCGCTGGCCGCGCCCGCGGCGCCGATCGGCTCGACCGGGCCGACCGGCTCTTTCGGCCGCAGCAGCAGCCACGCGAGCACCACCACGAGCACCACCGCGATCGAGGCGGCGATCCAGACCGTCTTCGATCCGCTCGCCGGCGCGGTCGGGCGCGCGGGCGGCGGGGTGCGGCGCACCGGCGGCTCGGGCTGCCGCGCGGGCGCGGTCGCCGGCGGCGGCGCGAGCTCGGTGGGGACCCGGTTGGGGATCGTGCGCGCGTCGGAGATCGCGGCGCCGGCGGGCGGCAGGATCGCGGCGACGGCGGGGGTGCTGAGCGGGTCGAGCACGCGGCGGGCGGCCTGCACGTCGGGGTCGTCGCCGCGGCGCTGCTCGGCCTCGTCGAGCTCGGCGCGCAGCTCGGCCATCAGCCGCTTGACGGTCGGGTCCTCGGGGCGGCGGCGCTGGAGGCGGGTCAAGAGCTCGGCGCGGCCGGCGAGGCCGGTGTCGGGGCCGAGCTTCTCGATGCCGCGCACATACAGCGACAGCGTCTGGTGGGTCTCGCTCGCGCGCTCGGTGCGCTCGAGGAAGCGGCGGCGCCACGTCTTGAGCGCGTCGACGGCCTCGGTCGCCCAGCCGCGGTCGAGGTCGGTGTCGCGCAGCGCGTCGGTGATCTGGCGGCAGTGGTCGCCGATCGCGTCGGCGTCGCTGCGGACCTGATCGGCGGCGGCGCGATCGGTGGTGGCGAGGCGGGCGTCGAGGTTCTCGATGATGCGGTCGAAGGTCTTCTCGGCGCGGTTGAGCGGGAAGCAGCCGCGCTGCGCGGCGGAGAGCTCCATCGCGTGCAGGAGCGCCGGCATGACGTCGGCGACCGGCGGGCGGGTGTCGGCGGCCGGGGTGTCGGTGTCGTCCCAGGCGCGGCCGAGCGCTTCGAGCGCGGCGACGCGGGTGTCGCCCTGCGCGGCCTGCGCGAGCCCCTCGATGCTGAGGCGGCCCTGGCGGGCGTAGCGGCGGCGGGCGGCCTGCACGGCGAGCTCGGTCTGGTCGACCTCGGTCTTGCGCGCGGCGGGCGCGGGCAGCGCGGCGAACTGCTCGCGCAGCATGGGGAACCGCTCGAGGAGCTTGTCCTGGTAGCGGACCTTGCTCAGTTCGGCGAGGCCCTCGGCGAGCAGCGCGCGGGCGCGGTCGCGGTCGCCGCCGTCGAGCGCGGCGAGCCCGGCGCGGCCGTCGCGCAGGCCCTTGGCCTCGTGTTCGAGGTCTTGCAGCAGCGAGCTGATCGCGGGGTGGTCGCCGAGCTGGGCGCGCAGCGCGCCGATGCGGCGGGCGGCGTCGTCCCATTCGAGGCGGGCGAGCTTGCGCGCGATCTCGAGCGCCTCGCCGGCATAACCGGGCGCGCGGCGGGCGACCGAGGCGAGCGAGCGCAGGCGGTAGATCTCGAGGCTCTTGCCGACATCGAAGCCGCCGGTCTCGTCGGCGGTCTTCACGCAGCTCCACAGCCGCGCGATGGTCTGCCCCTCGGGGCCGGCGAGCTCCTCGGCCTGCCCGAGCAGCCCGCGGGCGTCGAGCATGAGCGCAAAGGCCCGCGTCGTCAGCGCGATCTCGGCGGCGGCCGCGGCCTGATCGGCGAGCGCGATGCGGTCGTCGTCGTCGCTCTCGCGGGCGTCGAGCAGGCAGGCGCGCACGAAGTCGAGCAGGTTCTCGGGCTGGTCGCCGAGCATCGCCTCGACGGCCATGAGCGTGGAGAGGAACTCGTCGAGGTTCTGCCCCTCGGGGTGGGCGACGAGGTCTTCGAGCGAGAGCCGCAGCGCGCGGTAGTAGCGGCTCCAGCGCGCGGGCGGGTCGTAGATGCGGCCGCTCCACTCGCTGACGGTCTCGCCGCCGGCGAGGAGCGCGTCGAGGTAGCTCGCGGTGGTGCGCAGGTCGGCGGGGAGCCAGCCGGTCTCGGGGAGGCGGCTGTCGGCGACGACGTTCCAGTCGAGGATGACGACGCGGCCCGAGACGTGGTCCCAGAAGATCGCGTCGCTCTTGAGGTCCTGGGCGCGCAGCCCGAGCGCGCCGGCGACGCGGAGCGCCTCGCCGACGCGGAGCGTGATCGAGACCGCCTGCTCGGGGCGCACGATCTGGCGGTTGGAGAAGAGGCGCGCGAGCGGGCGGCCGGGCGCGACCTCCATCACGAAGAAGCGCTCGCCGGGGTCGCGGTCGAGCACGGTGGGGAACGCCGACTGGCTGTCGGGGCGGTCGGGGAAGAGCTCGCGCTCCTTGCGGCGCAGGGCCTGGAGGCGGTCGGCCTCCTCCATGAAGGCGCGGGGCGAGAGGGTGATGTTGTCCTTCATCGCCTTGATCGCGACCTGGTCGCCGCCGGGGTCGGTGGCGAGGAGGACGCGGGCGGTGTGGCCCTCGCCGAGCACCCGGACGGGGGCGTAGCGGCGGTCGTCGGCGTAGAGGACGCGCAGCCCGTCGGCGGCGTCGGTGTTCGTGCGTGCCATCAGCTCACCGCCGCTTCGGCGCCACGCTTGACGTCGTAGTCGATCACGAGGTCGCCGACCCGCTCGTGCTGGCCCGGTTCGAGGCGGCCGGCGACGACCTCGCGGGTCTGGCCGCCCTTGTCGAAGCGCAAGGTCACCTCGACCGCCCGGCCGAAGCCGCGCTTGATGACGAGGCCGGTGAGCAGCCCCTCGCGTGAGGGGACCGGGTCGAGCTCACCCTGGCTCTGCCAGCTCCGGGCGGCGGCGAGGCTGCTCGACGCGAAGACGCTCGGGCCGAAGGCGTCGCGGATGACGAGGCGGCCGGCGAGCGGCCGCAGGCGCGGCAGGAAGGCGCCGGCGAGGCCGATGACGACGAAGGTGACGGCGACGACGAGCAGGGCGGTCATGCCGCCGCTCTCGGCCCCCTCGCTCTGGGCCGACGCCGCGAAGGGCGCGGCGAGGATCACCGCCGGCGCCATCAAGACGGTCGAGCGCACTCGCTCCTCCCTGGGCTACGGACCGACCATGGCGGCCGGCTCCGACCACCGGCCATCACACGGGAGATCCCGGCTGTTGTCAACTTGGGCGGTGGGTCGCGACGGGCGCGCATCGCGGGCGAAGACGCAGGGTTGCCCACGCCGGGGCGCCTGCGTCACCATCGCGGCCATGAAGCGACACCCTCCGCTGACATTCGCGCTCTCTCTCGTGCTGTCGTCGACGCTCGCCGCTTGCGGGGGCGCGTCGACGTCTCCCCCGCCGGCGCCGGCCGGGGGCGGGCTCTCGGCCCACCTCCGCGACACCCTCCCGGCAGATGCCGCGTCGACGGCGCTGGTGTCCCTCGCCGTCTTCACCCCCGAGCCGACGCCCGAGGTCGCCGCGGTCGAGGCGCGGGTCGCCGGCTTCACCCCGCCGGCCGAGCTCGCCGACTTCGCCGCGCGCGCCAGGGCCGGGACCGGGCTGCTCTACGTGCCGGCGCCGGTCGACGCCGACCTGCCGCTCGACGTCGAGGGCATCGCGAGCGCGGCCGGCGAGGCGGGCGACGCGGTGCGAGCGGCGCGCTCGGTGGTCTTCGTGCGCTACGCCGGCAAGCCGCTCGCCGACGACGCCCACCTCCGCGCGGCGGCGCTCGCGGCGGCGGCGATCGCGGCCGACGCGCGGCACGTCGTCGTCGACCTCGGCAGCCGCCGCGTCTTCGATCACGCCGCGTGGCGCAGCTTCCTCGCGAGCGACGACTGGCTCGCGCAGCAGGTCGTCATCGACGCCGAGCAGGGCACCGCGCCGGGCACGGTCACCTTCTACACCCGCGGCATGGCGCGCTTCGGGCAGCCCGATCTGGAGTGGAGCGGCGTGCCGGAGGCCGAGGCGCGGCCGGCGTTCGAGAAGTTCCAGGCGATGTACCGCGCGCTGCGGGCGCACGGCCCGGCGAAGGCGGGCGACGTCGTCGACGGGGTGACGCTGCGCCCCTGCACCCGACCCGCGGTGGCGATCGAGCGGGCGTGCGTCGGCATGTGAGGCGCGGAGCGCTTGTCCGGAGGGCGGCGGAGCGAGCACGGCGGGGGGGAGCGCTGAAGCGAGGGGAGTTCGCCCTTCTCGGCCCCCTCGCCGCAGGGCTCGCTGCCGCGCTCGCCGCAGTGCTCACCGCCGCGCCCGTCGCCGCTCAGCCGGCGGCGGTGGTCGAGGCGTTCGACGCCGCCGCCGATCCCGACCGCGCCCCGACGGTGCGCAGCGTGCGGCTGCCCCGCGGCAAGCCCGACCCGGCCGACCGGGTCGCCGTCGCCGCGCTCGAAGGCAGCCCGGCGACCCCCGAGGCGCTCGAAGCGCTCGTCGCCGCGCTCGAGCGCCCCGACCGCGGCGGCGTCGCGCTCCGCGTGCAGCCCGTCGCCCGCGCCGCCGGGCTCGTCGACGTCGTCGTCGCCTTCGAAGCCGAGCCCCGCCGCACCGGCCGCCTCCGCCCGCTCGTCGCCGACGCGACCCCCGACCCCGACGAGAGCCGCCGCCTCGCGCGCCGGGTCGAGGCGGTCGTCTCCCCGTTCGCGCTGCGCGAGGGCCACATCTTCCACCCCTACCTGCTCGACCGCGACACCGACCGGATCCGCCGCTACTTCATCGAGCAGGGCTACCCCTTCGTGCGCGTCGAGCCGCGCCTCGTCGAGAGCCCCGGCGTCGTCGACGTCACCTGGGTCGCCCACCCCGGCGAGCGGCGCACGGTCGGCGAGCTGCGCACCGTCGGGCTCCCGGACGGCGTCAGCCGCCCCAAGCTGCGCACCGAGGCGGGCCCGGAGACCGTCGCGCGGCCGTGGGTGCTCGAAGAGGACGCCGAGCGGGTGCGGCGGCAGGTGTGCCGGGCCGGCTTCCCCGACGCCCAGGTCGAGGTCGCCGTCGAGCCGGTGGGGAGCGGCCTCGCCGTCGAGTTCCGCGTCACCCCCGGGCCGCGCGCCGCGCTCCGCGAGTGGCGGGTCGTCGCGCCCGCCGTGCCGCCCGAGGTGCTCGCCCGCGCGCTGCGCCGGGAGGGCGAGCCGTGGTGCCCCGACGACGCCGACGCGCTCGCCGACGACCTCCGCGCCCGCCTCGCCGCCGCCGCCCGCCCCGACGCCGACGTGCGCTGGACCGCGAAGCGCGGGCAGAGCCCCGGCGACACGATCCCGGTCGACGTCACGCTCACCATCGCCGACGCCGAGGCGGTGCGGATCGGGCGGGTCTGGTTCTCGGGCAACCGCGTCACTCGCCACGACCTGCTCCGCGCGCTCGTCGAGGTCGACGAAGGCGACCTCTACGACCCCGACGCGATCGACCGCAGCGTGCAGGCGCTCCGCCGCACCCACCTCTTCCGCCGCGTCGAGGCCCGCACCGTGCCCGGCCCCAAGCCCCGCACCCGCCACCTGCTCTTCCAGCTCGATGAGCGCGAGCCCTTCTCGATCAACCTCGAACAGCAGTCGCTCACCCTGCACAACCTCGACCTCGGCGACGCCACCACCGACGTGCGCGCGCTCTCCGCCGGCGCCGCGCTGCGCGGGGCCGGGCAGCGCGTCGTGCTCTATGCGCAGCCCGACTGGCAGGGCCTGCACGTCTTCGACCCCTACGTGCTCCCGCTGCTCGGCTTCGAAGCCCGCCTCGACCGCCGCACCGCCGACTTCGGCGCCGACGTGGAGGAGATCTGGTGGTCGGCCGAGCTCGCCGCCGGCCTGCGCGCCTTCGCCGAGCGCCTCGAGCTCTTGCCCGGGATCTGGTACGAGGTCACCTTCCCCGAGGGCGTGCCCTCCGCCGCCGGCCTCCCCGTCGCCGCCGAGTCCACGCTCATGAGCGCCTTCGGCTTCCGCGCCCGGATCAGCTACGAGCTGCTCGACGAGGAGCAGATCCCCTACCTCGGCTTCGCGCTCAACACGAGCGCCTGGCGGGCGACCCCCTGGCTCGGCGGCGACTACGACCTGCGCCGCCTCCGCGCCGATCTGAGCCTGCGCGTGCCCTTGTGGCGGTTCGACGGCGACCGCCACCTCGTGCTCGGCCTGCTCGCCGGCGTACACGACCTCACCCGCTACGAGCGCGGCGCGCTCCCCGCCCACAGCCGCATCACCCCCAAGATCCGCGGCTTCGACCCGCTGCGCTTCGACCGCCCGCTCGACGGCGACGTCGTCGAGCTCGGCGGCAACCTCGCCGCGACCGCCGGGATCGAGGTGCGCATCCCGATGCCCTACGCCCGAAGGCACGCGCTCATCCCGTTCTTCGACGCCGCGACCCTCGCCGAGCCCGGCGTCGCCGAGGTCTTCGACGAGCTCTTCATGGCGCCCGGTCTGACCTACGCCTACAGCTTCTTCGACGAGCGCCTCGAAGGCTACCTGCGGGTCGCCTTCCCGCTGCGCACCGACGTGGAGCTCGAGTACCTGGCGTTCGGATTGGGCGGGAGCTTTTGAGCGACGGCGCTCACAGATCGGCGAGCGAGAGCAGCGACGGCGCCTCGGTCACGATCGGCTGCGGCTCGGGCTGGTTGCGCGGCGGGAGCTTGCCGGTGAGCACGTAGACGAAGTACGGCGCGCGCACCATCGCCTCGTCGAGGTCGCGGTCGTTGTTCTCGCAGCGCCCGATCCCGCGGCCGATGTCGACGAAGCTGCGCAGCATGCGCTCGGCCTGATGGCGGTCGACCGTGCGATAGACGACGTGCATGTAGCTCCACGCCTTCTTCAGGTAGGTCGCGTGCACCAGATCGCCATCGACGACGCGGTTGATCTCGACCGCGCTCCCCGCGAGGCGGGTCTGGTGCATGCTCGGATCGCCGCACACCCCCACCCGGAACGCGAGCCCGTTGAGCGCGCACCACGTCGCGAGCGAGCGAAACACCCGCTCCGACTGCGGCCCGTCCTTGATCACCTGCGTGCGATCCCCCAGCGGCGAGAGCCGCCCGTCCGGGCTCGCCTTCCAGCAGCGCAGCACGATCACCGGCCACCTCCCGCGCCGCCCCGGCGCTTCGTCCGCGGCCCGAGCAGCACGAAGACGCAGTGCGGCGCATTCCACAGCTCGCCGTGCCCCGCCAGCCGCCCCTCGCCGATCTCCTCGCCACCCCGTCGCAGCGCGTCCGCCCGCTCCACCAGCGCGTGCGCGACCGTGCGCGCCTCCCCCGACGCCAGCGTGCGAAACACGACGTGCAGCTCCTCCCACCCCGGCCGCACCCAGGTGAGCTGCACCCGGTCGCCGGTCTCCATGCGCGAGAGCTCGTACAGCCCGTTGTGCAGCGTCCCGATCGCCGGCGACAGATCGCTCGCGACCCCCACCCGGAACGGCCGCGGCCCGTGCACGCCCTCCGGGATCACCAGCCGCTCGAACGCCCCGAGCGCCGCCGACCGGGTCGCCGGCAGCATCTCGACCTCGTTCCGCGCCCACGGCCGATCGGGGATCTTCTGCACCGGGGTGGCCGCCCCCCCGCTCCCGCGCCAGGCGTAGACTTGCATCGTCGTCGAATGAATCCGTCCAGACCGGAACTGGACGCATCGTAGCAGAAGCGGGCGGGGCAGAGGCGACCGGGTTTCTGCGATCGACGCGCGATCAGCCCGGCGGCCAATCCGCATAGGCGTCGACATAACCGCGCACGTCGTACTTGCGGCGCGTCGAGTCGCTCGTCATGTACCGGATCTTGCCGAAGATCGGCCGCTCGGGCCCCCAGGCGCGGTCGAAGCGGCCGAGCACCCACATGATCCCCGAGTAGGAGTTGGGATCGCGCCCGTCGATCGCCCACTTGTTGTTCTGCTCGACCATCACCGCGAGCGCCTGCTCGGGCGTCGGCGACCACTCCAGGATCTTCTTGCCCCACAACATGCGCAGGTAGTTGTGGATCACGCCGTCGCGGCGGAGCTCGTTCTGCGCGGCGTTCCACAGCCGATCGGCGGTCTGCGCCGCTTCGAGCTCGGCCGCCGAGTACAGCTCCGGGCGCGGGTCGCCGCGGTGCTCGGCGAGCGTCAGCCGCGCCCAGTCGGGCAGGCTCTCGTACTCGGCGTAGCGCGGCTCGGCGTGGCAGAACTGCCAGCCGAGCTCCCGCCAGGTGACCAGCTCGTCGAGGAAGCTCTCGGCCGCCGCGCTCATGCCCCACCACCCTTCGCGCGCCCCGGTCACCTTCGCCGCGACCCGCCCCGGGTTCCACGCCTCGCGCGCCGCGACCGCCTCGAAGACCTGGTGCGCCGAGACGTGCCCGAAGTGCAGCCACGGCGACAGCCCGCTCGACCCGCCCGCGCCCGGCTTGTTGCGCTCCTCGTCGTAGCGCGCGAGCCGCCGATCGACGAACGCGTGCAGCCGCGCGGTGCCCGCGACGTGGCCGCCGACCGCCTCGACCGGCGCGACGCCGTGGTCGATCGCGATCGTGCGCTCGACGTGCGCCGCCCGATCGAGCGCGCTCGCCGCCGGCCAGCGGCGGGTGATCTCGGCCGGCAGCGCCGCGAGCCGCGGCAGCTCGACCCCGGCGAGGCAGTCTTCGACCGGCCAGACCTCGAAGTGCGCCGGCAGGAGCCGTTGCAGCGCGCGGCGGAAGCTGAACGCCCGCGGCCACGCGCGCGGCTCGGCTTCGAGCGGCAAGAGCCCGCACGAGTCGACCGTCTCGAAGCGGCACGCGACCTGCCGCTCGGCGGCCGCCACCATGCGCGGCAGGAAGAACATCGGCGCCTCGTCACCCACCACCACCGCCGCCCGCGCCGAGAGCGCCGCGAGCAGCCCCGCGCCGTCGCCCGGCTTGGCTTCGAGGTAGGGGTAGTAGCTCACCGCCCGCCCGGCGAAGGCGCGCGCGTTGTCGGCCATGCCGTCGATGACGAAGCGATGGTGCCGATCCGACGCCCAGCGATAGCCGGCGCGCAGCGGCTCGAAGATCACGAGCGGGCGGCCGAGCGCCCGCGCCCACCACAGCGCGCGCTCGAGCGCGAAGTTCCAGCCGGGGCGGCGGGCGGCGGTCATCCAGTACAGCACGAAGTCGCGATCGGCCGCGGGCGGGCGGTCGACGCGGACGCGGAGGCGGAGGTCGAGCGGCGACATGCGTCAGGAGCCTCGGTGGTTGGTCGGAGCGGGGAGCCGATACCCGCGGCGCGGCGCGGGTTACCGCCGGGCGGCGATGGCAGGAGCGGCGCGGGGCGCCGACGGTCGGCTCGGGACGGCGGGTGACGCGGGTCACCACGCGGCGTCGCCGGCCGGGACCGCGGGCTACGCCGACGGTCGGCGCGGCGGGCGACGCGAGGTGCGCCGACGGTCGGCGCGTGGACGGCGGACGGCGCGGATCACCACGCGGCGTCGCCGGCCGGGACCGCGGCGTGCACCGACGGTCGGCGCGGCGGGCGCGCGAGGTGCGCCGACGGTAGGCGCGGCGGGCGGCGCTGTGGCACGCTCGCGAACGCCCTGCTCGCGGAGACCGCCGATGCCCCGCCCCTCGCCTCGCACCCTCGTCCGCCTCGCCCTCGCCCGCCTCGCCCTCGCCCGCCTCGCCCTCGCCGCGCTGCTCCCGCTCGCCGGCTGCGGTGAGACCGACCGCGCCGAGATCCCGCTCGACCCGCCCGACGCCGCGCTCGAACCCGACGCCGCCGAACCCGACGCCGCCACCCCCGACGACGCCGCCCAACCCGAACCCGACGCCGCCCCCGACGCCGCCCCCGACGCCCGCCCGTCGAGCCCCACCGCCGGCCTCCCCTTCGTCGCCGGCCCCGACGCCGCGCTCTTCGACTGCACCGCCGACTTCACCCCGCCCGACCGCCGCTCGCCCGTCCCGCTCGGCTGCGTCATCGACCCCGACTGCCACGAAGCCATGGTCGTCGCCCACCGCGGCGCCGGCGGCCAGTTCGGCACCATCGCCCCCGAGAACAGCCTCGCCGCCATCCGCGCCGCGCTCCTCCTCGGCGTCGACGGCGTCGAGCTCGACGTGCGCCACACCGCAGACGACCGCCTCGTGCTCATGCACGACGCCGACCTCGACCGCACCACCCTCGCCACCGGCGCCGTCGCCGACCACACCGCCGCCGAGCTCGCCCAGATCGCGCTCCGCCCCCCGGTGCGCCCCGAGATCCCCGGCGACTTCGGCTGCGAGCGCGTCGCCACCCTCGAAGACGCCTTCGCGCTCACCCGCGGCCGCCTCTTCATCGACCTCGACACCAAGACCAGCCGCGTCGACCTCGTCGTCGCCGCGATCACCGCCGCCGGCCTGCAAGACGAGGTCTTCGTCTCGGTCTCCGACGCCGCCAAGGCCGCCGAGGCCCGCCGCCTCGACCCGTCCATCCGCGTCCAGGTGCGCCCCGACAGCCCCGCCGAATATGAAGAGGTGATGGCGCTCTTCGACCGCCCGCCCGAGATCGTCGAGATCCCCTCGACGCAGATCGAGTTGATGGCGCCCGCGATCCGCGCCGCCGGCCAGAAGGTCTTCGCCGATGTATGGGGCGCCGACGTCAACGCCGGCCTGCGCGGCGACGTCTCGGCCTACCGCGCGCACTACGCGGCCGGCGCGCACATCCTCCAGAGCGAGTTCGCGCCGCTCGTGCTCGAAGCGCTCGGGCGCCGCGAGTAGTCGATCAGAGCTTCAGCTTGCCCTCGACCGCCGGGACCTCCTCGGTCGCCTCGGCGACCGCCGAGGGCACGATCTCCTCGAAGTAGCGGGCGAGCGCCTTGCCATCGTGGATCGTGGGCACGCCCTCGAACTCGAAGGGTCGCTCGCACGACTCGCGCACGTCGGAGCGCTTCAGGTCGCGGGCGAGGGCGCGCGCGAAGTCGCCCTTGATCACCACCCAGGTCTCGCTGACGTCGATCACGCTCCCACCGCGGCGGGCGCTGTCGATCCGCATCACGTCGCCGGCCGAGGGCTTGCCGTCGCGGTCACGGTCCCAGATCGTGCCGCGGATCTCGATGTCGTCGGCCGAGACCCGGCTCTCGACGCCATCCCAGCGGATGTGGGCGATGTCGGGCGGGCAGAAGAGGGGAGCGGCGAGGAAGGCGAGCGCGAAGAGACTGCCGGACATGTCGAACCTCCGAGGTCAAGGACGCCGCGGAGGGTTGCATCGGCCATGCCCGGAGACGGGACACCCGCTCGATCCGGCGCCCGCTCGACGGAGGCGACCATCCGGTCGCGACGTTCACGACCGGGCGCCCCGGGGCCGAATGCCTCGATGGAGCATGGACTTGGGGCGATCGGCTCCGATCGCGGGTCCGCCGGCGGGATCCGTTCGGCATCGAGCCTCGGCTCGCCGCGCCCCTGCGCTCACCTCGGCCTCGGCTCGCCGCGCCCCTGCGCTCGCCTCCCCGTCGGCTCGCTGCGCCCCGGCCGCTTCAGCTCGCCGACTCGTCCGCCGCCGCGGCCGGCGCCGCCGACTCGGCGCGGGCCAGCTCGGCCTCGACCCGCGCCTGCACCGACTCCTCGGCGCCGCGGGCGCGCTCGATCTGCGCCTCGTACTGGAGCTGGAGGATCTTGTACGCCCGCCGCTCGGCGCGCAGGTGGTGTTGCAGGTCGCGCACCGCCGCCTCGTGCTTGTCGAGATCGGCCACCCGCCGCTTGTCGGCGGTGCGCGCCTGCTTCTCGGCCTCGGCGATCTTGTCGCGCAGCGCCTTGCCCTGCTCACGCTCGGCCGCGAGCTGCTCGCGCAGCCGCTCGAGGCGCGGGTCCTCTTCGCGGCGGCGCGACGGCGGCGCCTCGGCGGGCGCCTCACCCTCGGCAGCAGCCTCGGCGCGGCCCTCGGCGGCGGCCTCGGCGCGCTCGGCGGACCGCTCGGCCCGCGGCTCGGCCCGCTCGGTGCGCTCCGGCCGGGCCGGCCCCGCCGCGACCCGACGGGCCGCGGCGAGCTGCGCCTCGAGCTCGGCGATCCGCGCCTTCGCCCGCTCGGCCTCGTCCTTCGATGACAGCATCGCCCGGCGGAAGTCGGCCAGCTCGCTCTCGAGGTGGGCGACCTTGCCCTGCATCGCGGTCGCCTTCTCCTCGGCCGACCGCTTCGCGTCGCGCAGCCCGTCGCTCTTCTTCTCGACCTTGCGCGCCGCCTCCTTGGCGGTCTGCGCGGCCGCCTCCTTCTCGGCGAGGCGCTTCTCGGCGTCTGCCTTCTCGGCGCGCGCCTTCTCGAGCTCGGCCCTGACGCTCGCGAGCTCCTCGGTCAGCGCGTCCACCTGCTTGCGCAGCGCGCCGCCTCCGAACAGTCCCATCGTTCCGCCTCCGGCGTGTCGAAGCGAGGGACCATACCCGGCGCGCGGGGCGGTGTCCAGGGGGTGTCAGGGCGCCCCGAATTCGAGCCCGCAGCGCCGCAGCCGACCGTCGCAGCCGCCGCGCATCAACCGCGCGTGGCTGCACGCGTGGATCGCGTCGCTCTCGGCGAGGCAGGTGTCGACGACGCACGCGCCGCCGCCGCACGGCGAGGTCGAGTTGATGCACGCGAGGAAGCGCGCGCCCTCGGCGGCGCAGTCGCCGAACGCACACTCGATCCACTCGTTGGCCGCGCAGATGAGGCACTCGACCCCGCCGGCGGCGAGGCAGCGGTAGAGGCAGTCGGCGTCGCCCGCCGCGCAGCCCCGCCCGCACTCGGCGGCGCCCGCGCAGGCGCGGTAGGGTGATGCGACCGGGCGGCGCACGAGCGCGAACGCGAGGCACATCTCGTCGAGGGTGCCATCCCCCCAGCCGACCGGGCGGGGCGTCTGCGGCATGCCATCGACGATCGGCTGCGCGGCGGGTGAGTTGTCATGGGTGCATGACATCCGCAAGGCATCGCCCGCGGCGACGGTGATGCCTTCGCCCTCGCGCAGCCAGTAGGCGTCCTGCCAGTCGAAGTCCCAGCGGGGGATGTCGACGAGGCACGTCGGCTCGCCCGCGGCGGGCTCGACGTCGAGGCGGATCCGCTCGCCGAGCAGGTGCATGTGCGGCGCGACGGCGACGATCTCGCCGTCGTCGGCGAAGCGGAAGACCTGCTCGGAGACGTGCGCCGGCGCGCCCGCCGGGATGTCGAGCCAGACGTCGGCGAAGCCCACGACGTCGATCCGCGCGGTCGGCGCGACGCCGGGTGGCAGGGTCCACAGCGCGATCGCGGTGCGGTCGGGCGCGGGCTCGGGGCCTTGGGCGAGCAGGTTGTAGTGCATCTGCATGACCAGCGTGCTGCCGGCCGGGATCTGGATCGCGGCGCCGTCGGGCAGGGTGAAGCCCTCGTTGCCGGGCGCCCAGACCGAGAAGAACGAGGCGGGGTAGACGCGGGCGTCGCCGAAGCAGCGGTAGCCGGGGCCGGGGGCGACGCGGTCGAGGCGGTCGAGCTCGGCGCTGCCCTCGGGCGGGATGAGGTAGGTGACGACGTGGTGTACCATCGCCGCCTGGTCGGGGCGCACCTCGATGCGGGTGACCCAGGTGTCTTCTTCGAAGGCATGGGCCAGTGGCAGGCAGCGATAGTCATCGATGCCATCGCGGGTCGGCGCGTAGGCTTCGCCGGCGTCGAGGACGAGGTCGGGCGGGGGGCCGTCGTCGCGCGAATCGGGCCGGGGTGGCGGCGCGTCGGCGGGGTCGCCGGCGGGGTGGCCGGCGGCGCCCCACGCGACGATCGTCTCGCGCTCGGCGGCGGTGAGCGCGCGGCTGTGGCGGTACTCGCGGCAGGCGGCGTCGGGCGGCCAGGGTGGCATCGTGCCGGCGGTCACCGCGGCGACGGCGGGCGCGACCCAGGGCGGCGGGCGATCGGTCCAGGCGGTGGTGAAGTCGAAGGGGCCGATGCCATCGGGGCGATGGCAGGCGAGGCAGGCGCGGGCGAAGATCGGCTGCACGTCGCGGTGCCAGGTGGGGGTCGCGGGGTCGAGCGCGGCGTCGGGGAGCGCTGCGTCGCCGATCGCCGCGTCGGGCGCTGCGTCGGGTGCGCCGGGGTCGGGCACCGCCGCCGCGTCGGCCGCCCCGCCCGCGCCCCCGCCGCCGTCGAGGCCGGTCTCACCGTCGTCTCCGCTCTCGCCGCAGCCCGACAGCGCCCCCACCAGCGCCCCCAACAACGCCCATGACAGCGCCCACGACAGCGCCCACCTCGAAGCTCGCGTGATCCGCGCTCCCTGCATCGTCGACCTCCTCGTCGCCGCGCGATGATAACCCCGCCGCCTCGGGCGCGCCCTCACTTGATCGGCGCCCGTAATCGGAACATGCTGTCGACCGAGGACGACACGCGCCCGAGGGCGCGACGAGGAATTCGGCATGGCAGATCAGGCGCGTTCCACGCAGGCGGGGGCGGAGCGACAGGCGCCGGGGCAGGCGCCGGCGAACGAAGGCGGGCTCTACGGGCACCTCGCGCAGATCGCGGCGCAGGCGCAGGCGGCCGAGCTCTCCGGCGCGGGGGGCGGCGCGATGGAGCCGGCGGTCGCGGCCGCGCCGCCGCCGCCGCCGCCGTCGGCCACCGCGGCCGCGGGGCAGAGCGACGAGGCGCACGCCGATCCGGCCGCGAGCGGCACCCCGCCCGCCGCGGCGCCGGCCGCGCCGACCACCCGGGTCGAGCACACCGAGTTCGGCGACTTCGTCATCTATCCCAACGACTTCGTCGGCCCGCTGCCCCCGGCGAGCGCCGCGGGCGAGTCGATGCGGGAGAGCGAGTTCACCACCCACATCGCCACCCGCCGCGCGCAGCTCGCCGCGCAGGTCGCGACGGTGCTCGGCGAGGTCAACGGGCTCTTGAGCTACGGCGTCTTCGACTGGGCCATCACCGACGCCGAGGCGCTGCAAGCGGTGCAGACCCTCGGCACGCTCCCGCTCGAGGCGCTCGCCGGCGCGGTCGGCCGCATCGACGTCGGCCGGCTCCTCGACAACCTCCCCGACAACGCGCTCACCGATCCGGCGTTCCCCAAGGTCGTCGTCGCGCTCGGCGACGCCGGCGCGGCCTACGCCAGCCGGCTGCTGCCCGGCACCATCAACTTCGCCAACAGCGACGCCGAGTGGGCGCTCGTCGCGCAGTTCATCGCCCGCCTCGACGCCGGCATGCAGCTCGTGCACGTCGTCGGCTTCGGCCCCGAGGGCATGGCGCGGCTCGGCAAGAACATGCCCGCCGGGGTGCGCTTCGACGACCTCGTGCTCAAGACGATGTTCGACCTGATCCCCGACACCGAGCTCACCGCGCTGATGGTCGTGATGAGCCGGCGCTTCAACTTCGAGGTCGGCACCCGCGACGGCGGCAACTGGACCGCCGACGGCCTGCGCCGCGGCTGGGCGATCCTCGAGCAGCTCCCGCCGGGGCACGTCGCCGGCAACGACGCGCTCGACCTCTTCCTCGTCAACAACGGCGCCGACGGCGGCGGCTACTACCGCGGCAGCGACGACTCGGCGGTGATCGGGTACAGCGACATCACCAAGACCGGCAGCTACGGGCAGGTGCGCGTCGACGACGGCGCGGGCGGCACGACCGATGTCGGGCTCAACAGCAACGTCAACCTCTTCGACACGGTGGTGCGCCACGAGATCGGCCACGCGGTCGACGCCAAGATGGGGATCACCAACGACGGCGGCTACACCTCGACGCAGGCGCACGCCGGCAAGTGGAAGACCTATGCCAACGCGACCGCCTTCGTCGATGACATCATCGCCGCCGGCGGTGGCATGGAGGCGCATGGCTACGCCGACCACGCGGCCTATGAGAAGGCGATGCGGCGCGCGGTGAGCCAGGGCGAGAACTTCAACATCGCGCTCGCCGCGCTCAAGACCGCCGGTGACGTCGACAACGCGGTCGCCGAGGCCGACGCGACGACCGCCGGGCCGGTCGCGGCGGTGTTCACGACCGATCGGTGGCAGTCGAGCCAGAGCCCTTGGTACAACAACGCCGACCGCCCGGCGGTCGGGGGGCGGCAGTTCCATCAGGCGTATGCGAGCAAGTTCGCGTCGTTCCAGGCCGACGCCCGGCCGCAGTACGGGGTCTCGGCCTACCAGTGGCGCGCGCCGGGTGAGTGGTTCGCCGAGGTCTACGCGGTCTACTACAGCGACCACGACAGCGTCACCGGCGCCCGCCCGGGGACCCGGCTGCGCAGCCGCGACAGCGCGACCGCCGACTGGTTCGACACGACCGTCGACGGCGGCCACTCGCTGCCGGCGGAGACCAACCAGGAGGCCGGCGGCGGCGGCGGCGGCGGCGGCGGCGGCACGACCAGCGCCGGCGACGGGCGCGCCTCGTCGCAAGCGGGGCGGTAGACCGCCGAGCGCAGCGAAGCCGTCCCCCCGAGGGGGACGGGTCGAAGCGAGGAGGAGGGCGAATGCCCGACGACGCAGCGAAGATCCCGCCCGCAGGGCGGCGAAGCGAGCACGGCGAAACTGAACAATGAGCACCTTTCTGCCGGCCTCGATCGCCTGCCCCCGCTGCGGCGAGGCGTTCCAGAGCGAGATCGCGATCAGCGTACACGCCGAGCGCATGCCCGAGCTGCGCCACGCGCTCCTCGACGATCGCTTCCAGCAGTTCACCTGCCCGAGCTGCCTCTTCCCGGTGCGGGTCGAGCCCTCGCTGCTCTACACCGACTTCGGCCGCGACTTGTGGGTCGTCGCGCTGCGCCGCGACGGGATCCGGCACCGGGGCGCGCTCGCGGCGTCGGTGCAGGCGCAGTTCGACCGGCACATGCGCGAGAACTGCGCGCCGATGGTGCGCGCCTGGGCCGATGACTTCACGGTGCGGCTGGTCTTCGGGACCGAGGCGCTGCGCGAGAAGCTCGTGCTCTTCGACGCCGGCCTCGACGACCGGCTCGTCGAGGCGCTGAAGTGGGACCTCGCCCGCCGCGAGAGCCTGCTGGCACCCGACGCGCTCTTCGTCGTGCGCGCCGTCGACGACGCGACCGTGCATCTGCTACACCGGTCGAGCCCCGACGAAGCGCGGGGCACGGTGCTCGCGGTGCCCCGCGCGCTGCTCGACGCCTACGCGGCCGAGCGCGAGCAGTGGGCCGCCGCGCTCCCGTCGATCTTCGACGGCATCGTGGTCGACTGGCGCGCGCCGCTGTGGCCCGACGAGCCGCTGCCCGACGCCGAGTCGGGCCCGCTGCCGCCGGCCGACCACTGAGGTGACCCGATGCGCCGCCTGTTCGTGCTCACGCCCGCGCTGTGGGCGTTCGCCGCCTGCGCCCCCAACACCGCCCACCCGACGCCGCCCGGGGAGCCCCCGATGAAGACCCCCGCCGACCAGCCCACCGAGAAGGCCGCCGCCAAGGCCGCCGACAAGCCCTTCGGCGACGCGCCGAGCCGCGTCGACCGCGCGGTCGCGGTGCCCGGCTACACCGTGCACGTCGTCGAGGCCGAGCACCGGCCGTATGGCGCGCTCGCGCCCCAGGTGGGCAAGCCGCTGCGCGGCGCCGACGCCTTCCACGCCGCGCGGCAGGCGATCGGCGACCCCGATCCGGCGGCGCTCGCCCGCCTCGCGATGCTCTTCCTCGACGTCGACGTCGCCGGCCGCGACCCGTGGACCGCCGCGGCGGCGTTCGGCGAGGCCGAGCAGCGCGCGATGGCGCACGATCCGAGGCGCGAGGGCGAGGCGGTGGTGTACTGGCGGCTGCACGCGACGACGGCCGATCTGGTGCGCTGCACGCTCGCGGTGGAGGCGGGCACGGTGCGCTGCGAGGACGCGCCGTCGCTCGCGCGCGCGGCGGCGGTCGAGGCCGATCCGCTCGCGGCGGCGAAGGCCGATCTGGCGTCGGACAACTGGTCGATCCGCAGCCGCGGGCTGCGGCTGCTCGCCGAGTCGGCGGCGCCCGCGGCGACCGCGCTGCTGGTCGAGACGATCGGCTCGGGCGAGCCGGCGAAGATGCGGCAGCTCGCGATCGAGGCGGCGGCGAAGCGCAGTGACGACGCGGCGTTGCCGGCGATCGCGGCGGCGGTGAAGGGCGACGCCGACGCGGGCGTGCGGCGGGCGGGGGTGATCGCGCTGCGGGGTCACACGAGCGCGGCGGCGGTCGACGCGTTGAAGCACGCGGCGGCGAACGACGCCGATCCGGCGGTCAAGGCGATGGCGGGCGCGCTGCTGCCGAAGTAGCGGGCGCGGCGGCGAGCGCATCGGCGAAGCGGCGCACGATCTCGCCGGCGGGCTCGATGCCATCGATGCCATCGACCGAGCGGCCGGCCTGCCAGTAGTCACGGTAGCCGCTGCCTTGCAGCGATGCCTTCTTGAGCTGCACGATCGAGCGCACGGTGAAGTACATGCGCGCGTAGTGCTTGAGCCTGGGGTGGCGCAGCATCCGGCGGGTGATGGGTCCGGCCTTGGTGCCGGTCTGCTCGATGTAGGGTGTCTTGATGACCGCGACCGGGACGCCGGAGATCCGCTCGCTGAGTACGATGTCTTCGGCGCGGGCGCGGACGATGGCGCGCTTGTAGTCGTCGTGGGCGCGGCACTCGGGGGTGGCGATGAAGCGGGTGCCGAGCTGGCAGCCGGCGTATCCCATCGCGATGGCATCGACGAACTGCGAGGGCTCGCCGATGCCACCGGCGCACACCAGCGGGGCGCCGAGGTCGGCCAGCTCGCGATAGAGCGCGGCGGGATCGGTCTGCCCGGCGTGGCCGCCGGCGCGGGCGTTGACGCAGATGAGCCCGTCGACGCCGTGGCCGAGCGCGACCTCGGCCCACTTGCGGGTCGTGACGTCGTGGTAGACGACGCCGCCGGCGGCGTGCACCGCGTCGACGACCCGGCGGGGGTTGCCGAGCGCGGTGACGAAGAAGCGCACGCCCTCGTCGAGCGCGACGTCGACCCAGCGGCGCATGCGCTCCTCGTAGACCTTGCTGCTCTTCTCGACGATGGCGTTGAACCCGATCGGCTTGTCGGTGATCCGGCGGATGGCGCGGATGCCTTCGCGGAGGTCGCGGCCGTGTACGTAGATCATCGAGATCGGCTGGATGATGCCGATGCCACCGGCGGCGGAGACGGCGGCGATGAGGTCGACGTCGGAGCAGGGGTACATGGCGCCGCAGATGAGCGGCACCTCGATGCCCGCGTGGGCACAGAGCGCGGTGTGGGTCATATGACTCGATGGGATGGGAAGAGAGAGAGAGCGATCACTCGAAGGAGACGACGCTGGCCTTCTTGAGGGCGGCCTCGTCGGCGAGGCGCTTCTGGCGGGCGGGGGCGCTCTCGCGGATGGTGAACTCGGTCTTGGCGATGACGCGGCCGCCGGAGACGACGACGAGCTCGTAGCGGCGGTCCTCGTCGGGGAACTTGTCTTTGGTGAGGCGGGCGTTGCTGGCGAGGATGCGCGTCGACTTCTGGTTGGGGTCGGGGTAGATGGGGAAGCTCTCGACCTGCCGGCGACCCTCGGTGACGTCATAGATGGTGGCAGGGAAGTTGGTGCCACCGTATGCCTTGGCGAAGAAGGCCATGAACTCGATGTTGATGCTCTCGGCGTCGTCGGCGTAGGTGTAGCTCTTGTCGTCGACGCTCTTCATGTGACTGATGAAGCGGGCGTCGGAGGAGAAGCGGGCGGGGAAGGGTCGCTCCGACATGACGATCTTGCCCTTGAAGACGTCGGCCGGGTTCTTGGCGTGGGCGGCCGTGGCGGCGAGGAGCAGCAGGGCGGCGAGGGGCAAGAGGCGGAGCAGGCGCGGCATCGGGGGCCTCCAATGGGGTGTCGGGTCGACTGGAGATGAAAACTAACAGATCCGGTCATGAGGGGCGACCCTGATCTGTGCGCGGGGGCCGAGCGCGGAACTTGACCCGCACGGCGGTCGAACGCAGCCTGCCTTGCGATGGATACGCCGATGACGACGAGCCCGGACGCGGCGGCGGCGCCGAAGCGGGGGACGGAGGGCGCGGTGGCGGCCTACGTGCTCGGCGGCATGGCGGGCGGGGTGCTGGCGGGCGCGGTGGACGCGGTGGGGGGCATGGGCGCGGCCGAGGGCGGGGCGGCGGCGCTGGTGCTGCTGGGCTCGATGGGGTTGCACCTGCTGGTCGGCGCGGCGCTCGGGGCGCTGGCGGGGGCGGTGCATCCGCTGCTGCCGCGGTCGCTGACGGCGGTGAGCCTGCTGCGCGGCGCGGCGCTGCGGGTGTGGCCACGGGCGGACGTGGGGCTGCACGATCGGTGTCGGGTGGTGGCGACGGCGTGGCTGCTGGCGCTGGTGCTCGGGGCGGGGGTGCCGGCGCTGGCGGGCGGGATGTGGGTGGTGCTGAGCCGGGTGCAGTCGCCGGAGTTCGCGGCGCTGGCGGCGGCGGGGCTGGGGCTCGCCTGGGTGGCGGCGGCGGCGGCGGTGTTCGCGCCGCTGCACGCGGGGTTGGCGCGGGCGCTGGAGTTCGTGGTGCGGCGGCGGCCGGGACTGTCGGTGCTGGCGCATCCGGCGACGCATCTGGTGGCGCTCGGGGCGCTGGGGGCGGTGGTGGTGGGCGGAGCGCTCGGCGAGGGGGCGCTTGCGGGGGTCGATCCGCGGCCGCTGTGGGCGGCGGCGCTGCTGTCGGGGCCGATGCTCTGGGGCGGTGAGCTGCTGCGGGGGCCGCTGCGGGCGGTGCCGCCGGGGCGGGCGGCGATGGCGGTGGGGCTCTTGTTGTTCTTCGGGGTGGCGGCGTCGGCGGCGGCGCTGCGCTCGGGGCCGGCGCGGGACGCGCTCGCGACGGCGGGGGGGTCGTCGCGGCTGGTGCTGGCGGGGCTGCGGGCGCCGTTCGATGGCGACGGCGATGGCTACGCGGGGGCGCTCGGGGGCGGGGACTGCGACGACGCCGATCCGTCGATCCATCCGGGCGCGGTGGACGCGCCGGGGAACGGGGTCGACGAGGACTGCACGGGCGAGGACGCGCCGGTCCCGCCGCCGGCGCCGCCCGCGCCGCCGCCGCCGACGGAGCCGGCGGCGCTGGGGTTGAGCCCGCCGTACAACCTGGTGCTGGTGACGGTGGGCGCGCTGCGGCCGGATCACCTGGGGATCCATGGCTACCCGCGGCCGACGAGCCCGGTGATCGACGCGTTCGCGGCCGAGGCGGTGGTCTTCGACGCGGCGTACGCGGTCGCGCCGCGGATGGCGCCGGCGCTGGGCGGGCTGCTGTCGGGGCGGTTTCCGAGCGAGCTGTGGCGGGACGGGGGGCACGATCCGGTGTACGGGGAGCGCAACGTCTTCCTCGCCGAGATGCTGGCGGAGCGGGGCTATCGCACGGCGGCGTTCCCGAGCCATTGGTACTTCGAGCGGCGGCCGGGGGCGCCGGGGCTGTCGCAGGGGTTCGCGGTGTGGCAGCCGTACGCGGCCGAGCGGGGGCGGATGGACGAGATGCCGACCGCGGAGACGGTGGTGCTCTCGGCGGTGGAGTACCTGCAGCGGGCGGAGGTCGACGCGGCGCGGCCGTTCTTCGTGTGGCTGCACCTCTACGATCCGCAGCCGGCCTATATCGAGCACCTCGAGGTGCCGCGCTTCGGTGATGATCCGGTGGCGCGCTACGACCACGAGATCCGCTACGTCGACACCTGGCTCGGCTACCTCTTCGACACGCTGGCGCGGCGGGATGACGCGGCGCAGACGGTGGTGGTGCTGACCGCCGATCACGGCGAGGTCTTCGCGGAGGGGGGGCCGGTGGAGGCGCCGGGCATGGCGGAGGGGCGGCTGCGGGTGCCGTTGATCGTGCGGGTGCCGGGGCTCGCGGCGCGGCGGGTGGCGGCGCGGGTGGGGCTGATCGATCTGGCGCCGACGCTGCTCGATCTGGCGGGGGTGCGGCCGGGGGATCCGGCGCGGCCGGGGGCGCTGCGGGGGCAGACGCTGTTGCCGTTGCTGGGGGGGCACGCGCGGCCGGATCGGTGGCTGTTCGCGGAGCTGCCGCGGGGGCCGTACGGGGGCGAGGCGCTGGCGTGGTGGGTGGGTCGGCAGAAGCTGCGGTTCGAGGAGGGTCGGTGGCGGTTGTTCGATCTGGCGGCCGATCCGGAGGAGCGCGAGGATCGGGCGTGGGCGCGGCCGGGCGAGGTGGCGCGGCTGCGGACGACGCTGGGCTGGCTGCGGGGCGGGCTGGCGGCGCCGGCGCCGGGGGAGTGATGGGTGATGGCATGATGCCATGCGGTGATGGCATCGGGGGCGAGCGGGGGGCGCAAAATCGGGGCGGCGCGACGGCGGGTATGCCCGACCGGGGGATTGGGGTTAGGATCGGGTCGTTCGCGGAGGAGTGCAGCGATGAAGCAGTGGTTGTTGGTCGCGCTGGCCGGCGCGGCGAGCCCGGCGCTGGCGCAGGAACCGGCGGTGCCGGTCGAGGCGGCGGGGGTGAGCGGCGACGAGGTGGCGCGGGTGATGAGCGACTTCGCCGAGGTGCGGGCGGGGCCGGGCGAGGCGTACGTGAGCCGGGGGCGGGTGTATCAGGGCGATCGGGTCGAGGTGCAGCGGCGCTCGGATACGGGCGCGTGGGTCGAGGTGGTCGCGGGCGGTGGGGTGACGGGGTGGCTGCGCAGCAAGGACATCAAGATCGTGCCGGGCGAGAAGCCGGCGGGCGCGGCGGCGACCGACGCGGGGCGTGATCGGCGGCAGACGAACTACACCTACGACGAGAACGGGCGGCGGCGGCGGCTGGACGGGCGCGCGGCGGGGAGCGGCGAGGGGGCGCGGACGCAGACGCCGGAGGACGTCGACCTCGATGACTTCGGCGCGGCGACGGTGGTGTCGAGCGGGGGCGGCGGGGGCGCGTCGGCGCTGTCGCTGCGGGTGTCGCTCGGCGCGGGCCAGATGGCGCGGCAGTTCAGCTCGAACGCGCCGGCGAACTCGCTGCTCGCGCTCGTCGAGGCGCGGCCGCTCGGGTTCGGCGCCGAGGTCGCGGTGGAGTACGCGCCGCTGTGGTTCCTCGCGGTGCGGGGCGGCTTTCGTGATCTGCGCTTCGCCGAGACGCGCTTGCAGACGCCGCGCTACAACGGCGGCGCGCCGTTCGGGCTGGCGGTCGATCGGCAGGAGGCGCTGCTCGATGTGGGCGGGCGCTATCCGTTCGGCGATGGCTTCGCGGGGGTCTACGTGGGCGGGCGCTTCGCGCGGCAGGCGTTTCAGGAGCTTCAGCCGGTGCCGCTGTTGTTGACGACGACGACGATCGGGCTCGGCGCGGGCGCGGAGGCGGGCTGGCGCTTGGGGCCGGTGGACGTGGCGGCGCGGGGCGGGGTGGTGCTGCCGTTCGTGGTCGATCAGGCGCCGGCCGACAGCGGGGAGCCGTCGGCGCTCGGCTTCGAGGCGGGCGCGGAGGTGGCGTGGTCGTTCATGCCGGGTCTCTCGGTGGTGGGGAGCGGGCAGTTTTCGCGGCTGACGATCGATCACAGCGGGCCGGCGACGCAGGTGGATCCGGCGGTGACGGCGGCGGGGGGGTCGACCTATACGGTGGCGAAGACGGTGGATACGGTCTTCGGGGGCGGGCTCGGGGTGCGCTGGCAGCCGTGAGGCGGATCAGATGCTGTCCGCGAGCTGCCAGAGACGCTCGCGGAGCGAAACCCACTCCGGGAGATGAGCTTCGGCGAGTTGAGGATTCTCAATGAGGCCATCTCGAATGCGGGCCACCACAGTCGAAGGCGAGCCGAGAGCGTGTTCGGCCAACCACGAGCGACAGGCTCCAATGAGATCCTTGCCCGAGAACCAGACGATAGCCTCGGATATGTCACCCACGACTGTCTCTTCGAATGCAGCGATGCGCGCCTCGAAATCGCCCCGCAGGGAGTCTTCGGTGAGGATCGGTACGATACGACGCATGAACGTGCCGGTGTGCTCGATGAGCCAGCTTTCTTGAGCTGGGCGCGTCAGATCGGCTGGGAGCTTGAAATCATCGGAACAGTTGCGCGGCGCGGTCGTGAGCTTGTAGGTCGGCGGGAGGACGCGGCGGGCCTGACCAATCGTCCATCGAGCAGCCTGATAGGCAGAGAGTCTGGCGGTCGCGTCGAGGAGCGCGTCACTCCAAGCCTCCGCATCGACACGCAGGATGGCTGCAAAGAGGGCGGGCTCGATGAGATAGTTCTCGATCTCGTGTCTTGTCCAGGTCCACCCATGGATCTCCTTATCACAATCGACCGGACTCGAACGTTCGCTCGGCGGCTCGCTGTCGAAGTCACGATCGCGAAGGTAGGCGCCCCCGATGTGGCGCCGGGCTTCGTGCGGCAGACCATTCTTGGGTCCCCCCCGCTCGACCGTGAAGGGCGGTCGCTGAAGGAAGGGCCGAAGCACCTGAGCATCGAGACTTCCTTCGACCAGCAACACCCTCAAGACCATACCCGTCCTCCTTCCAGACGGCAGGTCCAATCATCGGGGATGACATCTTCGAGATAGGGTGAATGAGTCGTGATGATGAACTGGCTCTCGGGCGCGAGATGCCGAAGAGCATTGAGCAGCGCCTGCTGCTGAGGTGGGTGGAGATGCAGTTCGAGCTCGTCGATCAGAACGACCGAGCGATGCATGCCCAGGCGAACGCACTCACTCAAGATCGGAAAGACTGCTTGTTCCCCGGATGAGAGCTCCATGAGATCGTACGTGAGTCCATTCCGCTCGAAGAGGAAGAGGAAGTCGCTGGCGGGATCGTCCGCGATGGGCGAACGTGGCTGTACCCCGCGGAAGGATGTCCCGGGAAAGAGCTTGCCATATGCCTCTTGGATTCCGGCAATGTAGTCTCGACTCGGCTCACGATACGCCGATGTGTGATAGGCCCACCATCCGATGAGACGCTCGCGGAGCTGCTCGACGCCCGCCGTCCATGTGGCGCGCGCGCGGGCTCCGTCCCCGTCGTTTTCGATCCTCGACCCGAGGTTGCGATGCTGGTCGAACCAGAAGACATCGCCGACCCGGGAGAAATGCGCACGCAGCGATGGCATACGCTGGAGCATGGTCTTGATATACGAACGTCCACGGAACTGGAACAGAGCGTCAGCACCTTCGAGGGCGTACGGCCGACCACGCTCGTAGACGAGGGTGACCTCTCGGTGTCGCCCTGGACGGATCGTGGAGTAGTCGGGTGTTCGTGTGTCCGCCCAAACCTGATACACAGCCTGGATGGCTTCGAGTTCGTCGTCGGTGAACTCGACCCGCACCTCGACGCGCGTCTCGCCCCGAGTCCCGAGCCGCTCGGCGAGGAACCCATGCCAGTCGAGGTCTTGAGGCTCTTTGGTACGTCGGGTCGCGAGCGAGAGCGTCAATGCGATCGCTTGAAGAACGCTCGTCTTGCCAGAACCATTACCACCACGAAGCGCGGTGAGGCGACGCGCCTGCCCGTCATTGCCGACGAGATCGAGGTCGAGCTTGGAGAGCCCCTTGAAGTTCTCGATGTATACGTGCTTGAGCTTCACAGGAATGGACTCCTTGCCACCCACACGGCGCATGGGACGGTTTTGTGCCTTGCGCCGTCAGTGAGCTGAGGGTCTGGCATGGGGGCGAGATGGCTACCGGCTGCCGGTCGGCTCGAGGTCGACCTTGATGGTCTGCCTGCTCTCGCGGCTCCAGTCGACGGTGACGCGCTTGTCGCGGTACTTGGGCATGCGCAGGGTCAGCGTCATCTTCTCTTCGGTGCGGTCGACCTCGGCGCTCTGCCAGGGTGTCTTGCCGAGGAAGCGGCCGCGGACGTAGATCTCGGCGCCGGGGGGCTCGGACTCGACGATGAGCTCGCCGGGGGCCTTGTCGAGGAAGAAGCGCTGCTCGATGGGGGCGCCCTGGGGGTCGACGCGGTCGGCGCTGACGGTGACGGTCTCGGTCTTCGGGCGGTAGCCGGCGAGCGCGAGGTCGATGGTGTAGGAGTGGCCGACGTTGAGGTCGGCGAGGGTGGCGGGGGTCTTCTGGCCGGTGGGCTGGCCGTCGAGGGTGACGTCGGCGCCGGGGGGGACGGACTCGACGAGGAGGGTGGTGGTGGGCGGCGGGGGGTCTTCGAAGAGGGTGGGGAGCGTGGGGAGGACGGCGACGGCGCCGTAGACGAGCAGGAGCACGACGACGACGAGCGCGATGCCGACGGGGCTCGCGACCTTTTTGACGAGCTTGCCGGCGACGCCGGGGCCGGCGCGGCGGGGGCGACCGGCGGTGCTGATGGTGGGGGGGGACTCGGGCGAGAGCGAGGGGACGGAGGCGCGGGCCTGGATGGTCGATGGCGGGCGGGGCGCGGGGCGGGGCGCCGAGGAGGGGACGGCGGGCTGCATCGGCTGGCCGGGCATCGGCTGCATCTGCCCGGGCATCGGCTGCATCTGCCCGGGCATCGGCTGGCCGGGCATCGGCTGGCCGGGCATCATCTGCCCCGGCATCGGCTGCATCTGCCCGGGCATCGGCTGGCCGGGCATCATCTGCCCCGGCATCGGCTGGCCGGGCATCATCTGCCCCGGCATCGGCTGCATCTGTCCGGGCATCTGCCCCGGCATCATCTGCGCGGGCCACGCGGGCTGGCTCGCCATCACCTGCGGCGACGAGGGGCGGCCCGGCGGGGCCTGGATCGGGCGGGGCGCGGCGCCGGGCGGGGCGGCGGCGGGCTGGGGCGCGGCGCGGCCGGGGGACATGCGCGCGTGGGTGAGCTCGCTGGTGTCGAGTTCGTCCTGACCGGCGGGCGCGGCCGGGGTCGGGGCGGCGCGGCGGCCGGGTGACATCATCGCCCGGGTCTGCTCCATGCCCTCGGGGGTCGCGTGCGGCTCGGGCATCGCGCGGGCGAGGCGGGCGGCGTCGAACATGCCGGTCGGCGGCTCGGGCTGCGCGCGGGGGTCGGGGATGGACGAGATGGTGACGGTCTTGTCGTCGTCGCCGGGGCCGCCGCCGTCCATGCCGTCGATGCCCGACCAGACGGCCTCGGTGATGGTGCGCTCGTCTTCGGCCTCTTCGACCTCGGCGAGGTAGTCGGGGAGCTCGTCGGCGGCCGCGTAGACGCCGGCGACGGTGCGGTCGTCCTCGGGGTCGGCGCCGCGGGCGGGGGCGCGGGCGGGCTTCTGCTGCTGCTGCTGCTGCTGTCGCAGGTCGAAGATGACGCTGTGCTCGGGCGCGAAGTCCTCGGCCTCCATCAGCCCGCCGCTGCTGCTGAGGTCGGGGATCGGCGCCTCGCGCGGCGCGGGGCGGGGCGCCTCGCCGGGCATGGGGAGCACGAAGCGCTGGTCGCCGAAGACCTGGCGCATGAAGTCGGCGACGCGGCGGCGGTTGAAGCCGGGCCAGGTGCCATACACGAAGCCCGAGAGCGCCGCTTGCAGCTCGCCCGAGCTCTGGTAGCGGTGCTCGCGCTCGCGGGCGAGCGCCTGCCGGGTGATGCGCTCGAGCTGCGGCGGCAGGTCGGGCCGGCGCTGGCGCATGTCGGGGATCTCGGCGCGGCGCACCATGTCGAGGAGGGCGAGCGCCTTGTCCTCGTTGTAGAGCATCTCGCCGGTGATCATCTCGTAGAGGCAGATCCCGGTGGAGAAGATGTCGGTGCGCGCGTCGATCTCGTCGCCCCAGGCCTGCTCGGGCGACATGTAGAAGAACTTGCCCTTGATGATCCCGCTCTCGGTCTCGCGGCTGCGCTGGCTGGCCTTGGCGATGCCGAAGTCGACGATCTTGATCTCGCCGTCGTAGCTGATCAGGACGTTCTGCGGGCTGATGTCGCGGTGGATGAGGTGGAGCGGGCGGCCGTAGTTGTCGCTCTTGGTGTGGGCGTATTGCAGCCCGGCGGCGACCTCCATCGCGATGAAGGCGATGATGTCGTACGGGATCTCGATGTCGAGCTCGGAGCAGCGGACGAGGAGCTGGTAGAGGTCCTTGCCGTCGATGAACTCCATCGCGATGTAGTAGGTGCCGTCGATGTGGCCGAGGTCGAAGATCTGGCCGACGTTGACGTGGCTGAGCTGCACCGCGATCTTGGCTTCATCGACGAGCATGTCGATGAATTCCTGGTCTTCCGAGAACTTGGGGTGGATGACCTTGAGGGCGAGGAGCTTTTCGAAGCCGCCGATGCCGGTGGCCTTGGCGAGGTGAATCTCGGCCATGCCGCCAAACGCGATGCGCTTGATGAGCTGATAGGGACCGAAGTGTTGGCCTTCTTGCACGCGCGCGTCCGTCTCGACCAGCGAGGTTGGGCCGGAGGCGATTGTAGGGGGGTCGCACGGCGTCGGCAACAATCGGCGCGGGTTTCGGCGGGGCCGGATGAGGGCTCCTGACGGCCCGCGCCTTGCTTGACCGGCCTGCCTCGCCTGACCTAGCTTGACTCCACCGACCCTCGGGAGGAGCAGAGCATGGTGGCCGTATCGCGCACGTGGCGCCACTATCTGCGGGCCGTCTTCGTGCTGAGCATGCTGACGGCCTGCGGACAGTCGCAGGGCTGTGGTGGCTGTGACGAACAGGGCGCCGCGGCGCCGTTCCCCAACAAAGACAAGGTCCACAGCGCGGTGCAGGTGCGGATCACCCGCCCCGGTGTCGACTTCCTCGAGCAGAACCTCGAGCCGCTGCTCGCCGAGGTGCTGCCCGAGGAGGGGCTCGCGTTCTGCCTGCCGGGCGACGGCGGCAACGTGATCGGGATCGAGTGGGGCTACTGCCAGGCCGAGGCGTGCCCCGAGGGCGGGCAGGGCTGCAACATCAACATCGCGATCGAGGGCATCGATCTGCAGGCGCGCGAGCCGGATCAGATCCGGGCGGTGGTGACCTTCGCGGAGCTGGGGCTGCGGCTGCCGTTGCAGGTCGATCCGATCGCCAACTGCTCGCTCGCGCTCGCCGGGCCGGGCTTCGAGGTCGCGGTGCCGCTGACGCTGTCGACGCCGGAGCCGACGCGGGAGCTGACGTTCGCGCTCGCGAGCGTGCCCGAGTATCAGCTCTCGGCGCTCGACATCGAGCTGATCAACAACGGCGGCTTCCTCGGCTGGGTGTGCGACGCGGTCAACGGGGTCATCAACTTCCCGTTCATCGGCGACTTCATCCTCGACAGCGTGCAGGGGCTCGTCGACGGGCTGCTGCTCGACCAGATCGCGGGGCTCTTGGAGGGCTTCACCTGCCGGAGCTGCGTCGACGATCGGGAGTGCACCGGCGCGGCGGCGGGCTCGGCGTGCGTGGAGGGGGTGTGCCGCAACGGGGACGGGACGTGCGTGCAGGCGCCGCTGGGGGTGGAGGGGGTGCTCGATCTGGGCGGGCTGCTGGCCGGGGTGAGCCCGGGGCTCGAGGCGTCGATGGCCTATCACGCGGTGCCGGGGAGCTACGTGGCGGTGGAGGACGGCGGGATCTCGCTGGGGCTGATCTCGGGCGCGACGAGCGAGCGCAACCGCTGCGTGCCGAACCTGCCGCAGCCGGAGGTCTACGAGCCGCTGCGCACGCCGTGGATGCGCGGCAACCTCGACCCGGCGAACCGGCCCTTCGAGGTGGGGATCGGGGTGACGCAGGAGATCATCGGCCACTTCGCGTGGGCGGCGTTCAACAGCGGGCTGTTGTGCATCGAGGTGACGACCGACACCGTCGAGCAGCTCAACGCCTCGACGCTCGGGATCGCGCTGCCCAACCTCTCGACGCTCGCGCGCAGCCGCACGGCGCCGATCGGGCTGACGCTGTCGCCGCAGGCGGTGCCGCGGGTGCGGATCGGGGCGAACACCTTCGTCGACGACGGCGAGGGCAACATGGTCCTCGACGATCCGCTGCTGACGATCGAGCTCGACGACCTGTGGATCGACTTCCACGTCTTCATGGATGACCGCTGGGTGCGGATCTTCTCGCTGCACACCGACGTGGCGCTGCCGTTCGGGGTGCAGTTCGACGCCGACAACGGGCTGATCCCGGTGCTCGGCGACATCGCCGACGGGCTCGGCGGGATCAGCACCGACAACGGCGAGATCATGCAGGACAGCCCGGCGCTGATCGCGGGGCTGCTGCCGGTGATCCTCAACGTCTTCGTGGGTGATCTGGCGGGGAGCCTCGCCGAGCCGATCGCGCTGCCCGACATCATGGGCTTCACCCTCGATCTGCAGGACGGGGCGATCACCGGGATCGAGGAGAACACGATGCTGGCGATCTTCGCCGGCTTGCGGCGGACCGAGGTCGAGGGCGACGCGCCGGGGGGCGGGGCGACGTTCGCGGTCGACACGATCGCGGAGCTGGTGGAGACGGGGATCCCGCCGACCGAGGCGTTTGCGATCGACGGGCCGGACACCTGGCGGCGGCCGTTCGCGCGGCTCTTGCTCGACGCGGTGGACGGGACCGATGACGGCGCGCCGATGGAGTTCTCGTGGAAGGTCGATCACGGGACGTGGTCGGCGTTCTCGCCGGCGCGCGAGGTGGTGGTGCGCCATCCGCTGTTTGCGTTGCAGGGCAAGCATCGGGTGTCGGTGCGGGCGCGGCGGGCGGGCGACTACCGCACGCTCGATCCGGAGCCGGCGGAGGTGGTGGTGATCATCGACAGCGAGGCGCCTTCGCTGGGGCTGCGCGAGGACGGCGCGGGGTGGCGGGCGGTGGTGGACGACGCGGTGAGCGGGGCGGCGGGCGTGCGGCTGGCGGTGCGGCGCGATGGCGGGGCGTGGGCGCCGGTGGAGGGCGACTTCGTGGCGCTCGGTGACGCGGCGGAGAGCGTGGAGGTGCGGGCGAGCGACGAGGCGGGCAACACGGCGGAGATGCGGCTGGGCGTGCGGCGATCGAACCTGATCGGGCGGCTGCCGCCGGGGGCGGCGGCCGAGGGTGGCTGCGACTGCGCGGTGGGCGCGGGCGGGCCGTCGGGCGGCGGCGGCGCGGCGTGGTGGCTGGCGGGGTTGCTGCTGCTCGGCTTTCGCCAGCGGCGCGCGCTCGCGACGCTCGGGATGGCGCTGCTCGTGGTGGGCGTGTCGGCGGGGCTGATGGGCTGCGAGGACGACGCGAACACGGGCAAGGATCCGGGCGAGGGCGACACCGGGGTGCGGACCGAGTGCGACGACGAGCGGCCGTGCCCGGCGGGCGAGGCGTGCGAGGACGGGGTGTGCGTGGCGGCGGATTGCCGGGCCGATCCGAGCATCTGCGAGGGGCTCGACTGCGGGGGGCGGGGCTCGCTGTGCGACGACGGGGTCTGCGCGTGCCAGCCGTTCTGCCCGGGGGGCTGCGGTGAGGGCGAGTTCTGCTGCGAGCTGCGCAACGCGTGCGAGGCGCCGCCGGCGGCGGTCTGCGGCGACGTGGAGTGCGGGCCGGGCTACGAGGCGGCGGTGATCGGCGAGGGCACGGTCGACGGCGCGCGCTGCGCGCGGGTGGACGTGCAGTGCGGCTGCGTCGAGGTCGATCCGCTCGATCCGGGCTTCGTGGGGCGCTTCGTCGATCTGGCGGTCGTCGACGGGACGGCGTGGATCAGCGCCTACGCCGAGGACTATGGCGATCTGGTGGTGGCCCGCTACGACGAGGTCGCCGGCTGGGTGTGGCAGTGGGTCGACGGGGTGCCGGCGGGCGGCGCGGTGACCGGCGCGCCGAGCGGGCCGCGGGGCGGGGTGGAGGCGGACGGGCCGAACGTGGGGCAGTACAGCAGCATCGCGGCGGCGGCCGATGGCACGCTGCACGTCGCCTACCGCGACGTCGACGAGAGCGCGCTGAAGTACGCGCGCGGGACCCCGCGCGCCGGCGGGGCGAGCCACACCTGGAAGACGATGACCCTCGACACCGACGACGCCGGCCGCTGGGCGGCGATCTCGCTCGGGCCGGACGGGGTGCCGGCGATCGCGTACCGGGTGGGCAGCGTCGCCGAGGGCGAGGGCGCGGTGAGCCAGCTCCGCTTCATCATGGCGCGGAGCGCGACGCCCGAGGCGCCGGCGGACTGGCAGGCGCCGCTGGTGGTGCACAGCCGGGCGCTCGCCGAGGCGAACCCGGAGACGGGCAACTACCCGGAGGGCACGGGGCTGTTCAACAGCGTCGCGCGCGACCCCGAGGGGCGGCCGGTGGTCGCGTGGTACGACCGCAGCGAGGGGCGGCTGTGGTGGAGCCGGATGGTCGACGCGGGCTTCACCGAGCCGGAGATGCTCGCCGGCTGGGGGCACCCCGATCCCGATCGCGACGGCGACATGGGCGCGAACGTCGACCTCTTCATCGACGGCACCGGGCAGGCGCACCTCTGCTACCAGGACGGCATGACCGACAGCCTGCGCTACCTCGCGCCGGAGCTCGACCGCGACGAGTGGGTCGACGACGGGGTGTGGCTCGACACGGGGGGGCGGTCATACGCGGTGCACGTCGTCGGCGATGACTGCAACGTGCGCCTCGACGGCGATGGGAACCCGGTGATCGTGTTTCAGGATGCGACCTTGCAGGCGCTCTTGATGCGGCGGCGCAACCGCGAGGTGCTCGATCCGGCGGAGAACCCGTGGGCGGGGCGCGAGGTGCTGCGCGGCGACGAGGCCAACTACCAGGGCGCGCACGGCTTCTACGCGGCGGCCGAGGTGGTGGGCGGCGAGCTGTGGGTGGTGCACTACGTCTACAACAACCAGGTCCGCCCCGCCGTGCGGCGGATCGAGCTGGTCAAAGAGCCGCTCTGAGCGCGGCTCCCCTGCCCTTTCACCCGCCGCAGCTCACCCCGAGCGCGTCGGTGACCGCCTGCATCGCCGCTGCCGTGTCGACCTCGCCGGGGGAGGCGCTGTCGAGCGTGCGGCCGAGCGCGTCGAGCGCGTCGGGCGCGGCGGCGCGCAGATCGGCGGCGAGCACGTCGAGGAGCGCGAGCGCGGCGGCTTGATTGCGGGCGGTGAACGGGTCGGCGCGCAGCTCGACGAGGAGCGCGGCGGCGAGGCCGGCTTCGACGGCGTCGATGGCGGCGGTGATCGCGGCGTCGTAGGCGGGGTCGTCGCCGGGCTCGATGACGAGGCGGTCGAGCGGGTCGAGCTGGCCGTCGGTCTCGAGCGTGGCGGCGAAGCCGTCGCGGGCGGCGGCGAGGCCGTCGCCGATGGCTTCGAGGTGGGCGGTGCCGCAGGCGGCGTCGACGGCGGCGAGGCGGGCGCCGGTGCCGTGAGGGCGGCCGGTGGGGTCCCAGAGCAGGCCGAGGAAGCGGTCGAAGCCGGCGGCGGAGCGCTCGTCGAGCGCGCGCCAGCCGAGGTAGAGGGTGAGCGCGTCGAGGCGCCGGGCGGCTTGCAGCGCGTGCCAGCCGGCGCCGCCGCGGCCGTCGGGGGTGTCGGCGACGGCGCCGAGCTGGATGGCGCGGGCGACGCGGGAGGCGACGCCGAGGCCGGCGCCGTCGTCGGTCATGACGCCGGGGCGGCGGTCGCGGGCGCCTTCGAGGGCCTCGGCGAGATCGGCGCTCTCGTAGTAGACGCTGGCGAAGATCGCGGGCGCGGTGGGGGTGGTGGCGTCGCTGGCGACGTAGGTCGCCGGGTCGCCCATCGCGGCGGCGTCGAAGCCCTCGGCCTCGGCGAGCGCGACGAGCGCGCCGATGGCGGCGGCGTAGATGAGCGTCGGGGCGGGCTCGGCGGTCATGCGCTCGGGCGCGTCGCTCTGGACGGGGGGCAGGCCGCTGTCGGCCTCCATCCCGCCGCCCGCGCCGCCGCCGCCCTCCCCGCCGTCGCCGCCGCCGCCGCCGCCGCCGCCGCCGGGCACGCAGCCCGCGAGCATCAACACCCAGGTCAGACCGATTCCCACGCCGCTTCGCATCGTCTCCCTCCGTCTCTGCCGGCGCCGCAGTCTGCCACGCGCCGCCCGGTCGACGCACCCTCGGGCGCCTGTTGACACGATGGCGACATTAAACTCGCAACCGACCGGTGATTCCGGTATCGATCCCGGCACCCTCAAGAATGACGCGCCGCGGCAAACCCCACCGGAGCCGCCGGGGAGGTCGACGGCGCCCTGACCGGCGAGCACGGTGATGCAGGTCTACAAAGCCCCGACCCACGACATGCGCTTCGCGATCGAGACCTTCGACTTCGATCGGGTCGCCGAGATCGAGCGCTACGCCGACTTCGACCTCGAGACGGTCAGCGCGCTGCTCGAAGAAGCCGCGAAGTTCTGCACCAACGAGATGTTGCCCCTCAACAAGGTCGGCGACCGCGTCGGGCTCGTCTTCGACCCGGCGACCGGCGACGTGAAGCTGCCCGACGGCTTCCGCGCGCTCTACAAGGCCTACGTCAAGAGCGGCCTCGGCGGGATCGCGCAGCCGGCCGAGCACGGCGGCGGCGGGGCGCCCTACGCGATCTCGATCGGCCTCAGCGAGCTCTCGACGGCGACCTGCAAGAGCTTCTCGATGTGCCCCGGCCTCAACCACGGGCTCATCGAGGCGCTCGTGCACCACGGCACCGACGAGCAGAAGGAGAACTACCTCCCCCACCTCGTCAGCGGCGAGTGGACCGGCACGATGTGCCTCACCGAGCCGCAGTGCGGGACCGATCTCGGGCTCATCCGCACCAAGGCCGAGCCGCAGGCCGACGGCAGCTACAAGCTCACCGGCACCAAGATCTGGATCACCTTCGGCGAGCACGACCTCGCCGACAACATCATCCACCTCGTGCTCGCCCGCCTGCCCGACGCGCCCGCCGGCATCAAGGGCATCAGCGCGTTCATCGTGCCCAAGGTGCTGCTCGACGGCACCCGCAACGGGATCCGCTGCGGCGGGCTCGAGCACAAGATGGGCATCCACGCCTCGCCGACCTGCGTGATGAACATGGAGGACGCGACCGGCTTCCTCGTCGGTGAGGCGCACAAGGGCATGCGCTCGATGTTCGTGATGATGAACGCGGCGCGGCTGCATGTCGGCATCGAGGGGATCGCGCTCGGCGAGATCGCCTATCAGGCCGCGGTGGCGTTCGCGCGCGACCGCCGGCAGGGGCGCAGCCTCGACCCGGCGAAGCGGGAGCGCGACAAGCCCGCCGACAACATCCTCGTGCACCCCGACGTGCGCCGGCAGCTCATGAACATCCGCGCGACGACCGAGGGCCTGCGCGGGCTCGCGGCGTGGCTCGGCAACCTGATCGACATCTCGCACAACCACGCCGACGAGGCGGTGCGGCAGGAGGCCGACGATCTCGTCGCGCTGCTGACGCCGATCATGAAGGCGTACGGGACCGATCGGGGCTTCGCGAACATCAGCGACGCGATGCAGGTGACCGGCGGCGCGGGCTACACGCAGGACTGGCCGATCGAGCAGTACCTGCGCGACGGGCGGATCGCGGCGATCTACGAGGGCACCAACCACGTCCAGGCGCTCGATCTCGTCGGCCGCAAGCTGCCGCGGGCCGGCGGGCGGCTGTACAAGGCGTTCGCCAAGCGGGTGCACCAGCTCTGCAAGCCGCACGAGGACGCGGGCACGCACGCCGAGTTCGTGGGGCCGCTGCGGGTCGCCATCGACCGCCTCAACGCGGTGACGATGGAGCTCGGCATGAAGGGCATGCAGGACGGGGAGGAGGCGGCGGCGGCGGCGTCGAACTACCTGACCGCGTTCGGGATCACGCTGCTCGGCTACATCTGGGCGCGCGAGGCGATCGCGGCGTCGGAGCGGGAGGGTCGGTTCTACCGGACCAAGCTCAAGACGGCGCGCTACTACTTCAGCCACGTCCTGCCCGAGACCGAGTCGCTCTACCGCATCATCGCGGCCGGCAAGGCCAACATGATGGCCTTCGACGACGACGAGTTCTGAGCGCGCTCTCGGCGCTCCCCTCCCCTCATCCTTCGGTGACATCGGCCCCGGCGAACGCGGCGGCGTGCGCGGGGCCGAGGTGCGTCCAGCGCCAGCGGGCGCCGGCCTCGGCGTGGCGGCGGCGCAGGGCGGCGGCGCGGGCGGGGTCGTCGAGGATCGCGGCGAGCGCGGCGCGGAGCGCGGGCGGGTCGTCGGGGGGGACGAGGAGCGCGCCGGCGGCGCGCGCGCGGCGGCGGCAGGGCCGGGCAGGGCAGGTCGGTCGCGACGGTGGGCACGCCGGCGGCGAGGGCTTCGAGCAGCGAGACAGGGGTGCCTTCGCGGCGGCGGCCGAGGGCGCGGCTGGGGAGCGCGTAGGCGTCGGCGAGCGTGAGGAGCGCGTCGCGTTCGGGCGGGGCGACGGCGCCGAGCGGGTGCAGGGCGACGCGGGCGCGCGGGCGGCGCGGGCGACGAGGGCGGCGCGCTCAGGGGCCGTCGCCGGCGGCGATCCAGAGCACGTCGTCGCGGCCGGCGAGCGCGTCGGCGAGGGTGTCGAGGCCCTTCTGCGCGACGAGGCGGCCGACGGTGGCGACGACGCGGCGGCCGGCGGCGAGCGCGCGGAGGCGGGCGAGCGTGGCGGGGTCGGGCGCGAGCGGGGCGGTGCCCATCGGGAGGACGTGGTGGCGCGCGGGGAGCGGGGCGAGCGCGGCGAAGCGGTCGCGGAGGTCGGCGCTGACGAAGGTGATCGCGTCGGCGCGGGCGAGGCGGCGGGCGAGCGCGCGGCCGGCGGGGAGCGCTTCGAGGAGCGCGACGTCGCTGCCGTGGGCGACGAGGTGGCGGCGGACGCCGGGCACGGCGAGCGCGGCGAGGCCGGCGGGGGCGAGCCAGTGCGCGATGACGAGCTCGCCGTGGCGGTGGCGGCGGGCGGCGGCGGTGAGCGCGGCGGTGGCGGCGACGGCGGCGAGCCCGGCGCGGAGCGGGCGGCGGCGGAGGTTGTCGGGGGCGCCGGGGCCGGTGAAGAGGCCGGGCGGGGCGGGCCAGGCGCCCAGCTCGACGCCAGCGATCGGGTGGCGGGGGCCGGGGGCGAGGAGGCGGAGGTCGTAGCCGTGGGCGGTGAGCGCGGCGGCGAGCTCGGCGACGAAGCGGCCGGCGGGGTCGGCGGGGTGGCGGGGCAGCGAGGTGGTGAGCATCAGCGCGCGGGGCATGGCGGCAGTGGGCGGGGCGCGCGGGCGGTGTGTCAAGCGGGGCGGCGATCGGACGGCGGTGGGCTCGGGCGAGCGCGGTCGCGCGGGGCGCGCTTCGTTGCCGATCACCGGGCGGCGCGCTATCGTGCGCGGCCCCATGCTCTGGGAGGTCGCGCGTGGATCTGTCGGTCGTCGTCCCGGTCTACAACGAAGAAGAGAGCCTCGTCCGGCTCCTGCCCGAGATCCACGCCGCGCTCGCGCCGACGGGGCTGCGCTACGAGGTCGTGCTCGTCGACGATGGCTCGCGCGACCGCAGCTTCGCGGTGATGGCGAAGCTCGCCGAGTCCGATCCGGCGATCGTGGCGATCCGGTTCCGGCGCAACTTCGGGCAGACGGCGGCGATGCAGGCGGGGCTCGACGCGGCGCGGGGCGAGGTCGTGGCGTTGATGGACGCCGATCTGCAGAACGATCCGGCCGACATCCCGATGATGATCGCGCGGCTGCGCGAGGGCTACGACCTCGTCGCCGGCTGGCGCGCCGATCGGCAGGACGCGTTCGTCAACCGGCGGCTGCCGTCGATCGTCGCCAACCGCATCATCAGCCGGACGACGGGCGTGGCGCTGCACGACTATGGCTGCACGCTCAAGGTGATGACCCGCGAGGTCGCCAAGGATCTGCGGCTTTACGGGGAGATGCACCGCTTCATCCCGGCGATCGCCGATCGCTCGGGGGCGCGGATCCTCGAGGTGAAGGTCAACCATCGGGCGCGGCAGTTCGGGGTGTCGAAGTACGGGATCGGGCGCACGGTGCGGGTGGTGCTCGACCTGATCGTGGTGCTGTTCATCCAGCGCTATCTGGTCAAGCCGGTGCAGGTCTTCGGGCTCGCGGGGCTCGCGTGCGGGGGGCTCGGGTTCTTGATCTGCCTGTGGCTGGCGTTCGAGAAGGTGTTCTTCGGCTCGGCGTTGGCCGATCGGCCGGCGCTGTTGCTCGGGGCGCTGCTCATCATCGTGGGGGTGCAGCTCGTCTCGATGGGGCTGCTCGCCGACGTGGTCGCGCGGACCTACCACGAGTCGCAGGGCAAGCGGCCGTACAACGTGCGGACGCAGATCGTGGGGCCGGGCGCGGGCGGCTTGGGCGCGGCGGCGGATGAGCCGGTGGCCGAGCCGACGGCTGCGGTGCCCGGGCCGGTGGCCGAGGTGGCGGCGCCGGCGGGCGAGCCGGTGGCGGGCGGCTGAACGGCGGGTGAAACGATGGCAGGCGCTGTACTAGCATCGCCCTGACATCGACTCCGGGAGTGTTGCATGGCGCGTGGCGTTTGGACGGCGGCGGTGGCCGCGTGGCTGTGTCTGGCGGGCTGTGAGGCCGATCCGGTGCCGCTGCCCGATCCGGGGGAGGACGGGGCGGGCGGCTTCGACCTCGCGTTCGACATGCGGCCGGTCGACATGCGGCCGCCGGCGGACGGGCCGCTCGATCGCGACGTGACGCCGACGGACGTGGGCGACCTCGACATGGGCGCGCTCGACGCGGAGGCCGATGGCGCGGTCGACGCGGCGGTCGACATGGCGCCCGACATGGAGGGCGACGAGGGCGTGGGGCCGGCGGTCGATCCGCCGGGCTTCGAGGTCACCGCGGTGACCCGGCGCGGGCAGGACACCTTCTTCGTGTGGGTCGACGCCGAGGGGCGGCTGGTGCAGCTCCCGGTGGACGGCGCGGGGCGGCAGGGCGCCGTCGAGGAGATCGAGCTGCCGGGGCCGACGCCGACGCGGGTGGTCGCCGACGAGGCCGACGGGCACCCGTGGGTGGCGTTCGGGGCGCCCGACATCCCGATCGTGCTCTACCAGCCCGATCTGCCCGAGGTGACCCGGATCATCTTCGACGATCTCTTCGGCGAGCCGCTGATCACGGCGGCCGAAGACGGGGTGCTCGTCTTCGGGGAGACCGAGGACGGCACGCTGGCGTGGCGGCGGGTGAGCAACGAGCTCGAGGTCGGCGAGCGCACGGTCGACGCGCTGGGGATCGAGCGCCCGACGGACGCGGCCGAGGTGCCGGTGGGGGCGGTGCTGCTCCTCGGGGACGCCGAGCAGTGCATCGAGCTGCGGCGCGGTGACTGGCAGGCGACGACGAGCTTCGTCTGCGCCGGGGCGCGGGCGCGGGTGGTCTCGAACGGGCGGCGGGCGCTGATCTCGCAGCAGTACACCTTCGGCAACTCACAGCGGATCGGGCTGCGCCCGCTGTACGGCAAGGCCGATCCGCTGCGGGTGGCGGGCCTCGCCTTCGCGCAGGGGCTCGAGCTGCCGATGGACGGGCCGCGGCGGCCGGTGATGGGGCTCAACCCGCAGGCGCGCACGTTCGTGTCGGTGATCGGGCCCGAAGAGGTGTGGGACACGGTCGAGAGCTGGGATGACTTCCTCGGCTCGCCGTTCGTGCGGGTGCGGGCGATGGCGCAGCGGGCGTTGCCGGCCCGTCGGGTCGACCCGCCGGCGGACGGGGGGGCCGCGGCGCCGGCGGCGTGGCTGCTCGCGCTCGACTTCCGCTCCGACGGCGCGCCGCGGGTGCGGGTGCTGCCGCTCGCGCTGCGCCAGCCGGGGCTCGACCTCGAGATCGACGACAACTGCCTCCCGCGGGCGGAGGTGTGCAACCTCACCGACGAGGACTGCGACAGCTTCGTCAACAACGGGCTGTGCTGCAATGGCGTGCGGCCGACGGTGAGCTACCGCTGGGCGGTCGGCGGCAACCAGAGCGTCGCGCAGATCCCGGGGCCCGACGGCACGCCGCGCTACGAGTTCCTCGTCGCCGACGTCGAGAACGGCGACGCCTACCGCGCCGTGTACCGGGTCGAGGGCACCTACCGCTGGGAGGGCAAGACCTTCCTGCTCAGTCAGGCGGGCGAGGCGGCGCCGCGCGAGCTCGGGGTGAGCTTCGACGGCGCGGTCGACGGCCGGATGCTGCTCGGCGCCGGCGGGACCCACGCGCTGATCGCGCGGCGGGCGCCGGTCGAGGGCGCCGATCAGCCGGGGGGCTACGCGGTCTTCTTCAAGAACCAGTCGGACAACAACCCCGCCCAGCCGCGCCTCAAGGCGAGCGTCGACCTCGACTGCTCGACGATCCTCGCCGCCGACGTGCTCGACCACTCGCTGCCGGTCAACGGAGTGGGCGGCGAGCAGATCGTGGTGGTGTGCCCCGACAGGATCATGCGGATCCACGCCAACAACGGGATCATGAACGCGGTCTTCCCTGTCGAGATGCTGGTGGGGCCGCGGCTCGGCTGGGCGACGATCCTGCGCAGCGCCGAGGACGAGCTGCAGATCCTGGTGGGCTACGAGTTCGGCGGGGGCGAGGGCTGGAACGTCGCCCGCTTCGAGATCGACAGCAACGGGCGGCCGACGCGCTTCGGGCAGCCGGGCGGGGTGCTCAACCTGCTGACGGGCTTCGCGGCGAACAACCCGATCTACATCCAGCCGCTGCATCCGATCGAGAGCCGGCCGCCGGTGCAGATCATCGACGAGCGCTATGTGCGGGTGCCGTTCGCCGAGACCACGCCCGAGGGGCAGACGCAGGTCGAGTGGCGCGAGGCGCGGCTGGCGCCGCAGCCGACGCGCACCGAGCACGTCCGGCGCAACGACGGGCATCAGCTCTTCAGCGCCGGGCCCTACGTCGACGCGATGGGCAATCAGGTGACCGGCTGGTGGGTGATCGAGCTGCGCGGGACCGACGATCCCTTCAACCTGTGGGCGCCGGCGCCGGCGTTCACGATCGCCGATCCGGTCGCGCATTGGGCGGTCTCGAAGGGACCCTACGACGGCGACCCGCCCAACCCGCTGCTCTACGAGCACCCGATCGTCATCATCACGTCGAGCGATGGCGGCACCGGGCGCAACTGGCTGCTGCGGACCCGACAGGCGTCGTGCGCCCTGCCCTGAGCGGGCGCCCGCCTATTCGACCGGCTCGATCGGGTGCTCGGGGTGGTCGATCCCGCCGCGATCGGCGAGCTCGTCGGTCGCGCGGATCAACCAGCGTCGGGGCAGGAGCGCGTGCGCGAAGAGGGTGACCGCCGAGACGAGGTGCAAGAGCGCGGCGACGTGGAAGCCCTCGGCCGGCGGCAGGGTGACGACGCCCTCGGGGCGCAGCACCTCGAAGCCGTGGGCGCGATCCTCCCAGAGCACGCCGGAGAGGCCGAGGCCGACGAGGAGCACCGTGAGCACGACGACCCGACCGAGCGAGCCGCCGTGGTAGTAGTTGAAGAAGTAGCCGCGCAGGAAGACGGCGAGGCAGAGGTAGAGGCCGAGGGGCAGGTGCCAGTCGGGCGCGGCGCGGGCGCGCATCGAGAGCACGACGAGCACGGCGGCGACGGCGAGCAAGGTGACGCAGACGAGGTTGGCCGGGTCGAAGAAGGTCCAGCCGAAGACGCCCTCGATGCCGCGCGGGCCGAGCTTCTTGATCCGCGGCGGCTTGGGCGCGGCGGCGGGCGCGGGCTCGGCGGGCGCGGGCTCGGCGGGCGCGGCGCGCGCGCGGGCTCGCCGGGCGCGGGCTCGGATGGCGGCGGGGGCGCGGTCATGCGCGCAGGATGCCCGAGCCGCCCCCGCCGTCGAGCCCGCCGGGCCGCGGCGACGACCAGGCAGCCGGCGCGGTGGCGAGCGGGCGCGCGCATCGGCCGGAGACACGATGAGCGACCCGCAGCCCGCGCCCGGTCGCGACGCGCCGCCCGCCCGACGCCCGGCCGCGACGACCCGCGAAGCGACCCCGCCGCCCGCCGCGCCAACGCCCGCCGCGCCACCGCCCGCCGCGCCACCGCCCGCCGCGCCCGCCGCCACCACCGAGCCGCCCACCACCGAGCCGCCCACCACCGCCGCGCTGCGCTCGCCGCGCTCGCCGTCGCGCTCCCCGGCCTCTACACCCTCGCCGTCGCGCAGCTCACCCCGCCCGACCCCATGCTCCGCGCCTGGCTCGGCGGCGCCATCGTGCCCGACCGCCTCGCCGCCGAGCCCTGGCGCCTCGCGACCGCGCCGCTGTTGCACCTCGAGTGGGGCCACCTGCTCCCCGCCGCGCTCATCATGGCCGCGCTCGTCGCCGCGCTCACCCGCGCGCCCGGCGCCCGCGCTGCGGTCACCATCGCCGCCGCCTCGGCCGTCGTCGGCGGGCTCGCGCGAGCGCCTGGGTCGCGCTCGGCTGGGCGCTCGGCGCCTCGGGCGCGATGTTCGGCCTCATCGGCGCATGGGCGGCGACGCGGCCGGCGGCCCGCGCGGCGCTCGCGCTCGCGGCGGCCGCGGCGTGGGCGGCGTTCGGCCCCGGTGACGCCGCCGCGCACCTCGCCGGGCTCGCCACCGGCGCCGCGCTCGCCCCGCTCACCCGCCGCTGGCCCCTCATCGGGCGCGTCGGCGCCCCCCTCGTCGCCGTTGTCTGGATCACCGCGCTCGCGCTCGCCGCTCGCCACGGCGCCGCCGCCGGCACCGCCGGCGAGACCCGCGCCGCGCGCGTCGGCGCCGCCGAGATCGCGGTCCCGCGCGACTACAGCGCCGGCGTCCCGGTCGCGCCCTGCGCCGAGGCGGTCACCGACGGCCTCCTCTCGATCTGCGCGATCGACGCCCCCGACGCCGCCGCGGCCGAAGCGGCGCTGCGAGCCGCCGGCCACGTCCCGGAGCGCGGCGCCGGCGGCGGCGGTGACTTCTTCCTCACCGCGCGCCCGCCGGGCGTCGGCGTCGTCATCGTGCGCCGCGCGCCGGGCGGCCCCACCGTCTTCGTACACGCGCTCTCCGCGCCCGCGCTCGCCCACCGCGCCGCCGTCGTCGACGCGATCGTGAAGCTCTCGCCGCCCGCCTCGTCGCCGCCCCGCCGCTGACGGCGCCGCATCGATCATGGCGCCGCTGTCCCATCGGGGGCATACTTCGCGGCGGAAACAGCGGGCGCCGCCCGGCGCCGGGAGGAAGCAAGATGTTCACTCGCTCCGCGCTCATCGGCGCCCTGCTCATCGGCCTCGCCGGTCTGCCGACCGTCGCCTCGGCCGACGAGCCGACCACCAAGTCGAAGACCACCACCAAGGGCAAGACCACGGCCGGCAAGGCGAAGACGCCGGTCAAGGGCAAGACCGCGACCGGGCAGACCAAGACGAAGCGCAAGCTCAAGCGCCGCACCGCCACCGCCGCGACCCCGGCCGAGGCGGCGTCGGCCAAGGACGCGCTCAAAGAGACCAACAAGCTGCTCGCGCAGGCCCGCGCCCAGGTCAAGGCGACGCAGAAGGGGCAGGAGGCGTTCCGTCAGGCCGTCGTCAACCAGAAGGCGGCGCGGGCGGCGCTCAAGAAGAACAAGGCCGACGTCGCGATGCACCTGACCACCCAGGCGCGCGCCTCGGCCAACCTCGCGATCGCCGAGGCCACCGGCGTCGCCGCGCCCGCCGCCGCCCCGCCCGCACCCGCCGCTCCGGTCGCCGCCGCCGCCGCCGCCGCCCCGGTCGCCGCCGCCGTCGCCGCTGACGAGGCCGCCGACGAGGTCGAAGAGGTCGACGAGGTCGCCGACGACGCGCAGGCCTTCGTCGACGAGGCCGACAAGACCACCGCCACCGCCGACAAGGTCGCCGACGAGCCCGAGGTTGAGGACATGTGAACCGCAGGGCGGCCGGATGAGCACGGCGAACAGCAGCGCCGAGCGCAAGGAGGCCGTCCGGCCAGAGCCGGACGGGTCGCAGCGAGGAGGAGGGCTCCGCCCGACGACGCTGCGGAGATCCCGCCCGCAGGGCGGCCGGATGAGCACGGCAGCAGTCATCCGGGCGCTGTTTGCGCTCACCCCCCGCCGCAGGCGATGCTGACCGGGTCGAAGCCCCCGAGGTCCCCATGACGCCCGCCCGCGCCCTCGCCCTCGCCGCCCTCGCCGCCCTCGCCGGCTGCGACGACGACGCCTCCCCCGACACCCCCGCCCCGCGCTCCGAGGCGCTCGCCGGCGCCGAAGCCACCGGCGCCGCGCTCACCGTCCGCATCGAGCAGGCGACCCCCGACCCCCCGATCCGCAGCGACCGCAACACCTGGCGCCTCCGCGTCCTCGACGCCGACGGCGCCCCGCTCGACGGCTGCGCGATCGAGGTCGAGCCCACCATGCCCGCCCACGGCCACGGCACCACCCCCGCGCCCACCGTCACCGCCGTCGACGGCGAGACCGGCCTCTACGAAGCCCGCCCGCTCAACCTCTTCATGCCCGGCGAGTGGCACATCGCCGTCCGCCCCACCTGCGGCTCGGCGACCGACGAGATCGTCTTCGTCGTCCCCATCCAGAGCTGAGGCGCCATGCTCGACCTGCGCGGGGTCGTCAAGCGCTACGGGACCTTCACCGCCGTCGCCGGCCTCGACCTCGCCGTCGCCGCCGGCCAGATCCACGGCTTCCTCGGCCCCAACGGCGCCGGCAAGACCACCACGATGAAGATGGTCGCCGGCCTCGTGCGCCCGACCGCCGGCACCATCACCGTCGACGGGATCGACGTCACGAAGGACCCGCTCGCCGTCAAGGCCCGGATCGGCTACGTGCCCGACCGCCCGCACCTCTACGAGCGGCTCTCCGCGCTCGAATACATGTACTTCATCGCCGGCCTCTACCGGCTCGACCGCGACGCCGCCATCGCCGACAGTCACCGCCTCCTCGCGCTCTTCGGGCTCGGCGAGCGGATCGACCAGCTCATCGAGAGCTTCAGCCACGGCATGAAGCAGCGGCTGGTGATGGCCTCGGTGCTGCTGCACCGGCCGCGGCTGTTGATCGTCGACGAGCCGATGGTCGGCCTCGACCCGCGGGGCGCGCGGCTGCTCAAGGACGTGCTGCGGCAGGAGGCCCACGCGCGCGGGCTCGCGGTGCTGCTGTCGACGCACACGCTCGAGGTCGCCGACGAGCTGTGTGACGTGGTGACCGTGATCCACCGCGGCCGGCTCGTCGCGCGGGGCACGCCCGCCGAGCTGCGCGCGGGCGCGGGCGGGCAGCGGCTCGAGGCGGTCTTCCTCCAGCTCACCGAAGAGGCCGAGGCCGCCGCCGAGGCGGCCCGCTTCGAGTAACACCCGCCGAACCCGTCGCCGCCGCGCCGCGCGCCCGCTGCCGCCTACTTCTTCTCGACCGCCTCACCCGCCGCCGGCGCCCCGAACTTCGGCTGCGGGATCTTGCCCTGGTTGGCCGCATACCACTCGCGCGCCTTCTCCACCGCCGCCTGCCGCGCCTGCTTCTGGTCGCGCCCCCGCGGCGTGCAGTCGAACTTCGCGTCGACCGTGTCGGTGAGCACGTCGATCGCCCGCAGCGCCACCACGTCGACCCGCCCGCCCGTCTCCGGTCGGAAGCGCCGGCTCCCCGGCTGCCCGCTCAGGTCGCGGTAGCCATCCACCTTGCGCGTCGACTTCGCGCCGTCCTCGATGAGCTTCATCAGCGCGTGCACCGCCGGCAGGTACTTCACCTCGGCGAGCAACTCCGCCGCGCTCGCGCGCACATACGGCGCCTCGTCCCCGAGCGCGCCCATCAGCCGCTCGCGCAGCCGGTCGTCGGCCTTCTTGCCCGCGAGCGCCACCGCCACCCGCAGCGCCTCGGCGCGCACCGCTGCCTCGGGGTGCTTGGCGAGCCGCAGCGCCTTCGCCTCGATGGTCTTCGCCTCGGGCATGCCCGGGTAGCCCGCCTGCGCGAACGCGTACAGCGTCGCCGCGAGGATGTGCGGCGCCTTGTCGTCGAGCAGCGGCAAGAGCGCGCGCACGACCCGCTCCTTGATCGGGCCCTGCGTCTGCCGGGCGGTCGAGAAGTCGCGCACGTTGTAGACGGCCTCGATCGCGGCGAGGCGATCGGCCTCGTTCGGCGAGGCGAGCATCTTGAGGACCGCGTCGAGCACGCCGGCGTCGGGCTTCGCGCCGCCGAGCGGCAGGCGGGCGGCGCGCAGCGCCTCGTTGCGCACCCGGCCCTCGCTGTCGGCGAGGCGGGCGCCCACGACCTTGACGTAGTCGGCGTTCATCGCGGGGCGGCGGGCGTTGTTGCGCGGCTCGCGGCGCCAGGTGTAGGCGAGCGCGCGCAGCGCGGCGGCGACGACCGTCGGATCGGTCGAGCTCGCGGCGAGGTGGAGGAAGGCGCGGCCGTGGTCGGGGTTGCGCTCGTCGGCGCCGACGAAGCGGCCGTCGCGCATCCGGCCGACGAGCGCGTCGGCGAGCGCGACCTCGTCGGCGGTGGCGGGCTTCTGCATCGGGACCGGCGCCGGCGCCGCGAGCGCGAGGCCGGCCGGGAGGGCGGTGAGCAGGGCGAGGGCGAAGAGAGCGGCGCGGCGCATGGGCTTCTCCTTGTCGGTCAGCGGGCCGGCGAGGGGGCCATGGTGGGCGGCGCTCCGGGCGCTGTCAATCCTCGTCGGCCGGCGCGGGCGACGGCGCGGGGGCGCCGCTGTTCACCGTCGCGTCGGGCGCCGCCGGCTTCGACTCCGCCGCCGGCTTCGACGCGGCCGCCGGCTCCGACTCGGCCGCCGGCGTCAGCACCTGCTCACCCGCCGGCGCCTCCGGGAAGCGGAAGACGAAGACGTCGGCGTCCTTGCTCTCCGCGTCGACCACCAGCTTGCCGCCGTCGGCGAGGCGCCCGAAGAGCAGGTCGTCGGCGAGCGGCCGCTTGATCTTCTCCCGGATGATCCGCGCCATCGGCCGCGCCCCGTTCTGCGGGTCGTAGCCGATCCGGGCGAGCACCTGCCGCGCGGTGTCGGTCACCTCGATCTCGACCTTGCGATCGGCGAGCTGCGCTTGGAGCTGCCGCACGAACTTGTCGGCGACCGAGACCATGATCTCGGGCGGCAGCGGCGCGAACTTGATGCGCGCGTCGAGGCGGTTTCGGAACTCGGGGCTGAACCGCCGCTTGTACGCCTCGTCGTCGTCGCCCGCCCGCTCGGCGCCCGCGGCGAAGAACCCCGGCCGCGCGCGCTGGAGGTCGCGCGCCCCGATGTTGCTCGTCATCACGAGGATCACGTTGCGGAAGTCGGTCTTCTTGCCGTTGTTGTCGGTCAGCGTCCCGTGATCCATCACCTGCAACAGCAGGTTGAAGACATCGGGGTGGGCCTTTTCGATCTCGTCGAGCAGCACGACCGAGTGCGGGTTCTTGGTGACGGCGTCGGTGAGCTGGCCGCCCTGGTCGAAGCCGACGTAGCCCGGCGGCGCGCCGATGAGGCGGCTGACGGTGTGCCGCTCCATGTACTCGCTCATGTCGTAGCGCAACAGCTCGAGCCCGAGCACCCGCGCGAGCTGGCGGCAGACCTCGGTCTTGCCGACGCCGGTCGGGCCGCTGAACAGGAACGAGCCGATCGGCTTGTCGGGCTCGCCGAGCCCGGAGCGGCTGAGCTTGATCGCGGTCGCGAGCTGGGCGATGGCCTCGTCCTGCCCGTAGATCGCGGCCTTGAGCTCGCCTTCGAGCTCGGCGAGGCGCGAGCGGTCGTCGCGGCTGACCTGCTTGGGCGGCACGTTCGCCATGCGGGCGAGGGTGTTGTCGATATCGGCGACCTCGACCCGCGGCCGCTCGGCGAGCTTCACCTCGGCGGCGGCCTCGTCGATGACGTCGATCGCCTTGTCGGGCAGGAAGCGGTCGTTGAGGAAGCGCGCCGAGGCGCGGGCGGCCTCTTCGATCGCGTCGTCGGCGAAGGTGATGCCGTGGAACTCCTCGTACCGCGGCTTGAGCCCGCGCAGGATCTCGATGGTCTCCTCGACGCTCGGCTCGTCGACGGTGATGCGCTGGAAGCGCCGCGAGAGCGCCTGGTCGCGCTCGAAGATGCCGCGGTACTCCTTCCACGTCGTCGCGCCGATGCAGCGCAGCTTGCCGCGGGCGAGCAGCGGCTTGAGGATCGACGAGGCGTCGAGCGCGCCGCCGCTGGCCGCGCCGGCCCCGATGAGGGTGTGGATCTCGTCGACGAAGAGGATCGCGTGGGGGAGCTTCTCGAGGCGCTTGACGACGGCCTTGAGGCGCTCTTCGAAGTCGCCGCGGTAGCGGGTGCCGGCGACGAGCGCGCCGACGTCGAGCGCGTAGACGACGGCGTCCTGCAGCGGGCGGGGCACGGTCTTGTCGTGGATGGCGAGCGCGAGCCCTTCGACGATGGCGGTCTTGCCGACGCCGGCCTCGCCGACGAAGACGGGGTTGTTCTTGCGGCGGCGGCAGAGCACGTGGATCGTGCGCGCGAGCTCGCGGGCGCGGCCGACCATCGGGTCGATGCGGCCTTGGGCGGCCTCTTCGTTGAGGTTGACCGCGTACTTCTCGAGCGCCTTCTTGGGGCTCTGCGGCTCGCCGTCGTCCTCGCCGCGCTCCTCGGCGTCGACGCTCTCGTCGTCGTCGTCGTCCTCGTCTTCGTCGTCGTCGAGGTCGTAATCCTCGTCGTCGAGCCCGCCGTGGCTGACGTACTCCATCAAGTCGAGCTTGTTGATGCCCTCTTGCTGCAAGAGATAGACGGCGTGGCAGTCGCGCAGGTTGAACATCGCGACGACGACGTGCGGCCCGGCGACGACGTCGCGCTCCGAGGTCTGGGCGTTGAGCACCGCGCGGCGCACCGCCTCCTGGAAGCCGAGCGTGGGCATCACGTCGACCGGGTAGCTGTCGGGCAGGGTCTCGACGTGCTCGTCGAGGAAGTGCTCGAGCGCGTCCTTGAGCCGGCGCACGTTGCCGCCGCAGCGGCGCACGGCGCGGGCGGTGACGCTGTCCTCGAGGAGCGCGAGCATGAGGTGCTCGGTCGTCGCGAACTCGTGGCGGCGGTAGCGGGCGGTCTCGATCGCCGCGTCGAGCGCGATCTTCAGCTCAGGGGTCAGGTCGACCATGGTTCACTCGTCCTCTTCCCGACCGTCGTCATCGGGCTCCACGGTGAGCTTGAGGGGCATCTCGAACTGGCGGGCGAGCGACTCGACCTGCGCCTTCTTGGTGCGGGCGACGTCGTAGGTGTAGATGCCGGCGATGCCTTTGCCCTTGGTGTGGATCTGGAGCATCAGGGTGGTCGCCTCGGTGCTGGTCTTGTGGAAGAAGCGCATCAGCACCGAGACGACGAAGTCGCGGGTGGTGTAGTCGTCGTTGTGGAAGACCACCCGGTAGAGCGGGGGCCGCTTGAGGCGGCGGCGGGTGAGGACCTGGGTCTTCTCTTCCCGGTCGGTCCGCGGTGGCTTGCGATCGTCTTTGCTCACGGCTGGTCCTCTGGGCACCGATGGCTTCGGGTCAACCCGGGCGGGGCGCTACCTGTCGAAGGATACCGCGCCGCGAGAGGGGGTTGCGCCTCGGCGACGGCGCCCGGTCGCTCGGCTCAGAAGGTGCCCACGAGCCCGGTGTGCAGCATGTGCGCGTCGGGGAAGTCGGTGAAGCGCCAGTACTCGTAGTTGAGCTTGAGCTTGATGCCGGTGGTGGGCACGAGGTTCACCCCGGCGGTCGCGCGGCCGATCCCGGAGTCGGTCGACGCGAGCGGCGAGCCGACGAGGAGCGGGCCGGCGCGGCGGAAGCCGTCGGCGCGCACGAGCCACTCGACGTAGGTGTTCAGCGGGCCGTCGAGCTGGAGGTAGAAGCCCTCGCGCTGCACGAAGAGGTCGCGCAGCCGCTGCTGGTAGCGCTCGGGGGTGTCGGGGATCGCGGTGCGGCGGAACATCGCCTCGCCGCGCACGTTGAGGCGGCCGATCCGGGTGTAGAGGTCGACGCCGGCGAGCAGGTAGTCGAGCTCATCGTCTTCGTCGTAGCGGCCATACATCGCGCTGATCCCGATCGCGAACCAGCGCACGGCGGCGATGGGGAGCTCGGGGAACGCGAGCGTGAGCCGGCCGCCGACCGCGGGGGTGCGGTTGTTGTCGGCGTAGAAGACCTGTCGGCTCTGCACGAAGTCGAGGTCGCCGGCCGCGGCGCTGCCCTTGAGGCCGGCGACCGCATAGGCGTTGTAGGCGAGCTCGACCGCGTCGGCGCGGAAGGTGCCGTAGAGCTCGACGCCGTTGTCGGGGTAGGGCTCGGGCAGCACCGCGAGGTTGAACGCCGATCGGTAGAGCATGCGCCCCATCTCGTAGGGCAGCGGCTTGGTCGCCGAGCGGTGGTTGGCGGCGTCGTGGCGCAGGTAGAACTCGCCGAACGGCACCGGGAAGCGGCCGAAGCGCACGCTGAAGCGGTCGTCGACGTACCAGTCGACATAGGCCATGTCGGCGGTGAAGTCGTGGCAGCCGTAGCAGATCTTGGCGCTGGCCGAGACGCTGTCGGTGACGTCGGCGACGACCTTGAACGCGGCCTCGGCGTTGAACCCGCGCAGGGTGCCGCCGAGCGCGGCGTCGTCGTCGGTGCCCTCGGCGCCGAAGAGGCTCGGGTGGTGGAGGTACACGCTGCCGGCGACGTTGACGTCGCCGAAGAGGCCGGCCACGAGCGAGAGCGCGAGCAGCGGCGCGATCATGGCCCGCCCTCCCGGCGGTGGTGGTGGTACTCGAGGAACGCCACGATCGCGCGCTGGTCGCGCTCGTCGATGCCGGCGCCGGGGTGGCGCGCCATGCGGCGCACGTAGGTGTCCCAGCCGCCCTCGGCGACGCGGGCGTTGATCGGGCGCTCGAGGCCGTGGCAGCGGCTGCACCGGGTCTCGAAGACGGCGTAGTTGGCCTGCATCGCGGGCGGATAGCCCGAGACGTCGATCGTGTCGGGCGCCGATCCGCAGGCGAGGACGCCGAGCGCGATGGCGAGTGGCGCCGCGAGCGCGAGCAGGGCGCGAGTCACGGGGGCGCTCCTTCTGCGATCCAGTCGATGATGAGCTGTCGATCGGGCGCGCTGAGCGGCGCGAGCCCGCGGGGCATCGGCTCGCCGAACGCGGGCATGCCGCTGATCTTGCCGACCATGAAGCTCTGGCAGGGGTCGCCGGGCACGACGTCCTGCGCGCCACCCTGCCGGCCGCCGGCGAGGATCTTGTCGCGGTCGCGCAGGTCGAGGCCGCCGAGGATCTGGCCGCTGCCGCCGGGGGTGGTGTGGCAGCTACAGAACTGGCCGAAGACCCGGCCGCGCACGTCGGCGAAGGTGACGGGGACGGCGGGGTCGCTGTCGACGATGTCGCAGGGCGGCGCGGCGTCGGCGTCGCTGTCGGGGCCGGCGTCGGCGGCGGGGAGCGGCTCGAAGGGCGGCGGGCCGACGCGGTCGGGGCCGATGGCGGGGTCGAGCTCACCGCAGCCGGCGAGCGCGAGCAGCGCGGTGAGCGTGGCGAAGCGCGTGAGCGCGGCGGCGTGCAGGCCGTGCGCCCGGCGGCGCGGGCGGCTCACGGGGCCTCCATGCGCATCGGGAGCGCGACGCGGATGTCGCCGGTGTCGGGGCGGCGGGCGAGGCGGTTGATCTTGCGCAGCACCCGCTGGCCGCAGTCGGCGAGGACGCGGTCGCCCTCGCCTTCGAAGCCGCCGAAGAAGCCGTCGGCGTCGATGACGAAGCGCACGGTGGCGCGCTTGCCGGCGGCGGGGAGGCCGGCGGCGGCGACGCAGTCGCGGATGGCGGGGAAGGCGTCCTCGACGGTGCTGCGGATCCGGCCGGTGCTGGCGCCGCCGACGACCTGGAGCCCGCCGAAGCGGAGCGTGGGCGGCGCCAGGGGCGGCGGCGGCGCGGCGGGCTCGACGGGCGCGGGCGGCGGGTCGACGGCGGCGACGCGGGCCAGCTCGGACGCGGGCTCGACCGGCGGGGCTCGACGGGCGCGACGCGGGCGGGCTCGACCGGCGCGATGCGGGCGGGCTCGACCGGCGCGACGCGGGCGGCTCGACGGGCTCGGGCGAGGCGGGCGCGGGCGGCGTCGGGGGCGGCGGCGCCGCGCGGGCCGGGCGGGCCGGGCGGGGTCGCGGGCGCGCGGCGCGGCGGGCGGCAGGCGGCTGGCCGACGCGCGGGGCCGGCACCGCGGGGGCTGCGCCGGGGTCGGCGGCGGTGTCGTTGGCAGGCGCGCCGGTGTTGGCGGCCGCGCCGTTGCTGGCGGCCGCGCCGGTGTTGGCGGCCGCGCCGTTGCTGGCGGCCGCGCCGTTGTCGGCGGCTGCGCCGCTGTTGGCGGCCGCGCCGTTGTCGCCGGCCGCGCCGTTGTCGGCAGCCGCGCCGGTCTTGCCCGCGGCGTCCGCGCGGCAGCCGTCGGGTCCGCGCCCGCGGCGCTCGGATCCGCGCCGGCGTTCGCCGCGCCTGCCGCGCTCGGGTCGGCGCCGACCACGTCCGCCCCGACGCCCGGCGCCGCGCTCCCGGCCTCCCCCCGCCGGATCGACCGCGGGCGAGTACCCCACCCACAGCAGCGCCCCCGCCGCGAGCAGCGCCGCGGCGGCGACCGCCGCGAAGACCAGCCCTCGCCGCCCCGCGCGCCCGCCGGCGGTCGGGGCCGCGGCCACCGGCCGCTGCGCCGCGTCGAGCGCCTCGACGAAGTCGGCCACCTCCGGGTAGCGCGCCTCCGGGTCGCGGGCGAGCCCGCGCATCACCACCTCGACCATCGCCGACGGCACCGCCGGCCCCACCACCTCGCCGAGCGGCCGCGGCGCCGAGGTGAGCTGCGCCGCGATGAGCTGAAGCGCCGTCAGCCGCTCGAACGGCGAGTGCCCCGACAGCATCTCGTAGACCATCACCGCGAGCGCGTACTCGTCGGCCCGCCCGTCGAGCGGCCGCGCGAGCGCCTGCTCGGGCGCCATGTAGCCCGGCGTCCCGATCATCTGTCCGTCGCGGGTCAGGCGGGTGTCGGTGTCCTGGATGCTCTGCGCGATCCCGAAGTCGAGGATGGTCACCCGCTCGTCGTCGCCGCGGCGCTCGACGAGCACGTTCTCCGGCTTGAGGTCGCGGTGTACGACGCCCGCCGCGTGCGCGTCGCGCAGCGCGTCGCCGATCTGCCGGGTGAGCCGCACCACCCGCTCGGGCGCCATCGGCGCCTCGGCGTCGACGAGCGCCTTGAGGTCGCGCCCGGCGATGAGCTTCATCACCACGAAGGGCCGGCCGTCCTCGGTGATGCCGAGGTCGTAGACGTCGATGATGTGCGGGTTGCCGAGCCGCGCCGCCGCCCGGGCCTCGCGGCGCAGGCGCTCCATGGCCTTGGGGTCGTGGGCGAGCGCGGGCGCGAGGAGCTTGATGGCGACCGCGCGGCCGAGCTCGACGTGCTCGGCGCGGAAGACCTGGCCCATGCCGCCGCCGCCGAGGCGCTCGCCGAGCACGTACGGCGTGCCGGGCAGCCGCTCGCCGGGGCGGGCGAGGATGATCGAGGCGGTCTTCTCTTGACGGTCGTCGGGTTCGTTCACCGGCGCAGGATACGGCGTGTCTTCGCGCGAGGCCAGCCGAGTGCGGCACGGGGATACCCGGGGGATTCGAGCGGGGCGGGCGGCGCGGCGCTCAGCCGCCGGGGAGCGCGGCGCGAGCGACGGTGCAGGTGGGGGCGTCGGTCTCTGCGGGGGCGCCGAGGGTCGATTCGACCTCGGCGTCGATCGATCGGGTGGGCGGGGCGGCGATGGTCAGCCCCGACGCGGCGATGCAGACGAGGATGAGGGTGGTGATGGCGGCGACCCAGCGCATGGGATCCTCCGTTCGCTCCAAGGTCTCACGACTACTCTTGGAAGTACGGAGGTCGATCTTTCTGATTTACGAACGATCACCTATCCCCGCCGCCATCGCCGCCGCCATCGCCGCCGCCATCACCCGCGTCGCCGCCGCCATCACCCGCGTCGCTGCCACCGTCGCCCGCGTCGCCGCCGTCCGCGCCATCTGCCCCCACGTCCCCACCATCCGCCGCGCCCCGATCCATCCGCCGCCCCCCGTCGTCCGCCGGCATCCCCGGCGAGTCCCCGTCGCCCTGCTCGCCCCCCGCCGACCGGCTCATGTCCCCCGAGCACCCCGCCGCGCCGAGCCCCGCCGCGATCACGAACCCCATCAACCATCGCATCTCACACCTCCGTCAGCAGGATCGCCACCATCGCCAGCCCGTTGTTCGCCGCGTGCAGCGCCACCGACGGCCAGATCGAGCCGCTGCGCAGCCGCAGCGCCCCGAGCGCGCCGCCGAGCAGCGCCGTCGCCACCACGATCGACGGCTCGACGTGCATCAGCCCGAACAGCAGCGACGACCCCACCAGCGCCACCCCCGGCCCGGCCCGCTCGCGCAGCGCGTCGAGCAGCACCCCACGAAACACCAGCTCCTCGACGAACGGCACCGCGCCCGCGACCAGCGCCGCCATCACCGCCGCCTGCCCGGCCGTCATCGACTCGGGGAAGAGCACGCCCACCTGCGGGTTCTCCACCGGCTGCCCGAGCGCCATCCGCACCAGCGTCGCGACCCCGCCACACAGCGGCAGCAACGGCATCGCCAGCACCGCGCCCATCACCACCGCGCGCCGCGGCGCCGCCCGCAGCCCCGCCGCCCGCATCCGCGCCCGATCGCCCGCCATCACCACCGCCACCGCCACCCCGAGCGTCGTCGCCGTCACCGCCGCGAGCAGCAAGCTCTCGACCGCCTCCGCCAGCCCGAGCGCCGCGACGAAGCCACCGCCGCCGATGAGGCCGAGCGCGATCACCACGAACATCCACCCCACCACCGCCCCCGGCCACCGCCGCGCGGGCGCCGCCGGCTGCTCCGCTCCGATCTCCGGCTGCTCTCCCGATCCGCCCGCCGACTGGCCGGCCCCGCTCTCCGCTTGCTCCACCCCGCCCGCCGGCTGCTCCGCCTCGCTCACTGCAACCAGCCGATGTTGCCGCTCGCCCCATCCGCCCCATCGGCCCCCGGCCCGTTCGCCGTGTCGCTCGAGTTCCCCCCGCGCCCCCCCGCGCCATGCGTCGGCACGTCCTCCGCCAGCTCGAAGTCGTTCTCCAGCGCATAGCCCGCCGGCACGTCGTCGGCCGCCACGAAGACGTCGTAGCTCACCCCGCCCTGCCCGCCGCCGCCCCCGCCGCCGTGGCCCCCGCGCCCGCCCTGCCCGCCGACGCCGCCCGCCAGCGAGCAGAAGTCCAGCTCCACCGCGCCCGCCGCCCCCGCGCCCGCCCGCGCCGCCCTCGCCGCCGCCGCCCCTGTTCCTGCCCGCGCCCCTGACCCCACCGAGCCCCCGCGCCAGCCGGTTGCCCACGATCACCGGCAGCCCCCGCGCCCGGCCCGCCCGCCGACCACGCCACGAACACCGCGAACGACCCCCGCCCGCGACCCCTGCCCTGCCCTGCGCCGCCCGCGCACCCGCCGCTCCCCCTGCCGCCCCTGCTCGCCCTGAAGTCCGCCCGCACCGCCAGCCCATCCGCCTCGTTGCGGAAGATCAACACCCCTGCCGCCCTGCCGCCGCCGCCGCCGCCGCCCCCGGCTGCCCGTCCACCCTGCTCCCCTGCCTGCGCCCATCCAATGCGCCCCATCGAACCCGACCCCGCGCCCGCGAGCCCCCGCCCATCGACCCCCGCGCGCCCATCGTCCCCGGCACCGGATCGGGCGGCCCCTGATCCGACGCATCACACACCCGCGGCGCCCGCGACACGTAGTCCCAGCCCCCATCACCGCCCACGCCCCCGGCCCCGCGCCCGCCGCCCCTGACGCTTGCTGCCGATCCCCGTTCGGACACGTGTATACCCCCGCCCCGCCATCGACCGCCACCCCTGCACGTCTGCGCCCCCGCGACCACCCGCCACCCTGGAACCCCGCCGCCGGATCACCCCCACCAGCACCTCGTCATCGACGAAGCACGGGTTGTCCGCCCCGCTGTTGCGCGAGTCCGCCCCATCACCCCCCGACCGCCCCGGCGCCCCGCTGCTCCCCGAGCGCCCATCCTGCCCCCGCCCCCCGTTCCCGCTCAGGATCCGGTTGTCCCGCACCACCAACGAAGCATCCGAATCCAGCACGTACACCCCATAGGCGTTGCCATCCACCAGCGGCGACTCCCCATTCACCGCGAACCCCTCGAACACCGTCGGCACCGTGATCCCCTCCGCCCACACCGCCCACCGATGCCGCTCCCCCGCCGGCGTCCGCCCGTTGATGATCGTCACATTGAGCGCCGGCTCCCGAATCCACGTCCGCCGCTGATGCCCCCCCAACAGATCGATCCCCGCCCGCAGCCGCACGCTCTCCCGATACACCCCCTCCCCCACCCGCACCCGCCGCGCTCCTGCCGCCTCCGCCCGCGACAAACCCGCCCCGATCGTCGCGCACGGCCCGTCCAGGCTCCCGCACGCCGGCCCATCCACGCCCCCGTTCGCCGGCGTCGCCACGTAGATCGCCTCCTCGTCCACCACCAGCTCGCACCCGTTCCCCGCCACCCCATCCGCGTCCCGCCGCCCCGGCAGACACTCGAAGCCACACTGCGCCGCCCCCCCCGCCACCGCGCACCGCGGCACCACCCCGAACGCCGCCGGATCCGGATCCCAGAACCGCGCGCAATCCGTCCCGCACGCCCCGCAATGCAACAGCGTCACATACCGCCCCGCCCCATCCACGAACGTCTCGTCCACCGACCCATCGCAGTCATCATCCTGGTAGTCACACGCATCCACCGCCGCCCCCGCCACCCGCTCCGCGTCGCACCCCACCCCCGCCGCCTCGCTCGCGTCACACACCAGCACCCCCGACCGCCGACACAAACCCGCCCCCACCTCACAGCTCCGCCCCAGCGTCGGCCACGTCTCGTCCGCCCGCCCATCGCAGTCATCATCGATCCCATTGCAGACCTCCGCCCCCCCCTCGCCCGCCACCGCATCACACCGCAGGCTCATGCCATCCTCACCACACACCTGCACCCCCGCCCGCCGACACACCCCCTCCCCCACCGAACACGGCCGGTTCCGATCGGGGAACGTCTCATCCACCCGCCCATCACAATCGTCATCGATCCCATCGCACCGCTCCTCCCCCGCCGCCCCCGCCACCGCGTTGCACACCGTCCCCTCCTCATCCACCGAACACACCGTCACCCCCGGCCGCAGACACGCCCCCACCCCCGCCGAACACACCACCCCCAGCGCCGGGAACGTCTCGTCCACCGCCCCATCGCAGTCATTGTCCAACCGATCACACACCTCCGCCCGCGCCACCCCCTCCACCGCGTTGCACACCACCGCCCCCGCCTCCCCGCACACCCGGATCCCCTGCCGCGCGCACAGCCCCACCCCCACCGAACACGGCGTCCCCAACCCATCGAACCCCTCGTCCGCCGTCCCATCGCAGTCATCATCCGCCCCATTGCACGCCTCCACCCCCGGCGCCGCCGGCGCCGCGTTGCACACCACCCCCGCCCCATCCGCCCCACACACCCGCACCCCACCCCGCGCGCACACCCCCGCCCCCGCCGTACACCCCTCCCCGAGCCCCACGAACCCCTCGTCCGTCACCCCATCACAGTCATCATCCACCCCATTGCACCCCTCATCCCCCCCCGCCCCCGGGATCGCACCACACACCACCCCCGACCCATCCACGCTGCACCGCTGCACCCCCGCCCGCTCACACGCCCCCACCCCCAGCGAACACACCACATCCAGCGCGAACGCCTCGTCGATCGACCCATCGCAGTCATCATCCCGCCCATTACACGCCTCCGCCCGCGGCGCCGTCGCCGAACACGAAGGCTCCCGCTCCCCCGCGCACCGCACCACCCCCACGCACGCCGCCCGCGCCCCCTCCACCATCGCCACCTTCTCACACGCCTCCCCCACCCCCGCCGCGTCGTCCACCAGCCCGTTGCAGTCATTGTCCACCCCGTCGCACACCTCCCGCGCCGGCGTCGCCGCGCTGCACGCATCCCACCCCGCCACCCGATCACACGTCTGCCGCCCCAGACACCGCCCGAAGTCGTTGCTCACCTCGCACGCCCGCGCCACCCCATCGTTCCCCGTATTCGCCGTACACGAACACGACCCCGTCGCCGGCACGCACTGCGTCGCCACCACCCCCTCCAGGCTCTCCACCTCCCCGCACACATACCCCGGCGGACACCCCGACGCGCCCTCCTCCGCCAACGGATCACACGCCACCCCACACACCGCCTGCCCATCCAACAGCGCGCAATCCCCCGCCGGACACTCCTCGCTCGACCCGCACGGCCGACACAGCCGCCCATCCGGCGGCACGCACACCGAGGTCGTATCCGGGTGGGTATTGCCCACCACCCGACACCCCCACCCCGCCGGACACTGCGGATCGACCAGACACCGCCGCGTACACACGTTCACGTCGTTGTTGACGACGCACCACCCGCTCTCGCACTCCGAGTTCCCCGAACACACCGCGTTGAACCCGAGCAAGCCCGAGTCGACCCCCACGTCCGGCTCCCCGAGATCGAACCCCGGCTCCGAGACATCCGGCACCGCGCCATCGACCGCGCCATCGGGCAGGCGGGTCGGGCCATCACCCGAGCCCCCCGCGCACCCCAGTGTCAGCATCAAGGCCAACAACCACCCAGCGCGCAACGGCGACATCGGACCTCCTCGACAGCGGGACGCGCCCGCGACCAGCCCGCACCATACCCCCGCCCCGAGCACCGGCTCAATTGCCCTCGACCGCCGAATCGGGTCTACTGCGCCACCCCGTGACAGGAGCGGGTCGAACCCGAGGAGCCCACCATGGCCCGTGACGAAGCCGTCATCTTCGGCCTCCGCGCCGCGCTCGCCGTCGCCGCCCGCCGCCCCCACGCCATCCGCCGCGCCTTCCACGACAAGAAGCGCCGCCGCGACGTCGCCCCGCTCCTGCAAGCCACCGCCGCCGAGCGCCGCCCCTACCGCGAGGTCGACGACGCCGAGCTCGCCCGCATCACCGGCACCGTGCACCACGAAGGCGTCGCCGTCGTCTGCGACCCCCTCCCCCTCCTCACCCCCGAGACCCTCCTCGCCGGCCTCCCCGACGACGGCGTCTGCCTCGCCCTCGACGGCGTCGACAACCCCCACAACCACGGCGCCATCCTCCGCAGCGCCGCCTGGTTCGGCATCGGCGGCGTCCTCCTCGGCACCCCCGCCGACACCCTCAACCCCGCCGCCATCCGCGTCGCCCAGGGCGGCGCCGAGGTCACCCCCATCGCCGCCGCCGCCGACCTCCCCCGCGCCCTCACCCGCTACCGCGACCGCGGCCTCGCCATCGTCGGCGCCGACCACAACGCCCAGACCGCCCTCTTCGACCGCCCCCTCCCCCGCCCGCTCTGCCTCGTCCTCGGCAACGAAGCCACCGGCCTCAGCCCCGCCGTCCGCAAGCTCTGCACCGCCACCGTCCGCATCCCCGGCGCCGCCGGCGTCGAGAGCCTCAACGTCTCCGTCAGCGCCGGCATCCTCCTCGCCGCCGCCATGAGCCGCGCCGCCCGCGGCTAGCCCGCAGCGAACCCGGTCCGCAGCGAACCCCGCCCCGCCACGAACCCCGCGATCAGCGCGTTCACCGCATCCGCCCGCTCGATCCTCGACCCATGCCCGCACCCCGGCAGCATCTCCAGCCGCGCCCCCCCGATCGCATCTGCCGCCGCCGCCCGCCCCACCTCGGCCTGCCACGCCCGGCTGAACGTCTGATCCAACACCGCCTGCCGCCGCGCCCCGTCGCCGTCTCGATCACCGCCACCGCGCACCTCCTCGCTCGATCGCGCCACCCTACCCCAACCCGCCTCCGCCGACATGCCCCGCCGCTCACCGCGCCGACCGCCACCGCAGCGAAGCCATCCGATGGGACAGCCTCCCGGCGCCCCGATCACTCCACCGGCGCCCCATACACCCGGATGTTGTTGTTCGGCAGATCGTACTCCACCGCCAGATCCTGCCACGGGAAGGGCTCACCCGCCGCGTTGCTCCAGAAGCTCACCGCCGGCGTGCGCGTCCGCGGACAGACATTGACGCAGAGCTGCGACCCCGGCGGATCCGCCCCCACCCCCACCTCCACGCCCACGAAGACCGCCTCCCCCGCCCCCACCACCAACGGCGGATCGAGCGCGATCCGCGACGCGACGAGCTGGCCCGGCGGGAGCTGCACGTCGAGCTCCCGATAGCTCGCCACCGCCGACGGCGCCGCCGGCGGCGCCCCATCCGGCGCGCTCACCACGAAGACCCGGTGGGGCACATCGACGGCGCAGCTCATGACATTCGGGAGCGCGCCCCGCAGCCAGTACTCGATCTCGTCGACGCGAAACGGCGTGCTCGGCGGCACGAGCCGCTCCCCGGTCCAGTGCCCCCGCTCGTCGGGCAGCACCGCCCGAGTGACCGTATCGCCCCGGCACGCCTCGAGATCATGGTTCTGCACCACCACCCGCTCGGACATGCCTTCGTCCGCATCACCCCCGTCCGCGTCCGCACCACCCGCGTCCGCGCCACCCGCGTCCGCGCCACCCGCGTCCTCGTCCGCGCCGACCATGCCATCGCCGGGAACACTCGTGCCTTCATCCGGCGCCCGCGCGTCCATGTCCTCCGGTGGCATCATGTCATCGCCGGACGACGCCCCGTCGCAGCCCGCTCCGAGGCTCATGACGACCGCCGCCACCCACATCGACCGGCGACGCGCCCGCGCCCGCATCCATCGAAAGACCATCGTGATCCCTCCACCGAAGCAGCCACCGGCCGCGCATCGCTCGACCGTCGCGACGCACCCGGCCCCCGGACCAATAGACCCACCCGCCAGCGGCGGTCAATCACATCCGCGCATCACCCCCCGTCCACCAGCGCCTGCACCCGCCCCACCACCCGCGCATACGCCGCGTCCATGCCATCGCCGAACAGCTCGTCCGCCCCCATCGGCGCCCCGAACCGAAACCCGATCCGCACCGGCACCACCGGCAACAGCGGCAGCACCGACACCATCCACAGCCACGCCGCCAGCCACCCCCACCCCCCCGGCAGCCACCCCACCAGCGCCACCACCCCCAACACACCCGTCAGCGTCAACGGATAGCGCTTGATCCCGAACACCCGCGGCAGCACCAAGAGCCACGGCAGCAAGCGCGACCGCCACACGATCGGCACCGACAGATGACTCCCCGCGATCCCCAACGGCACCACCGGCACCCCCGCCTCCCGCGCCAGCCGCAAGAACCCCTGCCGCCCCCCGAAGTCGACCCGCCCCGCCTGCCACAGCGGCCGCGCCGCCTCGTGGTCGCCCCCCGGAAACACCAACACCCCCATGCCATCTCGCAGCGCCGCCCCCGCCGCCCCCCGCGTCGACGGGATGGCACCCACCCATCGCATCACCACCGTCAGCGGCCACAGATGGAACGACACCGGATGTGCCATCGCCGCCACCGGGATGTCATCGAAGTGATCGAGCTTCATCGCCGCCAGACACGCCAGCTCGGCGAAGCCCGCCCCGCCCGAGTGATTCGCCACCACCAGGAACCCACCCGCCCGCGGCAGGTGCTCGACCCCCGAGACCCGCGGCCGGAACACCCACCGCAGCGCCGGCATCACCCACCGCCGAAACCCCGCCGCCGCCCGCCGATCGAACCGCCCCGCCGCCCCCCACCGCGCGCGCTCGCCCCACCACCCCGCGTCGAACCGCATCAGCCGCCCGCCCCGCGCGAGACACCGACCACCACGACCCCGCATCGCGCCATGCCACCGCCTCCGCTCGCTCACCCCGCCGATGATGACCCCGCCGACCGCGCGCGGCAACCGTCGCCGACCGCGTCGAGACCGGCACTCCGCGCATTGCGCGCCCACGAGCGACGCGACAGACTCCTACCGTGACCAACCACCCACGCATCGCGCCCCGCGCGCCCGCCCCGCAAGCCGCCGCGCCCGCCGTACCGCCCGCTGCCCCACGCGCCGCCCCGCTCACCCTCGCCCCGCTCACCCGCGCCGCGCTCGCGCTCACCCTCACCCTCGCCGCCTGCGCCGACCCCGCGCCGCCCCCCGCAGCGCCCCTCGCCGTCCGCTACGCCGGCTGCGCCGAGCTCGC
>JACKDM010000011.1 GCA_020633515.1 Myxococcales bacterium
GCCACAGTCGATGGGCGACGCGCCGAGTCCGCCGCAGCCCGGACAGGCCGGATCGGAGGCGCTGCTGCCATCGCCGCCGCGGGCTCCGCCGCGTGGGGCATTCTGACCGGCTGCGCCCGCCTCGCCGGCCGCCGCCGGGCCGCCGATCAGCTCGGCGTGGATGATGCGCAGGTGCGACGCGACCCGCTCGGCGGCGACCGCGGCGCTGTTGCCCTCGGCCCGCGCGGCTTCGTCGACCTGCACCCGCACGTCGCGGAGCGCGACGTCGCGGCCGAGATCGGCGTAGCGGAGCACGATCCCGGGGCCGGTGATGGTGGTCGCCGCGGGCATGGGCGCGGCGGGTGGCTGCCATTCACCGGCGGCGCGGGTGAAGCCGCCGACGATCGAGACGCCGTCGGGCACGTCGAGGGTGGCGGCGAGGCGGTAGGTGCCGCGCGCGAGGAGCACGGTGACGGCCGAGAGGTCGCGGTCGCGGAAGGCGTCGATGGCCTGAGCGAGCGTGCGGAGCGGGCGGGCGGGCGTGCCGTCGCCGCCGGCGGGGGCGTCGGCGGCGACGTGCAGCACCTCGCCGACGTAGTCGCGCCCGTCGCAGTCCTGGTCGACGCCGTCGTAGGGGATCTCGGCCGCGATCGGGCCGCACTCGCAGCCGTTGGCGGGCTCGCCGTCGCGGTCGATGAAGCTGGCGAGGCAGCCGTCGAGCACGCATTCAGCAGCCCGGCAGGAGAAGACGGAGCTGTCGGCGTGGGTGACGTCGGCGTAGCAGTCGTTGTCACAGGCGCCGCAGCGCTCGGGGGTGGTCAGGTCGAAGTGTTCGTCGGCGCGGTTGTCGCAGTCGTCGTCGCGGCCGTTGCAGAGCTCGTCGCGCGGCTCGCACATCGCCATGCAGCCGGTGAGGCCTTCGTCGGTGCGGCCGTCGCAGTCGTCGTCGATGCCATTGCACTGCTCGCGCTGGTTGTCGCAGCCCCCGCAGTCGTTGAGCGCCTCGTCGACCTCGCCGTCGCAGTCGTTGTCGACGCGCTCGGATGGGTCGGCGATGCAGATGCCTTCCTGCGGGGTGTGGAGCCCCTGACATTCACCGAAGGCTCCGTCCCGACAGACGCGTCGGCCGGGGAGGGCGCACTCGCCGATGTCGATGGGACCCTGACAGCTCTCTTCGAGGAGACCGCTCTCGGTGCCGGCCTCGTCGACGCGACCGTCGCAGTCTTCGTCGGTGCCATCGCAGCTCTCGGGGTCATCGGTGCCAGGGCCACGCTCGACGGCGCAGCGGCCGTCATCGCCGCGGAAGCCGATGGCTTCGCCCTCGCGGACGTTGACATCCAGACGTTGCAGCCGAGCCATGCAGCCATTGAAGTCGAGGCATCTCGACCGAGCGGTCAACCCGCTCTCGCGGCGGCAGGCGTCGGTGGCGGGGGTCGTGAAGAGGAAGAGCGCGATGTCGATCGGTGCGCCGGCCGTGAGGGTGAGCGCGCCGGAGGCGGTGAGGTCGATGCCATTGGCGTCATAGGCGATGGGGAGGTGGGCGATGTCGCCCGAGTTCTCTCCGGCGCGCGCGATGACGAGGCAGGCGTTGGGCGGGGTGAGGGCCTGGATCTGGCGGAGGGGCTCGGCGAGGCAGAGGGTGTCGGTGGCGATGGTCTCTTCGAGGCATTCGGAGGCGGCGACGCGGAAGGTGACGGCGCCGGGTTCGTCGTCACAGGCGGTGAGGACCCCGAGCGTCGCGCAGAGTGCGAGCCATCGCAGTTGGAGCCGCCTCATGTCGCATCCACCTCCCGCAGCACCCGCGCCCGGCCTCACTCGACCCGAAACAGCGTCGGCGCGAAGCGGTCGGGCGTCGGCAGCGCGTCGGCCGGATCGAGCGCCTCGTCGAAGCGCGCCTTCCAATACTCTGTCAGTATCGGGCGGTGCGCGTCCACATCGTCGCCGAAGGCCCCGTCGAAGCGCTCGAGGCCGAAGTCGCCGAAGCTGTAGATGACGAGCGCGCTCTTGCCGTCACCGCTCGGGTGCACGTAGCCGGCGATGAGCTCGTCGACGCCGAAGAGCTCGGCCATCTGGAACATGAGGTCGTTGATGTAGCCGTCGCTGTAGGCGTCGTCGCCGCGGTAGATGAGATCGGCGAGCGGGCTGAACTCTTCGTCGCGGTTGCGGGCGTTCTTGAGCTGGGCGCGGACGGACTCGGTGCTGCCGTTGGCGATGTTGACGAGGTCGCCCCAGCGGGCGTGGCCGGCCTTGCGGACCTCGATGAGGTGGGGTCCGGCGGGGAGGAACGGGTTGACGTAGGGCAGGCTCTGGCCGATGACCCCCTCGGCGCGGCCGTCGACGTAGACGTGGGCGCCGTCGATGTTGGCGGTGACGCGGAGCTCGCCGGTGCCGGCGATGCGGGTCTCGCCGCACTTGTCGGCGAGCGGTTCGAACTGTTCGAGCGGCCCGGCGCTGCCGGCGAGGTTGCGGGTGAGCGCGACGTAGCCGCAGTAGCGCTCGATGGCCTTGTCGGTGTCTCCGGCGGCCTGACGGACGAGGTAGTAGTAGAAGAAGATGCCGCGGAGCAGCGCGGTGTCGGAGGCGTAGGGGATCGCCTTCTTGTAGAAGCGCTCGGCGCGGAAGAGCTGCTCTTCGGCTTCGTCGGGCTGTTCGTTTTCGAGCGCGCGCTGGGCGTCGTTGAAGTGGCGGCGGGCCTTCTCGATGTCGCTCTTGCTGAGGTGGCCGACGTCGTAGCGCGGCTCGATGGCATGCACGCGGGGGCGCTTGCCGTCTTGCTGGTGCGCGTAGTCGTACATGTTGCGCAGGTCGCGCTCGACGCGGACGGCGAGGTTGGGATCGGCGCCGTCGCGGGCGAAGACGACGATGACGGCCTCGGGGGTGGCGCCGGGCTTCTTGGCGGCCGCGGGCGCGGCGAGCGCGAGCGCGAGCCCGGCGAGCGTGGCGAGGCGGAGCGACATGGTCACGGCGCCGGTGCTTGGAGGTCGGCGGCGGTGAAGGGCATCACGTAGAGGCGCTCCCAGGTCTTGTTGGTGGAGCCGCGCTGGCCGAGCGCCTTGAAGGCGAGCAGGAGCTGCTCGCCGTTGGCGAAGATCGCGAGGTCGCCGTTGAGCTGGGTGCCGGTGTCGAGCTCGCCCTTGGCCGAGCCGTCGGTGCGGACCCACATGACCGGGTTGTCGCGCTTGAAGTCGCGCGCGACGTAGAGGAGCGTCTGGCCGTCGGGCGTCCACTGCGGGCCGAAGTGGTCGTCGACGACGACGTCGCTCGCGAGCTTGGCGGCGTTCTGGCCGTTGATGTCGATGACCCAGAGGTCGAAGATCTTGTCGTTCTGCTGGCCCTTGTTCGAGTAGAACGCGACGCGGCGGGCGTCGGGCGACCAGCTCGGGCGGATCTCGTCGCCGGTCCAGTCGGTGATCATCTGGGTGGTGTCGGCGGCGCGGGTGACGTCGATGACGAGGCCGATGTCCTGGCCCTTGTTGCCGCTGAGCGAGCGGGTGAAGAGCAGGTAGTTCTTCTTGGGCGCCCAGCGGGGGCGAAACTCCGTGGCGTCGGGCCAGCGGGTCGCCTGCAGGGGCTTCTCGGGGTCGCCTTGCAGGTCGATGACGTAGATGTCGCCCGAGTCCTTGCGCTGGGAGGCGTAGGCGATGTAGCGCCCGTCGGGCGACCAGTCGGGCTGGCCGTCGTTGCCGGGGTTGCTCGTCAGCCAGGTGCCGTCGATGAAGAGGTCGAAGTTCTTCTTGGCGCCGCGGCTGCTGAAGACATAGGGCTTGTTGGCGGCCTTCATGTCGGGCGCCCAGGCGAGCTCGACGACGGGCGGCTTCTTGCCGCCGAGCGCGGCGCTCGCGGCGCTGCGGCCGGTCGTGACCTCGGTCTCGCCGTCCTTGCGCATGTCGGCGGCGAAGGTGGCGATCCAGATCTCGCGGCTGTCGGCTTTGGGGTTGTAGACGTCGAAGGCGATCTGACGTCCATCGGGCGACCACCGCGGCGCCTGGCAGTGCGCGGCGGGGCGGTCGGCGATCTGGCGGGGCGAGCCGAGCTCGGCCGAGGCCAGGGCTGGCATGAGCAGAGCACCGGCGAGGACGAGAGAGGTTGCTTTGATCATCTCGGCACCGTGATGGGCTGGGGCATCGTGATGGGGTCGGTTCATTATTCGATCTCCACCGTCAGGCGAGGGGCCGGCGCGTCGTCGTCGGAGGTCACGATGAGGAGGGCGACCCCGACACCGACCGCGGCGAGGGCGCCGCCGCCGATGTACCACCAGAGCGCGCCGTCATCGTCGTCCTCCTCCTTCTGGACTTGCAGGAAGATGCTCACCTTCTGGGGCTGCTCGCCCTGTACGATGGAGAAGGGCACGTTGTTCGCGGTGTACTCGCCATATGGCAGATATACCGTACGAGGTAGCTGGACATCGGTCGAGCGGAAGCGATCGCGGATGGCTTCGAAGCGCTGCTTCTTGTCCTTGTTGATGATCCCGGTCTTCGAGTCGAAGAAGATGCGGCCGCTGGTGTTGGTCTCGCCGACTTCGTCGGGCACGATCGTGACGGCGCCGAAGAGGGCGTGCATCTCGCGGTGGAGCTCGTCGGCGTCCTGGCGCTCGCGGTCGGTGGCGGCGCGGGCGACGGCGGCGTCGAGGGCCTCGAAGGCGGTCTCGAGGAGCAGGAGCTCGTAGGCGACGCGGGCGCGGTAGAGCGCGGTTTCGAAGTCCTTGTGGCCTTCGGGGGTCTTCGCGGCGGCGTCGAGGGTGCTCATCGCCTGCTTGAGGAGCTTGCGCTTGTAGTAGAGCTTGCCTTGCTCTCGGAGCTGCTCGAAGCCCTCGCCGGCGGCCTCGACCGGGGTGGGCGCGGCGGCGACGAGGGGGGCGGCGCCGAGCGCGAGCTTGAGGGCGAGGCGGGGGAGGCGGTTCACGCGTCGTCCTCCTCGGGGGGCGCCGGGGTGAGCGCGCCGAAGCAGGCGACCCAATGGTCCTGGCCGACGGTGACGGGCGCGGGGCGCTCCTTGCGGCAGCGGCCGAGGATGCCGAGGCGCTCGGCGAGCGCGCAGTCGGTGGCGTAGACGCAGCCGCCGCGGGCTTCGGCTTCGTCGGGGCGGGAGACGCGGGGCGGGTCGCGGCGCTCGCGGGGCGGGCGGCGGCGGTCCTGCTCGAAGTCGGCGGCGCGCATGAGGCGGCCGGTGTAGGGGTGGTGGAACTCGGTCTCGCCGAGGAGCGCGGCGGGGACCTGCTCGATGATGCGGCCCTTGAGCATCACGAGGACGCGGTCGGCGATGCGGCGCACGAGGCCGAGGTCGTGGCTGATGAGCAGGTAGGTGAGCCGCTCGCCCTTGAGCTGCTTGAGCAGGTCGATGATCTGGAGCTTGATGGCGGCGTCGAGGCCGCTGGTGGGCTCGTCGGCGACGATGAGGCGGGGCTTGGTCGCGAGGATGCGGGCGAGGCCGGCGCGGCGCTTCTCGCCGCCGGAGAGGCTCTGGGGGCGCTGGTCGGCGCGGGCGAGGAGGCCGACGCGGGTCAAGAGCTCGTCGGCGTGCTGGCTGCGCTCGGGCGCTGCGAGCTCGGGGCGGTGGAGCCGCAGCGACTCGTCGAGCATCTCGCGCACGCTCATCTTGGGGTGGAGGTTGGCGGTCTGGTTCTGAAAGACCATCTGGAAGGCGCGGCGGCGCTCGCGGAGCGCGCCGCGGTCGAGCGCGAAGAGGTCTTCGCCTTCGAAGAGGACGCGGCCTTCGTCGACGGTGGTGAGGCGGGTGACGACCTTGCCGAGCGTGGTCTTGCCCGAGCCGGACTCGCCGATGAGCGCGACGACCTCGCCGGGGTGGATCTCGAGGCTGACGTGGTCGAGCGCGATGGTGGTCTGGCCGCCGCGGAGCAGGCTGCGCGAGCGGAAGCGCTTGACGAGGTCGGTGGCGCTGAGGATGGGCCGGGGCTCGCTCACGCCGCCTCCCCGCCGGTGGGCAGCGAGGCCGCCGAGAGCAGCATCGCGGTGTAGGGCGCGCGCTCGCCGCGGCCGAGGCGGAGGTTGTCGGCCGTCTCGGTCTCGACGATGCGGCCGTCCTTCATCACGATGACCCGGTCGGCGAGGTAGAGCACCTCGCGGATGTCGTGCGAGATGTACATCATCGAGCGGCGCTCTTCTTCGAGGAGGCTGCGGAAGAGCTCGACGATCTCGGCGCGGACCGTGGTGTCGAGGCCGGTGGTGGGTTCGTCGGCGATGAGGAGGCGGGGGCGGCGGGCGAGCGCGACGGCGATCATGGCGCGCTGGCACATGCCGCCGGAGAGCTCGTGGGCGTAGGCGGCGTGGACCCGGGCGGGTTCGTTCATCTGGACGCGGTCGAGCCAGTCGATCGCCTTGGCGCGGCGGCCGGCGGCGTCGAGCTCGGGGTGGGTGAGCGCGATCGACTCCTCGACCTGGCGGCCGATGGTCATGAGCGGGTCGAGCGAGTGGCGGGGGTTCTGGAAGACCGCGGTCATCATGCGGCCCCACAGCGGCTTCATGCGCTGGTGCATCCGGCGCTGCCACTTGCGGTCGTTCTTGGTGACGCGGTCGCCCTTCTCGTGGAGCACGTCGGGGAGGTCGTGCAGGAGCCGGATCGGGGTGTCGCCGTCGTGGAGCGTGATCTCGCCGCTCATGACGCCGGGGCGGCCGTCGACGAGGCCGAGCACGGCCATGGTGGTCATCGTCTTGCCGCTGCCCGACTCGCCGAGGATGCCGAGGACCTCGCCGCGGTCGAGGCGGAAGCTGACCCGGTCGACGACGCGGCGGCGACCGGCGCGGGTGTCGAACTCGATGACGAGGTCCTGCACCTCGAGGAGCGGCGTGCTCATCGCACCTCCGCTTCGTCGCGGCGGGCGAGCAGGTTGCCGAACGCCATGAACGCCGAGATGGTGAGCACGATCGCGATGGCGGGGAACAGCCACGGCCAGAAGCTCGCGCCGCCGAGCTGGCGAGTCTGCGCGACCATGTTGCCCCACGAGGGGGTGGGCTCCTGCACGCCGTAGTCGCCGAGGTAGCTGAGCGCGGTCTCGACGAAGAGCACGTAGACGAAGACGTAGGTCGCCTGCCGGATCAGGACCGGTCGGCACTGCAACCAGAGGATGTGGTAGAGCAGGATCCGGGTCGGGCGGAAGCCGTGGGCGACGTGGGCGAGGATGTAGTCCTCGCTGCCGAGGGCCTCGACGCGGCGGCGGATGACGGTGGCGATCGCGGGGATGAAGAGCACCGCGGCGACGAGCGCGATGAGGTAGATCGCGGGGTTGAGGATGGTGCAGACGAGGATGATGAAGACGAGGCGGGGCAGGGTGTCGACGAGTTGGAGCCCGCCGAGGACGCCGGTGCGGAGCGGGCCGGTGCTGTAGCCGGCGACGGCGCCGGCGAGCGCGCCGAGCACGGTGGCGACGGCGGCGGCGAGCAGACCGGGCAGGAAGAACGCTTCGACGCCCTTGAAGAGCCGCATCGCGACGTCGCGGCCCTGCGCGTCGGTGCCCATGAGGTGGGCGGCCGAGGGCGGCGCGAGCTGGTTGCCGAGGTCGACGGCGTCGGCGGGGTCGTAGGCGACGAAGGGCGAGACGACGCCGAGCAGGAGCACGACGGCGACGACGGCGCCGCTGAGGATGAGCCCGACGCGGAGCGACCTATCCCCCATGGGCGACCTCCCGCGGGTCGATGAGGGCGCGGACGAGATCGGCGACGAGGTTGGTCGCGATGATGGTCGCCGTGAAGAGCACCGAGAGGCCGACGACGACGGGGAAGTCGCGCTCGCGCGAGGCTTCGAGGAGCAGGTAGCCGCCGCCGTCGAGGGTGAAGATGTACTCGACGATGACGACCCCGCCGAGAACGATCGGGAGCCGGGCGGCGTAGCCGGAGACGAGCGGGACGAGCATGTTGCGGGCGATGTGGCCGAGCGTGGCGGCGCCCTTGGCGCGGATGGCGGTGATGAACTGCGCGTGGCGCAGCCCCGAGAGCTCGGCGCGCACGGCGTTGAAGTAGTCCATGAAGAGCCCATCGCCGGCGACGAGCGCCAGACCGGCGAAGACGTAGGGCATCAGCGACTCGGTGTAGATCGGGATCGGGAACCACGAGGGTCTCTCGTAGACCGTCGGGTCGACGTAGGTGTGGATCGCCCAGTTGACGACCTGCGCGAAGACGACGGCGACGACGAACGAGGGCGCCGAGGTGACGACGTAGAGCGGGCCGGTGAGGAGCTGCTGGCGGCGGCTGGCGTCGCCGAGCAGGATCGAGGCGCCGAGGGCGAGCACGAGGCACGACAGGAGCGCGAGCCCGGAGAGCAGCAGCGTCTTGGCGTAGGCGGGGAGCGCGACCTCCATCACCGGGGCGCCGGTCTCGATGACGAGCGACTCGCCGAAGTCACCGATGAGCGAGCGGGTGAGCCAGGCGAAGTAGCCGGTGACCGGGTCGCGGTCGAGGCCGAACTCGACGGCGAGGCGCGCCTTGACGTCGGCGGGCGTGCCCATCGGGCTGATCGCGTCAATGGCGTCGCCGGGCGCAGACCGGATCGTGATGTAGATGACGAAGGTCGCCCCGACCAGCAGCAGCAGGCCGCCTGCCGCGCGCCGGAGGGCGGCGATCGCCAGGCGGGCCGGGCGGGTCAAGGGGCGAGCTCCCACTCCTCGAACGAGGTGAAGTAGTAGTAGGGCTGGATGAAGGTGTTCTTCACGTGCCGGCTGATGCCGGAGTAGACGTCGAGCGACCAGAGGAAGAAGTAGGGCAGGTCCTTGTTGAGGACCGCGTGGAGCTGCTTCATGTACTCCTTGTACTTCTTGTAGTCGCGGGTCGTCTTGGCGGTGTCGAGGAGCTTGTCGACCTCGGGGTTGTTGTACTGGATGAAGTTCATCACCCCCTTGCTGTGGAAGAGGGGGTAGACGTCCTCGACCTCCTCGAACGACCAGACGTTGAGGGTGAGGTCGAACTTCTTGCTGGTGAAGACCTGCTCGCGGTAGCGGGCGTGGTCGACGTACTGCGGCTTGACCTCGACGCCGATCTTCTTGAGCTGCGCCTCGATCCCGAGGAAGAGCGCCTGGTTGCTCGCGAGCTCCTTGTCCATCACGAAGGTGAACGAGAGCTTGACCTTGCCCTTGAGGCGGGTGGCGCCCTTCTTCTTGTAGCCGGCGTCTTCGAGGATCTGGTTGGCGCGCTCGATGTCGGGCTCACGGGGCTCGACCTCGAAGTTGTAGAACGGGCTCGACTCGGTGAACGGGCCGCTGAGGATGTCGCCGCGGCCGAGGTGCGCTTCGAGGAGCTCTTCGCGGTTGATCGCGAGCGCGATCGCCTCGCGGACCGCCGGGTCGTCGAGGCCCTTGGACTGGTGGTTGTAGGCCATGTACCACCACGAGACCGTGTGGTAGGGCTCGAGCACGACCTGGTCGCTGTTCTCGAAGATCGCGATGTTCTTCGGCGGGATGAAGATGACCGCCTGCACGCCGGCCTGCTCGCCCGAGTACTGCAACAGGTTGACCTGGGCCGACTTGTCGGGGGTGTGCTGCATGAGCACCTCGCCGATGCGGGCGGGCGCGAAGTACTCGGGGTTGACGACGAGCGAGACGCTGCGCAGCGAGTACTTGTCGACCTTGTAGGGGCCGGTGCCGATCGGCTGCTTGCCGAAGCGGTCCTTGCGGCTGATGGTGGTCTTCTTGAACTGGTGCTTGGGCAGCACCTTGAACAGGAAGCGGCGCTCGGGCTCGGTGATGGGGCGGTTGAAGGTGAAGTGCACCCCGAACTGGCCCTCGGCGGTCACGTCGCGGATGAAAGCGTACTTGCTCTTGGCGTTGAAGACGGTCTTCGGGTCCTGCGCCGCCTGCACCGTGAAGACGACGTCTTCGGCGGTGAACGGCTTGCCGTCGTGCCACTTGACGCCTTCGCGGAGCACGAAGCGGATCCCGAGGTTGTCGGGGTCGGTCTTCCACGAGGTGGCGAGCGAGCCTTCGAGGTCACCACGCTTGTTGATGATGACCAATGAGTCGAAGATCAGCTCCACCATCCGCACCGAGCTCATGTCCTCGGCGAAGAACGGCAGGAGAGAGGTCGGCCGGGTGTCTTCCGGGTAGCGGAAGACCTGGGCCGACGACGGGGCCGTCGTCGAGACCACTGCGCACAGCGCGACGAGGCAGGAGAGGAGACGGTTCATCATCTCTGCTACGGCTCCTTGGCAGACTCGTTCACTGGCCCGCGGTCACGCCGCCGCTTTGCTCGAGCGCCCGATGGCTGAGCAGGTCGCGGAGCATCTCGGCGGGACCGCCGGCGGCCGGGAGCGCGTCGCTCATCCGACCGAGGTACTTGAGGGCGACCCGCGGACGACCGATGGCGACGCTGTCGAGCGCCGCCGCGGTGAGGGCCGAGAGGGTGTTGCGCGCCGATGGGGCCTGCGCTTGCGCTTTTTCTTCGGCGGCTTCGCGCATCTTGACGGCGTGGGCCGGGCGGTCGAGCCGGATGAGCGCGTCGGCGAAGCGGCGCTGCACGGCGTCGACGTGGCGGTCGACGAGGCCGAGCTCGGTGACGTCGGCGACGCCCTTGGCGCCCTCGCCGAGCGCGCCGATGGCCTCGATGTAGACCCGCGAGAGCTGGGTGCGATCCTCGGGGAAGGCGTCGACGTCGCCCTTGCCGGCGAAGCTCTGCGCCCAGGCGCGGCGGACGCGCTCGGCGATGGTGCCTTGCGGGAGCGCGTCGGCGATGGCGAGCGCACCTTGGGCGTCGCCCTTTTCGGCGAGGAGGCGGGCGCGCATCGCGCGGGCCTCGGCGGCGAGGTCGGCGGGGCCGAGGGCGTCGGAGAGCACGGTCTGCGCGAGCTCGGCGGTGGCGGGCTTCGCCGCGTCGAGCGCGTCGAGGGTGGCGAGCGCGGCGTCGGGGCGGTCGAGGAGGCGCTCGGCGTCGGCGCGGAGCAGGAGCGGCCAGCCGGTGGCGTCGGCGAGGAGGTCGACGACGAGCGCGGCGTGCACGCGGGCGTGTACGTCGGCGACGACCGGGTCGCGGAGCGCGGTGCGGCTGTCGCCGTCGCCGACGATGATGTCGGGCGCGGTCGGGTCGAGGCGGTCGAGGCGGGCGCGGGCTTCCTTGGTGCGGCCGGCGGCGACGAGCGCGCGGATCGCGAGGCGCTCGGCGTAGGCGTCGGTGGCGCCGGGGGGGAGCGGGGCGTCGAGGCCGGCGGCTTCACCGCGGAGGAGCGCGGCGAAGGGCTCGGGCGCGGCGCCGGCGGCGGGCGGAGCGAGCGCGGCGGCCCAGGGCGCGGCGGGCGCGTCGGCGGGGATGGCGGCGATCGCGGCGGCGGGGTCCTGCCCGCGGGCCTGCGCGAGCCGGGCGTCGATGTAGCTTCGCCACGCGGCGCTCGCCTCGGCGCCGGGGCGGCCGGCCTGCGCCTTCTGCAGTTCGGGGGTGAGCGCGCGCACGAGGAGCGCGAGGCGGGCGTGGGCGTGGGCGAGCTCGAGCGCGCTGCGGGCGGCGCCGATCCGGGCCTCGGGGGCCTCGTCGGCGTCGGCGAGGAAGGCGTCGAGCGCGGCGACGGGCTCGCCGGTGAAGAACGAGCGCCAGCCGTCGCTGGTGCCGGCGAGCGTGACGAGCGGGGCCGGGTCGCGCGCGAGGGTGGCGATCCAGCTCGCGTCGAACGCGGCGCGGTCGGGCGCCGGGTCGTAGGCGGGCTTGACCTCGGCGGCCTGCGCCGGGCTGCCCTCGGGCGCCGGCTTCTTCTTCTCGAAGCAGCCGGGCAGGGCGGCGAAGCCGCAGATCGCGACCGTCGCGCGGAGGAGGCTTCGCCGCATCAGCTCAGAGCTCCATCTCGCGCTTGAGGCTCGTCAGCTTGTCGATCTTCTGCGAGGCGGTCGAGACCGCGCCCGGATCGGTGCCCTGCGCGAAGGTGCGGTAGCGCTCCCACTTGGTGATCGCCTTGTCGACGAGGCTGACGTTCGCCCGCTTGGGGTCGTCGTGGTACTGCCGCAGGAACTCGAACTCGAGCATCTCGGCGTGGAACCGGAACGCGTCGGCCTGCTGGCGCGGCGGGAGGCGGTTCATCTTGGTCTCGACCCGGTTCATGGTCTTGAGGGCGCGGCCGTAGTCCTTCTGGAAGGCGTACGACTTGGCGAGCGAGAGCAGGATCGCGGGGTCGTGCTTGTACTTGCCGCGGCTGGTGGCCTCTTCGAGCGCCTGCGACTGCCGCTTGTACTCCTTGATCTCGTAGTAGTACTCGGCGAGGAGCCGGTTGGCCTCGTTGTAGCCGGGGTGCGTGCGGTCGATCTGGGCGAGGAAGTCGACGTCGGACTTCTGGAGCACGCCGCTCTGGTCGAGGTTGGCGTTGATCTGGTCGAGGCGGTCGCTGATCTCCTGGCGGCTCATCTTGGCGGCCGAGGGGGCGCGGCCGGCGGCGATGACGGTGTTCTGGTCCATCGCGTTCTGGTCGACCGCCTCGCCGCCATCGTCGAGGAGGCCGTCGCCGAGCTGGGCGGCCTGGCGGTCGCGCTCGCTGCGGGTGCGGGCGACGCCGGTGGCCTGGATGTCGGGCGCGGTGCCGGTGCCGGGCTGCGGCGGGAGCGCGACGGGCGCGGGGTCGTCTTCGATCGGGTCGTCGGCGGGCGGCGGATCGGCAGGGTTGTCGGCGAAGAGGTTGTCGAGGCCGCTGTTGGCGGGCGCGGGCGTCGGCTCGGGGTCGGGCGCGGCGACGGGCTCGGGGTCGGGCACCGGCTCGGGGTCGAGGACGGGCTCGGGGTCGGGCGCGCGCGCCGGGGGCGGCGCGCGGCGATGGGGTCGCGGGCAGGCGCGGGGTCGCGGGCGGGCGCGGGGTCGACGCGGGCGGGGCTCAGGTTGCGGGCCCCGAGGCCGGCGAAGGGGTCGTCGTTGGCGGCGGGCGGCTCGGCGGCGGCTCGACGGGGTCGGCGGGCGGCGGGTCGTTCTGCGCGACGGCGACGGGCTGCTCGGGCTCGGCGGCGGGGGGCGGATCGGCGGGCGGATCGGCGGCGGGCGGATCGGCGGCGGCGACGGGCTCGGCCGCGGCCTCACCGCCGCCGAGCGCGCCCTGCTTCTTGGGGGTGAGCAGGTAGATCTCGTCTTCTTCGGCGAAGACGCCGCCGTCGATCTTGAGCTCGCCGGCGACGGCGGTGAACCTGGTGCCGGGCACGCCGCTGACGCGGAGGAGCGCGTCGCCGCCGGGGCCGGTCTTGCCGACGACCTTGTCGTCGATCTTGACCGGGACGCCTTCCTTGTCGCCGCGCACGACGAAGAGGTAGTCGCGCTCGGGGCGCTGGAGGGTGGCGCTGAAGTCGACCTCGAGCTTGCCGCTCTTGGGGTACTTCACCGCGATCTGCCACTGGCTCTGGTCGGTGTTGGGCGGGACGCTGTAGCCCTGGGGGGCCTCGACGTTGAAGGCGAGGACCTCGCCGTCCTTCGCCTCGTACTTGCCCTGGAAGTCGCCGTCGTCGTCGGTGATCCCGAACTTCTTGCCGTTGATGTAGAAGCGGACCATCGCGACCGGGCGACCGGAGACGTCGACCGTCTTGACGTTGAGCTTGACGAACTTCTGCTTGGGCGCCTCTTCGCCGCCGCTGCACCCGACGGCGAGAGCGACGAGGCCGGCGAGGGCCGCGCGGATGAGGGGCTTCGAGTTGACCGGCGTCATGAATTCATCTCCAAGGGCCCGGGCCGGGCCGTCTCAGATGCCCGTCTTCGGCGTCGAGGCGGCGTCGGAGTCGACCGGCTTCTCCTCGATGGCCTCGGGCGCGGTCTCGCCGATGTCGGGGGTGCGCGGCTGGAGGATGACGTCCTCGACGCGGGTCTGGCCCCCTTCGACGTTGACCTCGAAGTTGCGGTCTTCGAAGCCGAACTTGCGCACCATGATGCGGTAGACGCCGGCCGGGATGGGCTCGGTCTCGCCGAGGTCGTTGATGCGCTGGCGCAGGACGAAGAAGCCGCGGCTGTTGGTGACGACGACGTCGGTCTCGGGCTGGGTCGAGACCTCGGCCTTGGGGACCGGGGTGCCGCGGTTGTCGACGACGCGGCCGCCGATGGTGATGGGTCCGCCGCCGCAGGCGACGAGGAGCAGGGCGCCGCCGATGAGCAGGAGCCGCCGCGCCGAGATGAGAATGCCGGGGGTCGCCGACATCAGCCGCCCTCCATTCGCTGGCCGATGATCGCGAGCGCGTAGTTGACCGTCCACTTGCGGGGGTCGATGTAGCGGAGCTCGCTGAAGCGGTCGTAGGCGTCGACGAGGCGGCCTTCTTCGAGGGCCGCGATCGCCTTCTGGCGGACCTCCTGGCTGCGCGCGACGACCTCGGGGCGCTCGTTGATCTCCTTGATGCGGTCGCTGATCTCCTGGAGCAGATCGGGGGCGTCGTTCTCGAGCTTGCGGCTGGTGATGACGCTGTAGGCCCGGGCGTACTCGGCGAGGCCGGCGATGAGGAGTTCGAGCTTCTTCTTGTCGTTGCGGGTCTTCTCGGCCTTGTCGAGCGCGTCCTGGCCCTCCTTGACGAAGGCCTTGGCGTCTTCGATCGGGCCGGCGAAGGCAGGTGGCGCCGCGAGGACCACGCCGAAAGCCAGCCACAAGAGCGCTTTCTTGAACATCTTGGCGGTCTTCCTCCAGGCGGGCAGGTGCGGGGGGGTCCTGCCGAAGTATAGAACACAGCCGGATCGGCAAGTCAATGTGAGGCTCCGGCGGCGGTCGGCCGCGGGATCGAGCGGGCAGGCGCCACGGCGAGGGGGCGGGGCCGGCTCACCGGAGCTTGACCTCGGCGCGCGTCCCGGCTTCGGTGGGCTGCGCCTCGACGGTCTGGGTGGCGCCGTCGCGGGTGACGACGAGGCGCACGGCCTCTCCGGGCTTGCCGACGTAGAGCAGCGGGGTGCGGCCGAGCTCGGTGTCGCCGAGGCGGACCTGGGCGTCGGGCGGCTCGCTGGTGATCTCGGCGATCCCGAGGGCGCCGCCGTCCTGGCCGTCGGGGATGCGCACGTACATCCAGGTCGGGCCGGCGCGGCCGCCGGTCTTGACGGTGAAGATCTCGTTGCCGCGGGCGAAGCGGAACTGGTGGCCTTCGGTCGGCCCGGTGAGCTCGATCTCGGTCGGGGTGTCGCTGACGTAGCGCTGCGCGTCGAAGAGCTCGATGCCGGCGGGCTCGCTGCGGACGACGAGCGCGGCGGGCCAGGTGACCTCGGGGGGGCCTTCGGGGCCGCGGCCCGCGATGAGCGGGTAGAGGAAGACGACCCCGGCGGCCGTGCCGGCGACGAGGAGGAGGCCGAGCAGGATCTTGAGGACGAGGCCGCCCTTGCCGGAGCGCTGGGCGGGGAAGTCGGCGCTGTAGGCGAAGTCGGGCGCGTCGCTCGCGGAGCTGAGCGCGAGGGGGGGCGCGCCGGCGACCGAGGGCGCGACGGCGTGCGGGCGCATGGCGGGCGGGTGCATGGCCGGCGCGGGCGGGGTCGGGAGGCTCGCGGCAGCGGCGCGGGGGCCAGGGCGCCGGCGGGGCGCGCTCGGCGGCGCGGGCGATGGCGGCGGGGCTGCCTTGCTGGAGGGTGGCGCCGGGCGCGGGCACCGCGCCGACCGGGCGCGGCGGCGGCGGGCCGTAGCCGACGGCGCCGGGGTGGCCGGCGAGGGTGGGCTTGTTGGGGACGGCGCCCGGTCCGCTCGCGGGCGGGGGCGCGGGGGTGACGTAGCGCGGCGCGTTGTGCCCGGGCATGCCGGCGATGGTGCCGCGACCCTGGCCGGCGGCGGCGCGCTGGGCTTCGAGGTCGGGGATGGGGACGAGCAGCGACGGGTCGGCGCGCTCGAACTCGTCCTCGCCGAGCTCGACGATCTCGGAGTCGTCCTCGGGGCGGCGGGGCGCGCCCTGGCCGATCTCGGCGGAGAAGGAGGCCATCGAGTGGATGCCGGGGGGCGGCGCGGCGGGGGCGGCCGGCGGCATGGGCGGCGCGTCGGCGCTCGTGACCATGTCCTCTTCGTCGTCGGTCTCGAAGAAGGTCTTCTCTTCGGGGTCGTTGAAGCCTTCGTCGAACTCGAGGACGGTCTTCTCCTCGGCGAAGTCGATCGCGTCGATCAGCGCGCTCTGCCCGAGCTCTTCGAGCTCGCCGGCGTCGGCCTGGGCGATGGTGGCGTCGTCGGCGAGCGGCGTCTGGGCGGTCATCGCCGCGGCCATGCGGACGGGGACGGCGTAGAAGCCGCTGTTGAACTTGAAGTTTTCGATGTTCTCGAGGAACTCGTCGCCCGACTGGAAGCGGAGGCGGCGGTCCTTCTCGAGCGCGCGCATCACCGTGCGGGCGAGCTCGGGCGGCACGTCGGGGCGGTGCGAGGTGAGCGGCGGCGGCGCGTCGCGCAGGTGCATCATCATCACGTCGACGGGGGTCTGCGCCTCGAAGGGGCGGCGGCCGCAGAGCATCTCGTAGAAGATGACGCCGAGCTGGTAGATGTCGGACTGGTGGTCGACGGGCTTGCCCCGGATCTGCTCGGGGCTCATGTAGTTGGGCGTGCCGTAGATCTTGCCGGCGACGGTGAGCCCGCCCTGGTAGCCGCCGATGCTGTCGTTGACCGCGGTGAGCTTGGCGATGCCGAAGTCGAGGACCTTGACGTAGTCGGTGTCGCCTTCGACGGTCGTCAGGAAGATGTTGTCGGGCTTGAGGTCGCGGTGGATGAGGCCCATGCGGTGGGCCTCGGCGATGGTGCGCAGCGTCTGGCCGATGATCTTGACGGCGGAGCGCACCGGGAGCGGCCCGACGCGGGTGAGGCGGTCCTTGAGGGTCTCGCCCGAGAGGTACTCCATCGCGATGTAGAGCAGCCCGTCGGGCGACTGGCCGAAGTCGTGGATGATGATCGCGTTGGGATGACGCAGCCGTGAGGCGAGGTAGGCCTCGTGGCGGAAGCGCTCGACCGAGATGGGATCACCGCGCTGGTCGTGCAGCAGGATCTTGAGCGCGACCTGACGGTCCATCGAGATCTGGCGTGCCTTGTAGACGGCGCCCATGCCGCCTTCGCCGAGCTTCTCGATGACTTCGAAGCGGTCGTCGACGATCGACCCCAGCAGGTCCGAAGCTGAAAACTGGTCGTGGGGCATTCGTCTCCCAGGGGCTGACCGGGGGATGATAACCGAGCGGAGCCCATGATCAAGCTCACCGACTCGGGACACTCCCCGAAGGGGCCGCGTTGACCGCGTGGCTGCGCTCTGCGTAGAGTCGAACGTCCATCAGCTCTCAGAGGTCGCGCGTGAACAATCCGCTCTTCCGCCTCGGCGGGCTCTGCTCGCTCCTGTGGGCGAGCCTCTTGTCGGCTGGCTGCGACGGGGATCCGGCGGCCGAGCCCGATCGCGGCCCGGTCGACATGATCCAGCCGGACTGTACCGAGGGCGAGCGGCGGTGTGATGCCGCGGGGCGCCCGGAGGTGTGCGCGAGCGGGGCGTGGGCGAGCGAGGCGGTGTGTGGCGAGGGGCAGAGCTGCGTCGACGGGGCGTGCGCGACCGATCGGGTCTGCGAGCCGGGCACCTCGCGCTGCGCGGATCCGACGACGATCGAGGTCTGTGACGCGGAGGGCGAGGGCTGGGAGCCGAGCCCGTGCCTCGACGGGCAGTGCCGCGACGTCGATGGGGCGGCGGCGTGCAGCGAGCTCGAGTGCGTGCCGGGGATGCGGCGGTGCAACGGGGAGCAGGTCATCGTCGAGTGCAGCGCCGACGGGACGCGCTACGACTTCGTCGAGACCTGCAACGGCGCCCGCACCGGGCGGCAGTGCGACCGCGGCGAGTGCGTCGAGCTCTGCGTGCTCAACGAGAAGGTCAAGACCAACATCGGCTGCGACTACTGGGCGGCCGACCTCGACAACGCGCTCGTGCCGGGCGGCGACGGCTTCCTCAACGCGGCGCGCGCGCCCTATGCGATCGTCGTCAGCAACCCGCACCCCGACTTCACCGCCGAGGTCTCGATCTACAACGTCGACGGCCTCGTCACCCTCGACTCGGGCACGCCCGCGCAGGCGCTCGTGCCGCCGCTCGGGCTGCACGTCTTCAACCTGCCGCACCGCGACATCGACGGCACCGGCATCACCCCGCGCGCCTACCGGGTGCGCAGCTCGATCCCGATCATCGCCTACCAGTTCAACCCGCTCGACAACGAAGAGGTCTTCAGCAACGACGCCTCGCTGCTGCTGCCGAGCCATGTGCTCGGCGACGAGTATTATGTCATGACCCGCGAGCAGAGCTTCGCGCGGCTGCGGGGCTTCCTGACGGTGATCGCGATCGGCGAGGAGCCGACGACGGTCGACGTGACGGTGACCGCGCAGACCCAGCCGGGGCCGGGGATCCCCGCGATGACGGCGGGCGAGTCGTTCCGCGCGGTGCTCCAGCCCTTCGAGGTGCTCAACATCGAGAGCGGGGCGCCGGGGGCCGATCTGACCGGCTCGTACATCACCGCCTCGGCCGACGTGGTCGTCTTCGGCGGCAGCGAAGCGGCGAACGTGCCCAACACCAACCACTGCATCAACGTCGACCCGGTCACCGGCGAGGGCGTCTGCGAGGCGTCGCTGATCGACCCGGCGATCCCGGTGACGCCGTGCCGCGACAACTACGACTGCAACTCGGCGGGCCTCAACACCTGCTGCGCCGACCACCTCGAGCAGCAGCTCTTCCCCACCAAGACCTGGGGCAAGAAGTACATCGCGACCAAGAGCTATGACCGCGGCCTCGAGAACGACTACTGGCGCATCCTCGCGCTCGAAGACGAGACCAAGATCGAGACGGTGCCGCCGCAGACGCCGGTGCCCGATCTCAACGCCGGCGAGTGGTTCGAGTTCGGCAGCCGCGAGCACTTCGAGATCATCAGCGACAAGCCGATCCTCGTCGGGCAGTTCCTCGCGAGCGAGCACGCGCCGGGGCCGAACTGGCGCGACAACCTCGAGCCCGGCGACGCGGGCACCGGCGACCCGGCGTTCATCCTCGCCGTGCCCGAGGAGCAGTACCGCGAGGACTTCGTCTTCCTCGCGCCCGACAAGTACATGTTCGACTTCGTCAGCATCACCGCGCCGGTCGCCGCGCAGGTCTTCTTCGACGACCTGCCGGTCCCCGTGGAGTGGGAGCCGATCGGCGACGGCGCCGAGTGGAAGATCGCGCGCTTCGCGATCGGCGACGGGGTCCACTTCATCCGGTCGAGCGAGCCGGTCTCGGTGATCGTGTACGGCTACGACCAGTATGTTTCCTATGGCTACCCGGGCGGGCTCAATCTCGACGTCGTCGACCCGGAGACGGGCGAGGCGGTCGATCCCGAGACGCCGCCCGAGGCGCCGATGGACGAATGACCGGCGGGGGCCGGGGGAGGCTCGAATGCGCCCGAATGGCTGGTGGAGGCTCGTCGCGCTGAGCGCGCTCGCGGGCATGGGATGGGCGTGTGATGGCGACTCGAGCGGCGGCGAGCCCGAGCCCGAGGGCGATCGCGGCGTGATCGTGCTGCAGGACGCCGAGCCGAGCGAGCCGGACGCGGACGTCGCCGACATGGCCGCGCTCGACGCGGCGCCGGCCGACGCGGCCCCGGTCGACATGGCGCTCGACCTCGAGCCGCTCTCCCTCAACTCGCTCGTGCCCAACCGCGGCCTCGTCGCCGGCGGCTACGAGGTGCGCATCATCGGCACCGGCTTCGCCGACGGGCTCTACGTCGACATCGGCGGCCAGCGGTGCCTCGCGCTCTCGATCGAGAGCCCCAACCACGCCCGCTGCACCGTGCCCGCCGGCCCGCCCGGCGCGACCACCGTCGTGCTCACCCACGACCGCCGCGACGGCGAACAGCGCGTCGTCGCCGAGGGCGCATTCACCTACTTCGAGCCGGTCGAGATCACCGCCATCCGCCCGCCGCGGGTGCCGCTGCGCGGCGGGATCGAGGTCCAGATCCAGGGCACCGGCCTCATCGAAGGCAGCCGAGTCACGATCGACGGCGTGCGGGCCGAGAACGTCGTCGCCAACGAAGACGGCAGCCTGAGCGTGGTCGCGCCGCCCGGCGAGCCCGGCCCCGCCGACGTCGAGGTGCAGAACTTCAACGGCCGCGCGAGCGCACCCGGCGGGCTGTTCTACTACGAGGAGCTGCGCGTCGACCGCATCGACCCGCCGATCGGCCCGACCGCCGGCGGCATCAACGCCAGCCTGCACGGCGCCGGGCTCACCGGCGCCTCGCGGGTCCTCTTCGGCGAGCGCGGCGCCGAGGTGCAGGGCGGCGACGCCGATCGGCGCCGGATCGAGGTCGCCGTGCCCGCCGCGGCCGCGCCGGGCCCGGTCGAGGTCGCCGTCGAGAACGACAACGGCGCGCTCGCCATCCCCGGCGGCTTCGTCTACTACGACGCCAACGCGGTCGGCTTCTCGGTCGTCGGCATCGCGCCGGCGAGCGGCCCGGTCGAGGGCGGCAACGCCGTCTTCGTCGCCGGCTCCGGCTTCACCGCCGCCACCGCCGTCGCGTTCGGCGGCCGCCCGGTGAACTGCGAGACGCTCGACGCCCACCGCCTCCGCTGCATCGCCCCGCCCGGCGACGTCGGCGCGGTCGACGTCGAGGTCGTCGACGGCGCCAACAGCGCCGTGCTGCCCGACGCCTACACCTTCTTCCAGACCCTCGAGATCATCACCATCATCCCCGACCGCGGCGCGGTCGCCGGCGGCGCGGTCGTCACCGTCACCGGCACCGGCTTCGTGCCCGGCGTCGAGGTCGACCTCGGCGAGGCGCTCCTCGAAGACGTGCAGGTCATCGACGAGACCACGCTCGTCGGCGTCACCCCCGCCAACACCCCCGGCCCCGTCGACGTGCGCGCCCGCACCCCGTTCGCGCGCTCGACCATCCCCGCCGGCTTCACCTACTTCGACCCGACCAGCGACTTCGGCGGCGTCTGGGGCGAGGAGATCGAGGGCGCGGTCAACGTCACCGTGATCAACGGCGGCTCCGGCCAGCCCGAGCCCGAGGCCGCCGTGCTCGTCTTCGGCCCCGACGACCTGCGCCTCGAAGGCATCAGCAACGAGCAGGGTCAGGTCACCCTCTCCGACCCGGCGCTCGTCGGCCCCGTCGACGTCACCGCCGCCAAGGAAGGCTTCGAAGCGACCACCATCGAGGACGTCGGCGCCGAGAACGTCACCATCCTGCTCCAGCCCAACGACGGCGAAGGCGACCCCCCGCCCGGCGTGCCCGCCGCGATCCTCCGCGGCACCGTCACCGGCCTCGACGTGCTCCCCAAGCCCGTCAACGAGATCTTCGTCAACATCCTCGTCGTCGAGACCACCCACACCACGCCCTACAACCGCAACCGCCTCCCCCCGCCCGGCCCCGGCGGCCTCCTCCTCGAAGACGGCCCCTTCGAGATCATCGCCCGCCCCGGCGAGCTCGCCGTCATCGCCACCGCCGGCGAGATCCTGCGCGACACGCTCAAGGACTACGAAGACGGCGTCATCGACTACTGGACCATGCGCCTCTCGCTCAACCCGATCGCGATGGGCATCCACCGCTTCGTCTCGGCGAGCCCCGGCGACACCATCGAAGGCCTCGACGTCGCGATCGACCACCGCATGGACCTCGTCTTCCCCATCGACCTCGACAACCCGCCCTTCGGGCTCAACCCCGGCCCCGAGTTCTACGCCGTCCTGCCCCGCCTCGACTTCGGCGCCGAGGGCTACTGGGAGATCGACACCCAGGGCTTCGGCTTCGAGCCCGCGATCACGATGACCACCATGCCCCGCCTCGACGGCTGGCCCGGCGACCTCAGCTACTACTTGATCGGGATCGCGTTCAGCAACACCGCCGACCAGACCCCGCAGTCGATCAGCATCGCCCGCACCCGCGAGGTCGAGAACGGCGTCTTCATCACCCCGTTCGTCGGCGCCCCGTTCATCATCGACCCCGGCCTCGACGGCGTGCTCGGCCCCGAGCGCCGCGTCACCTGGGGCGTCGCCGACGGCTTCGAAGGCCCGATCCGCCCGCCCTCGGCCAACCTCGTCTCGATCGAAGAGCCCCAGCTCGGCCCGCCCAAGCCGCTGTGGCGCTACATCACCCCGAGCCTCGTCACCGACTTCGTCGTACCCGAGCTCCCCGTCTTCGCCGGCGCCACCGGCCTCGGCGGCGGCGTCATGATCCTGACGGTGATCCCGTTCATCTCCGAGGGCCCGTTCGACTTCGACAACTTCACCTACAACGACCTCAACCGCTGGAAGGCATGGGGCGTACACAGCACCGTCTTCGTGCCCTGACATCTTCCCCGCCGGGAGCATCCTTGCCGTCCGTCGCCCGACGGGGTAAGAGCAAGGCATGCAGGTCTACACCAAGATCCTCATCGGCATGGCGGTCGGCGCCGTCATCGGGCTGACCCTCGGGCCCAACTCCTCGCTCCTCGACCACGACCTCTACAAGTTCAAGAACGGCGCCCGGGCCGAGCTCTACCTCGACCGCGCCGACCCGGCCACCCGGATCGAGCTGCCCGGCGGCGTCCCGCTCGACTTCCAGGCCACCGAGGTCGTCACCGGCGAGGTCGTCGACGCCACCGGCGCGCGGATCACCGCCCCGCTCTGGGTCGCCGGCAGCTTCGAACTCACCAGCCGCCTCGCGCTCCTCGACGAGAGCGGCGAGCTCCGAAAACGCGTCGGCAAACGCAGCGGTGAGCGCGTCGTCGCCTGGCTCAAGCTCCAGCAGATCCCCCTCGACGGCGGCGGCATCCAGACCACGCCCGTGCCCGTCAGCAGCCTCGGCGACACGATCATCGCGTGGCTCTCGCCGATCGGCGACCTCTTCATGCGGCTCATCAAGATGGTGATCGTGCCGCTCGTCTTCTCCTCGCTCCTCGTCGGCGTCGCGAGCCTCGGCGACGTGCGCAAGCTCGGCCGCATGGGCGGCAAGACGCTCGCGCTCTACCTCTGCACCACCGCCATCGCCGTCACCATCGGCCTCGCCTGCGCCCACCTCATCGACCCCGGCGCCTTCATCGCCCCCGCCGACCGCGCCGCGCTCGTCGCGCAGTTCGCCGGCGACGCCGGCTCCAAAGCAGAAGCCGCCGCCAGCGCGCCGAGCGCCATCGAGAACATCCTCGCGATCATCCCCGAGAACCCGATGGAGTCGCTCTCCACCGGCAACATGCTCCAGATCATCTTCTTCGCGGTCATCCTCGGCGTCGCGCTCACCATGCTCGGCAGCGAGAACGACCCCAAGCCGGTCGTCCGCTTCTTCGACCGGATCCAGCAGGCGATGATCGTGGTGATCCACCTCGTGATGGCGCTCGCGCCCTACGGCGTCGCCGCGCTCGTCGCCGAGGTCGTCGGCCAGAGCGGCTTCAGCGTGCTCAAGGCGCTGCTCGTCTACGGGCTCACCGTGCTCGTCGGCCTCGCGATCCACGGCGGCTTGATCTACGGCGGCCTCGTGCGCTCCCTCGCCCGCGTCAAGTGGCTGACCTTCATGCGCGCCATCCGCCCCGCGCAGCTCATCGCGTTCTCGACCTCGTCGTCGTCCGCCGCGCTCCCCGTCTCGATGGAGTGCGCCGAAGAGAACCTCGGCGTCAGCAACACGGTGTCGAGCTTCGTGCTCCCGCTCGGCTCGACCGTCAACATGGACGGCACCGCGCTCTACCAGGGCGTCGCCGCGATCTTCATCGCCCAGGTCTTCCAGATGGACCTGAGCCTCGGCGACCAGCTCAGCATCGTGCTCGCCGCCACCATGGCCTCGGTCGGCGCCGCTGGCGTGCCCGGCGCCGGCATGGTCACCCTCGCGATGGTGCTCACCGCGTCGGGCATCCCCCAGGTCGGCCTCGCGCTCATCCTCGGGATGGACCGGATCCTCGACATGTTCCGCACCACCGTGAACGTCACCGGCGACCTCGCGGTGACTGCGGTCATGGCCGTCGCCGAGGGCGAGACGCTGCGCCCGCTCTCCACCGCCGAAGACAAGGCCGACCCGCACCGCGGCTTCGAGAGCCGCCTCGACGCCGACCAGCACCCGATCGACCCCGAGTAGCTACCGCCGCCGATAGACCGCCCGCGCCCACCTTGCCCGCCGCGGCCGCGGCACCCGCGTCATCACCGCCGCCAGCATCGCCCGCGCCCCCCGCGCCGCCACGCCCTCCCCGCCGCCGCCCGCCGGCCGCCGGAAGCTGCACTGCGGACACACCGTGTGCCGCGGCAGCGGCGCCGGCCAGCCCAGCGCCGCCTTGACCCGCCGCGCCGCCCGCAGCCCCGGGAAGTGCCCCCGCGCGAAGCTCAGCTCCAGCTCGACGCACCCAAACCCTGGCAGCAGTGCCGAGAGCGCCGCCCGATCGAAGCTGCGCACATGATAGAACGGGTGGAACCGGCACCCGCACGCCGGGCACGTCACCTGCGGCCGCTGCTCACGCCAGGGCACCGTCACCACCACCGTGTCGCTCGCCACCCGCGCGATCTCGGCCAGCGCCGCCGGGTAGACATCGTGCGGCAGGTGCTCCAACAGCTCGGTCGCGAGCACCGCGTCGAAGCTCCGATCGGCGAACGGCAGCGCGTCGGCCCGCCCCTGCACCAGATCGAGCCCGAAGACCCGCCGCCCCGCCTCGACCGCGCGCCGGCTCAGATCCACCCCCACCGCCGCGACCTCCGGCCGCGCCTCGCGCAGCAGCGCGAGCGCCACGCCCCCGCCGCAGCCCACGTCGAGCACGCGCCGCGCCTCGGGCGGGATCGCCGCGATCACCCCGGCGAGGCGCGCCATCTCCTGCGGTTTGCGACGGAAGTCTTCGAGCTGCGCGACCGGATCTTCACCCGCGGCGTGCTCGATGTAGGCGGCCTGGCTCAACGGAGGCTCAGAACCCCCACAGCACGCCGATGTTGAGCATCACCCCTTCGAGGTCGCGATCGCGGACGAGCGGCCGGTAGGCGACCGGCTCCTTCTGGAAGGTGCCCTGCGCCATCGCGCTGCGGTCGATGTCATCGGCCTCCTGGTACATGCCGAGGCTGCGCAGCGAGACATCGAGGCGGGTGACGTCGAAGCGATACTCGAAGCCGGCGCCGATCTGGGCGAGCGGCGTGGTGAAGTCGAGCCGCTCGCCGAGCGCGTCGTAGCGGATCGAGTGGCCGGCGACGCCGAGGCCGGCGAGCACGTAGGGCTGAAAGCTGCTGTCGGGGCGGAAGTAGAAGAGCAGGGAGGCGGTGAACGGCATCGTCACCCGGCTCACCTCCCCCGGCTGACCCTCGACCGTCTGCCCCGCGGCGAGGATGTCGAGCCCCGCCTCGATCCCGAAGCGGCGGGTGGCGCGGAAGCGCATCATGCCGCCCATGCCGCCCATCTGCAGCTCGCCGTCACCGACGGCGTCGTAGAGCGAGAGGTGGGTGAAGTGAGGGCCTGCCGAGATGCGACCCGCCTCCCAGCCGGGGCCGGTCTTGCGGGCGAGGGCGTCGGTGGCGAAGAGCCCGATGAGGGCGACGAAGACGACGGCGATCCGAAGCATGCTCTCCTCCCGCGGCGGCGCGCTGCGCTGGTGCTTCACGGCGGCTCGACTGCTCGGCCATTATTGCAAAGGCGCGGCCGTACTTTCGAGGCCGATCCACCGCCCGCCGTCACGACGGCCCGCGCGATCCGTGAACCCGAGCGCCGCGCGCCCGTGGCCGCCGGTTCACGCGAGCGCTGTCATCGGCGGGCAACGCGGGTCAGATCTGGTAGAGTCGCCCCATGCGAAACCACCCGCTCCCCTCCCCCGCCCTCGGCGTGGTGCTCACCCTGCTCGTCGTCGGGTGCAGCGCCTCCCCCGCCACCGAAGACCCGACCGGCCCGATCCACCAGCGCCCGCCCGACGCCGCCTTCGACGCCCGCGGCTACGCCGAGCTCGCGCCGCACCACGTCGACGCGATCTTCGCCGAGCAGCAGGCCGGCTTCACCAACTGCAAGGAGCGCCAGGCTGGCCCCTACATCAGCGGCGTCGCTCGCCTCCAGTTCCTGCTCAACGCCCAGGGCCGCGTCGACGAGGTCTACGTCACCGAGTCCGACATCGGCAGCCGCGAGATCGAAGACTGCCTCGTCCGCAGCGCCAGCTTCCTCGAGTTCCCGCTCCCCCCCGGCAGCGGCGCGGTCCGCTTCGTACGCGGCTTCCCGTGGAACCCCATGGCCGCCCGCGTCGCCCGCCTCCAGCCCGAGTCCTGGGGCTACACCCAGATCCGCGCCCGCCGCGACGCCATCCGCACCTGCCGGCGCACCTACGGCTACGAGGGCCCGTTCCACATCACCGCCTACATCGGCGGCCGCGGCCGGGTGCTCAGCTCGGGTCTGCACGCCCGCCAGAAGATGCCCGACGGCTTCGCCGACTGCGTCACCGCCGTGGTGCGGGAGACGATCTTCCCCGACGCCGGCGCCGCGGTCGTCAAGTACCGGCTCCTCGTCGAGCTCCTGCCCGATGACTGACGCGGTGCGCGGAGATCAGCCCGCAGGCCGCCGCCCGGCGGCCCGTGCCGATCAGGTCAGGCTCTTCTTCACCAGATCGCGCACGTAGCGCAGCACCACGCTCACCGCCACGCAGTTGAGCAGGAAGTTGCGCAGCTTCGCCCGATCGGGCGTGCGGAACTGGTTGTAGAAGATCAGCTCGCCCAGATAGAGCATCTGCTCGCCGTCGACCTCGACGATGCCCGGGATGCCATCCTCGACATACCCCTCGGGCAGCGCCGACTCGATCCCCGGCAGGCACAGCTCCGCCGGCAGCGTCGTGCGATCGGGCAGCATCAGGTTGCCCCGGTGGAAGAACCGCAGCGAGGCCGGATCCTTGCCCGTCTTCTTGAGCACGGTCTCGATCTTGGGGCTGTTGCTGAAGCTCGCGTAGAGGTCGGGCTCGATCGGCTCCGACGCGCTCGGCAGCTCACGCACGACGTGGGTGACGAGCTCGGGCAACCCCGAAGGCTGCCGGTGGATGCGCTGAAGGGCGAAGAAGCGACCGGGATAGATGTTGAAGGGCTCGATCAGCCCGCTGAACGGCTCGAACCCGAAGCAGAGCCAGGGCACCACCTGCGCCTTGCGCCCGGTCGAGGCGATCGGCCGGTAGATGGTCTGCACGTCCTGGATGTCCTGCACGAGCGCGTGCATCGTGCTCTCGCCGAACAGCGTCTCGGGGGAGACCTCGATGATCTCGCGCACCCGTTCGCTGATATCCCGCAGCCGCATTCCTCATCCTCCTGCGAGCCAGTGCCCGCGGCCCGCGACGTCGGCCGAGCGGGCATCACCGTGAACACATACCGGCACCGCGGCGGACCGTCAACGTCACGCGCCGAATGGCCCCGCAGCACGCCCGCGTGCACGATCGAAGCGGCGGGCCATCGGTGCCCCCGACGACCCGCCGCCGAAACATACCCCCAGCAGGACTCGAACCTGCGACCCCAGGTTTAGGAAACCTGTGCTCTATCCACCTGAGCTATGAGGGCGCAAAGACGATTTCAGTACTTGAGCAGGCTGTAGACATGGCGCGGCGCGAGGCGCTCCTCGCCGCCGAGGTCACACAGCTCGATCATCACGAGCACCGCCGCCACCGTCGCGTCGCTCTGCTCGACGAGCCGGCACGCCGCCTCGGCGGTCCCACCGGTCGCGAGCAGGTCGTCGATGATCACCACCCGGTCGCCGGGCTCGACCGCGTCGACGTGCATCTCGAGCGCGTCGGTGCCGTACTCGAGCGCGTACTCGACCCGAGTGCGCTCGTGCGGCAGCTTGCCGGGCTTGCGCACCGGCACGAAGGGCAGGCCCAGCCGCGCCGCGACCGGCGTGCCGAGGATGAAACCGCGCGACTCGATGCCCACGATCCGCGTCGCCCCGTGCACCCGCGCGAGCGCGGCGAGCGCGTCGACGACCGCGGAGAACGCCCCCGCGTGACCCAGCACCGGCGTGATGTCACGGAACAGGATCCCCGGCTTCGGGAAGTCGGGGATGTCACGAACGAGGGCGCGGAGGTCGAGCATCGGGTCTTCCGGGGGTGACAGCGTCAGCGAGCCGGCAGGTAGATGAGAGGATCGACGGCCTTGCTCTTGAGACGAATCTCGAAGTGCAGGTGAGGCCCTGTACTCCTCCCGGTGTTGCCGAGCTCGGCGATCACGGCACCTTGCCGCACCGTCTCCCCTTCGTCAACCAGGTTGCGCCGGTTGTGGGCGTAGACGGTGACGAAATCGTCAGCGTGCTGGATGATGACGAGGTTGCCGTAGCCGCGCTGTTTGTTGTCGCTGTAGATGACCTCGCCGGCCGCCGCGGCCTTGATCGGCGTGCCCGGATCGGCCGCGAGATCGATGCCCTTGTGGATCCGCCGTCCGCGCCGACCGAAGCCGCTCGTCAGCGTGCCGGCGTCGACCGGCCACACGAAGCGACCGCCGCCGCCCGCTTTGCCCGCCGCCTTGCCGCCTGCCTTGCCGCCCGATGATCCACCCGCGGGCTTCGCCGCGCCCGCCGGCTTCGCGCCCCCGCTCTTGCCGCCGGCGGACGCCGCGCCGCTCGCGACCGCGCGGCTCCGCCGCTCGAGGAGCTCGTCGATGCCATAGAGGAAGAGCGGTTGGCCGACCTCGAGCTTGTCGGGGTCGACGATGCCGTTGAGCTCGACGACGTCCTCGACCGGCACCCCATGCCGCTGCGCGATCGAGCTGACCGAGTCCCCGCGTTCGACGACGTACCACACCCCCACGAGCTCGGGGACCTCGTCGGCGTCGACCGCCGGCGCCGGCCCGCGGGCGCCGCAGCCCCACAGGAGCACGCACGGCAGCGCGAGCAGCAGCGCGAGGCCGCGCGCGGCGCGGAGGATGGACCGGACGCGCTCGGCTCGGCTCATGGCTCGCCCTCACCGTGCTCGGGCGCCCGGCTCATCGCCGCTCGATCCCAGGGAGCTCGACAGCGGCGAGCTCTTCGAGGAGCGCGTGGTGGGTCAGGTCGAGGTCGAGCGGCGTGATCGCGGCGAGGCCTTCGTGCACCGCGTCGCAGTCGCTGCCTTCGACCGGCTCGAAGCCGAGGCGGTTGCCGCCGAGCCAGTAGTAGGCGCGGCCGCGCGGGTCCTCGCGCTCGGTGACGATGTGCCCGTAGTCGCGCCGGCCGCCGCGCGTCCAGCGGAAGCCGGTGAGCGGCGCGCCGTCGGTGTCGGGCACGTTGACGTTGAGCATGGTGCGCGGCGCCCACTCGCGCCCGAGCATGAACGCCGCGACCCGGACCGCAAGTTCGGCCGCCGGGCCATAGTCGAAGGGCGCGCCGCCGTCGAGGCTGATCGCGAACGCCCGGAGCCCGAGGAGCGCGGCCTCCATCGCGCCAGCGACGGTGCCCGAGTAGGTGACGTCGTCGGCGAGGTTGGGGCCGCGGTTGATGCCGCTGACGACGAGGTCGGGCGCGCGCGGCAGCAGGTTGTGCACGGCGAGGTAGACGCAGTCGGTCGGGCTGCCGTCGACTGTCCAGCGCAGCGGGCCGCGGGGCAGCGCGCGGAGCGGGCGGCCGAGGCTGATCATGCGCGCGACGCCCGACTGTTCGCGGTCGGGCGCGATGACGGCGACCTCACCGACCGCGGTGAGCGCCTCGGCGAGCGCGCGGATGCCCTCTGCGTAGAAGCCGTCGTCGTTGGTGACCAGGATGAGCGGGCGGGTCGTCAACTCCACCTCCGGGCGGCGATGGAGCGTCGCGGCGGCCGCGCCGAAGGCGACCGGGGACGGCGGCGAACGCCCCGGAAAAGAAAAAGGCCGCGAGGCTCGTGAGCCTCGCGGCCTTTGGTCGGGGTGAGAGGATTTGAACCTCCGACCACTTGCACCCCATGCAAGTGCGCTACCAGACTGCGCTACACCCCGAGACGGAGGCGGAATCTAGGCAATCCCGCCGTCCATGTCAAACACTTTTCCGGCTCGATTCGAGGCGCGAGCGCTGGCTCGCCGACGCACCGCTCCGAGCCGAGGCGATCAGGTGTTGATCGCGTTCTTGAGCACCTGGCTCGGCTTGAACGTCAGCACCTTCCGAGGTGCGATCCGGATCTCCTCCCCGGTCTGGGGATTGCGCCCGGTGCGCTCCTTCTTCTGGCGGACGACGAAGTTGCCGAAGCCGCTGATCTTGATCTTCTCGCCTTGCTCGAGGGTCTCCTTGATCGCCTCGAAGACCATCTCCACGATCTCCGCGGAGTCCTTCTTCGAGAAGCCATCGAGGCTGTCGTAGACCTTCTCGATGATGTCAGCCTTGGTCATCGTCGCCACGTCGGCCCTCCAGGTCACCGAAGCGGCCCCTCGACCGCTTCTCCGTCGCCCCGCGCGGGCGGGGTCGAGCAGCGTCCGGTCAGAGCGCGGCGCGCGCCGCGGCCACCACATCGGCGAAAGCTGCCGGCTCGTTGATCGCGAGCTCGGCGAGCACCCGGCGATCGAGCTCGATGCCGGCCTTCTTCATGCCATTGACGAATCGGCTGTAGTTCAGCCCGTGGTTGCGCACCGCGGCGTTGATGCGGACGATCCACAGGCGGCGGAACGCGCGCTTGCGTTGCTTGCGGTCACGGTAGGCGTAGCACAGCGCGCGATGCACGGCCTCGACGGCGCTGCGGAAGAGGCGGCTGTGGGAGCCGCGGAAGCCCTTGGCGAGCTTGAGGACCCGGTTGTGGCGGCGACGGGCTTTGAAGCCCCGTTTGACCCTCGGCATCTCGAACTCCTCTGGTGGTCGCACGCCCCCGGATCAAAGCCGGGTGTTGTCTCGCGCGCGCCCAGTCTGGGTGGTCTCGGTCGGGCAGCGGCTCAGGTGCCGTACGGGAGCTGGCTCTTGACGAGCCCCTCGTCACCGCTGGCGAGGTACCCGGCCTCGCGGAGGTGGCGCTTGCGCTTGGTGCTCTTCTTGGTCAGGATGTGCCGCCGGTTGGCGCGGCTGAACTTGACCCGACCGCTCTTGGTCACCTTGAAGCGCTTCTTGGCGCCCCGGTTGGTCTTCATCTTCGGCATGACGCCGTCCTTCGAGTCAGGGCTGCTTCGTGGTCTGGGCGGTTGGCCGGACGAAGCGATGCGCGCCGGACAAAAAGACGGCGCCCGCCGGGGTCACCGGCGGGCGCCATTTGGTAGGCACGGGCGGGATCGAACCGCCGACCCCTTCCACGTCAAGGAAGTGCTCTCCCACTGAGCTACGCGCCTACAAGTGCTCCGCGTCGGAGCGGGGGGTCTTCTACCAGCAGCGATTCGCGGGCGTCAACCAAAAAAACGCAGGCCGTTGACAGGCCGGCGCGGGCGCGCTTCGATCGCGCTCCCGCGTGTCTCGGAGTCCGCGTGTCGAACCGTCGCCCGCCGCCCGCCGATCCGCTCGCCGACGTGCTCTCGGCGCTCGTCGAGCCGCTCGCGTCGCGCTCGCGCGATCCGCTGCGGCGGGTGGCGCTCGCCTGGGGTGAGGTCTGCGGGCCGGTGCTCGCGCGGCACATCCGGCCGCTCGGGTTCGAGGACGGGGTGCTGGCGGTGGGCGCGAGCGATCCGCAGTGGCGGGACGCGGCGTTCGGGCAGCGCGAGGCGCTGGTGCGGGCGCTGCGGCGGTACGTGCCCGAGCTGCGCTACCTGCGGCTGGAGACGGTCGACGCACAGCCGGCCCCGCCCGCGCCGCGGCGACCGGCGCCGGCGCCGGCCGATCCGCGCACGGCGGGGATCGAGGATCCGGGGCTGCGCGCGGCGTTCGACGGTCTGCTCGCCGCGCGCGCGGCCTCCGCCAAGGGCGCAGGCGGCGATCCCTGAATGCCCTCGCGCGACGCCTCTTGCGGCTGGCCCTGACCCGCGCTTCGTGGTAAGCAGGGCCACCGTCGGGCCGCCTGACCTCGGGCCGCCTGCCCTTCCTGTGCCGATCGAGAGCCTGATGACCGAGACCCGCTTTTCCGACCTCTCCCTGTCCGACCTGACCCTGCGCGCCCTCGACGAGATGGGCTACGAGCGCCCGACGCCGGTGCAGCAGAGCGCCATCCCGCTCGTCGCGAGCGGGCGTGACCTGATGGTGCAGAGCCAGACGGGCACCGGCAAGACGGCGGCGTTCGGCATCCCGTTGATCGAGGCGCTCGGCGACAAGGCGCAAGGCATCGGCGGGCTGGTGCTCTGCCCGACCCGCGAGCTCGCCAAGCAGGTCGCCGACGAGTTCAACCGGCTCGGCAAGCACGGGCGGCTGCGCACGGTCTCGGTGTACGGCGGCGCGAGCCTCGAGAAGCAGGTCGCCGAGATGCGCTTCGCCCACATCGTGGTGGGCACGCCGGGGCGGGTGCTCGACCACCTGCGGCGGCGCACGCTGCGGCTCGACAAGCTGCGGATGCTCGTGCTCGACGAGGCCGACGAGATGCTGTCGATGGGCTTCGCGCAGGAGCTCGACGCGATCATGCGCTTCGTGCCCGATGAGCGGCAGACGCTGTTGTTCTCGGCGACGATCCCGGAGGACATCAAGCGCTACGCCCGGCGCTACATGAAGGAGCCGGAGTTCCTCAGCCTCATCGAGGAGAACGTCGCCGCCGACGACGTCGAGCACCACTACTACATGGTCAGCGGCGTCGGTCGGCCGCGGGAGCTCGTGCAGGTCATCGAGTACGAGCAGCCCGAGAGCGCCATCATCTTCACCAACACCCGCCAGGACAGCGAGCTCGTCGCGCGCTACCTGCAGCGGCAGGGCTACAACGCCGAGTACCTCAACGGCGACCTGCCGCAGCGCGAGCGCGAGCGCATCATGCAGCTCACCAAGGAGAAGAACCTCCGGTTCCTCTGCGCGACCGACATCGCCGCCCGCGGGATCGACATCAGCGAGCTCAGCCACGTCATCAACTACGTGCTGCCCGAGTCGCCCGAGGTCTACATCCACCGCACCGGCCGCACCGGGCGCGCGGGCGCGAAGGGCACCGCGATCAGCCTGATCGGGCCGCGGGAGATCGGGGTCTACTACTACCTCAAGCGCATCTACAACGTGGCGCTCCAGGAGCGCTCGGTGCCGACCCAAGCGGAGATCGAGTTGCGGCGCGAAGAACGGCGGACGGACACCCTGGTCGAGGAGATCCTCGCGAGCGTCGAGAACCCCACGCCGACGCCGGATCAGCGCGCCGAGGTGATGCGGCTGCTCGAGCGCGACGACGCGGTCGAGGTGGTGCAGGCGCTGTTGACCCACTATCGGCAGCGGGGCGCGGCGAAGCCGAGCGGGGCGCGCTTCGGCGGGATGCTCGACGAGGTGCCGCGGCCGGAGAAGATCGCGCCGGGCGGGCGGCCGCAGACGCTGGCGGGCGTGGCCGATCGGGTGGCGATGATCCAGAGCGCCTACCGGGGCCCGGCGCCGCGGCGGGCGAAGGGCGAGGACGCGGCGGTCGAGGCGAAGCCGGTAGCGGCGAGCGCGCCGGTCGATGAGCCGGTCGAGGCGGCGGCCGAGGTTCCGGTGGTCGAGGCGGCGGTCGAGGCGGCGCCGGTGGTCGAGGCGCGCGCCGAGCGGAGCGCGCCGCGCGCGGAGCGGAGCGATCCGCGCGCCGACCGGGTGGACTTCCCGCGGGTGGAGCGGGTGAGCGCGCGCAGCGGGCGCGGGCAGCGGGTGGGCGGCGAGGCGCCGGTCGAGCCCGAGGCGGCGGCGCGGGTCGAGGCGGCGTCGCCGGCCGCCATGCCGACGCCCGCGGCCGTCGAGGCGGTCGAGGCGCCGCGGCGCGAAGAGACGACCCCGCCCGGAGACGAGGGCCCGCGCCGCCGCCGGCAGCGGCCGTCGCGGATGGCGGCCGATCGCGAGCTCGAGTCGAGCGCGCCGCCGCCCGCGCCGGCCGTCCAGAGCGCGCCGCCGGCCGCGGTCGATGTGGACGACGACCTCGACGCGGACGACGATGGGGAGCTCGGGCGCCTCTTCGTGAGCCTCGGTCAGCGTGATGGCTTCGACGTCGAGTCGCTGCGCGAGGCGCTCGCCGATCTCGGCGGTCTGCTGCCGGAGGATCTGCGCGAGATCAGCCTCTACCCGCGGCACAGCTATGTGATGGTCGAGCGCGAGTTTGCCGAAGACTTGATCGCCGCGGTGAATGGCGAGACTCTGGATGGCAGGACCGTTCGCGTGGAGTTCGCTCGCAATGCCTGATCGACTCGGCCGGATCGGGCGGGCGCTCGCTCGCCGCTCCCTCGCTCGCCTCCCCTTCGCTGGCGTGCTCTGCGCCGCCACCCTCGTCGGCGCCGTCGGCTGCACGCCGCCGCCGGTCGAGCCGCCGGCCGAGAAGGCCAAGGAGCAGAGCAACCTGCCGCCGGCCAAGGTCGACCTGCCGCCGCTGATCAAGCTCGAAGGCACGATCCCGCCGGAGACGCACCCCGATCACACGATGCGGATCGACGGGCTGCTCGCGCGGCGTGACAAGTACCTGCAGCAGAAGGTGCTGGTGCGGGGCTTCCTCGTCGAGAAGTACGAGTGCCCGAAGGACGCGACGAAGTGCGAGCACCCGCACATGTGGCTCGCCGACTCGCCGGCGGGCGGTGACAAGCGGCTGATGGTGGTGGCGCTCGACGAGGAGCGGGTGAAGAAGCTCGAGCCCGGGCAGCAGTACGTGGTGACGGGTCTCTTCGCGCGCAAGTCGGACAATGGCTTCCTGCGATCGGAGGGTCTGTTGATCCACGAGAGCATCGAGGGCATGGAAGACGAGCCGAAGGACGACAAGCGTCGGCGGCGGTGAGCTCGTCGGGCGGGTCGGTGTGACAGCGGGCATGGCATCGGTTCGCGATGCCATCGAGTCATCCGGGTGTCATCGAGTCCAACATCGTGATGGATTGGCGCGATGGCTCGGCACGATGCCTTCAGCGTTCGACGGTGAGCAGGATGCGCTCGCTGCCGACGCCGAAGAACGCGCCGGGGGTGTGGATGGAGCCGGAGAGGTCGACGTAGCGGAAGCCGACGAGGCGGAGCATGGCGAGGAGCTCGTGCACGCTGAAGAGGCGGAGCGCGATGTCATACTCACGCTGGGTGCCATCGGCGTACACGATGAAGCGCTTGACCATCAGTCGGCTGGTGAGGTGGTCGAAGTCGACGTCCTCCTGGATGAGGCAGCCGTCGCCCTCCCACCAGTTGCGGACGGGCATGGAGCGGATGGCGCTGTCGCGGTTGGCGATGTCGATGAGGAGCCGGCCGCCGGGCTTGAGCGCGCGGTGTATGCCGCGGAGCACGAGGAGGTTCTCGGCGTCGCCGAAGTAGCCGAAGGTGGTGTTGAAGCAGTAGACGCCGTCGAAGACCTGGTCGAACTCGAGGTCGCGGATGTCGCCGTGTACGAACTTGATCGTGGCGTTCTTGGCCTGCGCGCGGCGGAGCGCGTTCTGTAGCAGGTCGAGGCTGAGGTCGAGGCCGACCATGTCATAGCCGCGGCGGGCGAGGGGCACGGTGTGGCGGCCGTAGCCGCAGCCGAGGTCGAGGACGCGGCCGGCGGTGGGGAGCGCGAGCGCGGTCTCGATGAAGTCGACCTCGCCGCGGATCTGCTCGGCGCTGGGGGGGACCTCGGACTTGACGTAGTCGACGCCGAAGAACTCCTGATACCACATGCCGTTGGGGCGCTTGCGCTCGGCGGCGCGCTCGGCGGCGAAGGCGAGGACGGCCTCGCGGGCCCAGACGGGGTCGGCGTCGGGGGGGATGACGTCGGCGAGGGTGGCGCCGCGGCGCGGGGGCGGCGGGGCGCCCTTGCCGGTGGGCGGGGGCGTCGAGGGGGCGGTGACGCGGAAGTCGTTGGTGAGGAGGACGTCGAAGCCTTCGTCGACCTCGACGGCGTCGTCGTCGAGCACGTCGAGGACCTCGATGGTGGCCGGGGGCGCGCCGGGTTTGCCGGGCGGGGGCGGCGGCAGAGGGCGCTCGGGTGGCGGGGGCGGGGTCTGGCGTTCGCCGCGGGCGCGCCGGGTCTTGAAGACGGCCGCGAGCGGCACGCTGCTGTCATCCTGACCGAGCGAGAAGAGGCGCTCCTTGGCGCTGTTGTCGCCGGATGACTTCGCGTCTTCGGCTCGCGCCCGGCGACGCTCGGGGTTGTTGTCGTCGTCTCGGGTCACTCCCGTTCCCCACCGCTCACGGATGCTCGGTCAACAGCCTATCACCTCGCGCGCTCGCGCGCGCCATCCTCGTGACACGCGCTCATGCACTTCTTCGCCGGGCGATGATCTGGCCCATGCGGACCGGCTGGTCCTCGGCGAGGGGCTCGATCTCGACGTCGGGATCGGCGAAGAGCACGACGACGGTGGAGCCGAGGCGGAACATGCCGAGCTCGTCGCCGCGGGCGATGCGGAGGCCGTCGGGGTAGCTCTTGAGCGCGGCGGGGCGGCCGCGGTTGGTGAGGACCTCGACGTCGTAGGTCATGGTCATGTGGCCGACCGAGGTGGCCCCGACCATGACGCTCGCGACCTCGCCGATCGGGCTGTCGACGAAGGTGACGACGCGCTCGTTGACGCAGAAGAGGTCTTCGACGCGCTCGACCGCGGCGGCGTTGACCGGCCAGAGGTGGCCGGGGATGTAGCGCGAGGCGGTGATGCGGCCTTCGACGGGGTGGTGGACCCGGTGGTAGTCGCGGGGGCTCAAGTAGACGGTGACCCAGGCGCCGTTTTCGAAGCGCTCGGCGTCGTGGCGGTCGCGGAGCAGGTCGGCGACGGTGTAGTCGCGGCCCTTGGCCTGGATGAGGCGGCCGCCTTCGATGCGGCCGCTGTTGGAGATGCGGCCGTCGGCGGGCGAGACGGCGACGCCGGGGCGGCGGTCGATCGGGCGGGCGCCGGGCTTGAGGCGGCGGGTGAAGAGCTCGCCGATCGTGCGGTAGTGCTCGATGGGGTGCTCGGCCTCGTCGAGGTCGATGCCGTAGCGGCGGGCGAACCAGCGCACGCTCGCCCGGGTGACGGGCTCGGGGAGGCCGGCGTGGGCGGCGGCGCCGACGGCGCGGCTGAGGAGGTTTTTGGGGATCAGGCCGAGGGTGCCGATCAGGAGGGCGTCTTTCACGGGGTGGTCAACCGTCGGTCGGGGCGGCGGGGCGCGCGAGGGGTCAGAGCGAGTCCATCGCCGCCTTGCTCGGGGCGTGGTCGGGGTCGAGGCCGAGGGCGCGGCGGAACATGTCCTTGGCCTTGCGATCGTCGCCGAGCGCGAGGCGGATCTGGCCGAGGTGGTAGAAGACGTCCACCCGGCCGGCGGCGTCGAGCTTCATCTGGTGCAAGAGCACCGTCTGGAAGATCTTGAGCGCCTGGTCCCAGTCCTGCCGCCGGTAGTGGAGGTGGCCGAGCTTGACGAGGTTGGGCACGTAGGTGGCGTCGTACTCGAAGCACTGGGTGAAGTAGTCGAGCGCCGCCGCCTCGTCGCCGCGCTCCTCGGCGACGCAGCCCATGCGGTAGTTGTAGGTGAAGAGCTCCTTGTAGCGGCGGGCCGCCTTGAGGGTCTCGATGATCGACACGAGCACCGGCTCGGCGTCGGCGTGGCGGCCGGCGGCGAAGTAGCCTTCGAGGAGGCGGTCGGCGACCTTGAGGTCGTCGGGCGCGAGCCGGTAGGCCTCTTCGAGCGCGACGACGGCGCCGTTGGCGTCGCCGGCGGACTGGCGGAGGTCGGCGATCTCGATGAGGAGCGCGACGCGCGCGGCGCCCTGGGCGGTGGCGAGGCGGCGTTCGAGCAGCTCGGCGACGCGGGCGTCGTCGCCCTGGTCACGGGCCATGCGCACGAGCGCGCCGAGGGCCTCGTCGTCGCCGGTCTCGGCAACCGCGGTCTCGAGCGCGGCGCGGGCCTTCTCGGGCTGGTCGAGCTGGTCGAGGTAGAGGAGGCCGATGCGGCGCCACGCGACGGCGCGGTCGCTGCCGGTGGCGTGTTCGAGCGCGCGTTCGAGGGTCTCGGCGGCCTTCTCCCACTCGGCGCTGCGCTCGTAGAGCCGCGCGAGCACGGTGAGGGCGCCGGCGTGGTGCGGGTCGGCGTCGAGGACCTCGTTGAGCGTCGAGATCGCGAGGTCGGCGTCGCCGAGGTGCTCGTCGGCGACCGTCGCGACCCGCACGAGGAGCGGGATCGTGGCGGACGGGTCGGCGCCGTCGTCGCGCATCTGCACGACGCGGTCGCGGAGCATCTCGACGAGGTCGTAGTAGCGCTGCGCGTCGGCATACAGCCGGGTCAGGCTCTCGAAGGCGCGGGCGTCGCGGCCGCGCAGCGAGAGGATCTGGCGGTAGTACTCGATCGCGTTCTCGGGGCGGTCGAGGTGGGTCTCGGCGTTGGTGCCGAGCGCGAAGAGCACCTCGACGCGGTCGTCTTCGGCCTCGACGATGGTGAGCTGCTTGACGAGCACCTCCTGGAGCTGGTGCCACTCCTCCATGCGGGCATAGAGGTCGCGCAGCGCGGCCATGGCGTCGGCGGCGTCGGGGTCGAGGTCGAGGACCTTTTCGAAGGACTCGGCGGCGCGGAGGCGGTCGTCGAGGCGGTCGCGGGCGAGGGCGCCCATCTGGCGGTGGATGGCGGCGAGCTTGTCGCCGTCGTAGACGGTGTCGGCGCGGCGGGCGAGCACGTCGTAGAGCGCCTCGTAGTCGCCGGCCTCGGCGTGCAGGCGTTCGAGCGCCGCGAGCGCCTTCTGGTCGGCGTCGTCGATGTCGAGGATCTCGTTGTAGGCCTCGACCGCGGCGGCGCGGTCGCCGATGCGGCCGGCGCAGAGCTCGGCGAGCTCGTGGAGGCGGGCCTTCTTCTCGTCGAGGTCGAAGAGCGCGAGCGCCTTGCGGCGGAAGACCTCGGCGAGATCGGACCACAGCTCGGCGCCGCGGTAGAGCTCTTCGAGGGCGTCGAGCGCGCGCTCGTTGGTCTCGTCGATCTCGAGCGCCTGCCGGTAGTGGTCGACGGCGCGGCCGGGATCCTGGAGGCGGCCGCGGCACCACTCGGCGACGCGGAGGTGGTCTTCGAGGATGAGCTCGGGGTCGTCGAGCCGGGTGCGGGCCGATTCGAAGGCGTCGGCGAGGCGGCCGTAGGCGCCGCGCTCGGTCGCGAGGCGGATGAGGCGCTCGCGGATCTCCTCGTCTTCGGGGAGCTCGTCGAAGGCGCGGAAGAGGGCGTCGAGCGCGGCCTCGCCGTTGTTGAGGCGGCTCTCGTGGAGCTCGGCGACCTGCGCCCAGAGCTGCGCGCGGTCGCGGCGGTCCTCGGTGAGCTCGATGCGCATCTCGGTGAGGATCGCGAGCTTCTGCCAGTTCTGGCCGTCGCGGTAGATGGGGTCGAGCACGTCGGCGATCGCCGGCAGGTACTCGGCCTGCACCGCGAGGCGCTCCATCGCTTCGAGCGCGTACTCGTGCTCGGGCTTCTCCCAGAGGATGCCGCGGTACACCTCGATGCCGGCGGGGACGTCGCCCTCGCTGACCTCGAGCAGGTAGCCGAGGCGGAAGCGCAGGTCGTACATCTCCTCGTCGCTGCCGCCGACCTCGATGCGGCGGCGGAGGACCTCGATGAGCGCGGGCCAGATCTCGCTCTTCTGGTAGAGGCGGTCGAGGGCGCGGAGCGCTTCGTCGTCGTAGGGGTCGCCGTTGAGGACGGCCTGCCACGACTCGACGGCGCGGCGGTGCTCGCCGAGCTTGTGGTCGTAGAGGCGCGCGAGGCGGCGCGCGAGCATGCGCGAGACCTCGCCGTCCAGGGCGGCGTCGACGCGCGACTGGAAGAGCTCGGCGAGGCGGGCGTGCAGCTCGAGCTCGTCGGCGAGGGCGTCGAGGGCCTCGTAGTTGGCCGGGTCGAGCGGGTCCTCCTGGAACGCGCGGGCGTAGCTCTCGAAGGCGCCGCGGGGGTTCTTCTGGACCTCGTTCTGCAGCCGGGCGAGGCGCTTGAGGAGGTCGATGCGCTCGTAGGCGGCCTCGAGGTCGAGGAGCTGGAGCTCGTAGACCCGGGCGAGCGCGTCGGGCTCGTCGCGCTCCTCGTAGTGCGGTTCGAGGACGCGGCTGGCGAGGAGGCGGTGCTCGGGGTCGTCGAGGAGGCGTTCGAGCGCGGCGCGGGCCTCGATCGAGTCGCCGTTGCGGCGCAGGACGTCGCCGTAGCGCTCGATGGCCTGCGGGATCTGGCCGAGCTGGTGTTCGAGGACGTCGCCGATGCGGAGCTCGAGCGCGTCGACGCGGGCGGGGTCTTCGTCGACGTACTCGTCGCGCTCGCCTTCGAGGAGGTCGACGAGCTCGGGCCAGCGGCCCTCGCGGCTGAAGAGGCGTTCGAGCGCGTCGAGCGCCTGCCGGTCGCGGGGGTCGATGTCGAGGACGGCGCGGTAGCTCTGGATCGTCTCGTCGGGCTCGTCGAGGCGGACCTCGTAGGTGTCGGCGATGCGGAAGAGGATGGGCTTGCGCTGCCCGTCTTCTTCGACGGTCTCGAGCTTCTCGCGCAGCATCTCGATGAGCAGCTCCCACTGCTCGGTGCGCTCGTAGAGCGCGATCAGGGCCTCGATGGCGGCGAGGTCGGACGGGTCGTCCTGGAAGACGCGGCGCCAGGTCTCGATCGCCTGGTCGGCGCGGTCGAGCTTCTTGTCCCACAGGTCGGAGACGCGGACGAGGAGCGCCTTGCGGGCGTCGGCGTCGCTGGCGTACTCGGCCTTGCGTTCGAGGACCTCGACGAGGTCGCGGTAGCGCTCCTCGGCGGCGAGGATGCGCTCGAGCGCGTCGAGCGCGTCGGGGTTGGCCTCGTCGAGCGCGAGCACGCGGCGGTAGCTCTCGATGGCGCGCTCGGGGGCGTGCAGCTTCTGGTCGTGGATCCGGGCGACCTTGAGGAGGATGCCGACCGCGGCCTGCATGTCGGCGAAGTCGTCGAGGCCGCGCTCGTAGATGTCGACGAGCGGGTCCCAGGCTTCGAGCTTCGCGCCGAGGCGGTCGAGCTCCTGCTGGAGGTCGGGGTTGCCGTAGTCCTCGGCGAAGGCGCGGCCATAGGCCTCGAAGGCGCCTTCGGGGGCGTCGAGCTTCTCCTCGCGGGTGCGGGCGATGCGGCTGAGGGTCTCCTGGCGCTGCCAGCGGTCGTCCTGGAAGTGGAGCTGCACTTCGAGCACGGCGACCCAGTCGGCCCAGCGCTCGCGCTCGGCGTAGAGCGGCTCCAGGATGCTGGCGATGCGGCGGCGGAGCGGGTCTTCGGGGTCCGCCCGGCCGATGTCGGCGAGGAGGCCTTCGAGCGCCTTGAGCGCGGGCTCGTGGGTCGGGGCGTCTTCGAAGAGCACGGTGCGCCAGACCTCGACGGCGCCGGCGGCGTCTTCGAGGCGGTGGTGCAGCACGAGGCCGAGCTGGTGGCGCAGCTCGGCGCGCTCGGCGTCTTCGGTGGCGTACTGGATCTCGTCGCGGAGCAGATCGGCGAGCTCGGGCCAGCGCTCCTCCTCGCGGAAGAAGCGGCCGAGCTCCTTGAAGGCGCGCTGGTTGTCGGGCTCGATCGCGAGCACCTGCCGCCAGGTGTCGATCGCGCGGTCGACGTCGCCGATGACCTCTTCGAGGAGGCGGCAGACCTCGAAGTAGAGGCGCTTCTGCTCCTCGGGGTCGAGCGTGTTGGCGGCGAGGTCGCCGTAGAGCGCGACGAGGTCTTCGAAGGACGCGGTGCGGGTGAAGAGCTCGACGAGCGCGGCGACGGCGGCGCGGTTGTCGGGCTCGATCGAGAGGACCTCGCGGTAGACGTCGCGGGCCTTGTGGTCGTCGCCGCAGTGGCGTTCGAGGACCTCGCCGAGCTCGAGCAGCAGCCCGACGCGGAGGTCGGGGTCGGGGGTCTCGGCGGCGACCTCTTCGAGGAGCGCGGCGAGGTCGCCGAAGCGCTGGGTGACCTCGGCGAGGCGGCGGAGGTCGGCGCGGTTCTGCCGGTCGTCGGCCATCAGCCGCAGGACGCGGCCGCAGGTGGCGAACGCGGCGTCGGCGTCGCCGAGCTTCGTCTCTTCGAGGCGGGCGATCTCGCGCAGGAGCTTCGCGCGGTCGATCGGGTCGGCGTACATGCCGGCCTGCTGCGCTTCGAGGACGGGCACGAGCGCGCGGTGGTCTTCTTCGGCGCGGTAGAGCGGCTCGAGGATCGCGGCGACGGCGAGGCGGTCGACGCCGGCGGTCATGGCGGCCTGCTCGTCGGCGAAGAGCGCGGCGAGCGCCTGACGGGTGCCGGGGTGCGAGGGCACGCGGTCGAGGACCTGCCGGTAGAGTTCGAGGGCGCGCTCGCCTTCGCCGAGGCGGGTCTCGCTGACGCGGCCGAGGCGGTACTCGAACTCGGCGAGGGTCGCGTCGTCCTCGACGATCGACATGCGGTGCTCGTAGAGCGTCGAGAGCTCGACCCAGCGCTCGGTCGCCCGGTAGAGGCGCTCGAGGTTGTCGAGGGCGGCGGCGTCGCGCTCGTCCTCGTGCATGAGGCGGCGCCAGGTCTCGATCGCCTGGTCGGCGTCCTGGAGCACGTCCTCCTGGATGGCGGCGATGCGTTCGAGGAGCGCCTTGCGCGCGGGGAGCGCGTCGGCGAGCTCGGCCTTGCGTTCGAGGATCTCGACGAGCTCGATGTGGGCGCCGGTGCGGGCGTAGAGCGCTTCGAGGGCGTCGAGCGCGCGGCGGTTGTCGGGCTCGAGCGCGAGCACGTTGCGGTACTCGCCGATCGCGCGGCCGGCGTCGTCGAGGTGGGCGTCGGCGACGATCGCGATCTTGAGGTGGATGTCGACGGCGCGGTCGGGCGCGAGCGCGACGACGTCGGCGAGCAGGTCGGCGAGCGCGGCGTGGTCGCCGAGGAACGCGGCGAGGCGCTCGAGCTCGGCTTCGAGGCCGGCGTCGGCTTCGCTGAGGCGGTAGGCTTCGGCGAGCGAGTTGAACGCGGCGTCGGCCTCGTCGAGGTGGTCTTCTTCGATCAGCGCGACGCGGCGCAGGGTCTCGACCTGCTCGATGGGGCCGTCGAGGTCTTCGAGGGTGAGGCGCAGCGTGTCGCGGAGCGCGCGCCAGGCGGCGTCCTTCTCGTAGAGCGGCACGAGGATGCGCGCGGCCGCGAGGCGGACCTCGGGCTCGGCGAGCAGGCCTTCGAGCGCGGCGCGGGCGTCGTGGTGCTCGGGGTCGCGGGCGATGACGGCGCGGAAGCACTCGACGGCGCGCTGGAGGTCGCCGATGTGGTCGCGCTGGAGCACGCCCATCCGGTACTCGAAGCGGTTCTTCTCGGCGTCGCCGGCGGCGAGCTCGCGCTCGCGTTCGAGGATCTCGAGGAGCTCGATGGGCTGGCCCATCTGCTCGTAGAGCCGGTCGAGGTGGGCGAGCGCGTCGCGGTTGTCGGCGTCGAGGTCGAGGACCTGGCGGTAGACATAGACGGCGTCGCTCAAGCGGTCGAGCGCGGTCTCGTAGGTGGTCGCGGCGCTGAAGAGCAGCGCGACGCGGGCCGCGGTGTCTTCGAGGTGCTCGGCGTGGTCGAGCTGGACCTCGACGAGCTGCTCCCAGTTGCCGGCCGCGGTGTGCAGGCGTTCGAGGGCCTGATGCGCGCGGAGGTCGTCGGGGTCGATCTCTTCGCGGACGCGGGCATAGGCGTCGATCGCGCGGTCGGCGTCTTCGAGGCGCAGCTCGTAGAGCTCGCCGAGGCGGAACGAGAGCGCGGCCTTGGCCTTGGGGTCGTCGGCGAGCTCGACGCGGCGGGCGACGATCTCGACGAGCGCGTGGATGTCGTCGACGCGGGCGTAGAGGCGGTCGAGGCTCTCGAGCGCCTCGCGGTCGTCGGGGTCGTCGTCGAGGACGCGGCGGTTGAACGCGATCGCCTCGTGGCGGTCGCCGATGCGCTCCTCGTAGAGCGCGGCGACGCGGCCGAGCATGTCGCGCTTGAGGACGGGGTCGAGCCCCATCGCGGTGTCGGGGTCGTCGAGGCCGGAGCGGAGCACGGTGGCGAGGTCGCCCCAGGCGTCGAGCTCGGCGGCGAGGCGCAACAGCTCGGTGAGCACGGCGGCGTTGCCGTAGTCCTCGCGCATCGCGGCGCCATAGCTCTCGAAGGCGGCGACGCGGTCGCTCGCGGCGTCTTCGAAGGCGCGGGCGATGCGGACGCGGAGCTCGACGCGCTCGGCGAGCACGTCGGCGTCGCCGAGGCGGATCTGGAGCAGGCGGATGCCGCGCTCGGTGTCGCCGCGGGCGGCGTAGATCGGCTCGAGGATGTCGGCGGCGCGGAGCCGGAGGAGGCGGGCGTCGTCGTCGGGCTCGGTGCGGGTCGACAGCAGCGCTTCGAGCGCCGCGCGGGTCTCCGGGTGGCCGGGGTCGATCTCGAGGACCTCGGCGTAGCGTTCGAGCGCGTCGGCGGCGGCGTCGAGGCGGTGCTCGAGGACCTGCGCGAGCTGGAAGAGCAGCGGGATGCGGGCCGCGCCCTCGGTGTCGGCGAGGCGGTCTTCGAGCAGGTCGGCGAGGTCGCGGTAGCGGCCGACGCGGGAGAAGACGCGCTCGAGCGAGGCGACGGCCTCGGGGTGCTGCGGGATCTCGGCGAGGACGCGGCGCCAGGTCTCGATGGCCTGATCCGGGTCGTCGAGGTTGTCCTCCCAGAGCGCGCCGATGCGGAAGAGCATGGCGACGCGGGCGTCGGCGCCGTCGACGAGCGGGAGCTTGCGCTCGCAGACCTCGACGAGGCCCTGCCAGTCTTCGAGGCGGACGGTGAGGCGGTCGACGGCGTCGAGGAGCTCGAGGTCCTCGCCCTGCTCGGCGAGCACGCTCTCGTAGGTGGCGCGGGCGTCGGCGTAGCGGCCGAGCTGGTGCTCCTGCACGGCGGCGAGGCGGCGGGCGTAGAGCACGGCGGCCTGGCGGTCGACGTCGGCGAGCTCGCCGCCGAGCGCGAAGCGGGCGTAGAGGCCGGCGGCCTCTTCCCAGCGCTGGAGCGCGTCGGCGAGGCGCTCGATCTGCGCGCGCACGTCGGCGTCGTCGCGGTCGACGACGAGGAGGCGGCCGTAGGTGGCGAAGGCGGCGTCGGCGGCGCCGAGGCGCGCCTCTTCGATCTCGGCGACCTCGCGGAGCAGCTTCGCTTCGAAGGCGACGTCGCGGGTGCCCTGGACCTGGAGCAAGAGCACGCGGCGCAGCCCGGCCCAGTCCTCCTGGCTGCGGGCGAAGGGCTCGAGGATCGCGGCGGCGCGGGGGCCGAAGTCTTCGTGGTCGAGGTAGAGCGTCAGCGCGCGGATCGTGTCGGGGTGCTCGGGGCGCACCTCGAGCACGCGCTCGAAGTTGTCGAGCGCGCCGGCGCCGTCGCCCTGGTCGTGGGCGAGGAAGCCGAGGCGGTAGAGCAGCGTCGCGATGTCGTCGGGGTTGCTCGCGAGGTCGAGCTCGGCGGTGATGTACTCGGTGAGCCCGACGACGTCGCCGGCGCGATCGGCGAGGCGCTGGAGGCCGCGCAGGGCCTCGACGCTCTCGGGGTCGGTCGCGCGGAGGCGCTCGTAGGCCTGCTGCGCGGCGTCGGGGTCGTCGCGCACCGTCTCGTGGAGCTGGCCGATCGCGGCGAGGATGCGGGCCTCGTCCTGCACCGAGCCGGCCTGTTCGAGCTGGCGGTTGTAGATCTCGAGCAGGTCGTCCCAGCGGCCGAGCTTCTGGTAGAGCGCCTTGAGCGATTCGAGGACGTCGAGCGAGTCGCCTTCGAGCTCGCGGACGCGCTCGTAGTGCATCGCGGCGTCGGCGCTGCGGCCGAGCTCCTCGCCGGTCGTCTCGGCGAGCACGCGGCGGAAGCGGACCTCGATCTCGGGGTCGTCGACCATGTCGACGAGGAGCTCGAGCAGGTCGACGAGGTCGACGGCGCGCTCGCTCATCGCGGCCATGCGGCGGACCTGGATGAGGAGCTCGACGCGGTCGACCTGCTCGCGGAGCGCGCGGGCGTACCAGTCGAAGGCGATGTCGGGCGCGTCGCGGTGCTCTTCGTTGACGCGGGCGAGCTCGACCATGAGGTCGACGGGCTCGGCGGGCTCGTTGCGCAGCATCACCTCGAGCACGCGGACGAGCGCGTCCCACTGCTCGGTGCGCGTGTAGTGCGGCGCGAGCGTGCGGGCGGCGTCGATGTTGTCGCGGTCGACGTCGAGGATGCGCTCCCAGGCGTCGACGGCGCCGGCCTCGTTGTCGAGGTTGACGCGGAAGACGCGGGCGGCGCGCTTGAGGAGCGCGACGCGGACGTCGTCGTCGGCGCTGCGCTCGATGTTCTGGTTGAGGAGGCGGACGAGGCCGTCCCAGTCGCCGCGCTCGCCGAAGAGGCCTTCGAGCGCGTCCCAGTCGGCGCGGCGCAGGTAGAGGTCGCGCAGGTAGCCTTCGGCGTGCAGGTCGCCGGCGCTGTGACGCAGCACCTTGCGCCACGCCTCGGCGGCGCGGTCCTCGTCGCCGATGCGCTCGGCGTAGACCTGCCCGAGCTTCTTGAGCCACGAGACCCGCTCGGCGTCGTCTTCGAGGCGCTCGACGCGGCGCTCGTAGAGGTCGGCGAGGTCGTCCCAGCGCTCGGTCTTCTGGTAGAGCCCTTCGAGCGCCTGCCACGCCTGCTCGCGCGCCGGATCGGCGTCGAGCACGTCGTTCCACAGCGTGATCGCCTCGTCGCGCTCGTCGAGGCGCTTGGCGGCGATGCGGGCCATCTCGACGAGGCGCTCGGTGCGCTCGTCGCCGTCGAGCAGGTCGAGCGAGCGGCGGTAGATGCCGTACAGCGCCCGCCAGTCCTTGCGGTTCTTGTAGATGTCGATGAGCTGCTTGATCGCGTGCTCATCGGCCGGGCGGCGCTCGAGGATGCCTTCGAGGAACTGGATCGCCTGGTTGGGGTTGCTGAACTTGTCGAGCCACAGCCCGGCGATCTGGCGGTAGAGCTCGATGAAGCGGCCCTCGTCGCCGGTCTCGTCCGCCGCCTCGGCGCGGCGGTTGAGGATGCCGATGAGGTCGTTCCACCGCTGGCTCTCGCGGTACTTCTCTTCGAGCGCGTCGAGCGCGGCGGCGTTCGACGGGTCGACCTGGAGGATCTGGTTGTAGGTGTTGATGACCATGACCGGCAGCCCGAGCTGGTCACGGTAGATCTCGATCATCTGCCGGTAGACGTCGACCTGGCGGGCGATGTCGCTCTCGGCGATGAGCTTGAGGTCCTCCTTGAGGAACTCGAGCAGCGCGTTCCACTTGCCGGTGTCGAAGTACAGCCGCCGCAGGGCGTCGCGGGCGGGCTGGTTCTCGGCGTCGAGGCGCAGGATCGACTTCCAGATGTCGATCGCCTTCTCGAGGTTCTTGAGCTTGGTCTCGGCGACCTCGGCCATCTCGAAGCCGACGGCGATCTTGGCTTCGAGCGACTCCTCGTTGTTCTGCCGGGAGCCGAGCACGCCGAGGAGGCGCTTGTAGTCACCCTCGGCGGCGTAGAACTCCGAGTAGAACTGGAGCATGAGCGCGTTGCGCGGGTCGTTGAGCTTGATGCGCTTGAAGTAGTTCTCGGCGCCCGCCAGATCCTGCATCTTGCGCCACAGGATCATCGCGATCTGCACGAGCATCGCGCCTTCGTTGCCGCTGCGGTGGCGGGTGCGGAGCGCGGCCTCGTAGACCTTGACGAGCTCTTCCCACTCCTCGCTGCGGCTGTAGTGGTCGACGCAGAACTCGAGCGACTCCTGCTCGGTCGGGCTGAGCTTGAGGACCTCGCGGTGCCAGTTGACCGCCTGGGCGGGGTCGCGCAGCTCGTGCTGGGCGATCTCGGCGAGGCGCTGGTAGATCTCGAGGCGGTCGCTCTTGCGGGCGGTGGCGTTGGCGCGCTCTTCGAGGTAGGCGACGAGGTCGGACCAGCGCTCGTTGGTCTCGTAGTACTCGTACAGGAGCTGGCGGGTGGTGTCGTTGCGGGGGTCCTGTTCGAGGACGTCGCGGAGGACCTGCTCGACGAACGGGTCGTCGGGCGACTCGTCGAACCAGAGCGCGGCGCGCTCGAGCATCATCGCGGTGCGCTGGCGGGGGTCGCGGACGGCCTGGGACTCTTCGACGAGCGCGTCGTAGCGGGCCTGCCGGTCGCGGCCCACTTCGTCGAGCACGTCGCGGTAGATCTCGGCCTCGGGGTGCTCGGGCGCGATCTCGAGCGCGCGGGCGGCCCACTTGAGCACGCGGGCGCGCTGGCCGAGCTTGCGCTCGCAGAGGTCGGCCATGGTCAGGTAGATGCCGGCCCGCTCGTAGTCGTCCTCGACGGCGTCGGCTTGCAGCTTGTAGAGCTGGAGCACGAGGTCCCAGTTCTCGCGCTCGACATAGATGGCGCGGGCGGCTTCGAGCGCCTCGAAGTTCGAGGAGTCGAGCTTGAACGCCTCCTGGTAGTACCGCATGGCGTCATCGGTCATGCCGAGGCGCTGCTCGGCGATCTGCCCGATGATGAGGTGGACCTGCGAGGCGACCGCCGGGTCACGGATCGCGGTGGCCTGCTCTTCGAGGCCGGTGGCGAGCCGGACCCAGAGCTGGGCGGCGTCCTCGGGGGCGAGGCGGCCGGCCTGCTCGGCGGTCAACGCGACGAGGCCCTGCCAGTCACCCGCTTCGAGCAGCGCGGCTTCGAGCCGGGCGAGGGCCTCGGCGTCGTCCGGGTTCTGGGCGAGCTGCTCGCGGTAGGTCTCCAGTTCTTTATCCATGCGGGACACTCGATGGACGACGCGGCGGCCCGGAGGCCGGGGTGCGGGTCCTGACCGGGTTGAGTCGAACGCGCAGGATCCTGGCCGCCCGATGGCGGCTGGACGGCCCGGAAAATCACATTCTGGATGCGTTCGGCATGGTACAAAGGGCCCCGCGGGATGACAACCTTGTTGGTCCATCTTCACCATGGTGCCCCTACCCTCTCCGCCGCCCTCTTCGATCATCGTCGATGGCTGTTTGTATCCGGCCGACGCGCCGGTGCTGCGGGCCGACGACCGAGGGTTCCTGTACGGTGACGGCGCCTTCGAAACCCTGCGGCTGATGGACGGGCGGCCGGCTCATCTGGAACGGCACCTCGCGCGGCTCGGCTCGACGCTCGCGGCGCTGGGGATCGCGGCGCCGGCGCCGGGGCGGATCGCGGGGGAGCTGGCGGCGCTGGTGGCGGCGAACGGGCTCGGGGAGGGCGAGGGCGCGGCGAGGGTGAGCGTGAGCCGGGGGGCGGGCGCGGGGCCGCGGCCGGGTGAGGGGCGGCCGACGGTGGTGGTGAGCGCGGGGCCGCTGCCGGCGCGGGTGGTGGCGCGGCGGGCGGGGGCGCGGCTGCGGCTGGTCGAGGGGCCGGCCCGGGCGGTCGCGGGGCACAAGACGCTGAGCTATCTGCCGGGCGTGCTCGCGCTCGGGGCGGTCGCGCCGGACGAGGAGCCGGTGTGGGTCGCGGGTGAGGCGGTGCTGGAGGGCGCGACGTGCAACGTCTTCGCGTGGATCGACGGGCGGCTGTGTACGCCGCCGGCCGACGGGCGGCTGCTGCCGGGGGTGGCGCGGGCGGTGCTGTGCGCGGCGGGCGCGGTCGAGGCGCCGATCGATCGCGCGGCGCTGGGGCGGGCGGAGGCGGTCTTCATCACGAGCGCGCTGCTGCCGGTCGCGCCGGTGGTGGCGATCGATGGGGTCGCGTGCCGCCCGGGGCCGCCGGGGCTGCTCGCGCGGCTGCGGGCGGCGCTCGATCCGATAGCGGTCACGGCTCGCCCGCCCGACGAAGCGCAGAGCCCGCCCGCGGGGCGGCGGCGCGAGCACGGCGAGGAGGAGCGATGAGCGCGCGAGGTGGTCCCACGGCATGGGCGCCGTTCGCCCTGGCGCTCGCCGCGCTCGTCGGCTGCGCCGAAGGCCCGCACGCCGCCGAGGATCTGAGCTGCGACCTGCGCGCGCCCGTGTGCCCGGCGGGGACCGACTGCCACCTCGTCGCCGACGGGGCGCGCTGCCTCGCGCCGGTCGCGCGGGCGGCTGATCTCGGCTGCGTGCCGGGGAGCTGCGCGCCGGGTGAGGCCTGCCTCGCGGTGGAGGGCGTGCTCGGCTGCCGGCCGCTGTGCGATCCGGCGGGCGGCGAGCCGCGGTGCCCCGACGGGCAGGTGTGCGGCTATCGAGTGGCGGTGGACGACCTCGGCGTCTGCCCGGCGCCGTGCGCGTGGCCGGATGGCTGCGGGGCCGAGGCGACCTGCGGGCCGAGCCCGGCGGTGCCTTATCCGATCTGCATCGCGACCGGCCCGGCGACGCTCGGCGGCTCGTGCGCCCGCGAGCGGTGTGGGGCGGGGCTCGGCTGCCTGACCCGCGAGGGCGAGGCGGAGCCGCGCTGCGAGGCGCTGTGTCCGGGTGACGGTTCGGGGTCGACGTGCGGCGCGGGCAGCGGCTGCACCGGCGAGGTGGTCGGGGTCAGCGGCGTGCGCTACTGCACCGATGGCTGACCCGCGGGCCGCGCGCGGTTGACAGGGGGGCGGCGCGCGATCTACACCCGCCGGGCGGTCCTCGATCGCGATCTTTTCCGACATCGCCCGCGCAGGGGCCCGTACCGCCGGCGAACCCGAGCGCCCGCCGGTCGACGATGAGGCACCGGCCCGGAGGAGACGACGTGCTCAACGAACTCAAGGCGTCCTGCCTGATCGCCTGCCTCGCCGCGCCCGGCCTCGCGCTGGGCCAGACGCCGACGCCGGCCACCGAGATGGCCTCCGATCCGACGGAGACGGCCGGCGCCGGGGATGTCGTCGCCGAGGCGACCGCCGAGGCCGAGGCGCTCGAGGCCGCCGAAGAGGACGAGGGCTCGGAGAGCTTCCCGATCGGCGCCTCGGTGACGTTGGGCTACCGCTTCGATCACGGGCAGTTCGTCGACGCCAACTTCGACGTCGGCTACCAGATCCTGAGCCTGGGCGTCGCCTTGCAGTACACCGTCGTCGAGGACCTCGACCTGACGGCGAGCATGGCGGCGAGCAAGGCGCTCGAGAGCAGCTTCAGCAACCCGGGCACGCCGAGCGAGACGACCCGCAACCCGACGCAGCTCAGCGACCTCACCCTCGGCGCGGCGTGGGCCTTCTTCACGGTGCCGGTCGCCGAGATCGGCCTCAGCCTCGGCGGTGACCTGCGGCTGCCGACGAGCAAGCCGAGCCAGGCGGCCGATCTGATCCTCGGCGGCAGCCTGAGCCTGAGCGCGCAGCGCAAGATCGGCCGCGTCTCGCTCGCGGCGACGGTGGGCTACACCCACAACCTCTATGAGAACTCGACCCAGCAGATCGACGCCGACATCGCGCCCGAGAACATCATCATCTCGGGCCGTGACCTCGGCAACCCGCTGGATCTGCAGGGCTTCTCGGCGTCGCTCAGCGCCGGGTGGTCGATCATCGACGGGCTGCGGCTGTCGGCGTCGTACGGGCTCAACAACAGCTACGGGTCGGTGCTCTTCGAGCGGGACCAGTTCACGAGCGACTATGCGCAGGTGGGCACCCAGGCGGGCACCGGCGCGCAGTTCTTCAGCGCGTCGCTCGCCTACACGCTCCCGTTCGGGACCGGGACGAGCGTGAGCGCGTCGATGGCGACGGCGAGCGGGCTGTACACCAGCGACAACAGCCGCTGGCGGCTGCCGTTCTTCGACACCGAGTCGAACACGCACGAGCGGACGACCTACGGCGTGACGATCGCGCAGACGCTCTGATCGCGCCTTCCCCCGCGCGCCGCGGGTGTGATCCACGGCGCGCCGCCCCGCCGCCCGAGCGGCCGGCGCCTTCCCTTCAGATGTCTTCGGGTGAGCCTCGGTGAGCGAGGGATGCGTGCGACCGCGACGAGGCGGTCGCGCTGGCGGGCGGGTCAGGCGCTCTTCTTGGTCAGCACCAGCTCGGGGCGAATGCCCTTGACCACCACGTCCTCGGTGATGACGCACTCGCGCACGTCTTCGAGGTCGGGCAGCTCATACATGATGTCGAGCATGATCTCTTCGAGGATCGCGCGCAGGCCGCGGGCGCCGCTCTTGCGGGAGATGGCCTCGCGGACGACGGCGCGCATCGCCTCGGGGGTGAAGCGGAGGTTGACCTTCTCGAGCTCGAAGAGGCGCTTGTACTGCTTGACGAGCGAGTTCTTCGGCTTCCACAGGATCTCGTAGAGCGCCTCTTCGTCGAGCTGTTCGAAGGGCACGATCACCGGGAGGCGGCCCATGAACTCGGGGATGAGGCCGAACTTGATGAAATCCTCGGGGGTGACCTCGTGGATGAGCTCGTTGTAGTCGTCCTTGCCGGGGCGGCCGCGGCCCTCGGAGCCGAAGCCGATGGTGCCCGGCGACTTGCGGCGGGCGATGACCTTCTCGATGCCGACGAACGCGCCGCACAGGATGAACAGCACATGCGTCGTGTCGATCTGGATCAGCTCCTTCTGGGGGCGGGTGCGGGCGCCGTCGGGGTAGATGGTGACCTTGTCGCTCTCGATCATCTTGAGGAGCGCCTGCTGCACGCCCTCGCCGCCGACGTCGCGGGTGGAGGAGGCGCCGTCACCGCGGCGGGCGATCTTGTCGATCTCGTCGATGACGACGATGCCGCGTGAGGCGCGGTCGACGTCGCGGTCGGCGGCGATCCACAGCGACTTGATGATGCTCTCGACGTCTTCGCCGACGTAGCCGGCCTCGGTGAGGCAGGTGGCGTCGGTGACGACGAAGGGCACGTCGAGGAGCCGGGCGAGCGCCTGCGCGATCGCGGTCTTGCCCGAGCCGGTCGGGCCCGCCATGAGGATGTTGCCCTTGAAGAGCTGCACGTCGTCGTGGGCGGCCTCGGCGTTGATGCGCTTGTAGTGGTTGTAGACGGCGACCGAGATGGTCTTCTTGGCGACCTGCTGGCCGATGATGTGCTCGTCGAGGTAGGCCTTGATCTCTTTGGGCTTGAGGTTGCGGCGCTCCTGGCCTTCGGGGACGTCGACGTTGCCGTCCTGGGCGAGGATCTCGTTGCAGAGCGCGACGCACTCGTCACAGATGTGGACCTGCGGGCCGGTGATGAGCTTGCGGACTTCGATCGCTTCCTTGCCGCAGAAGGAGCAACGCAGGTGGAAGGTGCGATTCGGCATGGCGGCCCCGGCTAGTCGTCCTGGCGACGGTATCAGTCGTGTCCCGCCGGTGTCAACCGACGGGGTCCCTCGTGTTCAGCGGCTCCGGGCGTGGCGAGGAGGTCGCTGAGGGCGGTCCCGACGGCGGAGGATCCGGGGTCGGGGGCATGGTCGCCGCGGCGTTCGACGAGCTCGACGGAGCCGATCGCGTCGCAGCGCGGGCAGATGGCGAACGGGGTGGGGGTCGTGTAGCCGCACGCTCGACAGGCGACGGGCGGCGCGGCGCCGTCGTCGCTGAGGAGGTCGACGAGCTCGGCGAGCTCGTGGCGCCAGTCTTCGGGCGTGCCGCTCTGGATGATCCACCGGGTGTAGACGGCGCGGGCGTCCCACGCGCGCGGGTGTCGTTCGAGCAGGTCCCGCACGGCGCCGAGGGCGGCCTCGCGCTGGCCGCTCTCGTCGAGCGAGAGGGCGGCGGCGAGGGCTTCGGCGCGCGGGTTCGCGGCGGGTGACGGCCCGAACCCGGGCAGTCGGCCGGCGAGCTTGCGGGCTGAACGATGCCGCTCGGTCTCCTTGGGATGCAGGCGCGCGGTGACGAGCAGCGGGAGGACGCCGTCGGGGTCGAGCGCGAGCGCGCGCTTGAGGGCGCGGCGGGCGCTGCGGGTGTGGTGGGCGCGGGTGAGTTCGAAGGCGCAGCCGGCGGCGAGCGCGGCCTCGAGCGCGGGGTCGCGGGCGCGGCGGGAGTGGGTGGCGCGGTAGCGGCGGAGCGCGTCGGACCAGCGGTCGGCGCGGGCGAGCGCGGCGAGCGCGAGCTCGATGGGGAGGTCGTGGCGTTCGTCGACGAGCGCGGCGGCGGCGGTGACGTCGCCGGCGTCGAGGGCGAGGCGGACGCGGAGGGCGTCGAGCCAGGGCGCCTGCACGCGGCCGGCGAGCTGGTCGACGAGCTCACGGGCGCGAGTCGCGCGGCCTTGGGCCTTGAGCACGGCGACGAGGCCGACGAGCGCGTCGACGCGCTCGGGGCCGCCGAGGCGGACGCGCTCTTCGAGGATGCGGCGGGCGTGGTCGAGATCGCCATCGAGCGCGAGCGCGAGCGCGGCGCCGGGTCCGCTCGGGGAGCTGGCCCGGCGGGCGCGGCGGCGATCGGCGCGGCGGGCGGCGATCCAGGCGCCGAGCAGCACGGCCGCCGCGGCGAACGCGGCGATCGGCAGGGCGTAGGTCTCGAGGAGGTCGCGGGGATCCATCGGTCTCCGGCCGGGTGCTCGGCCGGACAAGGTACCGCGCCGGGCGCCTCGCGGCCACAACGGCCGCGCGGGCGCCGGCGGCGGGTCGATCAGGCCTCTTCGACGCGCGCCTTGAGGTGCTTGCCGACGGTGAAGTGGGGGACGCGGCGGGCGGGGATCGACACCTGCTCGCCGGTCTTGGGGTTGCGGCCGATGCGGGGCATGCGCTCCTTGACCCGGAAGCTGCCGAGGCCGCGGATCTCGATGCGGTCACCGTTCATCAGCGCGTCGGTCATCGACTTGAAGATGGTGTTGACCGCGCCTTCGACGTCCTTCTTGGTCCAGGTCTCGGACGATTGGGCAGCGATGGCCTCGATGAGGTCGCTCTTCGTCACCGGTGTCTCCGTGAGGCGGATGGTGGGTGGCAGCGAGATGAAGGTCACCACGACGCCGCCACGCCGAGGCGCGGCGGCGTCGGTCGGATCACTCTTCCTCGTCTCCGCCGCGGAAGGCGCCGAGCTGGGCACCGAAGACGTCGCCGAGCGACGCGGTGCTCTTGCCCTGCTTCTCGAGGTAGGAGCTGTTGTCGGCGAGGTCGCCTTCGCTGACGTGCTTGAGCGAGAGGCCGATCTTGCGCTCCTCACGGTCGACGCTGATGATCTCGGCGACGACGTCCTGACCCTCGGCGACGACGTCGGCGGGGCTGTTGACGCGGTCGATCGACATCTCGCTGACGTGGATGAGGCCCTCGACCCCGGGCTCCAGCTCCATGAAGGCGCCGAAGTCGTGGATCTTGGTGATCTTGCCGCTGACGAGGCGCCCGATGGTGTACTTCTGGGGGATCTCGGCCTCCCAGGCGTCGGGCGTGAGCTGCTTGATGCCGAGGCTGAAGCGCTCGTTCTCGACGTCGATGTTGAGGACGACCGCCTCGACCTCGTCACCCTTCTTGAAGAGCTCCGAGGGGTGCTTGATCTTCTGCGTCCACGACAGGTCGCTGATGTGCACCAGACCGTCGATGCCTTCTTCGATGCCGATGAAGATGCCGAAGTCGGTGATGTTGCGGATCTTGCCGAGGATGCGGGTGCCGACCGGGTACCGCTCGTGGAGCAGCGTCCACGGGTTGGGCTCGATCTGCTTCATGCCGAGGCTGATGCGCTTGTTCTTCGAGTCGATGTCGAGGACGATCGCTTCGACGGTGTCGCCGATCGCGACCATCTTGCTCGGGTGCTTGACCCGCTTGGTCCACGACATCTCGGAGATGTGGATCAGACCCTCGATGCCTTCCTCGAGCTCGACGAACGCGCCGTAGTCGGTGAGGCTGACGACCTTGCCGGCGACGCGGTCGCCGACGTGGTACTTGGTCTCGGCGTGGATCCAGGGATCCTCGCTGATCTGCTTGAGGCCGAGCGAGACGCGCTCGGTCTCCGAGTTGAACTTGAGGACCTTGACCTCGATCTCGTCGCCGACCTGCACCATCTCGGACGGGTGGTTGACCCGGCCCCAGCTCATGTCGGTGATGTGGAGGAGACCGTCGATGCCGCCGAGGTCGACGAAGGCGCCGTACTCGGTGATGTTCTTGACGGTGCCCTTGAGGACGGCGTTCTCCTCGAGGAGCTGGAGGGTCTTCGCCTTCAACGACGCGCGCTCCTTCTCGAGGAGCACCCGGCGCGACAGCACGATGTTGCCGCGGCGCTTGTTGAACTTGATGACCTTGAACTCGAACTCCTGGTTGATGAACTTCTCGAGGTTGCGGATCGGCCGGATGTCGACCTGGCTGCCGGGCAGGAACGCCTTGACCCCGATGTCGACCGAGAGGCCGCCCTTGACGCGGGCGACGATCTTGCCGGTGACGAGCTCGTCGCGCTCGCAGGCGAGGCTGATCTGGTCCCAGATGCGGAGCTTCTCGGCCTTGTCCTTGCTGAGCTCGACGAGGGCGTCGTCGTCTTCGTCGGCCTGATCGACGTAGACCTCGACGGTGTCGCCTTCTTCGACGGTGACGTTGCCGTCGTCGTCGCGGAACTCGCCGATGGGGATCTGGCCTTCGGACTTGTAGCCGATGTCGACGACGACGAAGTCCTTGGTGACGGAGAGGACGCGGCCGTTGACGATGTCACCGACCTTGAAGCGCTGGTTGGCCTGGTACTGCTCGAAGAGATCCGCGAAGGACTCGCCCTTGCCGGTCGAGGACTTCGAGGCATCGTCCTCCGGGACCTCGGTCCGGGCGCGGAGGTCCTGAATGCTGGTGCCCCGGTACTCCATGACGATCACTGAACCCCTGTTGTGGTCTTCCCGCTCCCCGCCGTAGGGGTGCCCCGATCGGGGGTGGGCGCAGAATGGTGCGGGACCATATGCGAGGGTCGAGGTGGTGTAAAGCCTTTTGCGGCGATGCGTTCGCGAGGGGATGCGATCGCAGGGCGACGGTCAGCGGGCGCGGGGGGCGGCGGCGCGGGCGCCGCGGTCGTTGAGGAGGGTGCCGACGAGGCGGCGGCCTTCGAAGAGCGCGAGGGTGCGCTCGTAGTCGCCGGTGGCGAGGTCGGCGGGCTCGGCGACGAGGAGGACGCCGTCGGCGAGGACGGCGAGGTCGAGGAGCGGGTCGCCGTCGAGGACGGGGGGGCCGTCGATGAGGACGCGGTCGGTGGTGGCGGCGAGGGTGTCGAGGATCGGGCGGAGCGTGGCGAGCGCGAGGGCGTCGGGGCGGGCGTCGGGTTCGATGCAGAGCGCGGTGAGGCGGTCGGCGAGGCGGGTGACGTCGAGGGGGGCGCCGGGGGCGCGGCGGCGGGCGCGAGCGGCGGCGAGGAGGCCGGCGGGGGCGCGGAGGCCGAAGGCGCGGGCGACGCCGGGGCTGCGGCGGTGGAGGTCGACGACGGCGACGCGGTCGCTCTCGGCGAGGGCGCAGGCGAGGTTGAGCGTGGTGAGGGTGCGGCCGGCGCGGCCGTGGGGCGAGGTGACGAGGATGACGCGGGCGCCGTCGGCCTGGCGGCGGAGGTCGGCGGCGGCCTGGCGGTAGAGCGCGCAGACGGGCGCTTCGGGGTGGACGAAGAAGCAGAGGCGGGGGTCGAGCGCGGCGGGGTCGAGCGCGGGGCGGCGGTGGCGGAGGCCGCCGAGTCCGTCGGCGGGCGCGAGCAGCTCGGCGACCGAGGGGGCGTGCGGGGCGCGCTCGGGGAGGACCTCGTCGAGGGTGACGCGGCGGGCGCCCTTGCGGACGAAGAGGTAGGCACCCTGGCGGCGGCGGGCGGCGGGGGTGTCTTCGGTCATCCGGCGAGCGGGGCGGGGTGTGATTCGAAAAAGAAAACGGCCGAGATCCTCATGGACCTCGGCCGTCGGGAGCGGGAAACGGGATTCGAACCCGCGACTTCAACCTTGGCAAGGTTGCACTCTACCACTGAGTTATTCCCGCAGTCGCGAAGGGCGTTATAGGCGAGCGTCCCCGGGCGCGCAACAAAAAAATCGCGGCGGGCGCTTTTTGGTCACTGGCCGTCGAGCACGGTGTCGACGCCGAAGCGGCCGTCGTGGCGGGCCGGGTGGTCGATGGTGTAGTGCAGCCCGCGGCTCTCCTTGCGGAGCCGGGCGCAGCGGATGGTCAGCTCGGCGACGAGCGCGAGGTTGCGGAGCTCGAGCAGGTCGGGGGTCACCCGGTAGTCCCAGTAGTATTCGTGGATCTCGTCGCGCAGCAGGTCGATGCGGGCGCGGGCGCGGGCGAGGCGGCGGTCGCTGCGCACGATGCCCACGTAGTTCCACATGAGCTGGCGGATCTCCTTCCAGTTCTGGGTGATGATGACGACCTCGTCGGGCTCGCGGGCGTCGCCGGGTTCCCAGGTGGGGAGCGCGTCGGCGGGGCGGCCGCGGCTGTCGGCGAGCGCGGCCTCGACGGCGCGGACGGCGCGGTCGGCGAAGACGACGCCTTCGAGGAGGCTGTTGCTCGCGAGGCGGTTGGCGCCGTGCAGTCCCGTGCAGGCGACCTCGCCGATGGCGTAGAGGCCGTGCACCGAGGTGCGGGCGTCGATGTCGGTCTGCACGCCGCCGCACATGTAGTGGGCGGCGGGCACGACGGGGATCGGCGCGCTGCGCATGTCGAGGCCGAGCTCGAGGCAGCGGGCGTGGATGTTGGGGAAGCGCTCGGCGAGGAAGTCGCCTTCGAGGTGGGTCATGTCGAGGAGGACGTGGGGCTCGCCGCGGCGCTTGAGCTCGTTGTCGATGGCGCGGGCGACGATGTCGCGGGGGGCGAGGCTGCCGAGCTCGTGGTAGCGCTTCATGAACGGGGTGCCGTCGAGGAGGCGCAGCTCGCCGCCTTCGCCGCGCAGGGCTTCGCTGACGAGGAAGCTGTTGGCCTGCGGGTGGTAGAGGCAGGTCGGGTGGAACTGGAAGAACTCGAGGTTGGCGACGCGGGCGCCGGCGCGGTGGGCCATGGCGACGCCGTCGCCGGTCGCGACGGGCGGGTTGGAGGTGTACTTGTAGACCTTGCCGGCCCCGCCGGTGGCGAGCACGGTGCAGCGGGCGCGCACGGTGAGGACGCGGCGGCCGGGGACGTCGAGCACGTAGGCGCCGAGGCAGCGGTTGGGGCCGCCGGTGCGCAGGTGCTTGGCCGAGGTGATGAGGTCGACGCCGTGATGGTGTTCGAGGATCTCGATGTTGGGGTGGCGGCGGGCGCCCGCGGTGAGCGCGCGCTGGATCTCGGCGCCGGTGATGTCGCCGGCGTGGAGGACGCGGCGCTTGCTGTGGCCGCCTTCGCGGCCGAGGTCGTAGCCGCCGTCGCCGTCGCGGTCGAAGCTGACGCCCCACTCGGCGAGGCGGCGGACGGCGGCGGGGCCGTCCTGGACGCAGAGCTCGACGACGTGCTTCTTGCAGAGGCCGGCGCCGGCGACGAGCGTGTCTTCGACGTGCTCGGCGAAGCTGTCGTCGGCGCCGAGCACGCTGGAGATCCCGCCCTGGGCGTAGCGGGTGTTGGCTTCGTCGATCTCGCGCTTGGTGACGATGAGCACCCGCCCGTGGCGCGCCGCTTCGAGCGCGAACGAGAGCCCGGCGATGCCGCTGCCGAGCACGAGCACGTCGACGTCGCGATCCAGACCCGTCATCGAGCCTCCGAGCCGCGCCGGTCGTCGAGGGCGCGGAAGAAGTCGCGGAAGTAGACCACCGCGCTGACCATGCTGAACCAGACCGATCCGCCGAGGACCCACATGCCGACGACGTGGAAGTCGACGGTGAGCGGGTAGAGCCCGAAGAACCAGACGGTGTAGGGGAAGTGCACGACGAGGAACATGACCGCGATCATCTGCAGCGCGGTCTTGTACTTGCCGGCCTGCCCGGCGGGGATGACGAGGCCCTCGGACGAGGCGATGGCGCGCAGGCCGTTGATGGTCATCTCGCGGGCGAGGATGAGCACGACGAGCCAGCCGGGGACGCGGTTGAGCGCGACGAGCATGACGAGCATGCCCATGACCATGAGCTTGTCGGCGAGCGGGTCGAGGAACTTGCCGATGACGGTGACGAGGCCCATGCGGCGGGCGAGCCAGCCGTCGAAGAAGTCGGTGATGGTGGCGAACGAGTAGACCCAGGCGGCGACGACGCAGTCGCGGGGGGCGCCGCGCCAGATGAGGAGCATCACGAGGGGGATGGCGGCGACCCGGATGTAGGTCAGGATGTTGGGCAGGTTGACGAACTCGGCCCGGAGGGTCGCCTTCACGGGGCTCCTTACTCGGTGGGCAGCCGCTTCTGGTAGGCGTAGTAGTGGTTGAGCACGCGGCGCACGTACTCGGCGGTCTGCTCGTAGGGGATGCCGTTGGTGAGGCTGACCGCGCCGCCGCCGGCGTGGTAGCCGGCGAGGGTCTTGACGAGGTCGCCGTCGAACTTGTTGGCGAGGATGCGGAGGAAGCGGGCGCCGCCGAAGATGTTCTGCTCGGGGTCGAAGGCGTCGGTGACGCCCATGTCGCCGGCGGTGTCGGGCATGAGCTGCATGAGGCCCTGCGCGCCGCGGTGGCTGACGACCTCGGGCTGGAAGTTGCTCTCGGTCTTCATGACGGCCCACACGAGCGCCTCGGGGAGCGCGTAGTGGGCGGCGGCGGCGCTGACGTGGGCGGCGTAGCGGCGGGCGCGCTCGACGAGGTCGGCGGGGTTGCGGGCGGCGGGGCGAGCAGGGCGAGCGGCGGCGGGGGTGTCGGCGCCGCGGCGGGTCTCGCGGTAGAGGACGCGGGCGCCGCGGCGGCCGCAGTCGCTGGTGACGGTGGTGGTGCCGTCGCGCTCCTTGACGACGCACATGTCGGCCGCGGCGGGGGTCGCGAGCGCGGCGAGCGTGGCGATAGCGGCGAGGAGCGGGCGCATGGTTCGTGTCATAGCAGAAACGGCCGGTGCGGAAAACGTCGCGATGCATGCGGCAACGCGCGCCGCGGCCGGTGTCATCCCGCGGGGCGGGACTTCGAAACGAAGACGCCCTCCCGGCGGGCCGGGAGGGCGTCTGGTGGCTCAGCAGGGACTTGAACCCCGAACCTAGCGATTATGAGTCGCTCGCTCTAACCAGTTGAGCTACTGAGCCGACGGCCGCGGAACCTAGCACCGGGTCCGACGGTGGGCAAGGCAAAAAACGGTCGCCGCCGATCGCGAGGTGCGGTACCAAGGAGCCTCGCTGGATGGGAGGGACGTCGATGAGGTTCGGACCGGGGTTTGCGGGCGCTTTGCTGTCGATCTGGGTAGCGGGGCTCGCCGCGGCGCAGAGCGGCGCGCCGATGGATGACGCCGCGGCGGTCGAGCGGGCGCTCGCCGCGTCGCTGGCCGATCTGCGGGTCGCCGCGATCGAGGGGCCGGCGCTCGAGGTGCACTTCATCGATGTCGGGCAGGGCGACTCGATCCTGATCCGGGCGCCGCAGGGCAAGACGGTGCTGATCGACACCGGGCCGCCGGACGCGAAGGACGAGCTGCTCGCCTACCTCAAGGCGCATGGGGTGGCGCGGCTCGATCTGCTGGTCAACACCCACCCGCACTCCGATCACATCGGCAATGCGACGGCGGTGATCGAGGCGCTGCCGGTGGGGCGGGTGCTCGACTCGGGGTTCGTTCATCCGACGACGACCTATGAGCGCATGCTCGACGCCATCGAGAAGAAGGCGATCCCGCTGCGGGTGGTGCGCAAGGGGCAGCGGATCGTGGTCGAGGACGGGGTGACGCTGACGGCGCTCGGGCCCGAGGAGCCGCTCGTCGAGAAGTCGCGCTCGGACGCGAACGCGAACTCGGTGGTGCTGCGGCTCGATCACGGGAGCGTGCGCTTCATGCTGACGGGCGACGCCGAGGAGGAGACCGAGGAGCGGCTGGTGAAGCAGGGCGCCGACGCGCTGCGGTCGACGGTGCTCAAGGTGGCGCACCACGGGAGCAAGTACGCGACGCACGATGCCTTCTTCGAGGCGGTGGCGCCGCGGCTGGCGGTGGTCTCGTGCGCGGCGCAGAACAGCTACGGGCACCCGGCGGCGGAGACGATGGATCGGCTGCACGCGAAGAAGGTGCCGATCCTGGCGACGCCGCCGCTGGGCAACATCGTGATCCGCACCGATGGCAAGAAGCTGCAGATCGGGTACGGGCGCACGCTGCCGGCGCCGGTCGCGACGGGTGACGACGCGGGGAAGCTGGATCTGAACACGGCGACGCCGGCCGAGCTGGAGACGCTGCCGGGGATCGGCGAGACGCTGGCGAAGCGGATCGTGGACTGGCGGGCGGCGAACGGGCGGTTCGCGTCGGTGGAGGATCTGACGAAGGTGAGCGGGATCGGCGCGGCGACGCTGGAGAAGCTGCGGCCGCTGGTGACGGCGCGGTAGAGCCTGACGGCGCGTTCGAGCCCGTCGAGCCCGTCGCGGTCAGCGGCGGAGCGCGGCGGCGATCTCGGCGGCGAGGCGGGCGGCGAGCGCGGGGTCGGCGGCGGGGATGCCCTGGAGCGCGCGGGCGGCGGCGCGGCTCGCGGGGTCATCGGCGGGCGCGGGCGCGCTCGGGGCGGCGGCGGGCTGGCCTTCTTCGGGTGCGGCGAGCCCGCCCTTGCGGCGCTTGGCGACGAGGCTCGCGACCATGTCGGCGGGCAGCCGCGCGGGGCCGCCGAGGGCGGCGGCGGCGTGGGCGATGCGGCAGAGGTGCTCGACGAGCTCCATGCGCAGGTACGCGGTCTCGAGGTCGGGGCCCCAGGTGAGCGCGCCGTTGCCGGCGATGAGCACGGCGTCGCCGCGGCGCACGAACGGGCGGAGCGCGGCGACGGCGGCCTCGCCGGGCGCGGCGAGCGGCACGGTGGGGAGCTCGGCGCCGAGCGAGACGACGGCTTCGGGCAGGAACGGGTGCGGGACCGGGCGGCCGCTGACGCCGAACGCGGTGGCATACGGCGGGTGGGCGTGTACGACGGCGTTGGCGTCGGGGCGCGCGCGGTAGACGGCGAGGTGGAGGTCGAGCTCGCTGAAGGCGCGCTCGCGGCCGGCGATCTTGCGGCCGTCGGCGCCGACGACGACGAGCGCGTCGGCGTCGACGTCGGCCTTGCTGTAGCTCGTCGGGGTGCAGACGAAGCGGTCGTCGCCGACGCGGACCGAGAGGTTGCCGTCGTGGTTGGCGACCCAGCCAGCGGCGTGGGTGGCGCGGCTGTAGCGGACGAGCGCGCGGCGGAGGCTGGCCTCGCTCATGCGGGACCGGTGGCGACCGAGGAGACGTGGTCGACGATCCCGACGATCGCGCTGCGGATCGGGAGGACCTTGGCGCCGAAGAGCTGCCGGATCCCGTTGCCTTCGCTGAGGATGAGCACCGCGTCACCCGGCCCCGCCTGCACCCGGTCGACCGCGATCACCTGCGCGCCCTCGGGGCGGCCGTCGGGGCGCAAGGGCTGGCAGAGCATGAGCTTCTGGCCGGCGAAGGCGGGGTGCTTGACCGTGGCGACGACGGTGCCGATCACGCGAGCGAGACGCACGAGGGCTCCACCTGCACGTCGACCTGGTCGACGACGCCGACGATGGCGGCGTCGACGGGGACGAAGGTCGGTTCGAGCGCGAGCGCGGCTTCGCGGCTGCCGACGAGGAAGACGGTGTCACCCGGCCCGGCTTGGGTGGCGTCGACGGCGGCGTGGGGCGGCCCGTTGGGGGTGCCGTCGTCGTCGATCGGCTCGACGATGAGGATGCGGTAGCCGGCGAGGCCCTCGTACTTGACGGTGGCGACGACGGTGCCGATGACGCGTCCGAGGTACATGCGGCGGCACTGTAGTCGACGCGGCGCCGGATGTCGATCGGGTCGGTGTCGCGCCCGGCGCGCGCCCGCGATCCGGCCGCGAACGGGCCGAGATCCGGGCGAGCCATGCGATGCCGTGGCCGGCGAGGCATGCCTTCCGACAAACCCCCGAGACCTGCCCGTATGAACTTCCGCCCCGCCCGCCGCCGTGTCATCGTGCTCGGCGGGGACCAGAACGGAGGGAGAACTCGATGCCAACCGCCCGCCACGCGTCACGCCTGCTCGCGCTCCTCGCGCTCACGCTCGCCGCACCCGCCATCGCGCAGTCCGATCCCGCCCCCGAGCGGGTGCAGATGTCACTCGAACGCTACGGCCAGCTCCTCCGCACCGCGCGCCGCGCCGACGGGCCGCAGGCGACCTGGAGCCGCGGCGACCTCCGCGTCGAGCTCCCCGCCGATCCCGCCCGCCCGGCGGTCGCCCGCCTCGACGCCCGCCTCACCCTCACCGGCGATGGCACCGGCGAGATCCCGATCCTGCCTGCGCAAGCCATCATCCAGTCGGCCACCCTCGACGGCAGCGACCTCGCGCTCCTCCAGCTCGGCGGCGCCCACGTCGCGCTCGTGCGCGGCGACCAGACCGTCTCGCTCTCGCTGACCTGGCTCGTGCCCCGCGAGGCCGGCGACGACGGCGCCCCGGTCGCGGTCGTGCCGCTGCCGCCGCTGCCCGGCGCCGCGCTCACCGTCACCGGGGCCGGCGACGGCGCTGGCGTCTACCCCGGCGCCGACGTGCAGCGCGGGGGCGGCCAGCTCACCGCGTCGCTGCCGCCCACCCCCGCCGTCGTCATCCGCGCCGGCGCCGCCGGCGGCGGGCACGCGGTGCGCCGCGCGGCCTATGTCATCACCCTCGACGCCGCCGGCAACGGCGCCGACGTCGCCGCGACCTTCGAAGCCACCCTCGACGGCCGTCAGGCCGACGTCCGCATCGCGCAGGCCGCCTCGGCGCTCATCGACGCCCGCGAAGGCAACACCCCGCTCGGCACCCGCGTCGTCGACGGCTGGCACACCGCCCGCGTCGAGGGCCGCGGCCGCCACACCGTCTCCGCGCGCTTCCGCGTCGCCGTCGACCGCACCCAGGGCCAGCCGCAGATCGCGCTGCACCCCTACGAGGTCCCCATCACCGACGTCGACCTCACCGTGCCCGGCAAGGCCGAGGTCACCGTCGAGCCGCCGGTGCCCGTCACCGCCGAGATCCGCGGCGACGGCGAGCGCGCCACCACCCGCGCCCGGCTGTTCCTGCCCCCCACCGAAGAGGCCGTCCTCCGCTGGACCGAGGCCCGCGCCGCGCCCGAGACCAAGGTGCGGGTCAACACCGAGACCTACCAGCTCCTCACCCTCGAAGAAGGCGTGCTCCGCAGCCGCGTGCTCGCTCGCTACGATGTCATCTATGGCAAGGTCCGCGAGCTCCTCATCGGCCTGCCCGAGAACGTCGTGCCCTACCGTGTCATCGGCGAAGGCATCGAAGACTGGCGCGTGCTCGCCGCGACCGACGACCTGCCCCGCCACGTCCGGGTGATCCTCGGCGAAGACCTCGCCGGCAAGCTCGCGCTCGAGCTGCAGATCGAGGTCCCCGTCTCCCCCACCGAAGGCACCGCGATCACGCTCCCGCTCGTCGCGCCGGTCGAGACCGAGCAGGTCGTCATCCGCCAGCAGGGTGTCATCGCGCTCTTCGACGGTGACAAGGTCGGCTTCGCGCCCGCGACCGCCGATGGCTTCAGCAAGGTCGGCGCCGATGCCTTGCCGGTCGACATCCGCCAGACCGTCAGCGACAAGGTCAATCAGGCATTTAAGCACCTGGGGCCTCCCACCGAAATTCGAAGCGCCGTCGCCGCCGCCCGCGCCAAGGAGACCCGCTTCGACGCCCGCATCGACACCCTCTATGTCGTGCGTGAGACCACCCTCACCGCGCAGGCGTCGGTGCTCGTCGAGATCAAGAGCGGCCGCCGCGACACCCTCCACCTCTCGGTGCCATCGGGCATCTCCGAGCCGCGCATCACCGGCCCCTCGATCAACAAGGTCGAGCTCGACGAGAGCTTCGACGCCGGCCCCGGCCGGCAGGCGTGGCGCGTCGGCTTCACCCAGGCGCTCGAGGGTGCCATCCTGCTCGACGTCGAGTTCGAGCGCCTGCTCGACAAGGCGCTCGGACCCATGCCATTGCCCGATCTCATCGTGCACGGCGCCGAGGTGCAGTCGGGCAGCTTCGGCATCGCCGCCGAGGCCGGCATGGAGGTGCAGGAGAAGGCCCGCGACGACGTGCGCCCGACCCAGGTCGAGGAGCTGCCCAAGGCCGTGCGGCTGCGCAGCGACCGTGAGCTGCGCCTCGCCTACCAGTACGCCCGCACGCCGTGGAGCCTCGAGCTCGACGTGCGCGCCCATGCCATGGTCGACACCCTCGACGCCGAGGCCGAGCAGGCCCGATTCGAGACCAACGTGCTCGAAGCCGGCTACGTCGAGGGCCGCGCCAGCTATCGCGTCCAGAACACCGACCGCCAGTACCTCCGCGTCACCCTGCCCGAAGGCGCCCGCCCGCTCCGGGTCAGCGTCGACGGCCGCCGGGTCGAAGAGGTCCGCAACGACGAGGGCCAGATCGCCATCCCGCTGCCCAAGGACGCCTCGACCCGCATCGACATCACCTGGCAGGGCCGCGGCGAAGCCTTGGGCATCATCGATGGCATCGACCTCGTCGCGCCCTCGGTCGACCTGCGCACCCGTGACATCCAATGGCTCGTGCGCGTCCCCGCCGATCGCGGCGTCTTCGGGGTCGACACCGAGATGAAGGAGCTCGGCCCCTGGCAGTTCAGCGCGCTCGACGACAGCCTCGACGCGCTGCCCGCCGACGAGGCGAGCGTCTCGCTCGCGTTCGCCCAGCCGGTACACAACGCCGACGACCCGCGGCTCGCGGTCTCGTTCACCCTCGGCGCCGCGCTCGGCGACGGCGCGGGCACGGTCTTCCTGCTCGTCGCGCTCGTCTGCCTCGCGCTCTTCGTGCGCCGCCGGGCGCAGGGGCGGCCGACGACCGCGGGGACCTGGGCGCTGCTCGCGGTCGGGCTCGCGGCGCTGCTGCTCAAGGCGACGCTGTGGCGCCTCGACGGGGTCGAGGCGGTGCTCGTGCTCGTCGCGGTGCTCGCGGTCGCGATCTACAGCCGCCGGCAGGCGAAGCGGGGCGCGGTGTGAGCCACCCCATCCTCGCCCGCGGGGTGCTCGCGCTGTGCTGCGTGTTGATCGCCGGCGGCTGCGCGAAGCGCGAAGGCGCCGAGGCGCCGGCCGCCGTCGCGACCGCCCCCGAGCCCGCGCCGATGGCCGTGGAGATCGTCGAACGCAAGCCCGCCGAGGCCGCGGCGGGCGACGACCTCGACGACATGCTCAGCGCGCTCGACGGCGCCCCGGCCGGCCGCGCCGCGCCCGCCGCGCCGCCGCCGCCGCCCGCGCAGGGCTACGCCGAGGGCACGGCGGCCATCGACCAGCGACTGCTCGACGAGCAGCTCACCGAGACCCGCGCCCGAAGGCCCGCGCCCGCCCGCCGCATCGTCGTCGAAGAGAGCGCCGACGCGCCCGCGAAGGCCAAGAAGAAGCTCCGTATCGAGCTCGCCGCCGACGGCCTCTTCGGCGATGACGACCGCCCGATGAAGGCGGCGAAGCTCGCCACCAAAGACGCCGAAGGCGGCGAGGCGCTCGACGCCGACAAGAAGCCCCGCGAGGCCGAGAAGCGGGAGGCAGCCGACGAGGCCGAAGAGGGCGAGGCTTCGAAAGGCGACCGCGGGCGCGGCCCGGCGAACCGCGGTGAGCATGGCCGCGGCGGCAAGTTCGGGCGCTTCGACCCCGCCGACGCGCTTGTCGACGAAGACCAGACCGTCACCCCCGACCGCTTCGCCGAGATGCTCACCGGCCTCGACGAGCGGAGCCGCGACGGCCGCCGCGTCGAGCTCGCGCCCGCCGATCCCGACCGCTACGTCGAGCCCGCGAGCACCCTGCCGCGCAGCTTCTACTTCGAAAACACCTACCTCGGCGGCAACGCCGCCTACGCCGAGCGCCTGCGCCGCCTCGACGACGCGCTCGGCCCCGCGCCCCGCCCCTACCGCCGCGCCGCGCTCCCCGGCCAGCCCTTCGACGCGCCCACCGACGCCGGCCTCGCGCTCACCGCCGCGCTCGACCAGACCTCGATCGACCGCCCGCAGCGGGTGCACCTCCAGATCGGCTTGCAGGGCAGCCGCCGCTATGGCTGGCGCCGCCCGCCGCTCGACGTCGTGCTCGTCGTCGACGCGTCGGCGATCGACGCCGGCCACGAGACGCTCATCCGCGCCGTCACCGAGCTGATGCGCCGCCTCGGCCCGCAGGATCGCCTCGGGGTCGTGCTCGCCGGCCGCCCGCCCCGCGTGCTCGCCGCGCCCGCCGCCGTGCGCGACCTGCGCGCGGTGCTCGCCCGCCAGATCGAGGCGCTCACCGAGCCGCCCGCCGCCGCGCCCGACGCGCTCGCCGCCGCCATGCGCGAAGCCGGCGCCGCGCTCGCCACCGCCGCCGGCGACCAGGCGCGGATCCCCGGCAGCGGCACCGTGCTCGTGCTCACCGCCGCCGCCGATCCCGCCCGCGTCGCCGCCGCCACCGAGGCCGCGCACGCGCTCACCGTGCAGGGCGCGACCACCAGCGTCATCGCGCTCGGCGGCGCCTCGGGCTGGTGGCCGGTCGCCAACGCCGGCCACGGCAACGACCACCGCGCGACCCCCGAGACCCTCGGCGCCGCGATCGACGCCGAGCTGCAGAGCATCAGCCGGGTGATCGCGCGCCTCTTGCGCGTCAACATCCGCCTCGCGCCCGGCGTCGAGGCGATCCGCATCCTCGGCAGCCGGCAGCTCGACGAGCAGGAGGTGCGGCAGGTCAAGGCGCGGGAGGAGGCGACCGATCGCAACCTGAGCAAGACGATGGGGGTCAAGGCCGACCGCGGCGCCGACGACGATGGCATCCAGACGGTGATCCCATACTTCTACGGCGGAGACAGCCATGTCATCCTCGTCGAGCTGTGGGTCACCCGTCCCGGGCCGGTCGCCGAGGTGACGCTCAAGTACAAGGACATGGTCGCGCTCGACAACGCCACCGCCCGCGCCGCCGCGCAGCTCGACCGCGTCCCCCGCCCGCTCGGCCCCATCGAGCGCCGCGTCGCCGGCAACGTGCGCGGCTTCCACCTCGCCGAAGGCCTCGCCGCCGCCGCCCGGCACCGCGACGCGGGCTCGATGCTCGACGCGCTCGACGCCCTCGACCCGCTCGCCCGCGGCCCCGACGCCGCGGTGCTCGATGGCTTCGAGGCGCTCGTGCGCCAGCGCGGCGCCGATCCCACCGTCGCCGAGGCGCTGCGCATGGCGCGCGACCGCCGGATCGGGCACTTCGAGCAGTAGCCCGCTTTCGGGACGATGGCATACCCCCGCTCGGGCCGGCGCTGTTATGCTCGCCGGCACCGACAAAGGGGGGACGCTCCATGGCCAATCTGGTCCAGCAATCGACCACCGGGCGCCGCGTCGTCACGCAGGTGCCGGTGGGGCTCCTGAGCTGCGAGTTCGGCCCGGTGCGCAGCTACGCCGGCAAGATCACCGGCGGCAGCGGGGTGACCGCGGTGATCGGGCCCGACTACGGCGACGGGGTGCGGCGGGGCACGGTGACGAACTCGTCGAGCCTTCAGCCGGTGATGGGCATGCTCAACGGATCGAGCAGCCCGTACACCTGGGTCGCCGGGCACCTGCTCAACGCCGATCTCGGCGGTAGCGGGACCGATGACCGCAACCTCACCGCGCTGACGTCGGCGGCCAATGCCAATCACAAGACCTTCGAGGGCCATGTCAAGCGGCTGATCGCGCGCTGCCGGGCGCTCGACGTGCAGAATCCCGACGCGGTCCGCTGGTACGGGCTGCGCTACACGGTCGGGGTGAGCACCTATTCGTTCGCGCACACGCCGCACCCGAGCGATGTGCACAGCTATGCCTTCAGTCACATCACCTTCGACTACGGCGTGGTGTGCATCGACAAGGCGACCCGGCAGGTGACCTTCGCCAACGACCTCCAGGCGCGCAATGACTTCGCGTCGGTGGCGCTGCCGACCTATACCATCGGCACGACGCAGACCCACATGTTCACCGGGCCACTGCAGTTCGGGCCGATCGAGGCGCACAACGGCTGAGGCTCAGCGGCGCCGGGCTTCAGCGGCACTGTGCCTCGGCGGCGTCGAGGCGGGCGCGGAGCGCGTCGAGCTCGGCGCGGAGGCGGGCGATCTCTTCGGCCTGCACCTGCACGGCGGCGACGGCGAGGCTGGTGTAGCCGTAGAGGTCGACGCGGGTGCCATCGGCGGTGATGGCTTCGGGGCTGATGCCATCGTCGATGATGAAGCCGAGCGAGGGGCGCGCGGTGGGGGCGGCGCGGTAGCGCCAGGTGGCGAGCGGGGTGTCGATGAGCGCTTCGGCGTAGCGGCGGCGCTCGGCGGCGTCGAGGTAGCGGATGTCGCGCTTGTGCTCGGCGCGGGAGATCGGGCACGGGCCGTCCATGCGGGGGTCGCGGTCGGCGCAGACGCGGCGGACGTTGCAGGGGTCGACGGGGTCGCAGAGGCGGTCGGCGTCGTCGCAGGGGTTGCCGGGGGTCTCGCCGACCATGCACAGCGGCATGCCTTCGACGGGCGTGTGACCACGGCAGACGGGGTCGCCGCAGGTCTCGTACCAGCGCAGCGCGCCGGCGGGGGGTACGCACTCGCCGCCGCCGCAGTCTTCGGTGCAGGCCCAGATGCCATCGTCGCCGCAGATGCAGGTGCTCGGGATGCAGGCGTCGCCGATCTCACAGGCGAGGCCGGGGGGGCAGCCGCGCTCGCGGCAGCCGGCCGGGTTGGGGCCGGGGCAGATCGGGCCGCCGCCGGGGCGGCAGGCGGGCAGGCAGTCGTCGCAGACGGGGCACGATGAGGTGCCGCACGGGTCGCAGACCTCGCCGGCGTCGCAGTCGCCGTCGGCGGCGCAGCCGGGCTGGCCCCAGGGGCGGCAGGTGGCGGGGTTGACGCACTGCCAGCAGCCGTCGATGACGGCGCGCTGTTCGCCGGGCTCGCAGGCGGGGGGCTCGACCGCGCAGACGAGCGGGCGGCCGTCGTCGCAGGGGCCGGGGGGCGGGCAGTCGGCGAAGCAGTTGCACGGGTTCTCGCCGGGGCCGCAGACGCCGTCGCCGCAGGCGGCGCAGATCGAGGCGCCGACGCAGCCGGGGGGGCAGGTGCCGTCGGCGGCGGGGCGCTCGCAGCCGATGAGCTGGAGGCCGGGGCAGCAGAAGGGGGCGTCGGGGATGACGGGGACGCTGCCGCCGGCGGGCACGCAGTCGCCGCCGCCCTGGTCGGGGCCGGCGTCGGCCGGGGGGCCGCCGTCGAGGCGGGCGTCGACGCCGGTCATGGCGTCGGCGGTGGCATCGAGCGTGGCATCGAGCGTGGCATCGAGCGTGGCATCGAGCGTGGCATCGGCCATGGCATCCGTCGCTGCGTCGAGCATGGCATCGGCCATGGCGTCGACGATGGCATCGCGCGCCGCGTCGGCGAGCGTGCCATCGGCGAGCGCGCCGTCGGGGGTCGCGCCGTCGACCCGCCCGTCGCTCCCGCCGTCGATCGGCCCGATCCCCGCGTCGCCGCCGTCCTCGTCGTCACAGCCCGCCGCGAAGAGCATCGCGAGCGCGCCGAAGATCACCACCTGCGTGCGCATCTCCACCTCCGTTCGTCGGTCGCTGTGCCCATCATGAGATCGAGCGGGCGGGCTTCGCCAGTCGCCGTCGCGCCGGCCCGTACTTGCGCCACCCCGCCCGGCTGCGCCATACCTGCCCCCCATGTGCACCCTCGTCATCCTCCACCGCGTCGTGCCCGGGCTGCCGGTCGTGCTCGCGGCCAACCGCGACGAGTACCTCGCCCGCCCGGCGACCGGGCCGATGCTGCTCGACGCCGAGCGCGGGATCATCGGCGGGCGCGACCTGAGCGCGGGCGGGACCTGGCTCGGGTTCACGCCGGGCGGCTTCTTCGCGGGGGTCACCAACCAGCGGCAGGGGGCGCGGCGGGACGCGCCGGGGTCGCGGGGGCAGGTGGTGCTCGACGTGCTGCGCGCGGGCGCCGAGGGCGGCGTCGACGCGGCGCGGCGCTGGCTCGGGGCGCTCGATGTGGGCCGCTACAACCCGTTCAATCTGGCGTTCGGCGACGCCGAGGGGGTGTGGGTCGCCTACGGCCGTCACGATCTGCGCGTCGAGGCGGTGCCGGCGGGGGTGCACGTGCTGCCCAACGACGTGCTCGACTCGGCGGCCTTCCCGAAGGTGGCGCGCATCCAGGGTCGGCTCGCGGCGCCGCCGGGAGAGTGGCCGGCGCTCGTCGCGCGGCTGGAGGCGGTGCTCGCCGACGACACGCCGCCGGCGCAGGTCCCCGATGAGCCGGACGCGGGGCTGCCGCGGGCGGCGCTCGCGGCGCTGCATGCGGTGAAGGTGGTGCTGCCGGGGTATGGCACGCGCTCGGCGACGATCGCGGCGCTCGCGCCGGGGCGGGTCGCGCACTATCTGCACGCGGACGGGGCGCCGGGTGATGCGCCGTTCGTCGACCGGGCGGCGCTGGTGGCGGCGGCGAGGGGCGACGATGCGGTTTGAGGCGCGCGTCGAGCGGCTGCCCCGGCTCGGGATCGGGGTCTCGACCGAGTACGGCGCCCACCGCGCGCCCGGCGCGCTCGACCTCGACGCGCTGCGCCGCGAGCACCCGCGCTACGCGGGCTTCCTCGAGGTGGGGGTCGAGGCCGATCGCGGGATCGACGACGACGCGCGGCGCTGGGTGGAGGCGGGCGGGCGGACGACCTACCACTTCCTCGACGTGAACCTCGACGAGCCGGAGGATCTCGACCCGGCGTGGATGGCGCGGGTGCGGGCGCACGCCGCGACGCTCCGGCCGGCGTGGATGTGCGGCGACGCGGGGCTGTGGCACTTCGGGCGGCGGGAGCGGGGGCACATGCTGCTGTTGCCGCCGGTGCTGTGCGACGACGCGGCGAGGTCGATGGCCGAGGGCGTCATCGCGCTGCGGGAGGCGACGGGGTACGAGGTGCTGCCCGAGAACCCGCCGGGGCACGTCTACCTCGGCGACCTGCACCTGCTCGACTTCTATGCGCGGCTCTGCGACTACGCCGACACCGGGATGCTGCTCGACGCGGCGCACCTCGCGATCTACCAGCGCGCGTGCGGGCACGGGCCGCTGACGGGGCTCGATGGCTTCCCGGCGGAGCGGGTGGTCGAGCTGCACGTCGCGGGGGCGACGACGCGCACGGTGGAGGGGCTCGCGATCGTGGAGGACGACCACACGCCGGCGGTGCTGCCCGACACCTGGGCGATCGTCGAGGCGGTCGCGCCGCGGGCGCGGGCGCTGCGGGCGGTGGTCTTCGAGTGCGAGCGCAACCCGCTGCCGGCGTGCCTGCCGGGCTTCGCGCGGATCGAGGCGGCGCTCGCCGGGTCGCCGTTCGCGGCCGCGATGGAGGAGAACGCTTGAGCGCCGCGGCGTTGCAGCGGGTGGTGGTGCGCATGCTCTACGACCCGGCGCTCGTCGAGGCGGTGTATGCCGACGCCGGCAAGGCGCTCGCGGGGGTCGAGCTGAGCGCGGCGGAGCGGGGGTGGCTGACGGCGCCGGATCGGCGGCGCTGGCGGGCCGATCCGCTGCGGCGGAGCCGGGGGTTGCAAGCGGTGCTCGAAGAGTTCCCGGTCGCGGGCGCGGTCGCGGCACGAGCGCAGGGGCTCGGGGCGCTCGATGGCTTCTTCTCGGCGCCGGCGTTCCATCGCTGCGTGCAGGGGGGCGGGTCGCTGGCGCTGGCGTTCGGCGAGTGGCTGGCGCGCTTCGGGGGCGCGGTCGCGGCGTTCGCGGCGCTCGAGGGCGGGGTGGCGCGGGTGCGGCGGGCGCCGGCGCGGCCGGCGGAGACGCCGGCGGTCGATCGGGCGGGGTCGTGGGTGGCGGCGCCGTGGGTGTGGGGTGTGCGGGCGCCGGGGGGCACGCTCGCGGCGTGGACGGCGCATCGGGCGCGGCTGGCGGCGCATCCGGGCGGGGTGCTGGCGGGGCTGGTGGAGCCGGGCTATGCGCTGGAGAAGCGGCGGCTGGTGAAGTCGGCGCCCGAGGGGCTGCTCGTCGAGCGCACCGGGCCGGGGGCCGACGAGATCGGGGTCGCCGAGGCGTCGCTCGGGCTCGCGGGGCTGCTCGAGGCGCTGCGGTCGCCGCAGCCGTGGCCGACGGTGGCTGCCACGATGCGACGGCTGGGGGCGGCGCGGGGGGAAGAGGCGGGGCTCGCCGCGGAGCTGGTCGGTGATGGGCTGCTGACGGTTCGATGACAACCCGGCGGCTTTTTTTACTCCGCGGGACCGGCCTCTCGTACTGGCCTCTTGATTCGAACCGGACAGAGCGGTGACGCTCCACCCGCGATTCATCGGCGCCCGCGGCAGGGGTCGATGGGCAGCATTTTGCACTGGATGGTCGGCGTGGAGTGCCACATACGTCGCCGACCCGCAGCACGAATGGGGAGAGTCTCTTGATGCGCAACTTCATCCTGTCCGCCTCGATGGCGGTTCTCTGCGTCTTCGGCCTCGCCGCCTGTACCGAGTCGGACGGGGGCGACGGCAAGGGCCTCGGCGAGTCGTGCGACTCGCCGTCGGACTGCGCGAGCGAGCTCTGCGTGCAGCTCCCCGGCTCGGCCTCGGGCACCTGCTCGGTCGAATGCAACGGTGGCAGCCCGTGCGCGAGCGGCTTCGCCTGCCGGCAGGGCTACTGCCTGCCGGAGTCCGACATGGGCGGTGGCGGCGAGGGCGAGGGTGAAGGCGAGGGCGAGGGTGAAGGCGAGGGTGAAGGCGAGGGCGAGGGTGAAGGCGAGGGCGAGGGTGAAGGCGAGGGCGAGGGTGAAGGCGAGGGCGAGGACACCGGCGTCGCCGAGTGTCAGGCCGTGCTCGAGTGCATCAACCCCTGCCAGGACCGCGCCTGCCTCGACGCCTGCATCGCGGCCGGCACCCCGACCGGCGGTCAGCGCGCCGAGGATCTGATCAACTGCCAGGGCCGCTGCTTCGACTTCGCGGGCAACTTCGACCTCGAGTGCTACCTCGGGACGTGCAGCGCCGAGGGTCAGGCGTGCTTCGGCGTGGGCTTCCCCGGTGGCGGCGACGCGAGCTGCGGCGAGCTGCTCTCCTGCCTCAACGCCTGCCCCGACAACGACGACGCCTGCGTGGATGGCTGCTTCGGCAGCAGCTCGGCGAGCGGCTACGTGATCTACGCCGACGCGGTCGACTGCGTGCAGGCCGCCATGTGCCCGCCGGGTGACGCCGCCTGTCAGCAGGAGCGCTGCGGCGCGCAGATCGACGCCTGCGTCAACGACGGCCGCGTCTTCGGCGATGGGCAGTGCGGCGACCTCTTCGACTGCGTCGTCGGCTGCCAGACCGAGCAGTGCGCGACGGCGTGCCGCGAGGCGGCCGATGAGCAGGCCAACGAGCTCTTCGACGAGTTCGCGATCTGCTTCACCGATGAGATGTGCATGGATCCGACGATGTGCGCCGCGTGCGACGCGCAGGTCGCCGCCTGCCGCGCCGACGTGCCCGGTGGTGAGGGCGAAGGCGAAGGCGAAGGCGAGGGTGAAGGCGAGGGCGAGGGCGAGGGCGAAGGCGAGGGCGAGGGCGAGGGCGAGGCCGACGGCGGCGCCGAAGGCGAAGGCGAGGGCGAGGCCGACGGTGGCGCCGAGGGCGAAGGCGAAGGCGAGGGCGAGGGCGAGCCGGACGCCGCCATGCCCCCTCCCCCGCCCCCCGCGCCCTGAAGCGCACGGTCTTCCCGCAGTCGCCGCGTCGACGCTCGTCGGCGCGGCGCTCCTCTCTTCTTCGATCCCCTCTCTGATCACCGGCATCGTGACCGTCTTCGATCGACTCCGGCCGCTCCTGAGCGCGCGGTTCCTCAAGTTCTGCGCCGTCGGGGCGAGCGGGGTGGTCGTCAACCTCGGCGTGCTCGCGCTGCTGACCTCGCTCGGGATGCGGTCTTCGATCGCGTCGGCGTGGGCGATCGAGGTCTCGATCCTCTCCAACTTCGCGGTCAACGAGCTGTGGACGTTCCGTGACCAGCGGGCGGGCTCGTCGCTCGGCGGGCGGGCGCTGCGGTTTCAGCTCGTCTCGCTCGTCGGCGCGGTCGTGCAGTGGCTGGTGTTCCTCGCGGGCAATGTCGCGCTGTTGTGGTGGATCGAGGGCGGTGACGCGCTCGACGCCTACTTCGCCGGGCCGGGGGGCGTCTTCGAGCGCTATCTGCGGCGGCCGGTGCTCGATCCGCCGGCGATCGGGGCGGGGGTCTACCTCGCGCAGCTCGCCGGGATCGGGATCGCGACGGGGTGGAACTTCCTCGCGAACTTCTATTGGACCTGGCGCGATCGCCGCTGAGCGGGCGGGCGCGTCGCGCGCGGTCTCCGCAGATGGCGGGGTCGTGTCGGTGGCCTCGAACGCGGCGGTCTGCGATACTCGCGGTCATGCCCGTCACCGCCGCCGTCACTCATCCCCCCGATCCGCTGCTCGGCCGGGTGATCGCCGATCGCTATCAGCTCATCGAGCGGATCGGCGAGGGGGGCATGGGCACGGTGTACAAGGCTCGCCAGGAGCCGCTGGGCAAGTTCGTGGCGATCAAGGTGCTGCTGCCGAGCCTGATCGACGACGACCTGAAGCTTCAGCGGTTCATGAACGAGGCGCGGATCCTGGGGGAGCTGCGGCATCCGAACACGGTGTCGTTGATCGACTTCGGGCACATCGAGGGTGGGCGGCTGTTCATCGCGATGGAGTACCTGCACGGGGGCGATCTGGCGTCGCTGCTGGCGAAGGGGCGGGTGGAGCAGCGGGCGGCGTTGATGATCACGCGGCAGATCGTGGCGTCGCTGGCGGAGGCGCACGCGCGGGGGGTGATCCATCGGGATCTCAAGCCGCAGAACGTGCTGTTCGATGAGGTGGCGGGCGAGGACTTCGTGGTGCGGGTGGCGGACTTCGGGCTGGCGCGCTTCGATCCGTTGCTGGGGCAGTCGGATGAGCTGCCGACGGGCGCGGCGGCGCCCGCGGTGGCGCCCGGGCCGGGGGAGCATGGGGGGGGGCGCAAGGGGTTCCGGTTGCAGCCGGTGCAGACGGTGCCGGGGACGCGGCTGGGGACGCCGGCCTATATCTCGCCGGAGCAGGCGTTCGCGCGGCCGATCGATGCGCGGAGCGACCTGTATTCGGTGGGGGTGATGCTCTACGAGATGCTGGTGGGGCATCGGCCGTTCGCCGATGACACGTCGCAGGGGCTGTGTCTGGCGCATCTGTATCAGGAGGCGATCCCGATCAGCGAGGTGAGCGCGCCGGGGGAGCTGGATCCGGATGTGGAGCATCTGGTGATGCGGCTGCTCGCGAAGTCGCCGGATGAGCGGCCGGCGAACGCGCGGGTGGTGCTGAAGGTGATCGATCGGGTGCTGTCGCGGATGGCGGAGTTCACCGGGCCGCTGCCGTCGGTGTCGCTGCCGGCGCGGCCGCGGCCGGTGTCGGTGGTGGATGACGAGCCGGTGGTGATGCCGCGCGGGGGGCCGCCGCTGTGGGCGTGGGCGGTGATCGTGACGGGCGCGTTGGTGATCATCGGGTTCGCGCTGTTGCACTGAGGGCCGGGGGCTTGTCATGCTCCGGTGATCGTTCTGGGAGATGACCTTGCGCCGCTTCGACTTGCTGGCTCTCGTCTCGTTGCTCGCCTGCGCGGCGCCCGCCGCGGCCAACTCTCTTCAGCAGGGGCAGGTGCCCAACGGGGTGCGGCTGGGGTGCGCCGGGTGCCACCCGGGGGGCGACGATACGCAGTTCACGCTGTTTGGCGCGCAGATGCGGGAGCTGCCGAACGGGACGGGCGATTGGGCGACGCTGTGCGGGCTGGACGCGGACGGGGACGGGGCGACGAACGGGGCGGAGCTGGGGGATCCGGGGTGCGTGTTCCCGCAGGGCAACGACTATGGCAACTACGCGTCGGATCCGAACGATCCGGCGAGCCTGCCGCCGGTGGTGGAGCCGACGCCGGATCTGGGGATGACGCCGGACGGGGCGCCGCGGGAGACGGGGGACGCGGTGGTGAACCTCGATGACGGCTGCGTTGCAGTGCCGGGGAGCAGTCCGGGGCCGGGGGGCGCCGCGGGGTGGTGGGCGGCGCTGTTGCTGGTGTCGATCGGGTGGCGGCGGCGGCGCTGATCGGGTGCCGCGGGCGGCGGTTTCTGGTAAGACCGCGCCGCCTGCTGCCGAGGAGCCTGCCTGTGGTCCGTTCGTTTGCTCGCGATCTGCGCACGATCCCGAACATGATCTCGCTCAGCCGGATGGTGCTCATCACCGTCTCGGTGGGGCTGTGGTTGTCGGGGTACTACCTGCCCGGGGTGATCATCGGGATCGCGGCGGGGGTGACCGATTACCTCGATGGTTATCTGGCGCGGCGGCTGAATCAGTCGACGAAGCTCGGGGAGATCCTCGATCAGTTCAGCGATCTGTTCTTCGAGGGGGCGGCGATCCTGATGTTGATCACCCACCCGGAGGGGGCGCCGGCGTGGGTGCTGTTCGTCTACCTGGTGCGGGAGTTCTGGGTGTCGACGATCCGGCGGTTTCTCTCGACCTACCAGCTCAACATCGCGAGCAGCTTCATCGGGAAGCTGAAGACGAACTTCCTGGGGTGGTGCTTCGCGGCGTACTTCTTCCACCTGGGGCATGTCTTCCCCGAGCCGGTGGACACGGTGATGTTCGTGCTGGGGGTGGTGGGGCTCTATGGCGGGTTGTTCTGGTCGTACCTGAGCGGGTGGCAGTACACGCGGCAGTTCGTGGCGCTGTACCCCGAGGCGCTGGCGCGGGCGGCGACGCGGGGAGAGTAGCGGGTCAGGGGGCGGGGCGGGGTCTGGGCGCGGGCTTCGGGCGGGCGGGGCGCTTCGTGGGGGCCTGCTTGGGGTCGGGGGCGCCGGGGGGGAGCCGGGCGCCGGTCTTGTTGCGGGCGAGCTGGTCGAGGTGGTGGTCGAGGTAGACCATGAGCTCGTCGCGGAGCGCGGGCGCGTCGGGGTGCAGGTCGTAGACGTTGTCGCGCTCGAGCGGGTCGGCCGCGAGGTCGTAGAGCTCGAAGTAGTTCTGGTCGAGGCGGTAGATGAGCTTGAGGTCGCCGAGGCGCATCCCGACCTGATGGGCGTCGTAGTTGGAGTCGGGGAAGACTTCGAAGAAGACGGGCTCGATGGGGGCGCGCTGGCCGGTGCGGAGCTCGTCGGCGCGGCTGCGGCCGATCCAGTCGCGGGGGATGGGGACGCCGAGGAGGTCGAGCAGGGTGGGGGCGAGCTCCATCTGGCCGATCGGGGTGGGGAGCGCGCGGGCTTCGACGCCGGGGACGCGGAGGATGAGGGGGACGTGCACCATCTCTTCGTAGAGGGTGCGGCCGTGGAAGCGGTGGCCGTGGTCGCCGAACTCGTCGCCGTGGTCGGCGGTGATGACGATGACGGTGTCGTCCCAGAGGCCGCGGGCGCGCAGCCCGTCGAAGAGGCGGCCGAGCTCGGTGTCGAGGTAGCGGGTGATGGCGCGGTAGCGGGCGTGGTCGGAGCCGTCTTCGGCGGGATGGCCTTCGACCTCGAAGTAGGGGTCGTGGGGGTCGTAGTAGTGGGCCCAGACGAAGAAGCGCTCGCGTTGGGGTTCGAGCTCGCCCTTCTGCCAGCGGTCGATGTGGGCGAGCACGCTGCTCGTGAGGTGGGCGGAGCCGGGTTTGGCGCCGTGCACGGTGTAGTGGCTGGTCTCGTAGTCGGCGACGATCGCGCCCTGGCGGAGCCCGCGGACGAAGAAGACGGTGACGTTGGCGAAGAGCGCGGTGTGCCAGCCGGCGTCGCGCAGCACCTCGGGGAGGAGCACCATGCGGGGCACGGGGGTCTGGTCGCGGCCCATCTCGAGGCGGCTGGGCAGGGTGCTGGCGAGGAGGGCGGGGATCGACCAGTAGGTGGCGGCGCCGTGGCTGTAGGCGTTGACGAAGTTGATGTTCTGGTCGGCGAGCTGCTGGAGGCGCTTCATGTCGCGGGCGACGGCGTCGTCGCGGAGCGCGTCGATGGTGAGCAGCACGACGTTGAGGTCGCGGCGGGGGCCGGGCGCGTCGCGCTCGGGGCGGCGGATGGGGTCCTGGGCGCGGATGAGGTCGCTGCCGGTGCAGTTCTGGTCGATGCCGTCATCGGGGGGGTCGTAGACGCCGGGGCGGATGGCGGGGTCGGTGTCGTCGCAGTCGCCGCCGGCGAAGGTGCTGGGCACGCCGTCGCCGTCGGCGTCGCCGAGGCGGCCGAGCTGCGCGGCGAGGGGGCCGGCGAGCACGGTGTCGCGGTCGAGCGCGAGGCGGCGGCGCTGGCTGTCGCCGAGGGTGTACGCGGACCAGACGAAGCAGCCGAGGAACACGAGCGCGGCGGCGGCGCCGGCGGCGGCGTGGGGCCAGCGGCGGGGGGCGCGGGTGGTCCACCAGACGGCGAGCGCGAGCGCGAGCGCCCAGCCGAGCATGAGGCGGGCGGGGCGGAGGTCGACGGTGTGGAGGGGCGGGACGACGATGGGGGCGAGGATGGCGCCGAGGACGAGGAGGAGCACGATCCAGAGCGCGGCGCCGCGGGGGCGGGTGGGGTCGATGACGGGCGGGAGCTTCTGCGAGAGGCGGTCGACGAGGCGGGCGAGCGCGCCGACGATGGGGCCGGCGAGCGCGGCGAGCACGAGCACGGTGGCGGCGGCGACGAGGCCGGCGCCGAGGCCCTGGTAGACGGCTTTGTTGAACGCCTTGACGAAGCGGAGGGTGGCGACGTGGGTGGTGGCGACGAGGGCGGCGAGCGCGAGGGCGAAGTAGAGCGCGAGCGCGACGCGGCGGGCGGCGGGCATGGGCGGGAGCGGGCCGCGGCCCCAGCGCCAGCCGGCGTCGAGGCCGAAGACGCCGGCGATGCCGACGGCGCCGGCGATCCAGAGCGGGAGGCCGAGCAGGCCGGCGACGGCGGCGGCGAGGCCGACGATCTGGCCGAGGGTGCCGACGGTTGTCGCGCCGAAGGCGAGCGCGCGCACGGCCTCGTAGGCGACGATGGCGATGGCGGCGAGCGCGGGGGCGAGGGTGAGGCGGGCGAGCGCGTTCATGCTGCTTCCGGGACGACGAAGCCCTTGAGGGTGGCGACGAGGACGCGCTCGTCACCGACGGTGATCTCGCCTTCGGCCATCACGACCTGCCGGCGGGCGCGGGTGACGCGCACGGTGTAGCGCACCGTCTCGTCGGGGCGGACGGGGCGGCGGATCTTGTCGACCTCGATGCCGGTGAGGAGCACGGTGCCGCCGCCGGTCTGGCGGAGCGCGAGGTAGGCGAGGGTCTGGGCGAGGCCTTCGACGAGGATGACGCCGGGCACGACGGGGTTTTGGGGGAAGTGGCCGGCGAAGAAGGGTTCGTCGGCGGGGAAGCGGCGCTCGGCGGTGGCGCCGTCGGCGTCGCAGGTGAGCACGCGGTCGACGAAGAGGAACGGGGGGCGGTGGGGGATGACGTCGATGGGCGCGGGGAGGGTGTCGGTCATGGCTTCGCCTCGAGGGTGACGTCGTCGCGGAGGGTGATGTCGCCGTCGAGGAGCGGGGCGCCGGTCTCGTCGGCGTGGAGGTGGCGGTCGATGAAGGCGTCCATGTAGGCGAGCACGGCGGCGTGGGCGTCGGCGGGCGCGATGTTGTCGGGGTCGCAGCCGTTGCCGCGGCCGAGGGGGCCGATGACGGGGCAGAGCACGGTGAAGCTGAAGTGGCCGCCGTCGCGGAGGCGGACGCGGCGGTGGCGGGGGTCGCTGGGGAGGGCGTCCCAGATGGGGTCGCCGGCGAGGGCGTCGGTGGTGGAGGCGTCGCGGTCGGCGGTGAAGAGGAGCACGGGCACGTCGACGGCGGCGAGGCCCTCGCCGAAGAGGTCGTAGTTGCCGGGGGCCATGGGGATGGCGAGGTCGACGCGGGGGTCTCGGAAGCCTTGGCGGTAGAGGGGGGCGCGCGCTTGGAAGTCGTCGCCGCAGAAGGGGGGCGGCGCAAGCTCGGCGCAGCGGGTGAGCCAGTGGTCGACGGCGTAGTCGGCGCCGGCGAGGGCGAGCAGGGTGTAGCCGCCGAAGCTGTGGCCGGTGAGCACGACGGTGTCGCCGACGGCGCCGGCGAGGGGGTGGCCGGCGGGGGGGTTCTGCGCGAAGTCGATGGCGGCGCGGAGGTCTTCGGGGCGGTGGCGGTAGATGGCGGGGGTGTCCTGGGCGTCGGAGACGGTGTCGCCGATGTGGTCGGGGGCGATGACGACCCATCCCTGGCGGGCGAAGTGTTCGGGGATGAAGTGGCTGTATTGGGCGAAGCCGGAGCGGCCGTGGGAGAAGACCATGAGCGGCGCGCCGGGGGGGATGTCGGGGGGGGCGTCGACGTAGACGCCGTCGGCGACGAAGAGGCGGTAGGTGGCGCGGAAGGGGGCGCGGTCGGCGGCGGGGTACCACCAGAAGAGGGGGATGGTGCGCGGGGTGGCGTCGCCGGTGGGGGTGTAGGTGATGTCGTCGCGGCGGTAGCCGAGGGGGGCGGGCGTCGGGGGAGCGGCGTCGGGGGTGGCGTCGGGGGTCGCGTCGGGATCGGCAGCGTCGAGGGGCGCGGCGTCGGGGGTAGTGGCGTCGGGCGCGGCGTCGGCGGGGCCGGCGTCGGGGGTGGCGGCGTCGGATGTCGCGGCGTCGGGGTCGTCGCAGCCGGCGAGGAGCGCGACGCCGAGGAGCGCGGCGGTGAGCGGGAACGCGATGTGGCGCATCGGCACCTCCAGCCAGGAGCGCGGGTATACCACGAAGCGGGGCGGGTTTCGCGGGCGAGGAGGCGGGCGCGATGTGCGGGCGAGGAGGCAGGCGCGATGTGCGGGCACGGAGGCGGCGCGATGTGCGGGCGAGGAGGCGCGCGCGATGTGCGAGCGAGGAGGCGCGCGCGATGTGCGGGTCGTGCGCCAGCGGGTGACCGGGGCGATTCGGGGCGGATCGCGGGACTTCGGACACTTCAGCGGGCTCGGTCCCTCTTTGGGGGGATGCCATCGACGTCGAGGTCCCGGTGAGCCATCCGCACGATCGCCTGCTCCGCTACATCATCGGCCGCCACGAGTACGCCGCCGCGCTCGCGCGCGTGGTGCTGCCGCCGGCGGTGGTCCCGCTCGTCGACTTCGTCGGGCTGCGGGTGGTCGACGGGCGCCAGCTCGACCCCGAGCTGCGGGAGCGGATCGTCGATCTGCTCTTCGAGCTGCCGTTCCGCGACGGGGGCGCCGGGTGGCTCAACCTGATCGTCGAGCACCAGAGCCAGAGCGATCGCTGGATGGCGCTGCGCACCTACGCCGCGACGGGGCAGCGGTGGCAGCAGTGGCTGCGCGACCACCCGCAGGCGGAGGGGCTGCCGATGGTGCTGACGGTGGTCGTGTCGCACGATCCGGCGGGGTGGCGGGCGGCGGTCGACGTGGCGGGGCTCGTGGCGCTGACCCCGGCGCAGCGGGCGGTGTTCGGGGGGTTCGTGCCGTCGACGCCGTTCCACCTCTTCGACCTGACCGCGGTCGACGAGCGGCGGCTGCGGCTCGGGGCCGAGGCGGCGGCGGTCGAGCTGATGTTGTTGTGCTTCAAGCACGCCCGGGACGGCGCGGCGCTCGTCCGGATGCTGCGGGAGCGGATCGCGCTGGTGGCCGCGGTTGCGCGCGCGCCCGATGGCGCGCAGGCGACGATCGCGCTGCTGCGTTACCTGGCTCAAGTGACCGGGGGCGGGGAAACCGCTACGGTCGTGTATGCGTCGTTCGTGGAGATCACGCGCTCGGTCGAGCCGGTGGTCGCAAAGGAGATCGAGGCCGTGAACTTCGAAGAATTCGTCGATCGGTACGGGCAGAACTGGCGGGCCGCCTATGCGGAGCGGCTCAAGGCGCAGTGGCGGGCGGAGCTGCTGCTCGAGGCGAAGCGGGAGACGCTGACTCATCTGCTCTCGGTGCGGTTCGGGTTCGATCCGCTGCCGGCGTGGCTGGCCGAGCGGGTGGCGGGGGCGGATCTGGCGGCGTTGGCGGCGGCGGAGGAGCGGATCCTGTTCGCGGAGCGGCCGGAGGATGTGTTGCCGGGTGAGGGGCAGTGAGCGCAGCGAACGGAGCGGCGCACCCTTCGCCGAGCGGTGATCCCGAGCTGGATGATGCGCTGGCCGAGCTGGCGCGGCGGCGACGGCGGCGGGTGGCGGGCGTGGTGGGCGTGCTCGTGCTGGTGGCGGGGCTGTTGTGGTGGTTCAACCGGGGGACGGATCGGGGCGGGGTGGTCGAGTGCGGGGATCTGGACGGCGGGGCGGTGGTGGCGGCGGGGTTGCCGCACGATCGGTACTGTCGGCTGGCGGGCACGGTGGTGTCGACGGTGCTGCTGAACATGGGCAAGGTCGAGGCGGGCGCGGCGACGGAGGCGGGGACGCGGGCGCGGCTGCGGTACTTCGCGTTGCTGCCGGGCGGGGTGGTGGCGGCGCTGTCGGGCGGGGATCCGGCGGTAGAGGCGTGGCGGGCGCCGCGGGATCACTTGCAGGGGTTTCGGGTGGCGGGCGTCGGGCGGGTGTTCGATCCGGCGCGGGAGAAGGGCTACGGGGGCATGGCGGCGGCGCTGCGGGCGCAGTTCGGGGTGGCGGAGGGGGTGGAGATGCGGGTGTTCGATACGGCGGATCGGCCGGCGCCTTGAGCGGGCGAGGGCGGGCGGTGGGGCGTTCGCGGGAGCGGGCGCAGGGGCGCGACGAGCCGCAGTGATGGCTGGCGTGCGGTGGCGACAGCCGCCGCCGCATGGGCGGGTCGGCGTCTTCGATCGCGTGGCGTGGCGTGGCTTGGCGGGGCGTTGCATGACAGGGCGTGGCATGGCGTGGCATGGAGTGGCACACCAAGGCATGTCGAGACATGGCATGACATGGACTGGCGTCTGATGCCCTATATGCCATCGATCGGACTCGGTCATCGTCGACCGCGTCCGGTTCGATGCCATCGCCGGATGACTCCCCCGCCGGCGCTCAGGCGATGCGGAGGCCGGCGGGCAGTGAGTCACCGAAGACACGCTTCGCGTCGCCATCGGAGAGCGCGGTGGTCTGGGTGACCATGTCGATCCAGTGATGGCTCGCGCCGATGGCGGCGAGGCGCTCGGCGACGGCGCGGCGGCGCACCGGGTCGATGTCGCGGGCGGGGTCGCCGGTGACGCGGGCGAGCAGAACGGCGGCGAAGTCGGCGCCGTCTTCGGTCTTCCAGTCGAGGGGCAGGAGGCGGTCGATCCAGGCTTCGGCGGTGGCGGGGGGCACGACGTCGGCGGCGTCGCCGTTGAAGGGGGCGCGGGCGCCGAGGCGGCCGAGGGGCCACCAGCTTCGGAGCTTGTCGTACCAGGCGTCGAACCAGGCGCCGGCGAGGGTCTTGGCGGGGGCGGGGAGGCGTTCGAGGGCGGCGAGGAGGCGGATCATCTCGGGGTGGCCGTGGGCGCGGGGGCCCTTGGGGGGCTTGTGGCCGGGTTGCAGCCAGGGGCGGACGTCGTCGAAGAGGCGCTGCTGGCGGTCGCGGTCGAGGCCGGCGGCGGCGCGGCGCCAGAGGATCCACCATTCGCCCCAGTTGGCCTTGGCGGTGGGGTGGTGGAGGCCCTGGGCGTGCAGGGTCCAGAGGGCGTCGACGCGGGCGCGGTCGCCGCGGGCGCCGAAGCCGGGGCGGATGCACCAGCTCAGGAGGCGGAGCCAGTTCATCTCGTGTTCGGCGGTGGCGGCGCGGTGGGGGGCGCGGGTCATGAGCGCGTCGAAGAGGGCGCGGCAGACGGTGGATGACCAGCCGCCGCGGTCGCCGAGGAGGTCTTCGATGGCGCGGCGGAGGTTCTTGGCGTTCTTGGGGTCGTCGCCGATGCGGCCGGGGCCGTAGGCGCGCTCGATGGCGCGGCGGGCTTCGCCGAAGCGGAGCGGGAGGGGTTCGGGGGCGGCTTCGTCTTCGGGGGGGGGCGGGGGCGCGGGCGCGGGGCGCTCGGTGGGTTCGAGGGTGGTGAGCGAGAAGGCGAGCTTCCAGCGGCGGGGGGGGAGCTCGACGGTGACGAGGTAGAGCTCGAGGTTGCCGTCGGGGGTGAGGGTGGTGCTGAGGCGGACGGGCACGCCGCCGGTCTGGGGGTCGACCCACATGTCGCCCTGGCGGCGGAGCAGGGTCTCGATGGGGGGGAGGCGCTCGAGCTCGCCGTCGAGCGCGACGACGGCGCCGGCGGGGTCGGTGCGGCCGCCGGTGAAGGCGTAGAGGGGGAAGGCGACGGGGCGGTCGACGCGGAGCGAGAACTGGCGGTCGACCTCGGCGGTGGTGCCGTCGTCCATGCCTTTGGGGGCGACGCAGAGGGCTTGCGGGCGGCCGTCGGGGCCTTCGACGCCGACGTAGTAGGCGCGCGCGGTGCCGCCGGTGATGACGTGGCCGATGCCGCGGCGGCCGAGGGCGTAGCGGGCGGCGCCGCGGGCGACGGCCGTGTCGAGCGAGGTGTGGGCGAGGAGGGGGACGGGGTCGCCGCCGTACCAGTCGCTGATGACCTGCTGGAGCCGTTCGACGAGCGCGGGGGCGTTGAAGACGCCGCCGTTGAGGAGGAGGCGGTCGGGGCGGGGCAGTCCGTCGGTGACGGGGGCGCCGGCCTCGGCGGCGGCGACGACGTGGCGGCGGAGGAAGGCGTTGACGTGGCGGGGGATGGCGGCGTCGGCGGTGTAGGGGAGGCCGAGGGTGGTGAGCCCGGCGCGGCCGCGGCGGTCGGCGATGTCGGCGGGGCCGGTGCGGGGGGCGAAGCCGTCGAGGAGGAGCGCGAGCACGGCGTCGCGCTGGAGGGTGACGGTCCGGGTGCCGCCGATGAGGCGGGCGCCGCGGCGCTGGATGGAGACGCGGGCTTCGGGGGGGGCGTCGGCGGCGAGGAGCTGTTCTTTGGCGCGGCGGGCGGATTGCACGAGCGCGGCCCACTCGGTGGGGTCGAGGGGCTTGTCGATGCCGGCGGCGGCGAGGACGTGGTGGGCGAGGGCGGCGTCCATGTTGTCGCCGCCGAGCATGAGGTGGCCGCCGACGGCGATGCGTTCGAGGGTGGGCGGCTCGCCGTCGGTGGCGGGGTGCACGCGGACGAGGGTGAGGTCGGTGGTGCCGCCGCCGACGTCGATGACGAGGACGAGGCGGGCGGGGCCGAGGGCGTCCGCGAGGTCGTCGGGGTGGGCGCCGAGGAAGTCGTAGAGGGCGGCTTGGGGCTCTTCGATGAGGCGGACGGTGGCGAGGCCGGCTTCGCGGGCGGCGTCGGCGGTGAGCTCGCGGGCGATCTCGTCGAAGGAGGCGGGCACGGTGACGACGACGTCCTGCTCGGCGAGCGGGGCGTGGGGGTGGGCGTGGTCCCAGGCGGCGCGGAGGTGGGCGAGGTAGCGGACCTGCGCGGTGTAGGGGGAGACGTGGGGTTCGCCGTCGGGGGCGCTCCAGGGGAGGATGGGGGCGCGGCGGTCGACGCCGCCGTGGCAGATCCAGCTCTTGGCGGAGGCGACGAGGCGGCCGGGGACCTGGGCGCCGCGCTGGCGGGCGAGCTCGCCGACGATGGCTTCGGCGGGGCCCCAGGGGAGGCGGAGGTCGGCGTCGGCGAATTCGCCGGGGGCGGGGAGGTAGAGGAACGAGGGGAGGAGCGTGCGGGCGGCGACCTCGCCGGGGGCGACGAGCTGGGGGAGGTCGATGGTGGTGACGGCGGCGCGGCCGATGGGGCTCGCGGCGACGGCGCAGTGGGTGGTGCCGAGGTCGATGCCGACGACGTGGGTGGCGGGCATGGGGGTCACTCCACCCGGACGTTGAACGAGAGCTTCCAGCGGCGGTCGCGGGCGTCTTCGACGGCGGCGAGCTCGAGGGTGCCGATCTCGGTGACGCGGGCCTGGAGGTGGACGGGCACGGCGAGGTCGGGGTCGTCGCCGGGTTCGCCGCCGAGGGTGGTCTCGATGGGGGCGAGCTCTTCGAGGGTGGCGGGGTCGACGACGGCGCCGGGTCTGTCGTCGCGGCGCTCGGCGGAGCAGAAGAAGCGGAAGCGGGCGGCTTCGCCGACGTAGAGGCCGAGGGGCTCGGGGAGCGCGGTCTCGGAGCCTTCTTCCATGCCGAAGGGGGCGATGCAGAGGGCGTCGATGGCGGGCTTGATCCCGGGGACGGCGAGGCCGGCGCGCTCGACGCCGACGTAGTAGGCGCGGGCGGTGCCGCCCTTGATGCGGACGCCGCCGGTCTGGCGGACGTGGGCGTAGTAGGCGGCGCCGCGGCTGACGGCCTGCTCGGGGTGGATGCCGTCGAGCACGGTGAGGGGCTGGCCGCCGTCGGCTTCGATCCAGGCGCCGAGGACGTCGAGGACGCGCTGGCGGATGAGGGGGGCGCGGGTGACGCCGCCGTTGAAGAGGATGGCGGTGGGGTGGGCGAAGGTGTGGTGCGGGGCGCGGCGGGTGAGGCCGGGGCGGCCGAGGAAGGCGGCGAGGTGGCGGGTGATGCCGGCGTCGTGGGCGTAGGGGAGGCCGAGGGTGGTGAGGCCGAGGCGGCGGGGTTTTTCGGGGCGGGCGTCGGCGGGGACGCGGGGGAAGAAGCCGTCGATGAGCACGGCCTCGAGCTCGGCGCGGGGGAGCGCGGTGCGGATGGTGCCGCCGAGCAGGCGGCGGCCGCGGCTGGCGATGGCGAGGGGGAACTCGTCGCGGTCGGGGTCGGAGAGCAGCGCTTCCTTGGCCTGACGGCAGGCGTGGGTGAGCTGGCGCATCTGCCAGTCGTCGATGGCCTTGCCTTCGGCGTCGAGGCGGGCCTTGACGGTGTAGGCGAGCGCGAGGTCCATGTTGTCGCCGCCGAGGAGGATGTGCTCGCCGACGGCGACGCGCTCGAGCTCGAGGACGCCGTCGGTCTCGCGGACGGCGATGAGGGAGAAGTCGGTGGTGCCGCCGCCGATGTCGCAGACGAGGATGACGTCGCCGAGCGCGACCTCGCGGCGCCAGGCGGGGCCGCGGTCGGCGAGCCAGGCGTAGAGGGCGGCTTGGGGTTCTTCGAGGAGGCGGAGCGTGGGGGGGAGGCCGGCTTGCATGGCGGCCTCGACGGTGAGCTCGCGGGCGACGGCGTCGAACGAGGCGGGGACGGTGAGCACGACCTCCTGCTCGTCGAGGGGCTCGTCGGGGTGGGCTTCGTCCCAGGCGGCGCGGAGGTGGTCGAGGTAGCGGGCGGCGGCGTCGAGGGGCGAGACCTTGGGGACGTCGTCGGGGGCGCCCCAGGGGAGGATGTCGGCGCGGCGGTCGACGCGGGCGTGGCTGAGCCAGCTCTTGGCGGACTCGATGAGGCGCGCGGGGGTGGCGGGGCCGTGCTCGCGGGCGAAGCGGCCGACGGCGACGCGGGTGGCGGGCGCCCAGGGGAGCGCGAGCGCGCCGTCGGGGAGCTCGCCGGGGGCGGGCAGGTAGAGGAACGAGGGGAGGAGCGGCTCGGCGCGGACCTCGCCGGGGTGCACGACCTGGGGGATGTCGAAGGCCTCGGGCGCGGGGTGCTCGGCGGCGAGCGGGGAGGCGGCGAGGGCGCAGTTGGTGGTGCCGAGGTCGATGCCGATGGCGTGTACGGTCATGGGTGGGCTCTCCTCGGTGGATCTCAGAGCTCGATCTCGGCGGGGGCGATGACCGAGGCGTCGTGGCCGGGGGCGACGGTGGGGAGGTCGAGGCCGCGGACGCGCCAGCCGGGGTGGGCGAGGCGGCCGCGGTAGGGGGGCTCGCCGGTGACGTTGCCGGTGACGCGGTTCTCGGTGGGGTCGAAGCCGGGGGGGAGCGTGATGGGGGCGCCTTCGGCTTCGGGGCGGACGGGGGCGATGTCGAGGTACTGCGCGAGGGCGCGCTTGCAGCCTTCGTGCACGACGCGGGCGGCGGCGCCGACGTCGGCGTCGCCGAAGTCGGTGACGTCTTCCTGGAGGAAGTCGACGAAGCGGCCTTCGCGCTGGAGGATCGAGAGGAGGAGGAGCGCCGCGGTGTGGTCGGGGCCGGCGGGCTCGGCGGGGGTCGCGGGGTGGGGCTCGGGCACGAGCTCGGGCACGATCGGGGGGAGGTCGGTCGGGTCGTCGACGACGAGGACGCCGTCGTCTTGGGGCTCGGGGAGCGCGTCGGGGTGCGCCTGGGGGCTGCGGGCGGCGGCGACGCGGGCGGCGAGGGCGGCGTTGAAGAGGATCTGCCAGGGCAGCACGAACGCCAGCCAGAGCCGGGCGAAGAAGCCGAGTCGTTCGGGGTGCATGGGTCCCTCCGTCGTGCGCGTCGCCGTCGTGATGCCACGGCGTGGCGCGGACCGCAATCTTGGCCTGTGCCCGGGGAGGGATGCCGCGGCGGCGCGGGGGTCGCCGGGGTGGGGGTGGTTCAGGCGGCGTCGCGGGCTTCGGCGCGCTGCTTGAGGCCGTCGACGAAGGCTTGGAAGGCTTCGGTCATGTCGGGGATGGTCTTGCCGATCATCTTGAGCATGGGGCCGCTGAACTCTTCGCGCATGGTGAAGCGGGTGCCGGATCCGGCGGGGGCGAGGCGGTAGGTGCGCACGCCTTTGAAGAGGCCGAAGGGCATGCCGCCCTGCCAGGTCATGGCGCGGGGGGCGTCGAGCTCGGCGACCTTGACGGGGAAGGCGCGGCCGGGGCTGAGCTTGGTGAAGACCTTGACCTTCTTGCCGAGGGCGACCTGGCCTTCGACGCGCTCGCAGTAGGGGTCCCACTCGGGCCAGTGCGCGGTGTCGGTGAGGATGGACCAGACGGTCTCGGGGGGGGCGTCGATGGTGGCGGCGGCTTCGAAGTGCATGGGGTGTCTCCGTTTTTTTTAGCTGGGGTCGTGGATGTGGGCGGCGTAGGCGGGGAGGACGTGGCTCCAGGCGCGGTTGAAGAGGGCGGCGCGCTCGGGCCAGCGGTCGCCCATGGCGGCCGGGCCTTCGCGGTGGGTGACGTCGACGCGGGTGGCGTCGCCGTCGGGGGTGAAGCGGATCTCGACCTCGGTGGGGTTGGTGATGGCGCCGGGGCGCCAGGTGTAGGTGATGCGGTGCGGGGGGTCGACGGTGAGGACCTCGCCGAGCTGGGCTTCGTCGCCGCTGGGGGCGCGCTCGTAGAAGCGGCCGCCGGGGGTGGCTTCGAGGGTGAGGGTGGAGCCGGGGTAGCGGCGGTGGCCGGCGGGCCACCAGGCGTCGATGCGGCGGGTGAAGACGCGGAAGGCGTGCTCGACGGGGCAGCGGACGTGGATGGTGCGTTCGACGGGGGCGCTCACCGCGATGGCTCCGCGGGCGCGGTGTTCTCGGCGAGGAGCGCGAAGCGGGTGAGGGCGTCGTCCCAGAAGGCGCCGAGCCAGTCGCGGGCGGCGGTGAAGCCTTCGGGGGCGAGGCGGTAGCGGTTCTGGTTGCCGGCTTTGTCGAAGGTGACGAGCGCGGCGTCTTCGAGGACGCGGAGGTGCTTGGAGACGGCGGGGCGGGTGACGGGGAGCCGGGCGGCGATGGCGCCGACGGGGCAGGGGCCGGCGGCGAGGAGCTGGACGATCTGGCGGCGGATGGGGTTGCCGAGGGCGTCGAGGGCGCGGGCGGCGGGGTCGGCGGCGGCTGCGGCGGTCATCGCTGCTCTTGGTAAACCACAGGTTACGGTGAAGCAGAGGTAACCGACCGGCGGGCGCAGGTCAAGCGTCGATGTGAGCGCGCGCGTCGATTCGGGGGAGAGGGCGCCCTACTTCTTGAAGAGGCGCTCGAGCTCGGCCATGGCCTGCGCGCGGCTCATGTTGCTCTGGGGGCGGGGGCCGAAGCCGCCGCTCTGGCGGCGGGCGCGGCCGCGGCCGGGGATGTCGTCGAGGGGGACGCCGCCGCCGGAGCCGCCTTCTTCGCGGCGGGGGCCGTCGGTGCGGTCGGCGTAGGCGGCCGGGCGGGGCGCGGCGGCGGTGGGGGCGCCGAGGGGGCGGTCGGGGCGCATCGAGAGCGAGATGCGGCGGCGGCCGCGGTCGACGCCGAGGACGCGCGCCTTGACCTGCTGGCCGACGGTGACGACCTCGTTGGGGTCGTTGACGAAGTGGTCGGCGAGCTCGCTGACGTGCACGAGGCCCTCGTGGGGGAGGCCGATGTTCACGAAGGCGCCGAACTGGGTGATGTTGGTGATGACGCCGTTGATCTCCATGCCGGGGCGGAGGTCGTCGACGGACTTGATCATCGGGTTGAGGGGCTTCTGGACCGGGCGCACGATGGGGCGCGCGGGCGCGGCGCTGGGGCGGGCCTTGTCGAGGTCGTCGGGGCGGACGTCGGCCTGCGCGAGCGCCTGCATGTCGCAGAGCGCGGCGCGGAGCGCGTCGGTGTCGAGCTCGTGCTGGTACTCGGCGAGGCCGAGGTCGATGGGGTCGAGCGCCATCCAGGTCTGCATGGGGCGCACGATGCGGCGGGCGAGGACGAGCGCCTCCTTGACGGCGCGGGGGGCGTCTTCGGGGCAGGCGTCGACGCCGACGCGCATGGCGCGGGGGTCGGCGCGGAGCACGTCGAGGCTGCCGAAGCCGTGTACGAGCGCTTGCAACAGCTCGCGGCGCTGGGAGCTGGCGGGGAAGACGAGCGCTTCGACGGGGTGGTTGCCGAGGAGGCGCTCGACGGCCTTGACCGGGTCGCCGTCGATGTCGGCGACGCCCGAGCCGACGAGCTTGCCGTCGCGGAGCACGACGGCGACGCCGATCGGGCCGCGGGCGGGCACGCTGATGCCGGCGACGAGCGGGTGGTTGGAGCGGGGCGTGGTGAGCAGGCCGAGGTAGGCGTTGCAGGCGGTGCGGGTCGCGAGCAGCTCGGCTTCTTCGTCTTTGAGCGAGAGCGACCACTCGACGAGGTCGGTGAGCACGAGCGCGTCGAGCAGCACCTCGGCGTCGCGGCCGGCGGAGACGGCGGCGAGCTGACTGGCGCGGGCTTCGATCTGCTCCTGCATGGCGTCGCGGGGGAGCTCGAAGTCGAGGCGGAGCGCGCCGAGGCGTTCGCCGCGGCGGATGGCGAGCCAGCGGTGGGCGGCGAGGTCGCCGAGGTTGGTCGAGCGCTCGGCGTAGTCGCCGTAGGCGTCGACGAGCTCGGGGATGTCGGTGTCGATGGCGACGGTGAGGCGGGCCTGCTTGCGGGTGATGGCGAGGCAGGCCTTCCACAGCGAGAGCGCGGCCTTGATGGCGTCGCGGCGGCGGTGCTCGCTGGTGCCGCCGGGCGGGGCGAGCGCTTCGGCGCGTTCGAGGACGGCGACCTCGTGGCGGGTGACGGTCGACTTGAGCAGGTTGATCGCGATGGGGTGCTGGCCCTCGCGCTGGCGGCGGTCGATGACGTCTTGCAGGTAGCCGAGGTGCTCTTGGAGGCGGCGGTGGGCGCGCCAGATGCCGAGCAGGACGAGGGGGGTGAGGGTGGCGGTCCGCTTCTTGAGCACGGCGTCGAAGCCCTGGCCCTCTTCGATGAGCTGGCCGATGGTGTCGATGTCGTGCGGGGTGACCGGGAGGTCGCCGAGCGCGCGGGTTCGTTGGATGTAGGTCGACAGCCTCATCAGGTCCGCCGTCCCTCCTCTGGGAGTCTTGACAGCCCGCTGCGGGTGAGCTCGACCGGGGTCAGCGGCAGCGGCGCCGGTGCGGGTCGAGGTTGCGTGGGATGTCGTGCGGAGTCTCGCGCACCCGCGATGCCCGCAGGGCGGCGAGACGCTGCACTATGACAGACCCGCCGGGGTGAATCGAGCACAAAAACGCGACCGCCTCAATGCGGGGGCCGGTAGAAGGCGCGGATGACCTCGACGACGCGCTCGATGGCGCCCTCGGCGAGCTCGGGGTGCACGGGGAGCGCGAGCACCTCGCGGCAGGCGCGCTCGGCTTCGGGGAAATCTCCTTGTCGGTGGCCGAGATGCGCGAAGCAGGGCTGGAGGTGCAGGGGCTCGGGGTAGTAGACCATCGTGCCGACGCCGTGGGCGGCGAGGTGGCGGGCGAGGCGGTCGCGGTCGCGGGCGCGGATGACGTACTGGTTGAAGACGTGCTCGCCGATCCGGCGCGGCGGCGGGGTGACGTGGCCGGCGGCGATGAGGTCGCCGTGGGCGAAGAGGGCGTCGTAGCGGTCGGCGTTGTGCTGGCGGGCCTGGGTCCAGCCGGCGAGGAGCGGGCGCTTGACGCGGAGGACGGCGGCCTGGATCGCGTCGAGGCGGAAGTTCCCGCCGATGAGGTGGTGGTGGTACTTGGGCTTGCTGCCGTGCACGCGGAGGACGCGGACGCGCTCGGCGAGGGTGGCGTCGCGGGTGAGGACGGCGCCGGCGTCGCCGAAGGCGCCGAGGTTCTTGGTGGGGTAGAACGAGAGGCAGGCGAGCGCGCCGTGGTGGCCGACGCCGCGGCCGGCGAGGTTCGCGCCGATGGCCTGGGCGGCGTCTTCGATGATGGGGAGGCGGTGGGCGGCGAGGGCGTCGACGTCGGCGAGCTGGCCGAAGAGGTGGACGGGTAGGAGGGCCTTGGTGCGGGGGGTGATGGCGGCGGCGAGGGCGTCGGGGTCGATGTTGAAGGTGGCGGGGTCGATGTCGGCGAAGACGGGCCGGGCGCCGAGGCGGGCGATGGTGCCGGCGGTGGCGAAGAAGCTGAACGGGGTGGTGACGACCTCGTCGCCGGGGCCGATGTCGAGCGCCATGAGCGCGACGAGGAGCGCGTCGGTGCCGGAGGAGACGCCGATGGCGTGGGGGAGGTCGAGGTCTCGGGCGAGCTCTCGTTCGAAGGTGTCGACCTCTTCGCCGAGGATGAGCGCCTGCGCGTCGATGACGCGGGTGATGGCTTCGAGCGCGGCGTCGCGGTACTGCGCGAGCTGGGCGGGGAGGTCGAGGATCGGGATCTCGGGTTCGCTGCTTCGGCTCATGGTCTCCACCCGTCGAGGGCGCGCTCGACCATCTCGATGCGGTCCTGGCCCCAGAAGAGGATCGGGTCGGCGTCGGGCGCGGCGCGGACTTCGAAGGTGGGCACGCCGCAGGCGCCGGCGCGGTGGGCGAGCTCGGTGTTGTGGCGCAGGGCGTCCTTGATGGCGGGGGTCTCGGTGGCGGCGAGGATCGCGGCGGCGTCGTGGCCTTGCTCGGTGATGATCGCGGCGAGGGTGGCCTCGTCGTCGATGGGGCGGTCGTCGGCCCAGGCGGCGCGGTAGAGGGGGACGGTGAGGCGGGGCTCGACGAGGGCGGCGCGGAGCGGGCGCACGGTGCGGATGGGGAAGCGGCTCGGGAAGCGGAACGGGACGTCGCGGAGCCGGGCGTGGTCGTGGAGGTCGCGGGTGACGTAGCGGCGCTTGGCGGCGGGCATTTCGAAGAGCGGGACGTCGGGGGTGCCGATGGCGCGGAAGAGGGCGCCGAGGAGGATGGGGCGCCATTCGAGGCGGGCGCCGTGGGCGGCGGCGACGCGCTCGGCTTCGAGGGCGGCGAGGTAGCTGAACGGGCTCGCGAAGTCGTGGAAGAGGGTGAGCACGGGCGGCTCGGTGGGCGGTTTTGGACTGTAGGTCGCGGGTTTGCCGCCGAGCGCGGCCTCGACGAGGTGCATGCGGTCGGCGCCCCAGTAGAGGCGGTCGGCGGTCCAGAAGGCGGGCACGCCGAAGACGCCGCGCTCGACGGCTTCGGCGGTGGCGGCGTAGAGCGCGTCGCGGGTGGCAGAGGTCTCGATGACGGCGGGGTCGACGTCGTGGGCGGCGGCGATCTCGGCGAGCACGGCGCGGTCGGCGACGTCGCGGCCCTCGACCCAGTAGGCGCGGTAGAGCGCGTGGGTGAGCGCGACGCGGGTGGGGCCTTCGGTGGCGATGAGGAGGCGCATGGCGTCGACGGTGCGGCGGGGGTGCTCGGCCGGGAGGGTGAGCGGGGCGTCGGCGAGCGCGGCCTGGCGGTGCATGTCGAGGAGGTTCTGCCGGGCGCGGGGGGCGCTCATGGCGCGCATGGGGAGGGGGTCGCGGCCGAGGGCCTTGAAGACGCCGCCGAGGAGGATGGGGCGCCAGCGCAGCTCGGCGCCGGTGCGGGCGGCGAGGGCTTCGACGCGGCGGGAGGCGATGTAGGCGTAGGGGCAGACGATGTCGTAGTGGAAGTCGAGGCGCATGGCGGCATCTTGGCGCGCGGGCGGGCGGGCGTCCACCGGGTCGCGCGGCGGGGTTGCGAGGAGCGGCGTTTGCTGGCGAGACTCGGGGAATCGACGGGGGAGGCTGCGATGCGGCGATGGTTCGGGGTGCTGTGCGCGGTGGCGCTGTGGGGCTGCGGGGGCGAGGACGACGGCGGCGGCGGCGGGGTGGTGACGCTGCCCGACGCGGCGGTCGCGGTGGACGCGGCGGTGGTGGTCGAGCCGCACGTCACCTTCTGTGGGGAGCGGGCGGCGGCGGTCTGCGGCTGGGGCTACGGGTGCTTCGGCGAGAACAGCGGGTCGCTGCGGATCTTCGGGCTCGGGGGGGCGACCGAGGCGGCGTGCGTGGCCGAGCAGACCGAGCGGTGCGTGGCCGATCTGGACGATCGCTTCATGCGGGGCACGCTGATGTTCTCGGCCGATGGCGCGCCGGTGTGCGTGCAGCGGCTCGCGGCGGCGCCCTGCCTCGATACGTCGCCGAGCGCCTGGGTGGGGCAGTGGCAGGATTACGTGCAGACCTGGTGCGGCAGCGTGGCGCGGGGTTCGGTGACGTCGGGCGGTGGGTGCCGGGTGCAGGCCGACTGCGCGAGCCTGGAGGACGCCTGCGTCGACGGCGCGTGCGGGCCGATCCCGCCGGCGTCGCTGGTGCAGGTGTGCGCGGGGGGCGACCTCGGGGTGCCGGTGGCCGACGCGGGGTGCCCGACGGGGACCTGCGTGGACATCGGCGGGGTCGGGGTCTGCTCGGCGAGCTGCGCGGGCGGGCGGCGGTGCGGGGCGGGCGGGACGTGCATCATCGCGACGGCGCTCGGCGGCGCGCCGCGGCCGTACTGCGCGCGGAGCTGCTTCCGCGAGGGTGATCCGTTCTGCGGCGACGACTTCGCGTGCGCGACGATCGGGGAGAGCGAGAGCCGGGCCTGCCAGCCGCCGGAGTGATTTGATCCGCGGCGGGGCAATCGCTACCGTCCGGCGCGATGACTCAAGCCCCCGCGTTTCACATCGGCCCGATCCCCGTCGCCCACCCCACCGCGCTCGCGCCGATGGAGGGCATCACCGATCGGCCGTTTCGCAACCTGATCCGCGGCCTCGGCGGCTGCGGGCTCACCGTCACCGAGTTCATCCGCAGCGACCTGCTCGGCCGCCACGACAAGCGCGCGTGGGCGATGGCCGAGCTCGACCCGGACGAGCACCCGGTCAGCATCCAGATCTATGGCCGCGAGCCGGCGGTGATGGCGCTCGCCGCGGTGCAGTGCGAGGAGATCGGCGCCGACGTCGTCGACCTCAACCTCGGCTGCCCGAGCAAGAAGGTCACCGCGGGCTGTTCGGGCTCGGCGCTGATGCGGGAGCCGGCGCTGGCGCGGGCGATCTTCGAGGCGGTCGCGGCGGCGGTCTCGGTGCCGATGACGGTGAAGATGCGGCTCGGCTGGGATCACGACGCGCTCAACGCGCCGGTGATCGCGAAGATGGCCGAGGACGCGGGCGCGCGGATGGTGGCGGTGCACGGGCGCACGCGGATGCAGATGTACACCGGGGTCGCCGACTGGGCGGCGGTGCGGGCGGTGAAGGCGGCCGTGTCGATCCCGGTGCTGTGCAATGGCGACATCTTGACGGTCGAGGACGCGGTCGCGGCGCTCGATGCGTCGGGCGCGGACGGGGTGATGGTCGGGCGGGGCACGATGCGCGACCCGTGGATCCTGCGGCGGATCGCCGATCGGCTCGCGGGGCGGGCGCCCTATCGGCCGCCGCTGGCCGATCGGGAGGCGGTGCTCTTGCGCTACTTCGAGTTGATCGCGGCCGAGGCGTACACCGAGCGGGCCGCGGTCGGGCGCATGAAGAAGGTGACCGGCTACTTCACCCGCGGGCTGCCCTACGGCGCCGAGCTGCGCGACGCGATCTATCACAGCCACGCGATCGAGCCGATCCGGGACGCGGTGCGGGGCTGGTTTTTGCGGGTCGCGGCCGAGGGGATCGAGGATGGCTTCGTGCGGGTGCACGAGGAGGGCGCTTCGAACTACGCGGCGGGCGACGCGCGCACCTTGCAGCGGGCGTCGTGATGGACGCGGGTGATATGCGCTGGCTGGCGGCGGCGCTGGCGGCGGCGGGCGCGGTCGCGGGCACGGTGCATCGGCGCGCGGGCGATCGGCTGGTGATCACGGCGGCGGTCGAGATCCCGCCGCCGGTGGTGGCGGCGACGCGGGAGATCCCGCGCGGGAAGGGCATGGCGGGGCTGGCGTGGCTGCGGGGGGCGCCGGTGACGACGTGCGACCTGCAGAGCGATACGAGCGGCGACGTGCGGCCGGGCGCGAAGGCGGTGGGGGCGGGGCAGGCGGTGGCGGTGCCGGTCTTCGGCGACGACGGCGCGCTGCGGGCGGTGGTGGGGTTCGCGTTCGCGGAGAGCGGCGAGCCGGACGCGGCGCGGATCGCGGCGCTCGCGGCGGCGGCGGCGACGTTGGCGGGGTGATTCCCGCAGTATTCCGGTCGGGATTTGGAATCCGGCTTTGCGGCCGGCGCATCGGTTGCGGTAGCGTGCCCCCCGAGTCGGACGGAGACGGCTGATGGACCACCTCGCGCGGCTGGAAGCCCAGAGCGTCTACATCCTTCGCGAAGCCTACAAGAGCTTCAAGAACCTCTGCATGCTCTGGTCGATCGGCAAGGACAGCACGGTGATGCTGTGGCTCGCCCGAAAGGCCTTCTTCGGGCATGTGCCTTTTCCGCTGGTGCACATCGACACGAGCTACAAGATCCCCGAGATGATCGCCTACCGCGACAAGCTGGCGCTCGAGTGGGATCTGACGATGGTGGTGGGCCAGAACGAAGAGGCGCTCGCCGAGGGCATGAACCACACCCGCGGGCGGCTGACCTGCTGCACGGCGCTCAAGACGAAGGCGCTCAAGCAGACCCTCGACGGGACCGGGCCGCGGCGGCGGTTGATGCCGGACGGGCGCTACTACCCCGATCCGAACCGCGAGCCCTACACCGGCGTGATCGTGGGCGCGCGCGGTGACGAGGAGGGGAGCCGCTCGAAGGAGCGCTACTTCTCGCCGCGCGGCGTCGACAACGACTGGGACCTCGACGACCAGCCGCCGGAGCTGTGGAACCAGTTCAAGACCGACTTCGCGCCGGGCACGCACATCCGCATCCACCCGCTGCTCGACTGGACCGAGATCAACATCTGGGAGTACGTCGAGCGCGAGAAGATCCCGATGATCGACCTGTACTACGACCGCGGCGAGGGGCGCCGGTATCGCTCGCTCGGCTGCGCGCCGTGCACCGGCTCGGTGCGGTCGACGGCGTGTACGCCGCGGGAGGTCATCGACGAGCTCTTGGTGACCAACATCGCCGAGCGCTCGGGTCGCGCGCAGGATCAGGAAGACCCGCACGCGATGGAGAAGCTCCGCCGCGACGGGTACATGTGACGCCATGTGGGTCGAGAGGGACGCCGCCGTGATCACCGCCGCCGCACCCGAAGCCGCCGCGCCCGAAGCCGCGCGCGAACAGATGAACATCGTGATCGTGGGCCATGTGGACCACGGCAAGTCGACGCTGGTGGGGCGGCTGCTCGCCGACACCGAGTCGATCGATCCGGCCAAGATCGCGCAGGTGCGCGAGCTGTGCGCGCGGCAGGGCAAGCACTTCGAGTATGCGTTCCTGCTCGACGCGCTCGAGGCGGAGCGCGACCAGGGGATCACGATCGACGCGGCGCGGTGCTTCTTCCGGTCGGAGAAGCGTGACTACATCCTCATCGATGCGCCGGGGCACATCGAGTTCCTCAAGAACATGATCTCGGGCGCGGCGCGGGCCGAGGCGGCGGTGCTGTTGATCGACGCGGCGGAAGGCGTGCAGGAGAACAGCCGGCGGCATGGCTACATGCTCGGGCTGCTCGGGATCCGGCAGGTCGTCGTCGCGGTGAACAAGCTCGATCGGGTCGGGTATGACCAGGCGGTCTTCGATCGCGTCGAGGCGGAGTATCGGGCGTTCCTCGCGCGCATCGACCTGACGCCGGCGGCGTTCGTGCCGGTGAGCGCGTTGCAGGGCGACAACCTGATCGGGGCGAGCGAGAACACGCCGTGGTATCGGGGGCTGTCGGTGCTCGGGGCGATCGACGCCTTCCAGAAGGCGCCGCCGCTGGCCGATCGGCCGCTGCGGATGCCGGTGCAGGACGTCTACCGCTTCAACCGGGCGGGTGATACGCGGCGGATCATCGCGGGGCGGGTGACGGCGGGGCGGCTGCGGGTGGGCGACGAGGTGGTGTTCCTGCCGAGCGGGAAGTCGACGCGGATCGCGAGCGTCGAGGCGTTCGCGGCCGATCCGCCGTCGGGGGCGGTGGCGGGTGAGTCGATCGGCGTGACGATGGCGGAGCAGATCTACGTGGCGCGCGGTGACGTGATGGCGCACCCGGCGGACGCGCCGCGGGTCTCCAACCGCTTGCGCGCCAACGTCTTCTGGCTCGGGCGGCGGCCGCTGCGGCGGGGGCGGACCTACAAGCTGAAGATGGCGACGTTCAGCGGGCTGTGTGAGGTGGAGCGCTTCATCGAGGTGATGGACGCCTCGGCGCTCGCCGACGCGGGGCACCCCGATCGGGTGGAGCGGCACGAGGTCGCCGAGGTGGTGCTGCGGCTGCGGCGGCCGATGGCGACGGACCTGAGCCACGAGTTCGCCGACACCGGGCGCTTCGTGCTGGTCGACGGCTACGACGTCGCGGGCGGCGGGATCGTGCGCGACGTGCTGGAAGCGGGCGCCGACGGCGACACGATGCGGTGGACGACCGAGGTGGGCGCGATCAACCGGCCGCTGCGGGAGGCGAAGCACGGGCATCGGGCGGCGCTGCTGGTGGTGCACGACGACCTCGACCACAACGGCAAGGGGCTCGCGGCGGCGATCGAGGAGTCGCTGTGGTCGAGCGGGCGGGCGGTGTTCCGGCTCGATCTGGGCGCGGGCGACGTGCAGAAGGTGGGGCCGGGGGAGCTGTTGCCGCGGTCGATCACGCTCGGGCTGGTGGCGGGGCTGCTCAACGCGGGGCAGATCGTGGTGGCGACGGTGCCCTGGAGCGACGATCACACGCACGACGAGGTGCTGTCGCTGCCGGGCATGGACGCGGTGCCGCAGTGTCAGGTGCGGTTCCGGCCGGAGGCGAACGACGCGGCGCCGGTGGCGGGCGAGGCGCTCGACGACGACCGCGACTGGGCGCTCGATCCGGCGCTGGAGCCGCGGGCGCTGCACGACGTGGTGAAGCGGCGGCTGGAGCGGTTGATCGGGCGCTGAGCAGACGACGAAGCGGAGATCCCGCCCGCAGGGCGGCCTTGTGAGCACGGCGGGATCGGGCGCTGAGCCGCGCGCAGCAAGGCCGTCCCCTCGAAGGGGACGGGTCGGCGGTCAGCCGTTGCGCGGGTCGCGGTTGTGGATGGCGAGGATGGTGTAGCCGACGCGGCGGCCGGGCACGGAGACCTCGATCTCGTCGTCGACGACCTTGCCGAGCAGCGCCTTGCCGACCGGGGAGTGCATCGAGATCCAGCCCGCCTTGGCGTCGGTCTCGTCGGTGCCGACGATGCGGAAGACGCGGACGTCGCCGTCGTCGTTCTCGACCTCGACATAGGAGAGGAAGCGCACCTTGTCGTTGCGGGTCGGGGGGGCGACGATCTCCATCTCGTCGAGCTTCTCGGTGAGGAACTCGAGCCGCTTGTCGATCTGGCGCAGCCGCTTCTTGCCGTAGATGTATTCGGCGTTCTCGCTGCGGTCGCCCTCGGCGGCGGCCGAGGCGACGGTGGCGACCACCTCGGGGCGCTCGCGGTGGAGCAGGTGGTCGATCTCGTCGGTGATCTTCTTGTAGCCCTCGGCGCTGATGTACTGCTTCTGCGGCTTCTTGGCCATGGCGTCGCGTGCCCTCCGATCGGAGTGGGGCGGGATTGCTGCCACCATCGACCACCCCGCGTCAACCCCCGTGGGGGCGTGATCGGCGCGGTGAGGGCGCGCCACGGTTGACGCCGGCCGCGTGATCCCTAGAATCGCGTTCCGACCACCCCCGGACGGAGATGCACCCCATGTCGCGCCTCGCCCGCCTCTGCCTGTTCGCCCTCGCCACGACCTTCGCCGCCGGCTGCTGGGGCGATCCGATCGCGATCCGCAGCCCGCAGGACACCGACAAGATCCCGGCCGCCGCGCGGAGCAAGGAGGAGAAGGCCCTGCTCAACAAGCTCGGCAAGTCGCCGGCGGTGCCCGCGGGCCACGGCGCCCCGGCCGCGGCGCCGGCGGCGGGCGGTGCCCCGACCGGCGGCGCGCCGGCGCAGGCCGCCGAGGGGACCGACGAGACCCAGGGCGGCCCCGAGCGGCACTGAGCGCTCCCCTGCCCTGCCCGGCCTGCGCACCGCTCCCCTCCCCTGCGCTCCGCTGTCTTCTCCTGGTCTGCCCTCGTGAGGCGCCCGGACGCTACTGCAAGGCGTCGGGCTCGACCTCTTCGACGACCGCCCACACCGACTTGACCTCGACGAGCCGCAGCGCGTCGTCCCACGGGACCGGCAGGCCGCCTTCCTTGGGGAAGAGCACGTAGGCGCCGAGCGGGACGCCGCTGACGTTCTGCCCGAGCGACTTGTCGTCCTCTTCGCTCTCGGCGCGGGCGACCTCGACGACCTCGCCGTAGAGCGCCTGCGCGTGCTCCTCCTTGACGCCTTGCGGCAGGTAGAGGCCGGCGGAGGAGCGCTCGTCGAGCTTGAGGACGCGCACGAGCACCCGCGGCCCGAGCGGCTTGATGTAGCGGACCTTGCGGTGCGAGGGGGGAGCGGCGGGGTCGGGCATCGGGGGCGGTCTCCACGCGGGGGTTGCAAATCGCCGGGTCATGGACCTACCAAGGGCCATGGCACGCATCATCCTCACCCTCGCCGGTCCCTGGGACAAGCCCCCCGCGCTGCGCACGCCCTTCTCGCTGAGCGAGGGGCCGCCCGATCCCACCCTCATCGACGACTTCCGCGCGCTCGCGGCCGAGACCGATGGGCTCGACGAGGCGCAGCTCGCGGCGATCGCGAAGCACACGATGCTCATCACCGCCGAGCACGCCTTCGAAGGGCCGGGCAAGCTCGACGCGGCGGCGGCGGCGGCGAAGCTGATGCACGACGCGTTCGCGGCGGGCGCGCTCGGGGTGCGGGTCGAGACGGGGCTCAAGGTCTTCGGGCCGGGGGTGACCGAGGGGCTCGACCTGCGGGAGCCGGCGGTGCTGTTGCACCTGCTGGTCGAGGTGGTGGTCGACGACGAGGTGGTCGCGACCGAGGGCATGCAGGCGTTCGACCTGCCCGATGTGCAGGTGCGCTACGACGAGGAGGACGGGCCGGCGCAGGCGGCGGCGTTCGCGCTGGCGGCGCGCATGGCCTGCGATCGGTTCCGGCCGGTCGATGGCGGGGTGTTCCGGGCGAGCGAGAGCGCGCCGCTGTATGCGGTGCAGCGGGTCGAGCCGGTCGCGGAGCCGGGGCCGTTCGACAACCCGCGGGGGGCGTGGCGGCTCGGGCTCAAGGCGGGCTGAGCGGCGGGCGATGCCGCTGGTGATCACCTCTCCCGATGATCGAGATGCGCTCGCGGCGCGGCTGCTGCCGTCGGGCGCGCTGGATGTCGAGCTGGCGGCGACGCTCGACGCGGCGGCGCTGGCGGCGCTGTGGCAGGGGGCGCGGGGGCGGGCGCACGAGGCGGCGTTGCTGCATCTGGTCGTGGTGCATCCGGGGGTGAGCGAGGCGCTGCTGGTGCAGATCGCGGCGCAGGCGCCGGGGGATGTGCTCGAGGCGATCGTGACCGGGGGGCGGGCGACGGCGGCGGTGCTCGATGGGATCGAGGCGGGCGCCTCGGCGGCGCTGCGGCGGAGCGTGCGGCTGGCGCGGTTCGGGTGGGTGCTC
>JACKDM010000012.1 GCA_020633515.1 Myxococcales bacterium
CAGCCTCTGCCTGACCGCGCTCTTCGGCATGGTCAAGCGCGAGATCGGGCAGGTCGAGCTCTCGGGCTGGTTCATCCGCGCGAGCAACACCGGGACCGACACGGTCGCGAGCCTCGCCAACTACCTCGTCGCTCAGGTCGCCGAGCGCCGCGCGGCCTGATCGCCGCACCCCGCGGGGTCTGCCCCCCGCGCCGCCTCCCCCTTCATCGCTGCTCGTTGCCCCTATCCGGTACAAAGCCCGCGCCCTCGCGGCGATCTGCCCCTCTCCGCTCCCCGCGCCCCATTCCACCCCATCCGCGCCCGCTCGTACGCCCGTGATCGCACGGTCGGTCGGTCTTCGCCGACGCGTCGCTCAGTCGGTGCGGACCGACGCCCGGTAGAACGCGACGAGGTCGCGGCGCATCGCGGCGAGCGAGGGCGGGTGGAAGTACATCATGTGCCCGGCGGCGTACTCCTTGATCTCGATCTGCGCGCGCAGGGCCGGCTCGACGCCGAGGTGGTCGGCGGTGTACTCGGCGGCGAAGAACGGGGTCGCGAGGTCGAAGAGGCCGCTCAAGATGACGACGCGCAGGTGGGGGTTGGCGATGAGCGCGTGGCGCAGGTCTTCGCCGACGTTGGGCGGGCCCATGCGGCGCTTGTCCGACCAGTCCCACGCCTCGTTGACCCGCATCGAGAGCACCTCGTAGCCCTCGTCGGCTTCGTAGCAGAGCACGCGGCGCAGGTAGTCGTTGATGAGCGCCGAGAAGGGGCCGAGCGGCGCGTCGTAGCTCGGGTCGCGCTGCTGGCGGCGGGCGTCCGGGTCGAGGTCGGGGCCGACGTAGCGGCTGTCGAGGCGGCCGACGGTGTAGCCGGGGCGGTCGAGCACGGTCTTGGCGAAGCGCAGGTACTCGACGCGGAGGTCGAGGCGGAGCACGTCGGCTTTGTCGAGGCCGGTATAGCGGGCGATGCGGGCGGCGATCGCGTCGCGGCGGTCGGGGTCGAGCGCGGCGCCGCGGAAGAGGGCGGGGGCGTACTCTTCGATCGCGAAGTCGCGCACCTCGGCGAGGAAGGCGCCGAGGTCGGGCGGCTTGTCGGGGAGGCGGTCGTGGTACCAGGCGGTCGCGGCGTAGCTCGGCAGGAAGAAAATGTAGGGCAGCTCGTTGCCGACATCGAAGACGAAGGTCTGGAAGTTGAGCGCGAGGCTCAAGAGCACGAGGCCGTTGAGCACGATGCCGCGGTCTTGCAGCACGCGGGCGAGCGCAGCGGCGCGGGTGGTGCCGTAGCTCTCGCCGGCGAGGAAGCGGGGCGAGTTCCAGCGGTGGTGGCGGCTCAAGTAGCGCCAGATGAACTCGGCGACGGCGTCGACATCACCGGCGATGGTGTAGAAGGCGTCGCGTTTGTCGGTCGCGTGGGGGCGGCTGAAGCCGGTGTCGACCGGGTCGATGAAGACGAGGTCGGTCTGGTCGAGCAGCCCGAAGGCGTTGTCGACGAGGCGGTAGGGCGGGGGATGCGGCACGGCGGTGTCGGGCATGTCGACCCGGCGGGGGCCGAGCGCGCCGAGCTGCAGCCAGACCGACGACGAGCCGGGGCCGCCGTTGAAGGCGAAGGTGAGCGGGCGGGTGGACGGGTCGCGCACGCCGTCGAGGGTGAACGCCACGTAGAACAGCCGCGCCGAGACGGCGCCGCTCTCGTCGCGCAGGTTGAGCGTGCCGGCGGTCGCGGTGTAGGCGTAGGTCGTGCCGTCGATGACGGTGCGGTGGCGGGTGACGACGGTGTCTTCGGTGGGCGCGGCGGGCTTCGGCGCGTCGGTGGGGCGGCTCTCGGTGCTCATCGTCAGGCTCCCGGTCGGTCGGTGGGGGAGCATGGCACGATCGGGCGCGGGTCGGAAGCGGGGGCGCCGTGCGCGGGCCGTTCGCCGGCGAACGGGAGCATGTCTTGCAGGCCGCGGGTCGCCGATCGTGCAGCGACGGTGAGACCCCCGCGCGCCGCCGACATCGCAAGAAGGCCCCCCGGCCCACCCACATCTCGACTCGAGGAGCGATCATGCCCGACCACCGCCTCGCCATGACCCTCGCCGCTTCGCTCGGCCTCGCCTGGGGCTGCGTACCCGAAGCGGACGGGGGCGACGACGATCCGGTGATCGTCATCGACATCGATCAGGGCCCCGGCAACGACGGCTCGCAGCCGGAGCCGACCCCCGACGCCGATCCCACCGATCCCACCAGCGACATGGGCCCGCCCGAGACCGACATGGAGACCCCCGAAGCCGACATGGGCACGCCGCCGACCGAGGGGCTCGCGGTGCTCGGCGGGGGGCGGCACAGCGCCGACGCGGTCGAGATCGAGGTGATCGCGACGGCGGTCGACGGGCTCGATGTGCCGCGTGACCTCGACTTCAACCCGTGGGCGGAGGGCGTCGAGCTGTGGGTGGTCAACCGCGCCGATGACTCGACGACGACGATCTTCGCGCCGGGCACGCCCGATCAGACCGCGATCCACCTCATCGACCCGTACGCGCTGCACTTCATGGAGGAGGTCTCGTCGATCGACTTCGGGCAGCCGGGCACGTTCGGGACGTGCCAGGAGTCGCGCAACACCTACAACGGGCTCGATCGACCCAACGACTTCATGGGGCCGACGCTGTGGCCGTCGGATCTCGACGTCTACGCGCGCAGCAACCCCGAGGCGGTGGCGTACCTCGGCTTCGACCTCGGGTCGCACCTCGACATGCTGCATCAGTCGCCGCTGTGCATGGGCATCGCGTGGCAGGAAGACAACGTCTACTGGGTCTTCGAGGGGCAGAGCAGCTCGATCGCGCAGGTGGACTTCCGCGAGGATCACGGGCCGGGCTTCGACGACCACTCCGACGGCATCATCGTGCGCTACGCGGAGGGGGAGGTGCGGCGGGTCGCCGATGTGCCCTCGCACCTCGTCTTCGACCACGAGACCGCGCGGCTGTACATCGCCGACACCGGCAACGCGCGGGTGGCGATGCTCGACACGACGGTGGGTGAGCCGGGGCGGCGGCTGCCGGCGATCGAGCCGGGCACCGAGCTGTGGACGGCCGAGGGTGAGATGCCGCTCGCGACGGTCTTCGCCGACGCGGCGCTCGTGCGGCCGAGCGGGCTCGCGATGGCGGGCGGGGTGCTCTACGTGGGCGACAACGCGACGGGGCGGATCTGGGGCGTGGGGCTCGACGGGGGCGTGATCGACTACCTCGACACCGGGCTGCCCGACGGCGCGCTGATGGGGATCGAGGTGGGGCCGGGCGGCGCGCTGTGGGTGACCGACGCGGTCGCCGATCGGGTGCTGCGCATCGCGCCGCGGGCGCAGTAGGGCTCGACGCGGATCAGTACGGGTAGTAGCTGCCGTCGCCGTCGCCCTCGGCGGGCGCCGCGTCGGCGGCGGCCTTGGCCTGCTCGCGGGCGAGGGTGAGGCCGAGCGCGCCGAGGCCGATGAGCGCCGAGAGGCCGACGGCGGCGAAGACCGCCTTGTGGCCGCGCGCGGCGAACGCGGCGAGGGCGCCGAGCGGGGCGATGAGCGCGAGCGTGGCGACGGCGCGGGGCAGCTCGACGAAGTGGTGGGCGTGCAGCAGCGCGGCGATGAGCGCGGCGGCGGCGACGGCGACGGCGCCGTGGGCGGCGCGCAGCGCGGGCCAGCGCCAGCCGGCGAGGCCGACGACCGCGGTGACGGCGGCGAGCGAGCCGATCGACTGCGCCATGCGCACGCTGCCGCTGAGCGCGGTGGCGACGGCGGCGACGGCGAGCGCGAGCGCGAGGGGGCCGAGCACGACCGGGGTCGGGCGGTCGACGCGGGCGGCGGTGAGGTCGAGCGCGATCCACATCGCGGCGCCGACGAGCGCGGCGTCGAGGATCCAGGCGGTCGCGAGCGGCTCGCTCGGGCCGCCGCTCCAGAGCGCGGCGAGCGCGCCGGTGAGGCGGGCGGTGACGAGCGCGGTGACGACGAGCGCGACGAGCGCGACGGCGAGCGGGCGCCGCGGCGCGAAGCGGTCGACGAGCGCACCGGCGAGGCCGGCGACGAGCGGCCCGTAGAGCAGCCAGCCGTCGGCGCTCGCGAGGGTGAGCGCGGCGGTGCCGCCGAGGCCGATCTGGGCGACGGCGACGCCGACTGTGAGCGCGAGGGTGACGAGCGCGGGCTGGTCGTCGCGGGGGCGGACGCGACGGCCGATGGCGAGCACCGCCACCGCGGCGCCCACCGGCAGGACGAGGGTGTAGACCAGCCCTGCGAGCGCGACCCGGGTGGCGGGGTCCATCGGCTACCTCACTTCTTCTTGATGCCTTCGGCCGAGATCATGACGGTGACCTCCTTGCCGAGGCCGTCGGGCATGTAACTGACGCCGAAGTCGAGGCGGTTGAGGGTGAAGGTCGTCGCGAAGCCGACCCGGTCGTTGCCCCAGGGGTCCTTGCCGGCGCCGGTCTTCTGGAGGGTGATCGTCATCGGGCGGGTCTGGCCGTGCATGGTCAGGTTGCCGGCGACGGTGTAGGTGTTCTCGCCCGCCTTGGTGAACGAGGTGCTCTCGAAGCTCAGCTTGGGGAACTGCTTGGTGTCGAAGAAGTCGGGCCCCTTGAGGTGGTCGTCGCGCTTCTTGTCGCCGGTGAAGATGCTGTCGGCGTCGATCTCGACCTTGACCTTGCTCTTCTCGGGGGCGGCGGCGTCGTAGTCGAACGAGCCGCCGACCTTGATGAACTGGCCGTAGGAGGGCGCGATGCCGAGGTGGTCGACCTTGAAGATCGCGAACGCGTGCGCGGGGTCGAGGTTGTAGCTCTCGGCGTGGGCGGCTCCCCCGATGAGGAGGGCGGCGGCGAGGAGGGAACCAAACAGGCGCTTCATGTCGTGCTTCTCCCTGGTGGATGGCCGGACCCGGCCGGCACGCGGGAAGTGATACCCGACCGGGCGTTCGTGTTGCGAGCTGAGACACCACACCCGGTCAACAGTCTGTTGCCGATGGCTCGCCCGCGCCCCTGCGGGCGCCCTCGCCTTGCCGTCGCCGGGGGCGGCGTGCTAGCTCTACCGGCCCTCGTCCACCCGATCATCGGAGCGCCCGTGTCGACTTCGCAGAGCAAGGATCTCGACGTCTTCCCGAACCCCAAGCCCGAGCGCGACTACGAGATCCGCTTCGAGTGCCCCGAGTTCACCTGCCTCTGCCCCAAGACCGGGCAGCCCGACTTCGCGACGATCCGCATCCGCTACGTGCCCGGTGAGCGCTGCGTCGAGCTCAAGTCGCTCAAGCTCTACCTGTGGAGCTTCCGCGACGAGGGCACCTTTCACGAGGCGGTGACCAACCGCATCCTCGACGACCTCGTCGAAGCGATCACGCCGCGGTGGATGGAGGTCGAGGCCGACTTCTACGTGCGCGGTGGGATCCACACGGTCGTCGTCGCGCGGCACGGGGAGAAGCCGGGGCGCTGACGCCGGTCGGCGCGGCGGTCAGTGGGCAGCGGTCATGACCGCCGCGCGCAGCAGCAGCGTACGGCGGGGGCGGGCGGGGTCGACGGCGACCCACTCCACGGCGCCTTCGGGCAGGCGGTCGCGGGCGCAGCCGCAGATCCAGAGCGTGGCCCGACGGGCGCGGCCGGCGGGGTCGGTGAAGCGATAGGGCACCGCGAAGGTGCGCTCGTCCTTGCCGCGAAACAGCTCGTGCAGCAGGAAGACCCGGCGGGCGCGGCCGAGGGTGGCCGACACCGCCGGCGCGGCGCGGAGCAGCGTGACGCGGCGGAGGTTGGTGGCGAGCGTCGCGAGCGCGGCGACGAGCGCACAGAGCGCGGCGAAGGCGAGGCCGAGGAGCACGAAGGCGCGCTCGTCGTAGGCGAGGCCGGCGAGCGCGGCGGCGATCGCGACCCAGAGCGCGTCGCGGGCGAGCATCGAGGCGGGGTCGCGCCAGACCCGGCCGCGGTAGCAGTCGCGCAACCGATAGTCGCGCGGCGGCTGGAGGGGCAGGGTCACGGCGCCGGTGGGATCAGTTGTGCCCGAGGGCGTCGGGGAAGCCGTCGGGGTAGTTGAGCTCGGCGTCGCTCGCGCGCACATAGACCGGCTCGAGGGTCGCGAGCGGGGCGGGTTTGTCGAGGTAGACGAGCTCGGCGAGCAGCGCGGCGCGGGGGTGGTGCGCGACGGCGCCGGGCGGGATCTCGGCGCCGGGCAGCGCGCGCAGCAGCGCCTCGCGGTAGGCGATGGCGCCGTCGCCGAGCAGGAGCGGCGGCGGGCCGGGCGGGATGTGCTTGGGGGTGTGCTCGGGGTCGCAGACGACCGGCGCGGCCATGCCGGGGCCGTCGAGGTAGACCTGGCCGCGGCGGGCGTCGATGACCGCGTAGGTGCGCGGGCCGGGGCGGTTGGCGGCGAGCATGCGGGTGGTGCGCACGCCGTAGATCGGGCGGCCGGTGGCGAGCGCGAGGCCCTTGAGGGTCGCGAGCGCGATGCGGAGCCCGGTGAAGCTGCCGGGGCCGAGGCCGCAGATGTAGCCTTCGACGTCGGCGAGCTTCCAGCCGGCGTCCTGCAGGAGCCCGTCGAGGTCGTCGAGCAGGCGCGGGCCATGGCCGCGGGTGCGGTGGATGGCGCGCTCGGCGAGCAGCGTGTCGCCGTCGACGAGCGCGGCGGTCTCGATGCGGGTGGCGGTGTCGACGGCGAGCAGCTTCATCTCTCTCCCGAGGGGCGTGGGTTCAGCCGGTGGTCCAGACGCGCACCATGCGCACGATGTCGTTGAAGGTCGCGAAGACGAAGAGGCCGAGGATCAACGCGAGCCCGACGTACATCAGGCGGATGCGGGTCTGCTCCGAGGGCGGGCGGCGGGTGATCATCTCGACGCCGGCGACGAGGATGTGGCCGCCGTCGAGCAGCGGCACCGGGAGCAGGTTGAAGAGCCCGATGCCGAGGCTGAGCATGACCATCATGCCGATGTAGTCCTCGATGCCGCGGCGGGCGCTCTCGCCGGCGACATAGAAGATCGAGAGCGGGCCGCCGAGCTGGTTGGCGGGCACCGAGGCGGTGAAGAGGCCGCCGATGACGCGCAGGGTCTGCTCGAAGCCGCGGGCGAGGTTGGTGCGGGCCTCGTACCAGCCGTGCGCGAGGCGGTCGGTGTTGTCGGTCTCGGGCGCGGGCACGACGGCGACCTGGCCGGCGGGGAAGGTGAAGCCGGGCAGCCACACAGTCTGCTCGCCGCTGAACGGGTCGCTGATCGTGACCTGCTCGCGGGCGAGCGAGACGGTGAGGGTCTCGCCGTCGCGGAGCAGGGTGACCGACTTGCTCTCTTCGGGGCTGTTGTAGAGCTCACGACCGAGGAAGGCGCCGAGGCTCTGCGCGCGGCCGTCGACGGCGAGCAGGCAGTCGCCGACGCGGAGCACCTGCGCGGCGGGGTGGTCGGGGTCGAGGGTCTGGATGCAGGTGTTGGCGGTGCGAATGCCGGGGGCGCCGCCGGCGGGCGGGGCGGTGTAGGCGAGCTCGAGCGCCTCGACCTTCTGCAAGAACGGGAAGCGCGACCCGAGCGGGGCGGCGGGGCCATCGAGCGGTACGTCGCGGGCGACCTCGAGGGTGACGGTCTGCCCCGGCGCGACCGCGACGAGCGCGCGCTCGACGTCGACGTAGCGCGGCGTCGCCTGCCCGTCGACGCTCTGCACCCGGTCGAAGGTGCGCACCCCGGCGACGGCGAGCGGGCCGCTCGGATCGGCGATCGCGACGAGGTTCGAGAGGAACGCCGGCATGTAGCCGATGAAGTACTCGGTCGAGGTGAAGCCGAGCAGCGGGTCGGTGCGGGTGCGGGCGGTCGGGGTGACCGCAAACGAGAGTCGGCCGCTGCCGGGGCGGTCGACGACGATCGCGAGCGGGCCGTCGTCGGCGTCGTAGGCGTCGATCTCGCGCTTGATCTGCCAGAACGCCGAGATCGGCTCGCCGTCGATCTCGACGATCGCGTCGCCTTCGCGCAGCCCCGCGGTGTAGGCCGGCATGCCCTGGTCGAGCCCGCCGATCTGGTTGTCGGGCACGGTGTCGTAGCTCGACGAGAGCCAGACGAGCGGCGGGATCAGCCACAGCGGGAGCAGGATGTTCATCAGCGGCCCGGCGGCCGAGATGAGGATGCGCACGAGCGGCGGCTTGTCGTAGAGGCTGCGGCCGGCGTCCTCCGGCTCGGGGGCGTCGGTCGGGTCGTGACCCAAGAGCCGCACGTAGCCGCCGACCGGGACCCAGGCGAGGCGGTACTCGGTCTCGCCCCACTTGCCCTTGACGATCGGCGAGCCGAAGCCGATCGAGAAGACCTCGACCTTGACCCCGCTCAGCTTGGCGACCACGAAGTGCCCGAACTCGTGCACCGTGATCAGCACCCCGATCATGACGATGGCGCCGAGGACTCCGATCATCCGGCGGCGACTCCCAGGTAGAACCAGCAGAACGGGCCGCAGAAGAGCAGCCCGTCGATGCGATCGAGCATGCCGCCGTGGCCGGGGATCAGGGTGCCCGAGTCCTTGACCCCGTAGGCGCGCTTCATCATCGACTCGACGAGGTCGCCGCAGACGGCGAAGAGCGCACCGACGACGCCGAGGACGACGCAGTCGACGACGGTGAGGTGGCCGAGGCCGGGGAAGAACGCGCGGGCGGCGAACGCGGCGGCGGTCGCGAGCACGATGCCGCCGACGAGGCCCTCGACGGTCTTCTTGGGGCTGATCGCGGGGTAGAGCTTGTGGCGGCCGAGGAAGCGGCCGGCGAAGTAGCCGCCGGTGTCGCTGAGGAAGGTGATCGCCATCACCATGAGCAGCACCCAGCCGCCGTGCGGGCCGGTGCCCGAGCCTTCGCCGCGGAGCAGGAAGACGAACGGGAAGGTGCAGCCGAGGTAGAGCAGCCCGACCGCGTCGGCGCCGAAGCGGGTGAGGCTCGTCTCGATGGGCAGCGGGCGGGCGAGGCGGGTCAGGGCGACGATCATGAACGCGATGAGGAAGCCGACGCCGTGGGTGTAGAACGGCCAGCGGGCGGCGATGACGGGCCAGAGCACGACGGCGAGGCAGGCGAGCAGGAACGCGAGGCGCTCGCCGGCCGACGCGTCGGGGCGGGCCATCTTGGTGTACTCGCTCACCGAGAGGCAGAGCGCGACGAGCACGACGACGCCGAGCGCCCAGGGCGGGGTGAAGACGAGGACCGCGATGATGCCCGCGGAGAGGATGACCCCGGAGAGGATCCGGCTCAGCACGATGAGGGCTCCCGGTTTTTGGAGGGGGGGCGGCCGCTCATGCGCGCGACCGGCGGACGATGTCGGAGAGCTTCTGGATCGAGTCGAGGATGAGCGCGAGGGGGCGGTTGTCGGGTTCGGTCTCGACGGCGCGTCGCATCGCTTCCTCCGCCCACTCCAGGTCGCCGAGGCTGCGTGCTTCGAGGCTCTCGAGCACGTGGGAGCGGGCCTCGTCGGTGCCGCACAGCGACAGCTCGCGCGCCTCGCGGTCGCTCTGCCGACCGAGCTCGAGCCGCAACGCGCCGCGCTTGTGCAGCCCGAGGTTGTAGCTGCGCCGGCGGTCGTCGTCCACCAGCACGGCGTAGGCTTCGCCGAGCCGCTTGTAGAGGGTGTTGATGCGCTCGTAGACGTGCGGGTGGCTGCCGCGGAGGCGCGCGTGCCGGTCGGGGTGCAGCCAGCGCGCGATGCGGTAGTAGGCGTCGCGGATCTCGGCCGGCTCGGCGCGGCGGTCGACCTCGAGCAGCGCGTAGTAGTCCTGCCGCTCGTGGCTCGCGAAGCGGGCGTCGATCGCGCGGGCGACCTCGGGCGGCAAGACGCCGAGGCGCTCGATGGGCTCGCGGCGTGAGAGCGCGAGCTCGACGCGCTCGGCGAGCAGATCGGGCCCGGCGGGCAGCGGGAGGAAGGCGTCGGCGCCGTACGCGCTGCTCTCGCGGGCGCCGAGCGTCGGGTCGCGATAGGCGGGGCTCATCAGCACGATGCCGACCGAGGCGCCGCCGGGCGCGCGGCGGATGAGGCGGCAGAGCGCGACCCCCGACGCCTCGCCGAGCTCGCGGCCGATGATCGCGAGCGCCGCGCCGCCGCGGCCGAAGGCGTCGAGCGCGGCCTCGGCGGCGTCGAAGGTCTCGGTCGCGAAGACCTCGTCGGGCAGGCAGGCGGCGACCGCCTCGCGCACCGGGCCGTCGACCTCGACGACGAGCGCGCGCCGCAGCACGACCGGCGGGTCGCTCGGGCGGCGGCGCGTCTCGGGCGGATCGGTGTCGGCGTAGGCGGTCGGCGCGGTCGACGGGAGCTCGCCCGCCGGCGGCGCCGACGAGCCGACCGGCACCGCGACCCGCTTGAGCGCGATGCGCCCGAGCGCCGGTACGCTGCCCGAGCGCCGCTTACGCTCCACGCCCGCTCCGCTTCTTCATCTGCCCCACCTCTTCGGCGGTGTAGCCCGCCGACAGCTCGATCCGCGTCGCCTGCTCGACGCCCGTCTCGCGGTCGCGCGCGGTCACCATCACCAGCCCGTCGGTGTCGATCTCGAACGTGACCTCGACCTGCACCTCGCCCCGCGGCGCCGGCCGCAGGCCGAAGAGCTCGACCTCGCCGATCTGGGTGTTCTCGCCGACCTGCCTCGACTCGCCCTGGAAGATCCGCAGCCGCACCGAGCCCTGGTTGTCGCTCGTCGTCGTGAACACCCGCGTCTGCTCGCAGGGCACCGCGCTGTTGCGCTGGATGAGCACCTCGTAGAAGCCGCCGACGGTCTGCACGCCGAGCGACATCGGGGTGACGTCGAGCAACAGCGGCTGCGGCCGCGCGTCGGGCGCGAAGGCGTCGGCTTCGAGCGCGGCGCCCTGGATCGCGGCGCCGATCGCGACGACCTCGTCGGGGTTGAGCTCGGTGAACGGCTCCTGCCCGAAGTAGCCGGCGACCATCTCGCGCACGAGCGGGATCCGCGTCGAGCCGCCGACGAGCACCACCCCGTCGAGGTCGCCCGCCCGCAGCCCCGCCTCGCGCAGCGCCTCGTCGCACACGAGGAAGGTGCGCTGCACGATGTCCTGGCAGCGCTCCTCGAAGCCGCGCCGGTCGAGCTGGAAGCGCAGGTCGAGCGGCGCGCCTGTCGTCGCGGTCGAGCTCGCGCACGTTGACGATCGCACGATCCTGGGTCAGCTCGCGCTGAGCTGGCGATCGTGGCGCAGCCGGTCTGGCGATCGACTGACGAGCGCCTGCGCCCGTTCTGCTGCTTGAACGCGAGCGCCATAGCGCGCGAGGCGGTCGTCAGCCGTCGCCGCTGAGGAAGGTGTCGCCGGCGGTCGAGGCGACTCTCGAAGACGCTGCTCTTCGACTGAGAGCAGGGTGATGTCGCAGGCCGTGCCGCCGAAGTCGCAGACCGCGAGCCGGGCGTCGACGTCGCGCCCGTAGCCATAGGCAGCGCGGCGGCGGGTCGGCTCGCGTTGATGACCCGCACCTCGAGATCGGCGCGAGCTCACCGGCGAGCTTGGTCATCTGCCGTTGCGCGTCGTGGTTCGCTGGCACGTGACGACCGCCTTGTGCAATTTGGCCGCTTGAGGTAGCGCTCGGCGATGTCCTTCTACGGCGCGCTGTGCAGCACCATGCCCGAGATTCGGGCAGCCTGTACCGCTTCGCTGCGGATCTCGATTCGGTGGCACCGTTGCGGCCCTTTGATCTGGCAGCCCCCTGATCGCAGCCTGCACCGGCGGGCGTCGAAGTGGCGGCCGATGAGTGCTTAGCCGAGATGGTGAACCGTCGACGATCGCCTGCGGCGGGCGTGGTTGCTGACGACGAGCGAGCCGGTCGGCCGCGAACGCCACCATCGACGCCTGCGTACAGTCTTCTTCGTCGATGACGCACTTCGCCATCGAGCACGATCGCGACCACTGGTGCTGTAGGTGCGAGGTCGATGGGGATGGATCAGTTCGGCTCTGCCATCTTTGGTGCTCCCCAGAGGCCGGGCCGGGCCGGAGCGCGATCATATCGCAGGCGCCGCGCGCGGGCGCACTCACGGCGGGGCGCGGCCTTGACGACGGCAGGGGCCAAGCCTTCATATTTCTGCCCGCCGATCGGTGCCTGTAACCGGTGTCATCTTGCCCGCCGTCGCACCGCGCACGGCTGCTGTACCACCGACTGGGACCGACCAGGATGCTCGAGACGATCAGCAAGGGTTTTCGCACTGTCAAGGCAATCGCTTCCAGCGGCAAGCGCGAGCTGACCTGAAGAGAACATCAACGAGGCTGCGCGATCCGCATCTGCTGCGTTCGGCTGACGTCGACCTAAAGGGCCCGCAGCCATCGGCAAGGTCAAGGAGAAGGCGCTCGCTGGTGTCAGTGATCGTCGCGCTTCGGCACCTGCAAGCAGGAAGTGCGGCCGGGCGACCACTTCATCAAGATTCAGGAAGAGTTTTGAGAACTCATGGGGGCCGGTCGACACTGCTCGACTTCGGGGCCGGCATCACCAAGATCATGATGATCGCAGCCCCAGGGTTTTCGGGCAAGACGACCACCACCGCGTAAGCTCGCCCGGTTTCTCGCTACCGTGACCAGGGCTGCAAACCTCCTCGTCGCTGCTTCAGACATCTACCGCCCCTGCCGTGCGATCCAGCAGTTCGGCGAGCGCCTCGGGGGTGCCTGTTCACCACGAAGACGGCGCAGCCCTTGCCCGCCATCTGTGCAGAACGCGCTCGACGACGCTAAGAAGCGGCGGATGTCGTGATCTTCGATATCATTGCCGCCGCCGCCATCGACGAGGCGCTTTTCGATGACCGAGCCGGAGATCATGGGCGCGCGGCAAATTAGCCCGACAATGTCCTGCTCGTAGTCGACGCGATGATCGGCCAGGACGCGGTGGCGCGGCCGGCGGGCAGTCGCCTCGACGAGCGCATCGGGTACTTCAGCGGGTTTATCATGACCAAGTCGACGGCGGATGCCTGCGGTGGCGCGGCGCGTCGATCAAGGCGGTCACCGGCAAGCCCATCAAGCCCTCGGCGATGTGGCGAGGGCCCTGACGCCCTTTAAAGAGTTCCGCCCCGAGGTCTCCGCGAGCCGCATCAGCGTGGGCTTCTGGCGACATCGTCGGCCCAGCGCAGGACTTCGAGGCGTCGTCGACGAGGAGAGCCGAGCAGGACGCCAAGAAGCTGCTCTCCGTGCTCCGACATGTGGACTTCGAGCAGATCCGGCACCCATCGAAGATAAGCAGCCTCGGGAGCTCTTCGAGAAGCTGCCGTTCTTCGGTGACGGCTCCCCTGAGGGCGTGCAGCTCGACGAGTCGGCGCTCGTCGCATCGAAGCGATCATCCAGTCGATGACTAAGCAGTGAGCGCAGCAAAGCCTGAGCTGATCGAGAAGCAGCAACTTCGGGCCAGCGCATCGGCGCGGCTCGGCAGCGACCCCTAAGGAGGTCATCGGACTGTCGGGCGCTTCAAGGCGCATGTGCACCATCATGGGCGCGACTGGCCTGCCGGGCGGCGTAACCTGCTCGGCTGCTGCCGGGCTTCAAGCAGTTCGCCCAGATGCAGCAGCCTGCTGCGCATCTCGCCTGATCAGTTCGGGGTCGACCCGGGCGCGGCCGGCGGGGCGGGCGGGCTGCCCGGGCTCGGCGGTCTGGGTGGCTTCGGGGGCATGGGTGGCATGGGCGGGCTGCCCGGGCTGCCGGGTGGGCAGGCGCCGACCGCCGAGATGATCCACGAGATGCTGCCCGGGCTGCCCAAGGGCTACCTGCCGCCGGGCACCCCGGGTGGGGCGCGCAAGAAGAGCGCCGCCGCGTCGAAGGCGAAGGACCGCTCGCGCAAGAAGAACAAGACCGCCCGCGCCGCACGCAAGAAGCAGAAGAAGAAGTGACCGCAGGCGAGCTGCGCTGCCCCGCCCACCCCGACGCGCCGGCGGTCGCGGCGTGCGTCGAGTGCGGGCGGCTGGTCTGCGCGGCGTGCCGCACCGTCGACGCCGACGGCCTCTCGCGCTGCCCGGCGTGCCTCTCGGCGCGCACCGACGAGGCCCCGCCGCCGCCCCCCCGCACCACCCTGCCCCCCCGCGAGAGCAGCGCGCCCGCCGCCGGTCCGAGCGTCGTGTCGGCGGGCGCCCCCGCCGCCGCGCTCGCCGACGGCCCCGGGGTCGTCACCGTGCCGCTCATCCCGTGGGAGCGCGCCGGCCTCGGCGACATCGCCGCGTTCGTGCTCACCGCCCGCGAGGCGCTCTTCGGCCCGACCCGCTACCTCTTCGCGGTGCCCTGGATGCGCGGCGAGCTGCGCACCCCGCTGCTCTTCGCGATCATCGCCGGGGTCATCGGCCAGCTCGCCGTCGTCGCCCAGACCGCGTTCGCCGGCCCGACCGGCCCGACCGTCGGGCTCACGACGCTCACCCCCGCGCTCGCGCTCGCGACCGCGCCGCTCCTGCCGCTCGTCGTCACCGTCGCGCTCTTCTTCAAGGCCCTCGCCGCCCACGCGATGCTGCGCCTCGCCGGCCCGCCCCGACTGCCCTTCGAAGCGACGTTCCGGGTCTACGCCTACGCCGAGGTCGCCTCGCTCTTGCTGCTCGTGCCCTACATCGGGGCCTACGCGGCGCGGTTCTTCGCCATCTTCCTCATCATCACCGGGCTCCGGCTCGCGCAGGGCGCCGGCTTCTCGGCGAGCCTGCTCGCGATGGCGCCGACCCTGCTGTTGATGTGGGTGCTGGTCTGATCGACACTGGCAGCCCAGAGGCGGGAGGTGAGCCATGCGATCGGCGGTGATCGGCGGCGGGAGCTGGGGCACGGCGCTCGCCAAGGTGCTGTGTGACAAAGGCCCGGTCCGGTTGTGGGCGCGCTCGGCCGAGGTGGTCGAGGGCATCAACCGCGAGCATCGCAACCCCCGCTACCAGCGTGACATCGAGCTGCCCGAAGAGCTCGTCGCGACCCCTGCGCTCGACGAGGCGCTCGCCGGCGCCGAGCTCGTCTGCGTGGTCGTGCCGAGCCATGCGCTGCGCGGGGTGATGAAAGACGCGGCGCCCTACATGACCCCCGGGGTGCCGATCGTCTCGGCGAGCAAGGGCATCGAGAACGAGAGCCTGCAGACGATGGAAGAGGTGCTCACCGAGGTGCTGCCGCGCGCCTTGTGGGCCGACCTCGCGTTCCTCTCCGGGCCGAGCTTCGCGCGCGAGACGCTGCTCGAGCTCGCGACCGCGGTCACCGTCGCCGCCCGCTTCCACGGCGTCGCCGAGGCGGTGCAGGCGGCGTTCTCGACCAACTACTTCCGCTGCTACACCACCGAAGACGTCACCGGCGTCGAGCTCGGCGGCGCGCTCAAGAACGTCGTCGCGATCGCCGCCGGCGCCGCGCACGGCCTCGGCCTCGGCCACAACAGCCGCTCGGCGCTGCTCACCCGCGGCCTCGCCGAGATCACCCGCCTCGCCGTCGCCCGCGGCGCCAACCCCCTGACCCTGAGCGGCCTCGCCGGCATGGGCGACCTCGTCCTGACCTGCACCGGCGAGCTCAGCCGCAACCGCCACGTCGGCGTCGAGCTCGGCCGCGGGCGCACGCTCGACGCGATCCTCGGCGAGATGAAGGAGGTCGCCGAGGGCGTGCGCACCGCCAAGAGCGCCTATCGGCTCGGGCTGCGCGAGGGGGTCGAGATGCCGATCACCGCCGCGGTCTACCGGGTGCTCTACGAGGCCAAGTCGCCCCGCATCGCCGTCGGTGAGCTGATGGGCCGCCACCTCAAGCGGGAGCGCACCTGATGCGCGCCGCCGTCTTCGCGTCGATCGCGCTCGCGCTCGTGCTCGCCGCGCCCGCCGACGCGCAGCCCCGCCGCGCCCGCGCCGACGCGATCACCCCCCACGCCGCCGACGTCTACGGCCCCGACGACCCGCTCGCCGCCCAGAAGGCCCGCGTCGACGAGATCATGGGCGTCTTCGAGGTGCACCCGCCCCGCCGCCACCCGGCCGAGCGCACCCGCATCAAGGGCTCGGCGGTGCAGATCGAGGTCTGGCACCCGATCGGCCGCAACACCGACGTCGAGCTCAAGACCCGCGCGGTCGAGTGGTTCGTCTTCGGCCGCACCCAGTACGCCGAGGGCGTGCGCGGCGTCTTCAGCGAGATGCCCGACGTCAAGGACATCCGCTTCACCTTCATCGACGTCATCCGCCCCGACGAGAAGGGCCGCCGGCAGTCGAAGCAGGAAGACCAGATCAAGATCTACCTCCTGCTCCACCTCGACCGCCGCCGCTTCGAGCAGCTCCCCATCGAGGCGCTCGAAGGCTGCGTGGCCCGCGGCGACTGCAGCGCCGAGTTCCGCAGCAGCTTCAAGGACGCCCGCTTCGACCGGCAGTACACCCGAAAGGCCCGCGAAGAGGAATGACCGCAGAGCGTTGGACCATCGCGCGGGTGCTCGAGTGGACGACCGGCTTCTTCCGCGACCGGGGCCTCGACTCGCCCCGGCTCGACGCCGAGCTGCTCATCGCCGACGCGCTCGGCATCGACCGGATGCGCATCTACCTCGACCACCACAAGCCACTGACCCCCGATGAGCTGACCGCGGTGCGGGAGCGGGTGCGGCGCCGCGGGCGCCATGAGCCGGTCGCCTACATCACCGGGCAGAAGGGGTTCTGGAGCCTCGACCTCGCCGTCGACGCCCGGGTGCTCGTGCCGCGACCCGACACCGAGCGCCTCGTCGAGCGCGCGATCGCCCGCCTCGAAGGCCGCGAGGCGCCGCGGGTGGTCGACGTCGGCTGCGGCAGCGGCGCGATCGCGCTCGCCATCGCGCACGACCGCCCCGACGCGCAGGTCACCGGGGTCGACCGCTCGCCCGACGCGCTCGCCGTCTCGCGGCAGAACGCCGCCACCCTCGGCCTCGATCGGGTGGTCTTCCGCGAGGGCGACCTGCTCGCCGGCCTCGACGGCCCCTTCGACCTCGTCGCGTCGAACCCGCCCTACATCCCGAGCGCCGACATCGAGGCGCTCATGCCCGACGTCGCCCGCTACGAGCCCCGCGCGGCGCTCGACGGCGGCCCCGACGGGCTCGACCTCGTGCGCCGCCTCATCCCCGAGGCCGCCGACCGCCTCGCGCCGGGCGGGGTGCTGCTCGTCGAGATCGGCCACGACCAGGGCCCGGCGGCGCGCGCGCTCGCCGAAGCCGACGGGCGCTTCGAAGACGTGCAGATCGTCGCCGATTACGGCCGCCGCGACCGGGTCCTCGAAGCGACCCGTAAGGCCGGTTGATGCGCACTGGCGCGCCTCTCTCCGACGTCGCCATCGCGCCGACCGAGCGGCCGCGCCGCGTACGCCCGCTCGTCGCGCTGACCACGCTGCTGGCAATCCCGCTGCTCACCGGCTGCGACGCCCGCGAGCTGCAGCACGTCGCCGATCGCTGGCTCGCCGACGCACCCGCCGTCGAGCAGGCCGCCTACCTGCACCAGCTCGCGCGGGTCATGCCGTTCTACGTGATCGGCGCGCTCGTCAGCGGGCTCCTGCTCGTCGCGACCATGCTCAACGGCCTCGAACACGCCCGCAACATGGGCCGCGACGACGCGATCCGCTACAGCGCCTGGCTCGGGCTGCTCGGCTTCGTCGCGCTCTTCCTCGCGATGGCGTTCCCCGCCGAGTGGCTCCCGCCCGGCCACCCGCTCATCGCGCTCGGCGGCGCGCTCGCGCTGAGCGCCGGCGGCACCCTCGCCGCGGCCGGCGGCGCCCCCGAGCGCGCCGTGCTCCGCACCGGCTACTTCGCCGCCACCCTCGGGCTGCCCCTCTTCGGGCTGCTCTTCAACCGCGACGTCTACCTCATGGACACCACCGCGAGCCTCTTCATCGGGCAGGCGAGCGGGCTGTTGCTCGTCATCGTGCTCAGCGGCCCGCTGCGCGCCGGGCTCGTCGACTTCGTGCGCCGCCGCGAAGACGCCCGCAAGACGCCGCGCCGCTGACGCGGCAGATCCGCCCTGCAACGCGAGTTGAAGCGGTGTCCGGCCCTTCCCTAATGTGCGCTCGTGAATCTGCCTCACCGCCGGATCCTGGCTCTGCTGGCGACGCTCGCCTTCGCCGGCTGCCATGAGCCCACCGAAGAGACCACCGACCTCGACCTCGCCCCGCCGATCATCGACGGCGGCGTCGACGCCGAGCTGCCCGACCGGGTGCTGCCCGCCGCCGACGCCGCGGTCGACGCCGCGGTCGCGCCGCCGCTCTGCGCCCGCGACGAAGACTGCGGCGAGCGCGCGTATTGCGGCGCCGACCAGACCTGCCGCGCGGCGGCCACCTCGCCGGTCTTCAGCTGGCCCGAAGACGGCATCACCCGCGCCGGCGCCGCTGGCTTCGAGCTGACCCCCGCCTACCTCGAACCCTGGAGCGACCGCGCCGGCCCCGACTGCCCCGACAACCGCCCCGGGGTCTTCGACGGCCGGGTCGACGAACCCGAGCCGGCCGATCCCTGCCAGGACCGCTTCACCGACGCCGACGCCGACGGCCACTTCGACGCCGTCTGGCTCGGCGGCGCCGGCCTCGACCGCCCGGCCGCCGGCGTCGAAGAGCGCCGTCCCCCGGTCGGGCGGGTGGTGCTCCTGACCCGCGACGCCGTCGTGCAGCTCATCGTGACCCTCGACGTCGCCGCGCTCGACGCGAGCCGGCACGACGCGCTCGTCGACCGCCTCGTGCGCCGCCTCGGGCTCTCGGCGAGCGTCGTCGCGATCCACACCACCGGCACCCGCACCGGCCCCGACGCGGTCGGGCTCTCGGGCCCCTCGCTCGCCATCGCCGCCGGTGACGAGGCGCGCGCGCTCGCCGAGGCCGGCTGGCTCGGGGTCATCGGCGACCTGCCCTACGCGAGCGGCGTCGACCCCGCCTGGTGGGACGCGCTCGCGCCCGCCATCGCCGCCGCCGCCCGCCACGCCGCCGCCGAGCTGCGCCCGGTCGCGGTGCGCGCGGCGAGCGCCGAGCTGCCGATCACCCGCCCCGCCGCGGCCGGCGGACCGCTGACCGTGCCCGACGTCGACGCCGACGGGGTCGAGAACGACGCCGACGACCTCGCCGCGTGGCGCATCGAGCCCGGTTTCATCGCCCGCGACGACCACCTGCCGGCGACCGGCGACGGCACGCTGCGCATCATCGCGCTCGACGCGATCGACACCGGCCGCCCGCGGGTGCTCATCGCCGGGTGGAGCGCCGCGCCCGCCGCGGTCGGCGCCCGGCCGCTGCTCGACGCCGACTACCCCGGCGCGGTGCGCGCCGCGCTCGAAGCCGAGTGGCCGGGCGCGGTCGCGGTGTGGATGACCGGCGCCGCCGCCGACACCTGGCGCGCCGGCGGGCGGGTGCCGATGCTCGACGCCGACGGAGCCTTCGTCGACGAAGACGGCGCGCCGGTCGACGAGGCGATCGCCGCCGCGCCCGCCGACGACCCCGCCGACGCGCTCGGTCGCCTCATCGCGCGCCGCCTCGTCGCTGCGCTCGCCGAGATCACCCCGCTGCCCGCCCGCCTCGACGTCACCCGCCGCTACGCCTGGGTCCCGCTCGAGAACCCGCGGGTCGCCGCCGCCGCCCACCTCGGGCTCCTACCGCACCTGCGCGAGCGCCTCCGCGGCCGGGTGACGACCGCCGCCTGGGCCGATCCGACGATGGCCCCGGCCTGCGGCGGCCTCGGCTGCCTGCGCCACCGCCTCGACCGCATCGACCTCGCCGCCGGGGTGACGCTGCTCACCGTGCCCGGCGCGCTCGACCGGGCCTACATCGACGGCCGCCCCGCGGCGCGGCTCGCGATCGGCGACGGGCGCAACCTCGTCGACCTCGACTTCGACGGCCACCCCGACGACGCCGACGACGAGCTGCGCTTCGACGTGCAGAGCGGCGACGCGCTCGTCACCGTCACCCTGCCCGGCCCCGCCAACCCGCAGCGCTTCCCCGCGATCGACGGCCTCGGCCGCACCGGCGCGTGGGTCGTCGGCCGCACCGGCGGCGGGCTCGGCTCGCTGCGCACCGCGGTCGAGCAGCCCGCCGTCTTCGAAGGCCAGCTCGAGCCGCTCGCCGCGCTCGACCCGACCCTGCCGCTCTGCCCGATCTACCCCTGCACCAGCGACCTCACCGCCGGCGGGCTCGTCACCCGGCTCCGCGCCGCGCAGGCCGCGCGCCTCGCCGATCTGCCCGGCAGCCGCGAGCTGCGCCTCGTCGAAGCCGCCCCGGGTGTCGTCGATCCGATGCCGTGGGTGATCATCGACCCGGCGGGTGACGAGAAGACGAGCGGGCAGGCGATGCTGCTCGGCCCGCGCGACCACGCGTTCGCGAGCGACGGCAACCTCGTCGCCGACGGGGTCGAACGGGGTGATCTGCTCTCCCTGCCCGCGCTCGACCTGGAGATCGAGGTCGCCGAGGTGGTGCCGGTGGTGCTGCGCCGCCACCCCAACTCGGGCGACGCCTGGCGCTCGTCGGCGCCGGGCGGGGGCGACTTCGTCTACAACACCGCCTGCGAGCTGCTCTACGCCGGCGCCTGCCCCGACCGTCGCGCGGCGGCCGACGACCCCAACCTCTCGCTGCCCCGCACGCCCTGACCGCTCAACCGGCGCGCTCGGCGACCTCGGGCCCCTGGTTGCGCACGTTGTTGAGCTTGTCGCTCACCGGGTAGATCTCGAGCGCGTCGCGCGGCGGCGGCGCGGTGAGCGCGAGCAGGGCCGGCGCCTCGGTCGTGGGGTCGAGCCACGTCTCCCACCGATCGGGGTGCACGATCACCGGCATGCGGTCGTGCAGCCCGTCGAGCGCGCCCTGCGGATCGGTCGTCAAGATGCTGAACGTCTCGAGCGGCTCGTCCCCCTCGCCGCCGTGCCAGCTCGCCCAGATGCCCGCCATCGCGAAGACCTGCCCCTCGCGCACCCGGATCAGGTGGGGGATCTTGCTCTTGCCGACCCGCTTCCACTCGTAGAAGCCGGTCGCCGGCACGAGGCAGCGGTGCCGCTTGAACGCCGTGCGATAGGCCGGCTTCTCGGCGACCGACTCGCTGCGGGCGTTGATCATGCGGTTGCCGATCTTGGGGTCCTTGGCCCAGTGCGGCACGAGCCCCCACCGCATCGGGCGGATGACCCGGCCCTCGTCTTCGAGGCGCACGACGGGGAGCGACTGGGTGGGGGCGTTGTTGTAGCCGGGGCGGGGGTCGCCCTTGACGGCGGCGGCGAAGACGGCCTCGAGCTGAGCGGGGTCGACGGCGAGCTGGTAGCGTCCACACATGCCCGGTTGATACCAGAGCCACCGCGCCGGTGACAGCCCGCCGCCGTGACGGCCCGGTGTCAGCAGTGACGCGCGTGTGTCGGCCGCCAAACAAGATCGCGCGACACCCTCACTTCACCACCAATCCCCGACGCGGCCACCAGATTGTCACCGAGTTTCGGCATTGATCCGCGCGATTTCAGGGGGGGCCGACCCCCCCGAGGACGCCCGGAGGACCGCGATGCTCGACCCCCGCAAGCTCTGCCTCGCCGCGATCGCCGCCACCGCCGTCATCGGCTGTGACGACGGCGACACCGACGACGCCGACATGGGCAGCGCGCCCATGGGCATCACCTGCGAAGACGGCGTCTGCGTCGTGCCCGCCGGCACCTACACCGAGGACCTCACCTTCGAAGCCGCCAACCGCTACTTCCTCGACGGCAAGGTCTTCATCGGCGACGGCACGTCGACCAACACCCTCACCATCGAGGCCGGCACCACCCTCCTCGGCCGCACCTCGGCCGCCGCGCCCGGCGCGCTCGTCATCCAGCGCAACGCCCGCATCGACGCGCAGGGCCGCGCCGACGCCATGATCGTGATGACCTCCGACCAGGAGACCCCCGCCGCCGGCAACTGGGGCGGGCTCGTCATCAACGGCAACGCCCCCATCAACGGCTGCGACACCGCGCCCTGCACCGCCAACGGCGAAGGCGACACCGGCCTCTACGGCGGCGACGACCCCGCCGACAGCTCCGGCACGCTCCGCTACGTGCGCGTCGAGTACGCCGGCACCAAGCTCACCGAGACCTCCGAGTTCAACGGCATCGCCTTCCAGGGCGTCGGCGCCGGCACCACCGTCGAGTACATCCAGGTCCACAAGAATGCCGACGACGGCGTCGAGTTCTTCGGCGGCACCGTCAACGTGAAGTACGTCGTGCTCACCGGCATCGAAGACGACAGCCTCGACTGGACCGACGGCTGGATCGGCAAGGCGCAGTTCGTGCTCGCCCGCCAGCTCGACGGCGAGGGCGACCAGGGCATCGAGGCCGACAACAACGGCGACAACAACGACCTCGAGCCCCGCTCCAACCCGACCATCAGCAACATCAGCCTCATCGGCGTCGCCGAGGCCGACATCGGCATGTTGCTCCGCGAAGGCACCCGCGCCTCGATCCACAACGCGATCGTCAAGGGCTTCGGCGACGGCTGCCTCGCGCTCGACCAGAGCTCGACCTTCGCGCTCGCCTGCACCGGCCCCGACGCGCTCACCGGCCAGCTCACCCTCGAGAACGTCGCGCTCGACTGCGCCACCCCGTTCGTCGAGCCGGTCGACGGCGACGGCAACCCGCTCACCGGCCTCGCCTGCACCGTCGAGCAGTTCTTCAGCGCCGACGCCGACGTCAAGGGCAACACGACCGGCACCATCACCCTCGACGGCGGCTGGCGCCTGCCCGCCGGCTCGCCCCTCCTCGACGCGGGCGCCGTGCCCACCGACGCCTTCTTCGACGCGAGCGCCACCTTCATCGGCGCCGTCGGCGCGACCGACTGGACGGCCGGCTGGGCCATCGGGCTCTGACGACGAGGTCTGATTGAGAACCCTCCTCCCCGCGCTCTGTGCCCTCGCCGCCCTCACCGGGGTGCGGCCGGCCAGCGCCCAGGACGCCTCCGGCCTCGCCGGCGCGCTCGTCGCGTTGCGCGCCGAGGTCGAGCAGCTCACCGACACCCTCGAAGACCACAAGCGCACCGCCCGCGAGCGCCGCCGGGCGCTCGCCGCTCAGAAGGCGCAGCTCGAAGGTGAGCTGCAGCGCGAAGAGCTGCGGGTGCGCCAGCTCCGCGAAGCCCGCGACCGCAAGCGCGCCGAGGTCGCCCGCGCCGCCGCCGACGACGAGGCCCTGCGCCCGGTCGTCGCCGACGCCGCCGCGATGCTCACCGCCCACGTCGACCGCTCGATCCCCTTCCGCCGCGACGAGCGCCGGGCCGCGGTCACCGAGATCACCGGCAACCTCGCCGACGGCCTGCTCACCCCGCGCACCGCGCTCGCCCGCTTGTGGGCGCTCGTCGAAGACGAGCTGCGCCTCACCCGCGACACCGGCCTGCACCGCGAGACCATCACCCTCGGCGGGGTGCCGACGATGGTCGACGTCGTGCGCATCGGCACCGTGGGGCTCTACTTCCGCACCGGCGAAGACCGGGTCGGCACCGTCGCCCGCGTCGGCGGCGACTGGCAGACCACCCGCCTCGACGACGAAGCCGAGCGCGCGCAGGTGCTCGCGCTCTTCGACGCCTTCAAGAAGCAGATCCGCGTCGGCTGGTTCGAGCTGCCCGACATCCTGCCCCGGCCCAGGGAGGCGCGATGAACACGCGCTTCTCTGATCGCCGCGCTCGGCTGCGCGCTGCCCGCCCGCGCGCAGGACGACGCCGAGGCGCGGCTCGCGGCGGCCTACAAGAAGGAGTACGCCTTCCTCGAAGCCGAGAAGGCCGCGCTCGACCGCCGCCTCGCCGACGCCCGCCGCGCCGCCGAGGCCGACGAGCGCGCCGCCCGCGCCGAGCTCGAGGTCATGCAGCGCCAGCTCGTCGCGCTCACCGTCGAGGCCGACGGGCTCAGCGAGGCGCTCGTCACCCTCGAACGCGAGAGCGAGGCGGTCGCCGAGGGGCTCGACGCGCTCGACGGCCTCGCGCAGCAGATGGCGCGCAGCTTCGAGCAGGCCGGCGTGCCCTGGCCGCCCGCCGGGCTCGCGCTGCCCGACGCCGCCGAAGCACCGCGCTGCGTCGCTGCCCTGCCGCGCGCGCCGCGCGCCGCCGCCGCGAAAGCCGCCGCCCCGCGCCGCCGACGCCGCCAAGCGCCGCGCCCAAGCGCCGCGCCGGCGCCAGCCCGATCATCGATCGCCCGCTACGCCGCGCTCCTCGCCGACGGCTTCGCCCGCGCCACCCCGCTCATCGAGCGTCAGGGCGCCGTCCGCCGCGCCAAAGGTGCGTACTTCCTCGCCGACGGCCGCCAGGTCGAGGGCGAGCTCATCCACGTCGGCGGCGTCGCCGTCTACGGCGTCGCGCCCGACGCCGCCGGCGCGCTCACCCCCGCCGGCAACGGCCGCTTCAAGCTCGACCCGGTGCAAGGCGAGGCCACCGCCCGCGCGCTCGCCGCCGGCGCCCCGCTCGCCACCGCCGGGATCTTCCTCTTCGAGAGCGCCGACGAGAACTACGAGCCCCGCCGGAGCCGCACCCCGCTCGAGGTCGTCGAGGCCGGCGGCGCGATCGCCTGGGTCATCGTCGCGCTCGGCGGCCTCGCGCTCCTCGTCCTCCTCGCCCGCGTCGCGCTGCTCGCCGTCGCCCGCTCGCCCGTCGACCGCCTCCTCGCCGCGATCGAACCCCACGTCCTCGCCCGCCGCTACCGCGCCGCCGCCGAGCACTGCGAGCGCGCCCGCGGCGCCGGCGCCCGGGTCATGGCCGCGCTCGCCCGCTACCTCGCCGCCGAGCACGCCGAGCACGAGCGCGCCGACCTCGAGCGCGTCTTCGCCGAGGGCATGCTCCGCGAAGAGGGCCGCATCGACCGCCTCGGCTCCGCGCTCACCGTCATCGCCGCCGTCGCCCCGCTCCTCGGCCTGCTCGGCACCGTCACCGGCATGATCTCCACCTTCGACGTGATCACCGAGTTCGGCACCGGCAACCCGAAGCTGCTCTCCGGCGGCATCTCCGAGGCGCTCATCACCACCGAGCTCGGCCTCGTCGTCGCCATCCCCGCGCTGTTGCTCGGCAACCTGCTCAACGCCTGGGCGACCGCGCTCAAGGCGCAGGTCGAGCAGGGCGCGCTGCGGCTCGTCAACCTCGCCCGCGTCGGCCGCGTCGACGCCGCGAGCGCCGGCACCGGCGCGGTCGAGGCCTCACCGGTGCCCGCGTGATCGAGCTCCTCGTCGACGACCTGCGCGGCTACATCGCCGACGGCGGCTTCGTCATGCCGCCGCTCGTCGCCGCCACCGTGCTGCTCTGGTATGGCCTCGGCTACCGCCTCTTCGCGCTCCGCCGCGGCCGCCGCGGCGACGTGCGCCGCCTCGTCGAAGCCGGCCGCATGCCCCGCGGCGGCGTGCTCGGCGCCGCCATGGCCCAGGTCGCGCCCGCGCTCGGCCGCGCGCTCTCCCAAGACGACCTCGACGCGCTCCTCACCGAGCGCCTCGCCCCCGTCCGCCGCGACCTCACCCGCTTCCGCGCGCTCGTGCACAGCCTCGTCATCATCGCCCCGCTCGCCGGCCTGCTCGGCACCGTCACCGGCATGATCGAGACCTTCGACGGGCTCGGCCAGGGCGCGCTCTTCGCCGCCTCGGGCGGCGTCGCCGGCGGCATCTCGCAGGCGCTCTTGACCACCCAGATGGGCCTCGTCGTCGCCGTGCCCGGCGTCATCGCCGGCCGACTCCTCGACCGCCGCCAGCGCGGGCTCGAAGACGACCTCGACGTCTTGCGCGAGGTCCTCGTCGCGCGGGAGGCGTGCTGATGTGGCGCCGTCGTTCGCGCGCAGCCGAGGAGCAGGGCGTCGACATCTCGCCGCTCATCGACATGGTCTTCATCCTGCTCATCTTCTTCATGGTCACCACGACCTTCGTCAAAGACGCGCAGGTCGAGCTCGAGCGCCCCTCGGCCGCGAGCGCCCGGCCCGCGTCGACCAAGGCGATCCGGGTCACCCTCGACCGCCGCGGCGAGGTCTGGGTCGACGGCCGCCCGGTGCGCGCGTGGATGCTGCAAGGCACCGTGCGTGAACAGCTCCGCGCGGGCGCCGACCGCCCGGTGCTCGTCGTCACCGACGGCGCCGTCGCCGCGCAGAAGCTCATCGACGTCATCGACGAGTGCCGCCTCGCCGGCGCCAAGGACGTCGCGGTCGCGACCGAGAAGGAAGCGGGGTGAACCGGCTGCTCCGCCACCTCGGCGCGCTCGCGGTCATGCTCGCCGGCACCGCGCTCGTGCTCGGGCTGATGGCCTGGATGAACCGCTACACCCAGCCGCCGAAGAAGGAGGCCGCGCCCGCCGCGACCGCGATCGACCTCGCGCCGCCGCCCAAGCCCAAGGCCGAGCGCCGCACCCCGCCCAAGCCCCGCCCGCGCCCGCAGCAGAGCGCCCGCCCCCGCACCCCGCCGCCCAACCTCGGCTCCTCGCTCTCCGCCGTCAGCCTCGGCCCGCCCGTAGCACTCGGCGGCGACCTCGCCGGCGCCGGTGACGCGCTGCTCGGCGAGGCCGGCGGCCGCGACCTCGTGATGACCAGCGACACCGTCGACGAGCCGCCGCGCCCGACCCGGCAGGTCGCGCCGACCTACCCGCCCGCTGCCCGCAAGCGCGGCGTCACCGGCTACGTGAAGTTCGCGCTCACCATCGGCGCCGACGGCCGCATCGAAGACGCCCGCGTGCTCGCCGCCGACCCGCCCGGCGTCTTCGAAGAGGCCGCCCGCGCCGCGATCGAGCGCTGGTCGTTCAGCCCCGGCACCTACCAGGGCCGCCCGCAGACCGTCTCCGGCGTCGAGCAGACCATCCGCTTCGCGCTGACCCGGGGAGGCTGACGATGCGCCTCGTGACGCTCGCGCTCGCGCTCGCGCTCGCCGCGCCCGCCCTCGCCAAGAAGCCGCCCGAAGTCGACCACCTCGGCCTCGCGACCATGCTGCTGCGCGACGGCCACCCCGACCGCGCCGGGCAGGCGCTCGACGCCTACGAAGCCGAGCGCATCGCCGCCGCCGATCCCGCCGCCGAAGACGGCCCCGACCTGCCCCGCTACCACACCCTGCGCGGCGTCATCGCCCTGCGCCAGCGCGACTTCACCGCCGCGCTCGCCGCCTTCGACGCCGCAATCGCCGCTGGCGCGACCGACGCCGCGCTGCACCTCTACCGCGCCCGCAGCGCGTGGGCGCTCGACGACTGCGCCACCGTGCTCGCCGCCTTCGCCGCCGCCGGCCCGCTCGCCGACGGCGAGGCCGACTTCTTCGCGATGCGCAGCGCCTGCCACTGGCGCGCCGGCCGCCACGCCGCCGCGCTCGCCGCGCTCGACGCCGGCGAGGCAGCCTTCCCCGACCGCCGCGAGCTCGGCCGGATCCGCGTCGAGCGCCTGCTCGAGCTCGGCCTCCACCAGACCGCCGTCGACGCCGGCCGCCGCTCCATCGCCGGCGGCGGCGGGCTCGACGACCACCTCTTCGTCAGCGAGGCGCTCTTGCAGGCCGGGCAGGCCGAAGACGCGCGGCTGCTGCTCGAAGAGGCGCGCCTGCGCTTCGGCGACGACGAGCGCCTGCTCGTGCAGCTCGGCCACGCCTGGCTCGGCACCGAGCACCCGCTCGTCGCCGCGCGCATGTTCGAGGCCGCCGCGCTCTTCGACCCGAACCATGCCCGCGACGCCGCCGAGCTCTACCGCGAGCAGCAGGCCTATGGCCGCGCGCTCGCGCTCAACGGCCGCCTGCTCGAACAGCCGGCGAAGCTGCGGCAGCGCATGGCCTTGCTGCTCGACATGGAGCGCTTCGAGGCCGTCGTCGCGCTCACCCCGCGCCTCGCCCGGCTCGGCATGCTCGCCGAGGACGAGGAGCTGCGCTACGCGCTCGCCTATGCGCACTTCCGCCTCGGCGACTTCGGCGAGGCCGAGGCGCAGCTCCGGCGGCTGACGAAGCCCGCCCTCTTCGAGCGCGCCGGCCAGCTCCGCAAGGCGATGGCCGACTGCCGCGCGGGCGGTGAGTGTGATTGAAACCGTCAGGCGGCTGACGGTCCGGCCGTTGGGAGACCGGACGTCCGCGCGGGCGCCCGACGGGGGGCGACCCGCCAGAGTCCGCGTCGCGCGGACCACGCACGCGAGATGCGCGATTCGTGTACGCGTCTGCAAGACCCGTACATGGCCGCCGCTTTTCGTCATCGTGTTGACGCTCTGCCTCGCCGCGACCGCGCACGCCGAGGGTCGGCTCTCGGTCTTCGTCTTCGACGGCGCCGCCAGCGACCCGCCGCTCGCCGGCGCGACCGTCACCGTCGGTGAGCAGCGCGTCGAGACCAGCGCCTACGGCCGCGCGTGGTTGACCCTGCCCGACGGCGAGCACGTCGCCGTGATCACCGCGCCCGCCGGCCGCGCGCGCCTCGCCGCCGAGGCCGGCTTTGCCATCACCCCCGGCGACACCACCGAGCTGCTCGTCACCCTCTTCGCCGACGCGCCCGCCGTCGTCGACCGCGAGCAGCGCGCCCCCGGCAGCGCGCCCGAGGCCGCGGCCGTCGACCCCGACGCCCCGACCGGCGCGCTCGCAGGCCGGATCACCGACCCCGCCGGCGCCCCCATCGCCGGCGCGCAGCTCTACGTGCGCGGCCGCCCCGAGACCGCGACCACCGGCGCCGACGGCCGCTATCGCCTCGACCTGCCCGCAGGCCCGCACGCCATCTCGGTGATCCACCCGAAGTACCGCGCCGGCCGCCTCGACGCGACCGTCACCCTCGACGCGACCGCGACCGCCGACGCCGCCCTCGAACCCGCCGGCCTCGCGCTCGACGAGTACGTCGTCACCGCGCCCTACATCGCCGGCGGCGTCGCCGAGCTCTCCGCCGAGCGGCGCGGGACCGGCGGCGTCGTCGACGTGCTCGGCGCCGAGCAGATGTCGCGCGCCGGCGACTCGTCGGCGGCCGGCGCGCTCAAGCGCGTCACCGGGCTCACCATCGTCGGCGGCAAGTACATCTATGTCCGCGGCATGGGCGAGCGGTACTCGGCGACCACGCTCAACGGCATGTTCCTCCCGAGCCCCGAGCCCGAGCGCCGCGTCGTGCCGCTCGACATCTTCCCCACCGGCGTGCTCGGCAGCGTCGTCGTGCAGAAGACCACCTCGCCCGACGTGTCGGCCGAGTTCGGCGGCGGCGTCGTGCAGCTCCGCACCCGCGGCGTGCCCGAGGAGGCGTTCGTCGAGGTCTCGGCCTCGGTCGAGTACCAGAGCGGCACCACGTTCACCGACGGCCTCGGCTACGCGGGCGGATCGACCGACTGGCTCGGGGTCGACGACGGCGCCCGCGCGCTCCCCGCGCCGCTCGCGGCCGAGTTCGAACGCTCCGGCCTCCAGCGCTGCGCCGGCGCCATCCCGCTCCCGGGGCGCGGCCCGTGCGTCACCCAGGCCGAGCTCGACGAGTACGCCCGCGCGCTGCCCAACGTCTGGGCGCCCGAGCGCGAGACCCTGCCGCCCGGCTTCGGGCTCTCGGTCGCGGCCGGCGACCGCTACGACCTCGGCCCGGTCGACCTCGGCGTCACCGGCAGCCTCGGCTACGGGCAGGGCTTCCGCCGGGTGACGGGCGCCCGCAACAGCTACGCGCTCAGCGGCGAGACGCTGATCGAGAAGGAGCCGGGCGACTACGAGAGCACGACCCGCTCGGTCGACCTCAGCGGCATCGTCGAAGCTGCGGCCGTGATCGGCGACGACCACCGGCTCGCGCTGACGACGCTCCTGCTGCGCAACACCGACGACCTCGTCGGCCGCTTCGAAGGCGTGCAGTTCGGCGACGAGAACAACGCGCTGCGGGTCACCCGCTTGCAGTGGGTCGAGCGGCAGCTCCTCACCCAGCAGGTGCGCGGCGAGCACCAGCTCCCGCTCGCCGAGCTCGCGCTGCGCTGGCACTACGGCTTCAGCCGCGCGCTCCGCCTCGAGCCCAACCGCCGCACCTGGCAGTACGACCGCGGCCGCGGCACCGACGAGCCGTTCGGCATGTCGGCCAAGCCCGAGGCCAACCGCCGCTTCTTCTCGACGCTCGACGACGACACCCACGAGCTCGCGCTCGCGCTGCGGCTGCCGATCGGCCCGGCCGGCGAAGGCGACGACGAGCGTGACTTCATCGAGCTCGGCGGCACCGCGCTGCGCCGCGCCCGCGACGTCGAGTCGCTCCAGCTCCACCTCGAAGGCGACTCCGGGATCCGCGCGACCGAACCGATCGAAGCGCTGCTCGCGCCGGCCAACATCGGCGCCGATCGGCGCTACGTCACCGAGAACGACACCCAGCTCGGCGACAGCTACGCCGCGACGCTCGGGATCGAGGCCGCGTGGCTGATGGGGCGCTACCGGCTCCCCGGCGAGCTCGGGCTGATGGCGGGGCTGCGCGTCGAGCACGCCGCGATGCGGGTCGAGTCGTACGCGCCGGTCGGTGAAGACCCGCCGCCGGGGCTGCTCGACGACCTCGACTGGCTGCCCTCGGCGAGCCTCGTGTGGGGCGTCGCCGAAGACATGCAGCTCCGCGCCGGCTACGGCCGCTCGATCAACCGCCCGGAGTTTCGCGAGAAGGCCGCGCTGCGCTACGACGACGTCATCGACCGCCGCTCCTACAAGGGCAACCCCGCGGTCGAGCGCGCGCTGATCGACCACTTCGACCTGCGCTGGGAGTGGTACCTCTCGCCCCGCGAGAGCGCGTCGGTCGCGGTCTTCTACAAGCGCTTCGATGGCCCGATCGAGCAGATCATCGAGGCCGGCTCCGACAAGACGATCATCCCCGACAACACCCGCGGCGCCGACAACCTCGGCGTCGAGCTCGACGCGCGCAAGCAGCTCGGCTTCTTCGGGGAGTGGGCCGACGCCTTCTATCTCGCGGGCAACCTCGCGTTGATCCGGTCATCGGTCGACACGACCCGCGAGACCGAGCCGGGCGGCGCGAGCCTCGTGCTGACCTCGAAGGAGCGCCCGCTGCAAGGCCAGTCGCCCTATGTGCTCAACCTCCAGCTCGGCTACGAAGACCTCGACGGCGGCGCGTTCGCGACGCTGCTCTACAACGTCGCCGGGCCGCGCGTCGTGCAGGTCGGCACCGACGGACTGCCCGACATCTTCGAGGTCGAGCGCCACTTCCTCGACGTCGTCGCCGGCCTGCCGGTGGGGGAGGGCTTCGAGCTGCGCTTCAAGGCGCAGAACCTGCTCAACGCCCCGGTCCGCGAGGCGCAGGGCACCGGCGTGCCCGACACCTGGGTCGAGGGGCGCACCTTCAGCCTGGGCGTGAAGTGGAGCTTGTGAGCGGCCGCGCCCTTAGAACCTCACGAGCGCCCCGTTGCCGGTCGGCACGAACGCCGCGTCCGCCGGATCGCCCGCGTCGCGCACGAAGAGCCACACCCCGACCCCGATGAGCGCCGCGCCGACCGCGTAGGCGGTCACCGTCCCGATCCGCTGCGACTCGAACTGCTGCACCGCGGTGTCGTACTCGCTCGGCGTGCCCGCGTTGGCGGCGTCGTCGGCCGAGCCCGCCGCGAGCCCGTGGAAGACCGCGCCGGTCGCCGCCGCGCCGACGCCGGCGCCGATCACCAGCCAGGGCACGATGTTCCGCCCGCCGTCGTCGCTGCGGGAGGTCGCGCCGACGCGGTCGGGGGTGGTGGTCGCGACCGGGATCAGGTCGAAGCGGTGCGTCGTCGTGCGGCCGGGCTCGACGGTGAGCGTGCGGCGGCTCTCCTGGTAGCCGTCGGCGCGCGCGCTCGCCGGGTACTCGCCGCCGAGCACGCCCTTCACCGCGACCGGGCACGGGCGGTTGGGCTGTTCGAGGCCGTCGATCCGCAGCACCGTGCCGGGCTGGGCGCACTCGATCTGGAGGTCGCCGACCGCCTTGGGCTCGAGGTCGCGGATCGCCTCGCGGGCGCGGTCGCGGCGGCGGTCGGCCTCTTCGGAGAGCGTCAGGTAGCGCTGGTAGGCGCGCACCGCGTCGGCGGGGCGGCCGAGCTCCTCGAAGCAGCGCGCGATGTTGAACCGCACCAGCGGGAGCACGTCGCTGCCTTCGAGGAGCGGCTCGGCGCGTTGCAGCTCCTTGAGCGCGCCGGCGTAGTCCTTGTCGCGGAAGAGCACCGTCGCCAGATCGAGGTAGGCCTGCGCCTTCTTGAGCCGGGTGTCGCGCTCCTCGGTCGTCTCGGGCGCGGCGAGCAGAGACGCGGGCGCCCCGGCGGCGAGGGTCGCGGCGAGGGCGACCGGGATCAGGCGGGTTCGCGTTCGGGGCATGGTCAGAACTCGTCGAGCTTGATCGGGGCTTTGGGGTCTTGCGGCTGCTGCCGGCCGGGGTTGCGGCGCTGCTGGCGCCAGCGGCGGGGCGGCGGCTTCTTGCCGGCGTCGGGTTCGGGCTCGGGCGCGGCGTCTGGGACCGGCGCGGCGACGGCGGCGTCGGGGATCTTGGCGGCGGCGTCGACCGGCACCGCGGCGTCGCGCGGGGGCGGGGCGACGGCGGCGTCGCGCGGGGTGACGTTGCCGGTGCCGAGGCGGATCTTGACCGGCTCGACCTCGGCGTCGGCCTCGTCTCCCTCGCCGCCGGCGATCACCGGCGCGTCGCGGTTCATCAGGTACCACGCGAGCGCGCCGCCGCCGGCGAGGAGCGCGACGACGATCGCGATGACGATCCCGAGCTTGGAGCCGCCCGGCGCGGGGGGCCTCTGCAGCGCGCTCGTGACCGGCGGCTTGGGCTGCTGCTGCTGCACCGAGGGCAGCGCCGGCATGCGCACGCTCGACAGCGTCGGCCGCTTGAGCCGGTCGGAGGCCGCCGAGAGCGCCTGCGTCTCGCCGAGCTCGCCGACGAACGGCGCGAGCGCCTCGGCCATCTCGCGCGCCGACGACCACCGCTGGTCGGGCAGCTTCGCCATCGCCTTGCCGATGATCTGGCGCAGCCCCTCGGGCACCGCCGACGGCAGCAGCACGAGCACGTCCTGCACGGGCTTGGTGACGTGCGCTTCGAGGATCGAGTACGCCGACTTGCCGTCGAACGGCGGCCGCCCCGAGAGCATCGCGTACATCAGGATCCCGACCGCGTAGAGGTCGGTGCGCCCGTCGATGTCGGTCGCGTGCGCCTGCTCGGGCGCCATGTAGTGCGGCGTGCCGAGGATGAGCCCCTGCCGGGTCGCGACGGTCTGGTTGAACTCGTCGCCCTCGTGGTCGACGACCTTGGCGATGCCGAAGTCGAGCACCCGCGCCTGCTGATTGCCCCAGGAACCCTTGGCGATCATGATGTTGGCGGGCTTGAGGTCGCGGTGCACGATCCCGTGGTCGTGGGCGACCGAGAGCGCTTCGAGGACCTCGATGGTCCAGGTGACCGCCTGCGAGACGGGCAGCGCGCCGTCTTCGGTGATGACCCGGTCGAGCGAGCGGCCGTCGACGAACTCGAAGACCCCGTAGAGCAGGCCATCGGGCTCTTCGCCGTAGTCGTAGAGGGTGACGATGTGCGGGCTCTGCATGCGCGCGACCGAGCGCGCCTCGCGCAGGAAGCGGGCGCGCAGCTCGGCGTCGTCCTTGGCGTTGCCGCGGATGACCTTGAGCGCGACGATGCGGCCGACGGGCTGCTGCTCGGCGCGGTAGACGGCGCCGAAGCCGCCCTCGCCGATCAGGCTGATGATGCGGTACTTGCCGCCGATCAGGCGGTCGACGATGTCGTCGCCCTTGCGCGGCGGCGGCGGCGGCGGATCGGCGACGGCCTCGACGGCGGGGTCGGTGTCCTCGACGGCGCCCCCCTCGGCCTTGCCGATGTCTTCGACCGATATCGCCTTGGTCTTGCGCACGTTCTCCACCGCGCGGCTGTCCGGGCCGCGCACCTCGATCGCTCAGATGCTCGCAACGGCGAGCGCTCGGGTCAAGAAGACGCCATGGCGGGCCCGAGCCGCGCGACCATGCGTTCGCGATATGCGGTCAGCGCCGCGCTGCCGCGGACGTGGTCGACGGCCGGGTCGCTGTACCCCGAGATCGCGAGGCCGCCGAGGAAGCCGAAGACCGTGGCGTCGTAGCTCGACGGCGCCTCGCCGAGCAGGAACGGGCGCTCGCCCATGATCGCCACGATCGCCTCGGCGTCGTCGATGACCGCCTGGTACACCTCTTCGAGCGGGTAGCGCAGCACGCCCTGGCCGTGCAGCGTGCGCCGCAGGTCGCGCTTGATCTTGGGATAGGCGAGCGGGCGCACGAGCTTGGGCACGACCCGGTCGAGGATGTGGCTGCGCACGAACGCGAAGCCGTGATCGGTCAGCCAGCGGGCGCGGACCATGCCGAAGTAGGTCGCCTCTTCGAGCATGCGCTGCACCGCGCGGCCGACGCCGTGCTGCTCGGGGGTGAGCCCGGCGTCGATCGCAGGGCGGTACTTCGCCTTGCAGCGGCCGATGATGCGCTGCGAGTCGGCGATCAGCTCGCCGTCGAGGTCGACGAAGGGGATCTTGCTGTTGGGCGAGCGGCGGAAGTCGCCGTTGCGGCGGGTGTACTCGATGCCGGCGAGGTCGAGCCAGACCTCGAGCTTGGCGCAGAACGGGCTCAGGCTCGGGAAGCCGCCCTCGGCGCGGGGGGTCGTGTACAGGGTCAGCATGCGGCGCATCCTACTCCCTTCCGCCCGCCGCTTCGCCCCCAAAATGGCCGCGCCGCGCGGGGCGGCGCGCCTCGGCGGCGAGGCGGTCGCGGGGCGGATCGACGCGGATCGGGCGCAGCTCGGGCGCGATCGGCGCCGGGTGGGGCGCGGCGGGCGGTGGCGGCACGGTAAGTGCTCCGAAGGCGGGCGTTCGTCCGCGCCGCGGACCCCACCGCCCCGAAGGAGGAGAGCCTTGAGCGACCCGAAGTTCGACGACCAGAACGAGCCCCACGACGTCTTCGCCCGCCAGGTCGCGGATCACCCGATCGAAGACGCCGACGACGAGCGCCTCCTCGCCCGCGCGCTCGCCGAGGTCCTCGCCGGCAACGCCCGCACCCCGACCGACGATGACCGCTATCGCTACGACCACTTCACCGACCAGACCGACGACGCGCTGCTCGCGCTCGCCGAGGAGCCGCTCTCGCGCGACGACGTCGAAGACCTCGATGTCGGCCAGCGGCGCACGATCTTCCTCATCGCGCAGTCGCTCGCCCACGGCGGCGGCGGCGCCGAGCCCTCGCAGCAGCAGGCGCTCTCGCGCTTGCAGGCGGTGCTCGACCTCTCGTCGGGCGACGCGATGCTGCTCGAAGACGCCGGCCGTCGCCACGCGCTCGCGACCGGCGGCACGACCCCGATCCGGCCCGGCGAGGGCGAGGAGGTCGTCGACCGGCGGCACGAGAACTTCCGCGAGGAGCAGGTGCGCCGGGTACACGCCCGCCACGCGCCCGAGCGGGCGAGCCATCAGGTCGGCGTCTTCGGTTCGACGACGTCGAGCCGCCTCGATCGCTGATCGCGGTCGGATGGGCTAGACTCCGGGTGCATCACCGCGTCGGGGGAAGCCTTGCCCGAGCCGCTCGAAGTCCTCGCCCGCCTGCTCGAAGCCGGCCACCCGCCCGCGGCGGCGCTCGCGCTGCTCGGCCGGACCGGGTGCGCGTGGGCCGCTGTCGCCGCCGCCGCGGTCGAGGCGGGCGCCGATCCGGCGGGCGCGGTCGCCCGTGGCGGCGCGCTCACGGCGGCGGAGCTCGGCGCGATCGGCGGCGCGCTCGCGGCGCTCGATCCGGCGGCGCTGCGCCTCGTCGCGTCGCGGCGCGCGCATCGGCGGCTCATCCGCCGCGCGGTGCTGCGCGCGCTCGCGCTCCCGCTCGTGGCGGCGCTGTTCACGCTGCCGGGCGGCTGGTTCCTGCCCCGTTCGTTCGGGGCGCGGCTCGTCGACGCGCTCCCGCTGCTCGCGGTGCTCGGCGTCGTCGCGCTCGCCTTCACCGGCCGCCTCGCGCCGTTGCTCCATCGCCTCGGGCGGCGCTTCGTGCCCGAAGACACGACCGCCGCGCTCGCCGCCGCCGCGCCGCTCGACGCGCAGGGCTTCGAACGCGCCGCGCGGCTGTTGCCCGCCGGTCGCCTCGCCCGCGCCTGCGAGCGCGCTGGTCGTCGCCTCGCCGCCGGGGAGCCGCTCACCGCCGCCCTGCCGTCGGCCGCCGAGGTCGGCGCTTCGGCCGCGCAGCGCCTGCTGCTCGGCGCGACCGATCCGGCCGCGCTCGCCGCCGCCGCCGACGCCGACGCGCGCGCGCTCGCCGCCGCCGCCGCGCTCGCCGCCCGCCTCGCCGCCTGGGCCGCGGTCTTCTTCGCCACGCTCCGCCTCACGATGGCGCTGCTCGACACCGATCTCGGCGCGCTCGATGGCCTCCCCGGGTTGATGCCGGGCGTCGATCCCGCCGCGATCGACGAGCTGCTGCGCGAGGTCGAGGGACGGTGACACGGGCGGCGCGGACGGCGTAGGCTCTGGCGTCCACTGCGGAGGGAAGCGATGCACTGCCTGTTCGCCCATGGCTTCGAAGGCGTCCCGAGCGGGCGCAAGGCGCGCTATCTGCGCGAGGTGCTCGGCTTCGAGGTGACCGCGCCGCTGATGAACCGCACCGGCTGGTCGTTCGAGGATCAGATCGAGGCGGTGCTCGAGGCGGTCGACGCCGATCCGTCGATCGAGCTGCTCGTCGGGTCGAGCATGGGCGCGTTCGCGATCGCGGCGGCGGCGGCGCGGCGGCGGAGCCGGGCTTTCAAGCTGCTGTTGATGGCGCCGGCGGTGGGCATCCACGCCTGCTGGGTCGATCAGCTCGGCGAGGACGGCATGAAGCTGTGGGCCGAGATGGGCGCGTTGCAGTACCACCACCAGGGCGTGGGTGAGCAGGTCGAGCTGCCGTACCGGCTGTGGACGCAGTGCCGCGACGAGGCCGAGGTGGTCGCGACGCACCCGACGGTGATCGTGCACGGGCTGCGCGACGACGTGATCCCGATCCAACACGCGGTGGCGTTCGCGGTGCGCTCGCCGGGGGTGAAGCGGCTGTACGGTGTCGACGACGGGCATCGGCTCCTCGACCACCTGCCGCTGATCGGCGAGGCGGTGGAGGTGCTGGGGATCGGCCGCGGCGCGGAGGCGCGATGAGGGAGGTCGCGGTCGAGGTCGTCGTCGCCGGGGCGCTGATGAGCGGCTGCGGCGGCGCGCCGGCTGCGTTGCCCGACGTGCCGATCGACGCGGTGCGGATCATCGCGCCGGCGGGGATCGAGCGCTGGGAGCCGAGCGGGGGCGTGGTGCGGGGTGATCGGCTGTGGGTGGTCAACGATCGCGACGGCTGGATCGCGGCGTACGCGCTGCCGCTGGCGCCGGGGCGCAACGCGCCGGTCGCGGCGCATCGGCTGCCGGTGCAGGACGGGCCGATCAAGTTCGAGGCGGTGGCGCCGGCGGGCAAGGCGGGGCTGTTCCTGCTCGAGACGCTCGGCCGCTCGGTGTGGCGCTGCGCCGATCCCGACGCGGGCTGCCCGGCGGTGCAGCGCGTGGAGGTGCAGGGCGCGCTCGCGGCGATCGAGGCGGCGGCGCCGGCGCCGGTGAAGTACGTGACCTACGAGGCGCTCGCCGCCGAGGGCGAGCGGCTGTGGATCGGGGCGCGGGGCTACGAGACGCTCGATGGCGTCTTCAACCCGTGGCCGATGGTCGCCGAGCCGGGCGGGCGGCTGACGGGGGACGGGTCGCCGTGGGTGGTCGACGGGCGCGCCTACGGGCTCAGTGATCTGGCGCGCGACGGCGGGGGCTTCTGGATGACGTGGAGCTACGAGGGCGAGGGCGACGGTCGCGACGATGTCGCCGGGCTGCTCGCGTGGGCGCCGCTGACCCGCGACGGGCGGCCGGGCGCGCCGAAGCTCTGTCGGCGGCTGCCGGGCAAGGCCGAGGGCGTCGCGCGGCACGGGGACGCGCTCCTGGTGATCTTCGACGAGGACCGCGATCGCAAGGATCCGGCCGATCCGCGCAAGTTCGCGCTCGCGCCCGACGAGGACGTGGTGCTGCGGGTGCCGGCCGTGTGCCCGGGAGGCGAGCGATGAGCGATGGGATCACCGCCGGCACGGTCTTTCGGGTGCCGCTCGGCGACGGCACGACCGGGATGGGGCAGGCGGTCGCGGTCGAGGGCGCGGTGGTCGCGATCGCGCTCGGCGATGTGATCTGGGACTGCGATCCGGGCTTGCTCGACTGGCAGCAGTGCGGGCGGGCGCTGACCCACCTGCCGCTGCGGGCCGACGCGCTCGCGGGGGTGGTGCCGGTCGGTGAGGCGGTGGTCGAGCCGGCGTCGGTGGCCGATCACGCGCGCTGGCAGGCGGGTGATCGGGCGGTGGTGGGCGCGCCGCCGGCGGTGGTGCTGCGGGCGTTGTTGAGCTGAGGCCCGGATCAGCGGCCGGGGAGGAGCGCGGGCCAGTCGGTGTCGGGGTGGAGGGTGAGTTCGAAGGCGGGCACGGCCTCGGCGAGGTCGCAGGCGGCGGCGAAGGCGGCTTCGCGGGCGGGGTCGAAGTAGAGGGCGGTGGATTCGACGAGGCGGGCGGCGGCGGCGTCGGGGTTGATGGGGCGGATGGCGGGGGGGCCGTGGCGGAGGAGGAGGAGGCCGGCGATGGGGGCGGAGCCGGCGTCGAGGGGGCGGGTTCGGCCGGTGGACCACCAGGGGGTGCCGTGGGCGCGCCAGCCGTGGGCGTCGGGGCGGGCGGCGACGCGCTCGTCGGAGAGGGCGCGGTGGTGGGGGATGGCGCGGATGGCGGTGCTCTTGCCGGCGCCGGAGGGGCCGGGGAGGAGCCAGGCGCGGTCGTCGATGACGGCGGCGGCGGCGTGGAGGAGGAGGCCGTCGGGGAGCGCGGCGGCGAGGGCGAGCTCGAGGAGCGCGGGGAGGGCGTGGCCGTCGTGGCAGGCGTGGGCGCGGTCGGCGGTGGCGGCGAAGGTGAGGTCGTGGCGGCGGTGGGTGAGCGGGCCGGGGGGCGGGCCGGGGGCGGCGAGGGTGGTGTCGAGGGTGAGGGTGAAGTCGGGCTCGGCGTGGGGCACGAGGAACGGGCCGAGGCCGCGGGACCAGTCGTCGACGCCGGGGCCGCGCAGGCGCACCACGCCGCCGGCGAGGTGGATGTCGACCAAGCTACGATTGCATCGTGCAGTTGCCGACCGGGAAGCCGGCGGTGTTCTTGACGCCGGCGCAGGCGAGGGCGGTGCGTTCGAAGGCGAGCGAGCGGATGAAGCCGGGCTTCTCGTAGGGGCGCTTCTCGCGCCGGGGCGGGTCGGGGGGCGGCGTGGGCTCGTTCATGGGCGGCTCCTGTGGTGGGCTCAACGATACACGACCCAGGTCATCTCGCCAGCGATGAGGACGAGCGCGGCGAGATCGGCGCGGCCGTCGCCGTCGAAGTCGCCGGCGCCGGCGACGCCGAGCTTGCGGCGGGCGGGGCGGTCGAGGCGGACGTGGGCGAGGCGGGGCGAGACCTGGGCGCCGACGCCGAAGCGGCCGAGGCCGTCGTTGTAGAAGACCGATGCTTCGGTGACGGCGGGGTCGCCGTGGGTGGCGACGAGGTCGATGGCGCCGTCGCCGTCGATGTCGCCGGCGAGGTCGAAGACGCGGCCGAACTGGGCGGGGGTGCGGCCGAAGCAGTCGAGGGGGGTGAGGTCGGCGGAGAAGACGACGAGGCGTTTGTTGGCGCGGTTGCCGACGACGAGGTCGGGGCGGAGGTCGCCGTCGAGGTCGGCGCCGCCGGCGAGGGCGCTGCCGAAGGTGGCGCCGGGCTGGGGGCAGGGGTCGGTGAGGCGGACGGTGCGGGGGTCTCGGGGGTCGTAGGTGGCGGCGTCGGCGAAGCCGCCGGCGAAGACGAAGACGGCGTTGATGTCGGGGCCGGCGCTGAGCGCGAGCTCGGCGAAGCCGTCGCCGTCCTGGTCGCCGAGGCCGGCGGCGTAGACGGCGGCGGGGCCGAGGGGGAGGGTGAGGAGCGCGACGGCCGGGCCGCGGTCGGCGGGGGCGGGGCCGACGGTGACGGCGGCGGGGAGCGGGGGCCAGTCGCGGCGGCCGGCGACGACGAAGGCGGTGGTCTCGCCGGCGAGGCCGCCGCCGACGAGGAGGTCGTCGTGGCCGGGGTCGCCGAGCGCGGTGGCGTCGCCGACGCCGGCGAGGGCGTTGGTGAAGCGGCCGCCGACGCTGTGGATGAGCGCGTCGGGGGTGGCGAGCGCGGCGCGGTCGCAGGGGGCCCGGGGGCAGCCGAAGTAGAGCGCGATGGCGGCGCCGGTGAAGCCTTCGCGGTAGCCCTGCACGGCGAGGTCGGGGGCGCCGTCGCCGTTGAGGTCGCCGGCGGCGGCGGCGGCGACGCCGAAGAAGGCGTCGGTCATGCCGGGGGCGAGCGCGAGGGGGCGGGTCTCGGGCGCGGGGCCGCCGAAGACGAGCGCGGCGGCGGTGGCGGTGGCGGATTGGGTGGCGGCGACGACGAGGTCGTCGTGGCCGTCGGCGTCGAGGTCGCCGAGGCCGATGACGGGGGCGGTGGTGTTGATGAGCTCGCCGGCTTCCCAGGCGCCGCCGCGGGCGGGGAGGGTGCCTTGGTCGAGGGTGAGGCGGAGGTCGACCTCGAGGGTGGTGAGCGGGCCGAGGCGGCCGGCGTCGTCGCGGGCGCGGATCGCGAGGTGGTGGAGGCGGTCGAGCGCGAGGCCGTCTTGCAGGGTGGGGCCGGGGCCGCGGATGACGAGCGCTTCGGGGGCGCCGGGGGGGGCGGCGGCGGGGAGCACGAGCTCGGTGGCGGCGGCGGCGATCCAGTCGGCTTCGGCGGCGAAGGGGGCGGCGGCGCTGCGGATGACGTAGGCGGCGACGGGGCCGCCGGCGAGGTCGTCGGCGGGGGCGGGGAAGCGGAGGACGACCTCGGTGGCGCGGGGGTCGGTGATCTCGGCGGCGGCGGTGACGGGGCCGGGGGCGTCGGGGTCGGCGTCGAGGGCGCGGGTGGCGCAGGCGCGGTGGCCGGCGAGGTCGGTGACGCAGGCTTGGAGCCGGTGGGGGCCGGGGGTGAGGGTGAGCTCGACGGTGAGGGTGGGGCCGGGCGCGGGGCGGGGGTCGAGTGAGACGCCGTCGAGGGTGAGGGTGACCTCGCGGGGGCTGTCGATGGTGGCCTCGGTGAGGGCGAGGGTGACGGCGAGCTGCTGCCCGGGGAGGTCGGGGCGGTCGTCGGTGAGGATGAGCGCGGGGTCGGCCTCGGGGCGGGTGATGGTGAGGGTGGGGCTCTCGAGGTCGACGGTGACGGCGACGGCGGGTGAGTCGAGGGTGGTGCCGCGGACGGGGCCGACGCGGAGCGTGAGGGTCTGGGGGCCGCGGGTGAGGGTGACGTCGTCGAAGCGGAGGGCGCCGTCGGGGGCGACGGTGGCTTCGGCGATGGGCGCGCCGTCGCGGAGGAGGGAGGCAGGAGCGCCGGCGCAGTCGAGGTCGGTGAGGTCGACGGCGCCGGTGACGGGCAGGGTGAGGGTGTCGCCGCGGACGAGGCCGGCGTCTTCGGCGAGGGCGCCGAGGGGGTTGATGACGCGGCTCGGGCAGCCGGGCAGGTCGAGGGTGAGCGCGAGGGGGGCGGAGGTGCCTTCGTTGCCGCAGGCGTCGACGGCGCGGGCGATGAGCGTGCGCGGGCCGCCGGCGAGGGTGAGGCGGGCGGGGAGCGGGCCGTCGTCGAAGACGAGCGCCGGGGGCTCGGTGCGGAGCGGGGCGGGCGGGTCCCGAGCTTCGAGGGTGACCGCGAGGCCGGGCTCGGGCACGGCGAGCTCGAGCGCGAGGTCGAGCTGGAAGCCGGGCGCGGGGTCGGCGTCGTCGGCGGGGCCGAGGACGGCGCCGTCGTCGAGGCCGAGGATGCGGGGCTCCGGGGCGAGGGTGTCGACGGTGAGGGCGCGGTCGAGGGTGGCGGCGTTGCCGCAGGCGTCGGCGACGGTGACCTGGAGCGCGTGGGGCCCTTCGGGCAGGTCGAGCGGGAGGCGGAGCGCGTCGGCGCCCTGGGCTTCGGCGATGACGGCGCCGTCGAGGCGCACGGTCGCGGTGACGGGCTCGCCGGGCTCGGCGCCGGCGGTGACGGCGAGCTCGACGCGGGCGCCGGGGGCGGCGGGGTCGAGGTCGTCGGCGGCGGCGAGGCAGCTCCCGTCGGCGAGGCCGAGGAGCGCGGGCGCGGGCACGCCGGTGTCGACGCGCACGGTCGCGGTGAGCGCGGGCGGCTCGGGCAGCGGGTTGCCGGCGGCGTCCTGGCCGCGGAGCGCGAGGCGGTGCAGCCCGGGGGGCAGGGTGACGGTGGCCTCGCCGGCGCCGGCGAGCGCGCCGCCGAGGTCGAGGCCGGCGTCGGTGCGGAGGCGGATCGGGGTCTCGGGCGCGAGGCCCTCGGTGGTCCAGGTGACGCGGATCCGGGCGCTCTGGCTGGCCTCGGCGGCGTTCTGGCGCTCGGCGCGGTTGACGCAGCCGTCGCCGTTGTTGTCGTCGGCGATGGCGAGCGCGGTGACGGCGGGGGGGGAGCAGTCGGCGAGGAGCGCGACGGGGGGCGAGACGAGCGCGCCGGCGTCGACGGTGAGCACGAGCTCGTGCGCGGCGTCGGCGAGGTCGACGGGGCAGCGCAGCGTGGCGCCGGCGCCGACGACGCCGGTGACGACGCAGCGTGGCGCGGCGCAGGCGGGGTCGGCGGCGGGGCAGACGCGGATGACGGCGTCGGGGCCGGGGCCGTCGACGCGGGCGTCGAGCTCGAGCTGGCAGCCGGGCGCCGCGGGGTCCGCGTCGAGCGCGGCGCCGATCGTGGGCGGGGCGATGAGGGTGGCGGTGACGGCGTCGATCGCGGCGGTGCGCTCGGCGCGGGCCTCGGCGCAGGCGTCGGCGACGGTGGCGGTGAGGCGCAGCGGGGTGAGCGGGGCGGTGAGCGGGGGGAGCGCGACGACGGGGCAGTCGCCGGGCGGGACGGGGACTTCGAAGGGGCCGGCGAGGGGCGGGTCGAGCGCGACGCGCAGGGTGGCGCCCGAAGCGCCGCAGACCTCGATCCGGGGCGTGAGCTGGTAGCCGGGGGTCGCGGGGTCGGCGTCGGTGATCGGGTCTTCGGGCGCGAGGACGCGGAGCGCGGGCGGGCTGCGGTCGATGGTGAGCGCGACGCTCGCGGGCGTGACCTCGATCGGGACCTCGCCGAAGACGGTGCCCTCGACGGTGAGGGTCCAGGCGCCCTCGGCGAGCCCGGCGATCTCGACGCTCTGCGTGTCGCCGTCGCCCGCGAGCGGCGCTTGTACCACCTCGCCGCCATCGGCCGGGGTCAGCACCGCGACGAGCGCCGGGTCGTTGCCGGCGAGCGACGCCCCGCGCCCGGCGACGCGCAGCGGAAGGGCGCTCGTGCAGCCGGGCGCGGGCGCGGCGAGGACGAGGCGCGGGCGGTCGAAGAAGAGGCGGTAGCGCTCCGCCTCGGCCGTCGGCGGGTTGGGCGACGGCGCGGCGGTGGGCAGGCAGGTGATCTCGCCGGTCTCGTGTGCTTCGAAGGTGACGATGACCGGCGCCTCGCCGAGCGCGCTGCGCAGCGGGGCGTCGCCGGGTCCGACGGCGCGGTCGGTGGGCGGGGCGCCGGCGGGGCCGCAGGCGACCGAGACGCGATAGTCGACGTCGGGGCGGGGATCGGCGGCGGCGACGGTGAACGCGACCTGCACGCCGGGGCGCGCCGGGTCGAGGTCGAGCGCGGCGGTGAGCAGACCGGCGGGCGGCGCGACGATGCGCAGCGCGGGCGTGACCGCGTCGAGCCGCAGCGCGTGGCGGGCGGCGGGGCTCGCGGTGCCGCAGGCGTCGGTGGCGCTCGCGCCGAGCTCGCCCGCCCACGCCTCGCCGAGCGGGACCGACACCTCGATCACGAAGCGCCCGTCGTCGTCGACCCGCGCGGTGGCCGGCGCGGCGGGCAGCGGCGGCGCGTAGGTCAGCGCCACCATCGCCCCGGGCTCGAGGCCGTCGCTGTCGCCGGTGATCGTCCAGTAGGCGCGCCCCTCGGCGACCACGGCGGGGGTGAGGCCGAGCACGGTCGCCCGGCCGGCGTTGAGGTCGAGCCGCACGTCGGGCGCGGCGGCGCGGGCGCGGTAGCGGAGCGGGCCGAGCGCGGCGGGCCAGGCGCCGGTCGCGCGCGCGGTGACGTGCACCTCGGTGTCGCCGTCGGCGAGGGTCACCGGGACGCGGGCGAGGCCGCCTTCGACCGCGGCGCTGCGGGGCACGCCGCCGGCGACGACCTCGACCCGCGCACAGTCGGTCTGCGCGACGAGCTCGACCTGCACCCCCGGCCGCGCCGGGTCGAGGTCGGCGTCCGGTCCGGCGTCGCAGGCGCCCCCGCCGGGGAGCGGCTCGACGGCGAGCGCGCAGGTGCGCACCCGCACCGTGACGTCGATCTCGTCGGCGACGAGGCGCCCGCCGCTCTCGATCTCGGCGGTGAGCCGCACGGCGCCGTCGGCGAGCGCGGGCAGGGTCAGCACCGCGACCGCGCGCCCGTCGACGAGCGGCGCCGCGCTCGCCCGGTCGCCGACGCGGAAGACCACCCGCCCGTCATCGGCGCCCTCGGCCTCGGCGCGCGCCTCGATCTGGATGCCGGTCGCGAGCTCGCCGTCGAGGTCGGCCTCGCCGCCGATCACCGCGCCGGCGAGCGGCTCGGTGAAGCGCACCGCGCCGAGCGGGGCGGCGTCGGGGCTCGCGTCGATCGCCGCGTCGACCGCGGCGTCGGCGCCCGCGTCGACCGCCGCCGGCTTGTCGCCCTCGTCGCACGCCGCCGCCCACACCGCGCACCCGAGCACCCACACCGTCCCGCGCCACTTCATGACCGGCCCCGCTCGCCGTGGACATCGTCTCGAACCGTCGCCCGAATCATGCCCGCGCCCCCGACTCCGGTGCGAATCGGCGGCGTGCATCACCCGCCGGCCTCCGCTACCCTGCGCGCCATGCAACCGCTCATCGACAGCCACGCCCACCTCACCTTCGACCGCTACGACGCCGACCGCGCCGCCGTGCTCGACCGCGCGACCGCGGCCGGCGTCGAGGCGGTGATCACCATCGGCACCGACCTCGCGAGCTCCCGCGCCGCGCTCGCGCTCGCCGAGGGCGACGACCGCCTCTTCGCCTCGGCCGGGGTTCACCCCCACGACGCCGACGCGCTCGCCGACGTCGACTGGCCGGCGTTCGAGGCGCTGTGGCGCCACCCCAAGGTGCGCGCAGTGGGTGAATGTGGGCTGGACTACTACTACGATCACAGCGATCGCGGCCGGCAGCGCGAGGTCTTCCGCCGCCACCTCGAAGCGGCCGGCGTCGTCGGGCTCCCGGTGGTGATCCACATCCGCGACGCCTTCGACGACGCCTACGCCGACATCGCCGCGGTCGGGCTCCCGGCCGGCGGCGTCGTGCACTGCTTCACCGGCGGCCCCGCCGAGTGCGAGCAGGCGCTCGCGATGGGGCTCTTCGTCTCGATCTCGGGCATCGTCACCTTCAACAACGCCAAGGACCTGCGCGCCGCGGTGCCGTTGATCCCGGCCGACCGGCTCCTCGTCGAGACCGACAGCCCGTTCCTCGCGCCGGTGCCGCATCGGGGCAAGCGCAACGAGCCGGCGAACGTGGTGCACACCGCGCGCGAGGTCGCGAAGCTGCGCGGCGAGGACTTCGCGGCGGTCTGCGCGACCGCGCGGGCGAACACGATCCGGTTGTTCAAGCTCCCGCTGTGATCGGGCGGCCGGATGAGCACGGCAGGCGGACACTGTGACCCCAACCGGCTGGACGGTCGAGGCCGAGCTGACCCGCGACCCGGCGCAGAGCCGGGTGTGGGCGCTGCGGCGGGGGACGGTGCGCGCGGTCTTCAAGCAGCACCAGAGCGCCGGCAAGTTCCACCGTGAGCGGGCGGCGCTCGAGGCGCTCGCCGGCTTCGACTGGTGCCCGGCGCTGATCGCGGCCTCACCCGACGATCGCGCGCTGTTGATCGAGCACCGCCCCGGCGTGCCCCGCGCCGACGCCGCCGCCGGCCGCCGCGCCGGGGAGGTGCTCGCGGCGCTGCACGCGACCCCGGTCGCCGACCCCGACCCGCTCCCGCTCGCCGACGCGCTCCGCCGCCGCCTCACCGGCTGGATCGAGCGCGCGACCGGCCTCCTGCCACCGGCCACCCTCGCCGCCCTCACCGCCCGCTTCGGCGACGGCGCCGCGTTCGCCGGCGACCGCCGGGTCCGCTGCCACCGCGACTTCGCGCCCCGCAACTGGCTCGTCGACGGCGCGCGCTTCACCCTGATCGACTACGAGCACACCGCGCCCGACCACCCGCTCGTCGACGTCGTGCGGCTCGCCGAGGAGCGCTTCGACGATCCGGCGTTCGAAGCCGCGTTCGCCGAGGGCTACGGCGCCCCGATCGACCGCGACCGCCTCGACCGCCTCCTCGCGCTGCACGCGCTCGCGACCGCCGCCTGGGGCCGCCGCCACCACGACGCCGACTACACCCGCCGCGGCGACCGGCTCCTCGCCCGGCTCGGGCTCACCCCATGAACAGCCGCTCGTCGGGGCTGCCCCGCGGCACGACCGCGATCGTCGCCGTCTCGGCCATGTCCTCGGCCCAGCGCCGCTTGTAGGCCATGTCCGTCCCGAGGTCATAGCGCGCGATCCCCTCGTCGCACAGCGCCTCGATCATCCAGTACTGCGCGAGGTTGCCCGGCGCCGCCGCCGCGACCGCGTCGTCGAAGCTCACCTGCAGGCCGCGGTAGGTGTCGCCGAAGAGCCCGCCGAGCACATAGGCCACGTCGCGCCCGTCGCGCTGCACGAACAACAGCCGCAGCGCGCCCCGCATCAACAGCCGCTCGACGATCATCGCGTAGAAGTGCATCGGCGGCCCGCTGTCGATCCCGTCGCCCTGCCGGCCCTTCCAGCTCCGCCGCTCGACGGCGATCACCCGCTCGAACAGCGGCTCGACTTCGCCCGCGCGGCACATCACCGGCGCGAAGCCCTCCTCGCGCGCCCGCCGCACGCCCCGCCGCAGGTTGGCGCGGAACTTCGCCGACCGCCGCCCGAGAAAGCCGTCGACCCCGCCCGCCAGATCCGCGATCCGCCGCACGCAGCGGGTCCCGATCCCGATCCGGTGCGCCGGCTCGAAGCGCCGCCGGATCGCGCGCAGCCACGGGCCGGCGAGCGGCAGCCCCGACATGAACAGCGCATCCACCGGCGTCGGCGGATCGGCCCACAGCTCGGCGAGCAGGTCGACGACCGCCTCGGGCTCGGGCCCGGCGAACGGCGCCGCGAGCCCCCAGCCCGCTTCGAGCGGCAGCGCCCCGAACCGCCCGAGCCCGATCGGCAGCGTCATCATCGCGACCGCGCCCCGCGCGTCGCGCGCGACGAACGGCGCCGCGTCGGGGCAGAAGGCCGCCTGCGCCGGCACGATCCAGGCGCTCGACGTGCAGAAGCGGTCGACGGCGGGGGTCACCGCGACGAGCGCGTCCCACTCGTCGGCGAGCGCGGCGAGCGCGGCGAAATCCAGGCGTTGCAACGAGCCTCGCAGGCCGGGTTTGCGGTTTGTCGGCCCGGGGGTCTCCCGTCCGCACGCCGGGCATGTTAGGACACTGCGCGAACACGTGCACGGCACGGCAGCATCGTCAGCCGGGAGCGAGGTCTGGTTTGAAGGTCGGCATCCCCAAGGAGAGCCACCCGGGGGAGCGTCGGGTGGCCGGAACCCCGGGCACCGTGCGCACCCTGCGGGAGCAGGGCTTCACGGTGGTCGTCGAGCGCGGGGCGGGCGCGCTGGCGGCATACCCCGATTCACTCTACGAAGAGGCCGGCGCGACCCTCGTCGACTCCGCCGGCGTCTGGCAGGACTGCGAGCTCATCCTCAAGGTCCGCCCGCCCAATGACCTCGAAGCCGCCGCGATCCGCGAGGGCGCCTGCCTCATCGGCTTCGTCTACCCCGCGCAGAACACCGCGCTCGTCGAGCGCCTCGCCAAGAAGCGCGTCACCCTCATCGCGATGGACTGCGTGCCCCGCATCTCGCGCGCGCAGAAGCTCGACGCGCTCTCGTCGATGGCCAACGCCGCCGGCTACCGCGCCGTCGTCGAGGCCGCGCAGCACTTCGGCAGCTTCTTCACCGGCCAGATCACCGCCGCCGGGCGGGTGCCGCCGGCCAAGGTGCTCGTCATCGGCGCCGGCGTCGCCGGCCTCGCCGCGATCGCCGCCGCCCGCGGGCTCGGCGCGATCGTGCGCGCCTTCGACACCCGCGAGGCGGTGCGCGACCAGGTGCGCAGCCTCGGCGCCGAGTTCCTCGAGCTCGACTTCGACGAGTCGGGCGAGGGCGCCGGCGGCTACGCCAAGGTGATGAGCGAGGCCTTCATCGAGGCCGAGATGAACCTCTTCGCCGAGCAGGCCGCCGAGGTCGACATCGTCATCACCACCGCGCTCATCCCCGGCCGCCCCGCGCCCAAGCTCTGGCAGGCGCGCGCGGTCGAGCGCATGAAGCCGGGCTCGGTCGTCGTCGACCTCGCCGCCGAGCAGGGCGGCAACTGCGAGCTCTGCGTGCCCGGCGAGGTCGTGATGCGCCACGGCGTCACCATCATGGGGCTCACCGATCTGCCGAGCCGGATGGCGACGGTCACCTCGAACCTCTACGGCACCAACCTCACCCACCTCCTCGCCGACATGGGCAAGGCCGAGGGCTTCCGGGTCGACCTCGACGACGAGGTCGTGCGCGGCGCGCTCGTGCTGCACGAGGGCGCGCTGATGTGGCCGCCGCCGCAGCGCGAGCCCGAGCCCGAGCCGCAGAAGGACCCCGCGCCCGAGCCCGCCGTCGCGAGCCCCGCGCCGCAGCTCGAGTTCGCCGCGACCGCGCCCAAGGCCCCCGCGCCGAAGAAGGGCCTCGGCGCCGGCGCGATCGTCGGCCTCGCGCTCGCCGCGCTCTGGGTCGGGCTGCGCTTCTTCTACCCCGGCGACATCACCCCGCCGCTCGCCTTCCTGCAACACCTCACCGTCTTCGTGCTCGCCTGCTTCGTCGGCTGGCAGGTCATCTGGAGCGTCACCGCCGCGCTGCACACCCCGCTCATGGCGGTCACCAACGCCATCAGCGGCATCATCATCGTCGGCGGGCTCCTGCAAGCGAACGGATCGGCGACCGACCCCAAGGTGCTCCTCGGGGCGGCGGCGGTGCTGCTCGCCACCATCAACATCGCGGGTGGCTTCCTCGTCACCCAGCGCATGCTCAGAATGTTTCGGAAGTAGGGGGCAACGGTGGAGCTCACACTGCTGATCGTCGCCTACCTCGTCTCGAGCGTGCTCTTCATCCTGAGCCTGCGCGGCCTCTCCAGCCAGGAGACGGCGCGGCGGGGCAACGTCTACGGCATCATCGGCATGGCGATCGCGGTCGGCGCGACGCTGACCATGTCGAGCGTCACCCTCTACGCGGTGCTCGCGCCCGCGCTCGTCATCGGCGCCGGCATCGGCTACCTGATGGCCGCCCGCGTCGCGATGACCGCCATGCCCGAGCTCGTCGCGCTCCTGCACAGCTTCGTCGGCGCCGCCGCGGTGCTCGTCGGCTTCGCGACCTGGCTCGACCCCCGGATGCACGTCGGCGGCGCGGTCTTCCTCGTCGAGGTCTTCATCGACGTCTTCATCGGCGCCATCACCTTCACCGGCTCGGTCGTCGCCTTCCTCAAGCTCAAGGGCCAGGTCTCGGGCAGCCCGCTGCTGTTGCCCGGCCGCCACCTCATCAACCTCGCGATGCTCGCCGCCGCGATCGTGCTCGGCGTGCTCTACGTGCGCGCCGGCAACCCCTTCGAAGGCGGCGCCGAGCTCGCGTCGAGCGGCCTCGTCTGGCTCGTCGCGATGGCGGTGATCGCGGGCGTGCTCGGGGTGCACCTCGTCATGGCGATCGGCGGCGCCGACATGCCCGTCGTCGTCTCGATGCTCAACAGCTACTCCGGCTGGACCGCCTCGGCCGCCGGCTTCATGCTCTCGAACGACCTCCTCATCGTCACCGGCGCGCTCGTCGGGTCGAGCGGCGCGATCCTCAGCTACATCATGTGCCGCGCGATGAACCGCTCGATCTGGAACGTGATCTTCGGCGGCTTCGGCACGACGAGCGGCGCCGCGCCCAAGGCCGCCGCCGAGGGCGAGCCGGGCGAGGTTCAGGAGATCACCGTCGAGGGCACCGTCGCCGAGCTGCTCGCCGCCAAGGAGGTCGTGATCGTGCCCGGCTACGGCATGGCGGTCGCCCGCGCGCAGCACCAGGTCTGCGAGCTCACCCAGCTCCTGCGCGAGCGCGGCAAGACGGTGCGCTTCGCGATCCACCCCGTCGCGGGGCGGCTGCCGGGGCACATGAACGTGCTGCTCGCCGAGGCCAACGTGCCCTACGACATCGTGCTCGAGATGGACGAGATCAACGACGACCTCCCCAAGACCGACGTCGTCCTCGTCATCGGCGCCAACGACATCGTCAACCCGATCGCGCTCGAAGAGGGCAGCCCGATCTCGGGCATGCCGGTCCTCGAGGTGTGGGAGGCGCGGCGCACGATCATCTCGAAGCGCAGCCGGGCGAGCGGCTATGCGGGCGTCGACAACCCGCTCTTCTACCACGAGCGCAGCCGGATGCTCTTCGGCGACGCCGGCCAGACCGTCGGCGAGCTCGTCGGCGCGCTCCGGGCCCGCGGCAAGGCGTGAGCCGGTCTCCGGCCGGATGAGCGCCCGCAGCTTCCCCGTCGTCGAGGTCGATCTCACCCCGCCGCTGGACGCGGCCGCCGCCGCATCACTCGCCGAGGCGCTCCGGGCCGGCGCGCTCGTCGACGCCGCCGTGCTCACCCCCGCCGGCTGCGCCGCCGTCATCGCCGAGATCACCGCGCTGCAAGCCGCGCGCTTCGACCCCCGCGCCCGCCACTTCACCGAGATCCTGTGGACCGAGACCGAGGCGAGCCTCGGCTGGGGCACCGAGCAGGCCCACGGCAACGAGCGCCTCGACCGCGCCGCGCTCCCCGTGCTCGCCGCCGTCGCCGCCCGCGTCGACGCGATGTGCCGCCCCCTCCGCGCCCCCGGCGAGCGCCTGCTGTTGTCGATCACGCCCTCGATCGACAAGGACCGCTCGTTCCCCCGCTTCTACCACCAGGACTCGCCCACCCGCCCCCACTGCTACCGCCTCGTGTGGGACCTCGGCCTCGCCCGCCCCGGCGAGATCCTCGACGTGCACTTCATGCCCCGCGCCCGGGTCGAAGACGCCGCCGGCCGGATCCGCCCCGCCTACGCCCACCTCTTCCAGCAGGTCGCGTTCGACGACCACTACGCGCTCGACGACGCCGCCATCGACGCCCGCCAGCCGCAGGTGCGCGAGGAGACGCTGCCCACGCCCGCCGATCGCTGGGAGCTGCGCCGCGGCCACGCGCTGTGCTGGATCGACCCGCTCTTCTACCACTCGACCTACCTGCGCGCCGGCCGCGCCCTCGCCGAGCTCCGCCCGGACGGCCGCTCGATCGTCATCATCCGCGAGGTCGTCGGGCACACCGCGCTTGACCTGCCCACGCCGGACGCGCTCGCGCGGATGATGGGGTTCGACCGCCCGGTCGGCGGCTGACGGCCCGGATCAGGCCGCGCCGTCCTTGCGCCGCAGCCACTCGGGGAGCGCGCCGCCGAGCGTCGGGCGCACCTGCGCGACGACCGCCTCGACCTCGGCGACCGCGTCGACGTCGAGCGCCTCGGCCGGCCGCCCGCGCCGGGCGAGCGCGGTCTGGTAGAGCACCTCGCACAAGACCTGCCCCGGCGGCTCGCTCAGCGACACCGCCACCACCTGCGCGCCCTCGGCCGTCGCCGCGCGCCCGTGCCGCCCGAGCGCCGGCACGTCGACGAGCACCAGCGTCGGCGCGTCGCCGAGCGCCGCGCGGCAGGCGGTCAGATCGTCGGAGACCTCGCCGAAGAAGCAGTCGAGCCGCTGCGCGTAGCCGTCGTCCGACTGCCAGTCGGCGGCGACCCGGTCGTACTCGGCGCACCACGCCGAGCGCAGCCGCTCGGCGAGCGGGTCGGGGCCGGCGGCGCGGTACATCGCCTCTTCGTCGGGCACGTCGAGCGGGAGGCGCTGCGCCCGGCGCCGGTGCTCACCCTCGGCGAGCGCGTGCATCAGCGGCTGAACCCAGCGGCGGGGCGGGCGGCGGGGGTCGTAGAGCGAGCCGCCATCGCGGCCGAGGTCGAGGTGGCTGAGGACGTGGTAGTGCAGCCACGCGTGGAAGGGACGGGTGATACGCACCTCGGGGAGCCATCTCTCGACGGCCGGGGGGGTGCGCTGACAGTGGATGGTCGTGTTCACGGGCGGGCTCTCGTCGCGCGATTCGCCCGGTTTCGACGGTCCCTCTCCCGTCTGGGCCGGTCGGACGCTGGCAGTGGGCCTTTCGGCCAGTCTCTCCAGGTGCCGTGCCTCTAGCCCACCCAATATATGTATCTGATATCGCTGAGGAAAGATGAACGCCCATTGCTCGTGGGCGCGCAAGGATGACACAGACATGTGGCAGGCATTGCCCGCGGCCCGACAAACCCTCGACAGCGCAGCGTGATCCGCGGGCCTTTACAGCGGCGTCAGCGTGATCCGCACCGTCACCGCGCCCGCGCGGCCCTGCGCGTAGCCATCGACGAAGAGCGTGTAGGCGCCCGGGTCGAGGTCGGTCTCGATCAACGAGAGGCTGCCTTCGCCGCCGTCGTCGTCGCAGGCGATCTCGTCGGCGGCCAACTCGCAGCCGCGGCGCAGGTGCAGCACCGTGTCGAACGCCGCCGCCGTCGTCTCTGCGCGCAGCCGCGAGCGCACCGCGACCGGGATCGCGATCGGCAGGTCGGGCGAGCGCGCCTGCCCGCCGCAGAGCGCCTGGTAGTGGTCGAGGGCGAGGGTCGTGTCGAGCATCAGCGTCGCGTCGCGCAGATCGGGCACGACGAGCGCCTGCTCGGCGACGCAGGCGAGGTCCTCGGCGCCCTGACCGGCGAAGAGGCACTCGGGATCGGCCGGGTAGTCGGTGCGCCCGTCGCCGTCGTCGTCGAGCCCGTTGCTGCACGCCGGCCGCACGGCGGGATCGGCCTCGTCGGTGTCGGCGGCGTTGACGCAGCCCGGATCGGCCGCGTCGATCCGCCCGTCGCGGTCGTCGTCGAGGCCGTTGTTGCACTGCGCCGCCGCGAACGCGAGCTGCGCCTCGTAGCCGCAGGCCCCCGACGTGAGCTGCACCCGGATGTAGACCGTGCGCGCCCGGTCGATGCGCCAGGTGTAGCGCCCGTTGAGCCCCGGCTGACCGACGATCGAGACCCCGTTCTCGTCGAGCAGGAACGGCTGCACGAAGCCGCTGCCGTAACACAGCCCCTGGGTGACGGTGACCACGAACTCGCCCTGCGAGGGCAGGTCGACGCGGTAGTAGTCGGCGTCGTTGAACTCGTTGCCGCACGCCCCGGCGCGGATGAGCGCGTTCGAGGCGACGAGGCGGGCGGTCTGGCGGGTCTCGTTGGGTTCGTAGGCGTCGTTGCACGGCACGCAGTCGGCGCGGTACTGCCCGGCGGGGCACACCGTCATCGCGCGGCGGGTCACGGTCAGGTCGTAGTCGAAGCTCGCCCCGTCCCCGAACGCGCGCACCACCGCCCAGGTCTCGACGCCGGCGCGGGCGACGAAGCGCGCCGTCTGGTTGCCGAGCCCGCCGCTCGACCCCGAGCCGCCATTGCCATCGGCCCGCATCCCGCCGTTGACGAGCAGCGGGATGTCGCCGTCGGCCGGCGGCGCGTAGTCGACGCGCACGGTGTACTCGCTGTCGACCGGCGGCAGGAACGAGAACCAGTCCTGGTCCTGCCGCTCGACGCACAGGATCTGCTCGCTGTAGACGCCCGGCTCGATCCGCGCCGCGTCGGCCTGCACGTCGTTGCGCTCGAACGGGTCGAGGCACGCCTCGCAGACCAGATCACCCGGCGCGCACGCCTGCTCGACGCACGCGCCCCACGCCCGCCACTGCCCCTGCGCACAGCTCCGCTCGCGGAAGGCGAGCGCCGCCCCGGCGCACTGCTCGCTCTGCACCGCGCCGTCGACGCAGACGTCGAAGTCGACGCACTGCTCCCACGCCCCGAACATGCCGCCCACGCAGCGCCGCAGCGTCAGCCCGCGCCCGTTGAGCCCGCACGCGCCCTCCTCCACCGCGCCGTCGACGCACTGCCGCATGTCGCTGCACGGCCCCCACGCGCCCCACCGCCCCTGCGCGCAGCTCCGCCGCTCCTCGCCCTGCCCCGTCGGCCCGCAGGCCCGGCCCTCGCTCGCGCCGTCGCGGCACACGTCGGGATCGGCGCAGACCCCATAAGCGCCCCAGCGGCCGTTCTGGCAGCTCCGGGTGCGGGTGCCGCGCCCGTTGAGCCCGCAGACGCCGTTCTCGCTCGCCCCGTCGCGGCAGACGTCGGGGTCCTGACAGCCGCCCCACGCGCCCCACGCGCCCAGCGTACAGCTCCGCGTCTCGCGCCCGCGCCCGTTGAGCCCGCACGCGCGCTCCTCGACCGCCGCGTCGCGGCAGACGTCCTCGTCGAGGCAGGGCCCGAACTGCCCGTAGCGCCCGAGCACGCAGGTGCGGATCCGCTCCCCGCGCCCGTTCTGCCCGCAGACCTGGGTGTCGCGGCCGCCGTCGACGCACTCGTCGGGATCCTCGCAGACGCTCCACGCGCCGAAGCGCCCCGCCATGCAGGCCCGCGCCTGCCGGCCGCGCCCGTTCTGCCCGCAGGCCCGCTCCTCGGTCGCGCCGTCCACGCAGTCGTCGACGTCGACGCACTCGCCGAACGCGCCCCACTGCCCCTCGGCGCACGACCGCTCCTCCTCGCCGCGCAGGTTCACCCCGCACGCCCGCGCCTCGACGCTGCCGTCGGTGCAGGTGTCGGGGTCGTCGCAGACGCCAAAGCCCGCCCAGCGCCCCTCGACGCAGCTCTGCGCCTGCACGCCCCGACCGTTGAGCCCGCACGCGCCCTCGTCTTCCGCGCCGTCGAGGCACTCGTCGGGATCGGTGCACGGCTGCCACTCGCCGAACTGCCCCTCGGCGCACGTCCGCTCCTCGAAGCCGCGCCCGTTGAGCCCGCACGCGCGCTCCTCGCGGCTCTCGTCGACGCAGACGTCGGGGTCGTCACACGGCGCGAACGGCCCCCACGCGCCGGCCGTGCAGCCGCGGAGCTGGAGGCCGCGGTCGTTCTGCCCGCAGCGCATCTGCTCCATCGAGTCGTCGATACATTCATCGGGATCGGCGCACTCGCCGAAGGCGCCATAGCGGCCGTCGACGCAGGTGCGCGCTTCGAAGCCGCGCCGGTTGAGCCCGCACGGCCGCTGCTCGATCGAGCCGTCCTCGCAGGGCGGGCCCTCGCCCTCGCCTTCCCCTTCGCCCTCGCCTTCCCCTTCGCCCTCGCCCTCGGCGCCCGCGTCGCTGTCGGCGCAGCGACAGGCGCCATAACCGTCGTCGCCGCACACCCGCTCGCCCCGCGTCCCATCGGCGCAGGCGCAGTCGTCGACCTCACCCGGCTCGCAGTCTCCGCCCCCGCCCCCGCCGGCGGGCACGCAGCCCACCGTCACCACCACGCTCAGGCCCAGCCACCGCACCCACGCGCTCGCCATGCAAAACCCCCTCTGCTTCGGAAGATTTCGCTTGTGCCAGAGCGCTCGGCGCCAATCAACCGCGAGCCCACCGCTTCGGCGCGGACGGGTGCCGATGCGGCCGCCGCCACGCCGCCCGCAGCGCCACCGCCTCGATCAGCTCCCGCCCGACGAGCGGCGCGTCGAGCCGCGGCGAGGCCGGGCGGTAGTTCGGATCGGGCATGCGCCGCTCGTCCGCCGCGAGGATCGCGTCCCGCAGCGCCCGCGAGAGCCGCGGGCCGAAGCCGCCCAGACGATCGGCCGCCACGATCGCGGCGGCGACCGCGACGCGCGGGTCGTCGTGGAAGCGCTGCCCGCCGACGAGCGCCTCGACCCGCCGCCGCACCCGCGCCCAGCGACCGGGGCCCATCTCGAAGCCGGGCATCGCCGAGAGCGGCCGCCCGCCGAGCGCGTCGTGGCGGCCGGCGCGGAGGCGGTCGACCACCGGCGCGAGGCGCTCGACCGCGCGCGCGACCGGCAGCCGCACCGACTCGCCGAAGAGGCTCGGCAGCCGCAGCGCCTCGGGGTGGTCGTGGGTGCGCCGCCACTGCGCGAGCAGCTTCTCGGCGCGGCCGGTGGCGCCCATCTTCGCGAGCGTGTGCGCCATCAGCTCGACCCGCAGGTGCGGCGGCGGCGTCTCGTCGACGAGGCGTGGATCGGCGGCCGCCTCGACCCGCGTCACCACGTCGGGGTCGTCGGGCGACGCGAGCCGCCGCATCGCGCCGCGCAGCGCGGCGGGGCCCATCATCATCACCGCGAGCGTGTCGGCGGCGAGCGTCGGCAGCCAGACGCGCCCGGCGGCGTCGAGGTCGAAGACCGCCACCCGCCCCTGCAAGCGCGGCAGCCACGCGCGCTCCTCGCCCGGCAAGAGCGAGCGCGGCCCGGCGAGCAGCCCCGGCCGCACGCGCAGGATCGTGCGCGCGACCGCGTCGACGAGCGCCGGCCAGCGGCGCGCCTCGTCGGCGAACGCGGGCGGCAGCAGCACCACCGGGCGGTCGGGGAAGAGCGCGCCGACGTCGAGGTCGTCGCGCGGCGCGGGCAGGCAGATCGGGGGCGCTTGCGGCCAGCGGTGGTCGCCGGCGGCGAGCGGCGCGAGCAGCGCGCCCGCGACGGCCTCGGCCTCGCGCACGAGCCGGGTCAGCTCGGCGTCGCCGAGCCAGCGCGCGGCGCCGTCGAGCAGCACGAAGCGGCCCTCGAGCGCAGCGAGCGCGCCAAAGGTCTCGCCGAGCTCGGCGCTGCGGTCGAACCACTGCGCGACGCGCTCGGGGCGCTCGTCGACGTCGTCGAGGTGGGCGGAGAGATCGGCGAGGCGCTCGCGGAGGCGGTCGATCGGCGGCAGCAGGTGGCGCTCGACCGCCGCGCGGAGCGGGGCGAGCGCGGGCAGGCCGAGGCGGTCGCGCAGCCGCGCCGCCCGCTCGCGCAGCCGCGCCGCCCCGTCTTCGGCGCGATCGATCTGGTCGCGGGCGCGGTCGAGCATCACCGCCCAGGTCTCGCGGTCGTCCGGCGCGGGCGGCGCCTCGAGCGTGGCGGCCTCCTCGGCCTGCCGGCCGCCGGTCACCCGCTGGTAGAGGCTGTAGATCGCCTGGAGGACGAAGACGAGGATGATGAGCTCGTCGGCGAATTCCATGTCATTCCGACGGCTTGGGGGTCATCGGCGGCAGCGGGCGCGCGCCGCGGCGCGGCGGGCGGCGGAGCCCCGGCGGCGGGCCGAGCAGCTCGGCGAGGATGTACCGGCGCACCCACCCCGGGTCGCGCGGCACGAGCCCGAGCGGGTCATCGGGCGGCCGCGGGCCGGGCGCCGGTAGCGAAGGGCCGCGCACATCAACCCCCGATCGGCCCGGGCGTCGAGCCGCCGCCGCCCTCGCTCAGATCGGAGATGTGCCGCCGCATGTCGGTGTCGGCCTCGATGTTGCGCATCTGCAGGTAGTCCATGTACCCGAAGTTGCCCTGGCGCAGCGCCTCGGCGATCGCGAGCGGGACCTCGGCCTCGGCCTCGGCGACCTTGGCGCGGGCCTCTTGATAGCGGGCCTTCATCTCCTGCTCCTCGGCGACCGCCATCGCGCGCCGGCTCTCGGCCTGCGCCTGCGCGATGTTCTTGTCGGCCTCGGCCTGGTCGATCTGGAGCTTGGCGCCGATGTTGGAGCCGACGTCGATGTCGGCGATGTCGATCGAGAGGATTTCGAAGGCGGTGCCGGCGTCGAGGCCCTTGTCGATGACCTGCTTGGAGATGCGGTCGGGGTTCTCGAGCACCGCCTTGTGGCTCGACGAGCTGCCGATGGTGGTGACGATGCCCTCGCCCACGCGGGCGAGGATGGTCTCTTCGCCGGCGCCGCCGACGAGGCGGTCGATGTTGGCGCGCAGCGTGATGCGGCTGACGGCGATGAGCTGGATGCCGTCGGCGGCGACCGCCGAGACCTTGGGCGTCTCGATGACCTTGGGGTTGACGCTCATCTTGACCGCGTCGAGCACGTCGCGGCCGGCGAGGTCGATCGCGGCGGCGCGCTCGAAGGTGAGGCTGATGCCGGCCTTCTGCGCCGAGATGAGCGCGAAGACGACGCGCTCGACATTGCCGCCGGCGAGGTAGTGGCTCTCGAGCTGGTCGATGCTGAGGTTGAGCCCGGCCTTGACGGCGCTGATCCGGGGGTTGACGACCGAGGTGGGGCGCACCCGGCGCAGCCGCATCGCGATGAGCTGGCCGATGCCGACCGCGGCGCCGGTGAGGCGGGCGGCGATGTAGAGGCCGACGGGCACGAAGTAGAAGAAGAGGAAGACGACGACGAGGCCGAGGGCCGCGATCGCGATCAACAGTCCGGTGGAGTCGGGCACGGTTGCTCCTTGCTGTTCAGTCCACGCTCTCGTCTTCGATGACCACCACCCGCACGCCCTCGACCTTGACGACCTTGACCGGCGTGCCGCGTGGGATCCAGCGGTCGCGGCTGACGACGTCGACGACGTCGTCGCCGATGCGGACCCGACCGGCGGGGCGCAGCTCGGTGGTGGCGACACCCTTGCGGCCGAGGTAGCCGCGCTGGTCGGCGGGGGCCGCGCCCCACTCTTCGCCCGGCAGCGGGACCTCGCCGGTCGGGCTGCCGCCGAGGGTGTGTTCGAGCACGAGCCAGCGGCCGAGGAAGCTGCCGGGCAGGTAGCGGATGACGAAGACCATCACCACCGCGCTGACGAAGAGCGCGAGCAGCACGACGGTCATGGCGTCGCCGAGCGCGCCGATCTCCCACGAGGTCGAGAGCGGCATGTCGATCATGCCCATGACGAGCGCGACGACGATCAACGCGATGCCGGCGACCCCGGCGACGCCGAAGCCGGGGATGATGAAGATCTCGGCGGCGAGCAGCCCGGCGCCGAGCGCGAAGACGAGCAGCTCCTCCCAGCCGGCGAGGCCGGCGATCGAGGAGCCGCCGAAGAAGAGGAGCAGGCAGAGCAGCCCGATGGCGCCGACGACGCCGAAGCCGGGGGTGTAGAACTCCATGAGCAGGCCGAGCATGCCGAGCGACATGAGCAGGCCGGCGACGACCGGATCGGTGAGGAAGCGGGCGACCTTCTCGGCCCAGTTGGCGGCGGGGCGCACGCGCTCGGCGGCGGAGAGCCCGAGCGCGTCGATGAGGGCGTCGAGGTCTTTGTGCTTGGCGGTGGCGAGCCCGAGGCGGATGGCCTCGTCGGTGGTGACGGTGAGGAGCTTGCCCTTGGCGATGACGCCCTCGACGGCGACGTCGGCGTCGACCATGGCCTCGGCGAGCACGGCGGGGCGGCCGTTGGCCTCGGCGGTGGCGCGCATCTCGGAGCGCATGTAGCTGACCATCTTCTCGCCGACCGCCTCGGCCTGCCCGCCCTGCATCTGCACCGGGGTCGCGGCGCCCATGCTCGCGCCGGGCGCGAAGACGATGTGGTCGGCGGCGAGGCTGATGAGCGCGCCGGCGCTGATGGCGCGGTTGTCGACGTAGGCGATGATCGGGGTCTCGGTGCGGAGCAGCGCGTCGCGGATGCGGACGGCGGCGTCGACGCGGCCGCCGAAGGTGTCGACGTCGAGGATGACGGCGGCGGCGCCCTTGGCGTCTTCGAGGACGCGATCGACGAAGGGCGCGAGGCCCATGTCGATGGTGCCGTCGATGGGGAGCACGACGACCCGCCGGCCGCGGCCGCCGTCGGCGTCGAGCACCGGGAGCGGCGGGGCGGGCTCGGGGGTGAAGGGGATGACGGTGGCGTCGGCCTTGGCGGCCTTGTCGTCTGCGGCCTCGGCGGCCTTGTCGGCCTTCTCGGGCTGTTCGGCGGCCGGGGCGGAGTTTTCGGCGGCGGCGTCGGCGGGGCCGGCGTCGAGCGCCTCGGCGCGGGCGGCGAGCGCGGCGACGAGGCCGAGCAGGAGCACGGCGAGCGGCGCGGCGCGGCGATCGGCGGGTGCGGTCGACATCACTCCCTCGCTGTACACCGCCCTCCGCCGCGGGGCAACGCGGTTCTCGGCGGGGTCGACGGGCCGGCGGTTGGCGACGCCGGTGGCCCGTGTTGAAATACCGACCCGATGCTCCCGGTTGCACCCCACGAAACAAATCGCGTACCCACTCCCCGACCGGCCGCGCTTCACGGCGCGCGCCGGCCTCTTCGGCACCTTCGCCTGCGATGTCCATGATCCGACTCATCGCCGTCATCGGCCTCGTCACCCTGCCGCACCTCGGCCACGCCGGCGACCCCGCCGACGCCGACGACGAGAGCCCCTGTCGCGGCCGGCACAAGCGCGTCGAGCTGGTGCTGACCGCCGACGAGTTCCGCATCCCCGCCTACGACGCCCGCCGTGGCCTCGTCCTCGTCCGCCCCGAGACCGATCTGCTGCCCGGCGTGGAGCGCGCGTTCTCGGTGCGGCTGCGCATGGCCTCGCCCGAGGTGCTGATGCCGCTCGGGCCGACGGGGCTGTTCTTCGGGCTGGAGTCGGGGACCCATGAGCTGGAGATGGTGGTCGAGGCCGAGCCGTTCGGCCCGGAGTGCGACGCCGAGGCGCGGCCGGCGTGTGATGAGCTCAAGGTGCGCGCGGTCCACCTCAAGCGGGGCGAGATGGTGATCTCGTCGCGGCGGCTCGACGAGCCGATCGGGCCGGTGACGCGCTTCGAGACGCGGGTCTTCGGGCGGCTGAACGTCGAGCGGGGCCAGCTCGACGCGGCGGCGCTCGACACGCGGGCGCGGGCGATCGGCGAGGCGTGCCTGCGGCGGGCGCTGGCGCGGACGCGCATGATCCAGGGCGCGCTGTCGGTGCAGCTCGGCGCCGACGTGGTCGGGCAGCCCGAGCCGCCGGTGGTGGTGGTCGACGGGCTCGTCGACCCGGAGCTGACCCGGTGCCTGATCGATCGCTTCGGCCGGGACGCGGCGGTCGCCGAGCTGCTGCCGCCGGCCGCGCGGGCCTACCTGACGCTCTACTTCCGCGGCGAGGCGGTGGTCTCGACGCCCGATCCGGCCTCGGCGGAGCTGGCGATCGAGCGCAGCCACCCGTAGCGGCCGCCCTCGCCGACCGCGCCGAGCACGACGCCGGCGACCTCGTCGGCCGGGACGACGCCGGCGAGCTCGTCGAGCGGGCAGGTGCGGCGGTTGTCGCAGATCACGAAGAGCTGGCCCGCGCCGACCTCCATCTCCGGGACATCGAGCCGCCAGGGGCGCGCGGCGCCGTCGTGGTCGCCGAGGATCATGTGGGCGCGGCCGTCGGGGAGGGCTTCGCTCGCCTGTCGCTGCCCGATCGCGCGCGCGCCGCGGCCGGCGTAGAGCCCGGTCTCGTGGGTGGTGAGCGGCGCGCCGTCGATGAGGAGCACGCCGTCTTCGGCGCCGATCCGCTCGCCGGGGAGCCCGATGACCCGGCGCAGCACCGCGCGGCCGCCGGCTTCGAGGAGCACGACGTCCCCGCGCTCGGGATCGGCGAGCGAGGCGACGAGCAGCACCGCGCTGTCGGCGGCGGCGGGCGCCATCGTGTCGCCGCGGACGCGGACGAGTTCGAAGAAGACGAGGCGGACGAGCGCGAGCGCGATGATCGCGAGGGTGACGAGCACGACCGCCGCCCGCCGGATCGGGAGCCGCCGGCGGGGCGCGGCGCCGATGACGAGCCGTTCGCTCATGACCGATACTTGATCATCGCGCTGCGGCGTCGCCGTAGAGCACGACCGCGCCGGCGAAGGCGCGGCGCAGCTCGTCGGGCACGAAGCGGAAGTCTTCGGGGCACAGCCCCGGTCGCTCGGCGCCCATCGCGCGGGCGAGGCGGGCGAGGTCGGCGGGGGTGGCGGCGCCGAGGCGCCAGAGCACGAGGCGGGGGACGGGGAAGAAGTCGGGCGCGGGCCACATGAGCGGGCCGTCGTGGGGGATCTCGCCGCGGGCGACGAGCGCGGAGAGGCGGCCGCCGAGGCGCCAGTCGACGCGGCCGGTGAGGCCGGTGAGCGGGCGGTCGTCGAGGCGGACGGCGAGCATGAGCGGGTCGCAGGGCGCGGCGCGGAGGCCGTCGATGGTCGCCGCTGCGTCGATCACACCCGCTCCAGGTCCTGCGCGATGCGGTCGAGGATGCCGTTGACGAACTTGCCGCTGTCTTCCGTGCCGTAGCGCTTGGCGATCTCGATCGCCTCGTTGAGCGTCGCCTTGCTCGGGACGTCGCTCTCGAACGCGAGCTCGTAGACGGCGAGCCGCAGGACCGAGCGGTCGACGCGGCCCATGCGGGCGACCTTCCAGTTGAGCGAGCTCTTGCCGATCAGCTCGTCGATGGCGCGGGCGTGGGCGGCGACGCCGCGGACGAGGCGCTCGACGAAGGGCCAGTGCTCGCCCTGGGGGTCGAGGATCTTGCGGGCGCGGCGGATGAGGCCGGCGGGGGGCTCGTCGCCGCCGTCGGCGAAGAGGTCGCCGAGCAGCTCCTCGTCGGCGTTGAAGTGGGCGGCGAAGTCTTTGAGCGCGCCCTCGACGTCGTCGACGCGGCGGTGGTGGCGGGCGTCGACGGCGAAGAGCACGAGGAGCGCGGCCTCGCGCGCGGCGCGGCGGGCGGTGATCACGCGCTCTCTCCCCCGTCGATGCGGGCGAAGAGGTCGACGACCTCGAGCGCGGCCAGCGCGGCCTCGCCGCCCTTGTTGCCGGCCTTGGTGCCGGCGCGCTCGATCGCCTGCTCGATGGTGTCGACGGTGAGCACGCCGAACGAGACGGGGAGCTTGTACTGCATCCCCACCTGCGCGAGCCCCTTGGTCGCCTCGCCGGCGACGTACTCGAAGTGCGGCGTCGAGCCGCGGATCACCGCGCCGAGCGCGATGATCGCGTCGTAGCGGCCGGTCGCGGCGACGCGCTGCGCGACGATGGGCAGCTCCCAGCCGCCGGGGACCTTGTAGATCGTGATGTCGTCCATCGAGGCGCCGTGGCGGACGAGGGTGTCGATCGCGCCGCCGACGAGCTGGTCGACGATGAAGCTGTTGAAGCGGCCGGCGAGCAGCGCGAAGCGGCGGCCTTCGGCGCGCAGGTGGCCTTCGATGACGCGGGGGGTCTTCATGCCTTCTCCTCCGCCGCGGTGGACGGGATGGTGATGTGCTCGACGACCTCGAGGCCGTAGCCCTCGATGCCCTTGATGCGGCTCGGGGTGCCGGTGATCAGGCGCAGCTTGCGCGCGCCCTGGTCGAGCAGGATCTGGGCGCCGATGCCGAACTCGCGCAGATCGGCGGGCAGGCCGATGGCGCCGCGGTCGACGGGGGCCTCGCGGGGCGCGCGGCCCTGGCTGCGCAGGAGCTCGTGTTCGAGGCGGGGCGCGGGCTTCTGCAGGTAGACGAGCACGCCGGCGCCCTCGCTCTCCATGAGGCGGAGCGCGGCTTCGAGCTTGCTGCGGCTGTCTTCGGCGCCGCAGCGGAAGACGTCGCCGAGCACGTTCTCCTGGTGCACGCGGCCGAGCACGGGCACGTCTTCGAGGGGCTGGCCCTTGACGAACGCGAGGTGTTCGAGGTCGTCGACCGCGGTGCGGTAGGTGACGACCTTGAAGCGGCCGATCTCGGCGATCTCCATCTCGGCCTCGGCGGTCGCCTCGACCATGCGCTCGCGCAACAGGCGGTACCGGATCAGATCGGCGATCGAGAGGATGAGGAGCCCGTGCTCGGCGGCGAAGACCTCGAGCTCGGGGCGACGGGCCATGGTGCCGTCGTCGTTCATGATCTCGCAGATGACGCCGGCGGGCGCGAGGCCGGCGAGGCGGGCGAGGTCGACGCTGCCCTCGGTCTGGCCGGTGCGGACGAGCACGCCGCCGGCCTTGGCGCGGAGCGGGAAGACGTGGCCGGGGCGGCTGAGGTGCTCGGGGCGGGCGTCGGGCGCGACGGCGACGCGGATGGTGTGGGCGCGGTCGGCGGCGCTGATCCCGGTGGTGACGCCGGTGGCGGCCTCGACGCTGACGGTGAACGCGGTGCCGAAGCCGCTGCGGTTGTCCTGGACCATCATCGGGAGCGCGAGCTGGTCGCAGCGCTCGGCGGTCAGCGACAGGCAGATGAGCCCGCGGCCGTGGCGGGCCATGAAGTTGATCGCGGCGGGGGTGACGAGCTCGGCGGCCATGACGAGGTCGCCCTCGTTCTCGCGGTCCTCGTCGTCGACGAGGATGACCATGCGGCCGTTCTTGATCTCGTCGATGGCCTGCTCGACGCGCTGGATGCTCTCGCTGTCGGCGCTCTTCATCGGATGAAACCGCTCTTGGTGAGGAGGGCCAGATCGACGCCGCTCGGGGTCGCGGGGTCGCCGTCGCGCCAGGTCAAGAGGCGCTCGACGTACTTGCCGATGAGGTCGGCTTCGAGGTTGACCCGGTCGCCGGGGCGCTTGTGGTGCAGGTGCACGACGGTCTGGGTGTGGGGCACGAGCACGACGTCGAAGCCGGTTGCGTCGACGGTGTTGACGGTGAGGCTGACGCCGTCGATGGCGATGGAGCCCTTGGCGACGAGGTAGCGGCGGACCTCGGGCGGGGCGTCGAACTCGACGCGGAGCGCTTCGCCGAGCGGCATGACGGCGCGGATCCGGCCGGTGGCGTCGACGTGGCCGGCGACGAGGTGGCCGCCGAGGCGGTCTTGGAGCCGGAGCGCGCGCTCGAGGTGCAGCGCGTCGCCGGGGCGGCGGTCGCCGAGGGTGGTGCGCTGCATGGTCTCGGCGGAGGCGTCGACGGCGAAGGTGTCGCCGCTCGTCGCGATGACGGTGAGGCAGGCGCCGTCGACGGCGACGCTCTCGCCGAGGGTCAGCTCGGCGACCATCGCGGTCGTCGCGGCGATGGTGAGCCGGGTGCCGGGGCCGCGGGGTTCGACCCGGCGCAGGCGGCCGCTCATCTCGACGAGGCCGGTGAACACGCGCGCTCCTGTCAGCCTGCGCTCGGCGGGGGGCCCCCGAGCGGCGCGGCAGGATACCGGATCGGGCCCCGGATGCGCACGTCGTCTTGCAGGCGTTCGACCTCGACGGGGTCGAGGCGCCAGCCGGCGGCGATGGTGGGGGTCGAGGGCAGGTCGAAGAGCGGGCGGCCGCGGCCGATGACGGTGGGCGCGAGGTAGAGGCAGGCTTCGTCGGCGAGGCGGGCGGCGAGGAGCGCGCCGTGCAGCTTGCCGCCGCCTTCGACCATGAGCTTGACGACGCCGCGGGCGGCGAGGTCGGCGACGAGGGTGGCGAGGTCGAGGCGGCCGTCGTCGCCGTGGGGCACCGGGAGCGTCTCGACGCCGACGTCGCGGAGCGCTTCGAGGCGGGCGGGGTCGGCGTCGGGCGCGTGGCAGATGAGCGCGCCGGGGCCGGCGAGCGCGGCGTCGGGGCGGGTCTCGGCGCGGGTGTCGACGACGACGCGGAGCGGGTCCTCGCCCGCGACGTGGCGCACGGTGAGGCGCGGGTCGTCGGCGGCGACGGTCGCGGCGCCGACCATCACCGCGTCGCTCCAGACCCGCAGCCGGTGCGCGTCGCGGCGGGCGGCCGGGCCGGTGATCCACTTCGAGTCGCCGGCGGCGGTCGCGATGCGGCCGTCGAGGGTGACCGCGGCCTTGAGCAGCACCCAGGGGCGGCGGGCGGTGATGTAGCGGAAGAACGGCGCGTGGAGCCGCGCGCACGCTTCGGCGAGGAGGCCGACCTCGACCTCGATCCCGGCGGCGCGGAGCTGCTGCACGCCGCGGCCGTGCACGAGCGGGTTGGGGTCGACGGCGCCGATGTGCACGCGGGCGACGCCGGCGGCGATGAGCGCCTCGGTGCAGGGCGGGGTGCGGCCGGTGTGGGAGCACGGCTCGAGCGTGCAGTAGACGTCGGCGCCGCGGGCGCGGCCGGCGGCGGCGCGGAGCGCTTCGACCTCGGCGTGGGCCTGTCCGGCGGGGCGGGAGACACCCTCGCCGACGATCGCGCCGTCGCGCACGATGACGCAGCCGACGGTGGGGTTGGGGCTCGTGCGGTGCGGCGGGTCGGCGGCGAGCGCGACGGCGCGCGCCATGTAGTCGGCGGCGGTCAGGGCTCGTCCTCGCCGGGCTCGGGCGGCGGCGGCGGCGCGGGCTCGGCGGGCATCGGCTCGCTGCCGTCGAGGCGGCGCAGCTCGGTGACGAACTGCCGCACGTCGCTGAAGTCGCGGTAGACCGAGGCGAAGCGCACGTAGGCGACCTGGTCGATGTCGCGCAGGAAGCGGAGCACGCGGTCGCCGATCACCTGGGAGCTGATCTCGCGCTCGGCGGCGTCGGCGAAGTGGCGCTCGATCTGGGCGAGCAGGGTGTCGAGGGTGCCGGCGGGCACCGGGCGCTTGTGGCAGGCGTGCTGGATGCCGGCGCGGATCTTGTCGATGTTGAACGCCTCGCGGTGGCCGTCGCGCTTGACGACGATGGGCAGCACCCGCTCGACGCGCTCATAGGTGGTGAAGCGGCGGTTGCAGACGTTGCAGCAGCGGCGGCGGCGGATGGCCTGCTGGTCGCGGGCGAACCGGGAGTCGATGACCCGGGTGTCCTCGGATTTGCAGAACGGGCACACGGCGCGAGACCTGGACCTTACCCGGCGTTCACGCCTCGGCGTAGCGGCGCACGACGAGGCTGACGTTGGTGCCGCCGAAGCCGAAGCTGTTGGACAACGCGACGTCGATCCGCCCTTCGCGCGCGGTGTTGGGCACGTAGTCGAGGCGGCACTCGGGGTCGGGCGTGACCTGGTTGATGGTGGGCGGCACGAGCCCGCGGCTGACGACGAGCGCGGCGACGCCGGCCTCGACGGCGCCGGCGGCGCCGAGCATGTGGCCGGTCATCGACTTGGTGCTGCTGATCCAGAGCTTGTGGGCGTGGGCGCCGAAGACGCGCTCGATCGCGTGCGACTCGGTGCGGTCGTTGATCGGGGTCGAGGTGCCGTGCGCGTTGATGTAGTCGACGGCCTCGGGTGCGATCTCGGCGTCCTGGAGCGCGCGCTGCATCGAGAGGCGGGCGCCGGTGCCGTCGGGGTCGGGCTGGGTGATGTGGTACGCGTCGGATGACTGCCCGTAGCCGGCGATCTCGGCGATGATCCGGGCGCCGCGGGCGCGGGCGTGGTCGAGCGCTTCGAGGATGAGCACGCCGGCGCCCTCGGCGGCGACGAAGCCGTCGCGGCCGGCGTCGAACGGGCGGCTGGCGCCCTGCGGGTCGTCGTTGCGGGTCGAGAGCGCCTTCATCGCGGCGAAGCCGCCGATGCCGAGCGGGGTGATCGTCGCCTCGGCGCCGCCGGCGACGGCGACGTCGATGTCGCCGAGCGCGACCATGCGGGCGGCCTCGCCGACGCCGTGGGCGCCGGTGGCGCAGGCGCTGACCGGGCTGAAGTTGGGGCCGCGGGCCCCGATGAGGATCGAGACCTGGCCGGGGGCGAGGTTGGCGAGCAGGCGGGGCAGCATGAACGGCGAGAGGCGCCGCGGGCCCTTGTCGCGCAGCACCTCGGCGGCCTCTTCGATCGTGCCGAGGCCGCCCATGCCGACGCCGATGATGACGCCGGTCCGGTCGGGGTCGGGCACCGGGATCGGCAGGTCGGCGTCGGCCATCGCCATCCGCGTCGCGGCGATCGCGAAGTGGATGAAGCGATCCATCTTCTTGGCATCTTTGCGGCCGACGTAGGCCTCGGCGTCGAAGTCGCGGACCTCGCCGGCGATGCGGACGGTGTGCTCGGAGGCGTCGAAGGCGGTGATGGGCCCCAGGCCGCTCTGGCCCGCGAGCAGGCCCTGCCAGTTCTCTTCGGTGCCGACCGCCACCGGCGTGACGAGGCCGATGCCGGTCACCACCACCCTGCGGGTGCCGGTGCGCATGGGGTCTCCCGACGGCGGGGAGGCTCAGCCGTCGATGTGCTGCTGCACGTAGTTGATGGCGTCCTGGACGGTGCGGATGTTCTCCGCGTCCTCGTCGGGGATCTCCACGTCGAACTCGTCTTCCATCTGCATGACGAGCTCGACGAGGTCGAGGGAGTCGGCGCCGAGATCTTCGACGAAGAGCGCCTCGGGCACGACCTCTTCGGCGTTTGCGTCGAGCTGCTCGACGATGATCGCGCGGACCTTCTCCTCGATGCTCAACTCGCCGGTGGTCTTCTCAGTGGCCATGGTGCCGCCTCGTCGGCTGTGGAGTCTGTGGGGCCTTCGGTCGCCCCGAACGGGTCTGGTACTCTGCCGGGCTCTCGCTGTCAAGCGGGGTCGGTCTCTCCCATCGGGGATGCGCCGGATGGGCTACTCGTCGCCGGGTCGATGCGGGCCGCTCGCCCGGGTCAGGGGCAGCTCGGAGGTGGAGGTCATGTCGTCGAAGGCGCTCTGCTCGAGCGCGACGCGGAGCGCGTCGACGAGGCCGACGGCGTGGTACTCGCGGGCGCGGCGGATGGCGCTCGCGATCGCGCGGGGGGTGGCGGCGCCGTGGGCGACGAGGCCGATGCCGTCGAGGCCGAGGAGCGGGGCGCCGCCGACGTTCTCCCAGTCGAGCTCGTCGCGGAGGCGGCGGAGCTGGCGCTTGAAGAGGGGCGCGCCGACCATGCCGAGCCAGTCGTCGGCGAGCTGGCCGCGGACCCGGTCGATGAGCGCGAGCGCGATCCCTTCACTGAGCTTCAAGACCACGTTGCCGACAAAACCGTCGGTGACGACGACGTCGACCTCGCCCATGGGCACGCCGCGGCCCTCGACGAAGCCGACGTACTTGAGGTCGGTCTGGGTGAGGAGCCGGTGGGCCTCGCGCAGCGTCTCGGTGCCCTTGGTGGGCTCGGCGCCGTTGCTGAGCAGACCGACGGTGGGGCGGGGGCGGTCGAGCTTGATCGCGGCGTAGGCGGCGCCCATGAGCGCGAACTGCACGAGGTGGCTCGCGCGGCACTCGACGTTGGCGCCGAGGTCGAGGAGCACGGTGTGGCCGTCGCGGGTGGGGAGGCTGCCGGCGATCGCGGGGCGGTCGCAGCGGGGGATGCGGCGGAGGGTGAGGAGGCCGACGGCCATCATCGCGCCGCTGTTGCCGGCGGAGACGAAGGCGCAGGCCTCGCCGCGCTGCACGAGGCCGAAGCCGTGGTGCATCGAGCTGTCGCGCTTGGTGCGGGCGGCGCGGCCGGGGTTCTCGGCCATGCCGATCGCTTCGGGCGCGTGCACGATCGAGATCGGGTGGTCGCCGCCGTGGCGGGCGAGCTCGGCCAGGACGCGCTCGCGGTCGCCGACGAGGATCACCGGGCCGTCGCCGTTCTGGCAGGCGAGCACGGCGCCGTCGACGATCTCGGCGGGCGCGCGGTCGCCGCCCATCGCGTCGAGCGCGACCGGCGGCGGCTCGGCGGCCTTGCCGTCACCCTCGCGGGCGCCGACCTCTGCGGTGCGGCTCACCGATGACCCGGCCCCGTGGCGACTCCCCCCGAGTCGGCCACGGTCAGACCTCGACCTCGACCACCTCGATCACGTACCGGTTCTTGTACCAGCCGCAGTTGCCGCAGACCCGGTGGGGCTCCTTGGGCGCGCCGCAGTTCTGGCACTCGTTGAACACCGGGGCGCTGATCTTGTGGTTCGCGCGCCGCATGTCGCGCTTGGAGCGCGACTTTCTCTTCTTTGGGACCGCCATCGCGTCCTCGTGTGCAGGGAGAGACCGGGCGGGTCTCTCAGGTCAGTTTCTTCTTCAGCTCGAGCAGGGGCGCCCAGCGGGGGTCGACCTCGGGCTCGTCGGCCCGGGCCTCGGGGGCGAGCGCGTGGCACTCGCCGCCCCGACCGGCCGTCTCGCAGCTCGGGTTCATCGGGAGCGCGAGGAGGAGGTCCTGCCGGAAGAGATCGGTGAGGTCGATCTCGTCGCCGGTGAAGGACTCGACGTCGGGCTCTTCGAGCGCGTCTTCGGAGAGGGTCATCTCGCCGGCGCCGTCGAGCTTCTCGCGGCGGACGAGGACGTGGTCCTCTCGGATCTTCGCGTCGAGGGTGCGGGCTTGCAGGCAGCGTACGCAGTCGAAGCCGACGGTCGCGGTGAGGGTGCCGTCGACGACGAGCTCGCTCTTGGCCGAGCGATAGACGGTGCCTTCGATGCGGGCGGGCGCCTCGGGTCGGTAGCCGAGGTCGCCGACGAGGCCGGGGAGGTCGCCTTGCAGGGTGGCGACGGGCAGCTCACCCACGAAGCGCCGCCCCTCGGGGGGGACTTCGTCGAGCCGGAACTTGAGCTCCAGCGGGCGGGTGGAGGTGCTGCTGCTCATGCGTCTGATGGACCTCGCAGGTGGCCGGCGCCGGGGGTCGGCCATTGGGACGCGGGAGGGTAGCGGCGCGTCCTGGGCTTGTCAATCGGCGTGCACATTTTGCCGGCGTCTCACAGCGACGGGGTCGGGGCGGTGGTGAGGATGGCCTTGAGGTCCTGGTCGTTGAAGGTCAGGCCGACGCCGAAGTAGACGTCGGTGAGCTCGTCGTTGAGGACCTCGTCGACGCCGGCGGCGATGTAGAGGTGGGTGAAGAAGGTGTAGAGCGCGTCGATGCGGAAGCGGGGCCAGACGTTGGCGTCGAACGAGAAGAGGTCGGCGGAGATCTTGAGCGCGTCGCCGGCGAGGTGGAGGTCGAGGCCGACGCCGCCGGAGTTCTCGATGATGCCGATGCGGCCGGTGAACATGTAGAGGCGCTTGGCGAACTGGAGCGAGAGGCGGAAGCGGTCTTCGGTGACCGTCTGCTGCTCGCGGATGACCGGGTCTTCGTCCGATTCGCTGGTGAGGGTGACGCGCTCGGTGACCGTGGTGTTGCCGCGCGGGTCGTCGACGAGCGAGAGCATGTAGTACTTGTCGGGCCGGGGCTGGAGCTTGAGGTCGACCGCGGTGCGCATCGAGCCCTGCGAGATGTAGTAGTCGGCGCGCATGGCGACGATGGTCTGCAAGCGCGTGATCTGCTTGACGAATGAGCCGGACTCGTCGACGAGCTCGTTGACGCTCTCGATCAAGCGGTCGTCGTTGACGAGCTTGCCGATGGTGCCTTCGCCTTCGTCGATCTTGGTGGCGATCGAGCGGGTGCGGTCGAGGGTGTCGTCGAGCTTGTCGAGCGCGTCCTGGAGGCGGCGGACGGCGCCCTTGACGCCGTCGAAGCCTTCTTGCACGACCTCGGTGTTGTCGCCGACGATCGAGCGCACGTTCTGGGTGACGGCCTCGGCGTCGTCGAGGATGCGGTTGGCGCTGCGGCGGAACTCGGCGGTGAGCGCGCGGGCCTCGGCGGTGACCTTGACGACGTTGTCGACGACGATGTCGACCTTGGGCGCGTTCTGGGCGACGGCGACCTGCACGTCGGCGACGGTCTTGTTGATGTTCTCGAGGATGTCGATGAGCTTCTGCTCGCCGCCCTGGCCGCTGACGACGCGCTTGAGGCTGTCGGTGATCTCGGTGACGTTCTGCGTGATCTGCTTGAGGTCGACGAGGAGGTCGGCGGGGCTGACGTCGACCTGGATGTTGCGGATCTGGTCGCCGTCGCCGAGCGGTTCGCCGGTGTAGCCGGGGGAGAGCTGGAGCGCGTACTCGCCGAGGAGGCTGGTCTGCTTCTTGGCGATGCGGGCGTCGCTGCGGAGCGGGGTGTTGACCCGGATCCAGATCTTGGCCTTGTCGCCGACGAGCTCGATGTCGTCGAGCTCGCCGACGCTGATGCCGGCGATGGTGATGCGCGACTTCTCGGTGAGGCCGGCGGCGTCGTCGAAGATGGCATACACACGGTAGCCGGCGGCGTCGTCGCCGATGCCTTCTTCGATGCGGCCGAACATCCAGACGAACGCGATGACGGCCCCGACGACGACGAGGCCGACCTTGAAGGGGGTGATGATGTCCTTCACCGGGGCCTCACTCGAACATCAGGGCGGTCAGGAAGTAGTCGCTGATGAGGATCATCACGCTGGAGACGACGACCGACTGCGTGGTCGCGAGCCCGACGCCGCGGGCGCCGCCGCTGGCATAGAAGCCTTTGTAGCAGCCGACCATGGTCAGGATCCCACCGAAGACGCAGGCTTTGATGATGCCGCTCGTGAGGTCGTCGGGGTCGACGTACCAGTAGACCTGCGACAGGAAGATGCCGCGGTCGATGTCGAGCAGCACGACGGCGACGATGTAGCAGCCGATCATGCCGACGAGGGTGAAGAGCGCCGAGAGCACCGGGACCATGATCAACCCGGCGATGAAGCGGGGCACGACGAGGTACTGCACGGGGTTGACGGCCATGGTGGCGAGCGCGTCGATCTGCTCGGTGACGCGCATGGTGCCGAGCTCGGTGGCGATGCCGCTGCCGGCGCGGCCGGCGACCATGAGGCCGGTGAGCACGGGGCTGAGCTCGCGGGCGAGCGAGATGCCGACGGTGGAGCCGACGAGGCTCTCGGCGTTGAACATGCGGAACGCGCTCGCGCCCTGGAGCGAGAAGACGGCGCCGGTGAAGATGCCGGTGAGCAGCACGATGAAGAGGCTGCCGACGCCGATGAACTCCATCGCCTGGAAGAGCTGGCGCAGCCGGTAGGGCGGGCGCGGGATCCAGGCGAGGGTGCGCGCGAGGAGGATGGCCGCCTGGCCGACGCCTTCGACGCCGTCGATGACCCCCCGGCCGATCGCCTCGATGAAACGCTTGATCGCCTTCACGCACGCTCCCCGGCCGTCGACACGCTGTAGACCGACGACCGGACGCCTGTCAACGTCACGCCGCGCCCGTCGCCGTCGTCGATGCCCGGGGGGCGGCGGTCTTGTCCTGGGCGCGGGGGTGCGTTAGATCGGGCGTGTTTTCGCCAGCCGGCGGGGGAGTCGCTTGAAGATCGTGGTCGTCGGGGCCGGGGAGGTCGGCTTCAACATCGCCGCGCGGCTCGTGGGCGAGGGGCACGACGTGGTGCTCGTCGAGCGCGACGAGGGCATCCTCAACCGGGCGACCGAGGGGCTCGACATCCAGGGTTTGCGCGGGCACGGGGCGCGGCCGCGGGTGCTCGAAGAGGCGGGCATCAAGGACGCCGACATGCTCGTGGCGGTGACCGACAGCGACGAGGTCAACATGGTCGCCTGCCTCAACGCGGCGATCCTCGGGCGGCCGAGCATCATCAAGATCGCCCGCGTGCGCGACCAGAGCTATCTCGACCCCCGCATCTTCGGCGACGAGCGGGTCGCGATCGACCTCGCGATCAACCCCGAGCGGGTCTCGGCCGACAAGATCCTGAGCCTGTTGCGCTATCCCGAGGTCATCGAGATGGCGGAGTTCGCCGGCGGCAAGGTGCTGCTCGCCGGGATCGAGATCGGCCCGACCTCGCCGCTCGCGGGGCTGCGGTTGATCGATCTGCCGGAGCGCGACTTCGCCGCCGATCTGCTCATCGCCGCCATCCGCCGCGAGGATCGGGTGATCATCCCGCGGGGGACGGATGTGATCCTGCCGGGGGACGATCTCTACCTCGCGATGCCGGCGGACGAGATCGAGGCGGTGCTCGCGACGGTCGGGATCAAGGTGCAGCCGGTCACCCGGGTCGCGATCTTCGGGGGCACCAAGATCGGGCGCTTCCTCGCGGGTGATCTGGCCGAGCGGGGGATCAAGGCGAAGCTCTTCGAGCCCGATCCGCGGCTGGCGCGCTGGCTCTCCGAGCAGCTGCCCAACGCCATCATCGTGCAGGGCAACCCGACCGACGCGGCGCTCCTCAAGGAGGAGAACGTCGGCGAGATGCAGGCGGTGGTGGCGTGCGGGCGCGACGAGGAGGTCAACGTGATGTCGGCGCTGCTCGCCCGCCGCATGGGCGCGCGCCGGATCATCGCGACGACGAACCGCAGCGACTATCAGCCGCTCATCAAGGCGATCGGCTTCGACGTGTGCATCAGCCCGCGGCTGGTCGCGGTCAGCTCGATCATGCACTTCATCCGGCACGGGCGGGTGGTCGCGGTGCGCGCGCTCGGCGACGATCAGCAGGCCGAGGCGCTCGAGTTCGAGGCGCAGCTCACCTCGGACGCGGTGGGCACGGCGCTGCGCGACCTGAAGCTGCCGGCGGGGGTGGTGATCGCGGCGCTGTTGCGGGGCGAGACGGTGCTGATCCCGCGGGGGCAGACGGTGATCGAGGAGGGTGATCACGTGCTCGTCGTGGCGCGCACGTCGGCGATCGCCGAGGTCGAGCGCATGCTCCAGCGCCGCGTCGATCGGGTCTGAGCGATGCCCCGTCGCGGTTCCTGGCTGCTGCGCCTCGGGTTGATCGGGCACCTGACCGCGGTGCTGATGGTGCTGCTCGCGGCGGCGATGGTGCCCTCGGTGCTGCTCGCGGCCTGGGATCACGCGCCGGACTTCGCGGGGCACGCGTGGGCGGCGGGGGGCACGGCGGGGTTCGGCGGGCTGCTCTTCGTGGTGACGCGGGCCTTTCCGCGGCGGATCGCGATCGGGCACCGCGAGGGGTTTTTGATCGTGGCGGTGGGCTGGTGGGTCGCGGGGCTGGTGGGCGCGCTGCCGTATTGGCTGTATGCGCACCTCGCGCCGGGGAGCCTGTGTGTGGGTGATCCGGCGGTGGGCAGCGACTTCTGCGCGTTCACCTCGGCGGCGTTCGAGTCGATCAGCGGCTTCACGACGACGGGGGCGAGCATCGTCACCGACGGGCTGTGGGGGCAGACGCCGATGCTGACGCCGGCGGGGGTGCCGGGGCTGCCGCGGGGGATCCTGCTGTGGCGCTCGATCACGCACTACCTCGGCGGGATGGGGATCATCGTGCTCGGCGTCGCGATCCTGCCGCTGCTCGGCGTGGGCGGGATGCAGTTGATGAAGGCCGAGGTGCCGGGGCCGACGACCGACAAGCTCGCGCCGCGGGTGGGCGAGACCGCGAAGCTGTTGTGGAAGGTCTACCTGCTGCTGTCGTTGATCCTGTTCGTGCTGCTCTCGGCGGGTGGCATGACCGCGTTCGAGTCGATCTGCCACACGATGGCGACGATGGCGACGGGCGGGTTCTCGACGCGGGCGGCGAGCGTGGCGGGCTTCGACAATGGGTATGTGGAGTGGGTCATCACGCTGTTCATGTGGCTGGCGGGCATGAACTTCACGCTGCACTTCATCGCGCTGCGGGGGCGGCCGCGGGCCTATCGCAAGGACCCGGAGTGGCGGGCGTACACCGCGATCTGCCTGGTGGCGACGGTGGCGGTGACGGTGGCGCTGATGCGGGCGGGTCAGGGGTTCGCGTTCGTCGACGCGCTGCGGATCGCGGCGTTCCAGGTGCTGTCGATCGTGACGACGACGGGCTACGCGAGCTTCGACTTCGAGCTGTGGACCTACGCGCCGGTGGCGTTGCTCGCGATGGTGGCGCTGATGCTGGTGGGCGGCTGCGCGGGGAGCACGGGGGGCGGGTTCAAGGTGGTGCGGCACGTGCTCGTCGCGAAGGTGTGGCTGCGGGAGCTGTTCCTGCTGAGCCACCCGCACGCGGTGCGGCCGGTGCGGCTGGGGGGCAAGGTGGTGAGCCCCGACGTGCTGCGGGCGATGTTCGGCTTCGCGGGCGCCTACGCGGCGCTGCTCATCTTCGGGACGGCGTGGTTCTGCGTCGACGGGCAGGACGTGCTGACCGCGTTCACCGCGGCGGCGAGCACGCTCGGCAACATCGGCCCCGGCCTCGGCGCGGTCGGGCCGCTCGACAACTACGCGGGCTTCTCGCCGGCGTCGATGTGGGTGAGCATGGCGCTGATGATCCTCGGGCGGCTCGAGATCTACACGCTGCTGGTGCTGCTGAGCCCGGCGTTCTGGCGGCGCTGAGGCGGGCGTTCGAGGCCCTTTTTCGGGCGACGGCGGCGTGCCAGGATGGCGCCGATGCATCGCCTCCTCGCCGCTTCGATCACGCTCCTGCCCGCCTCGGCGCTCGCGGCGACGCCCGATGAGGAGGGGCGGATCGAGCTGGTGACCTACGCGGCGCTGTATGGGGCGGCGCTGGGGGTGTGGAGCGCGGTGGAGCTCGATCTGAGCGCGCGCCCGGCGGCGTGGCTGGCGGCGGGGCTCGCGGGCGGGGCGCTGTGGGGGACGTGGGAGGCGGCGGAGGCGCGGGGGCTCGACGCGGGGCAGTCGGCGCTGGTGGCGAGCGCGGGGGCGTGGGCGGCGGCCGATGCGCTGGCGCTGGGTTTGATCGGGGGCGCGAAGGAGCAGTCGCTGTGGCTCGCGTTCGGCGCGGGCGCGCTCGGGGCGGGGGCGGCGTTCGCGGCGGCGCCGTACTTCACGGGCGGGCCGGGGGATGTCTCGCTGGTCAACTCGGGCGGGATCTGGGTGCCGGTCGCGGGCTCGATCCTGGCGGCGACGTTGGACTTCGATGCGTTCGATGACGTGGCGATCGAGGTTGTGCTGGCGATGAACCTGCTCGGGCTCGCGGGCGGGGTGGCGCTGGCGACGCAGTACGATCCGAGTCGGGAGCAGGTGCTCTACCTCGACCTGGGGATCCTGGCCGGCGGGCTCGGCGGGGGGCTGTTGGGGGTGATGGGCGCGGTGATGACCGAGAGCGTCGAGGTGGGCGGGCTGCTGGCGGTGGGGGGCATGGTGGCGGGCGGGGTGATCGCGGTGCAGACGGTGGGCTTCGACGGCGGGCGGGCGAAGGCGGCGAGGCCGGCGGCGCCGGTGGTGATGCCGCTGTGGGCGGGGTCGTGGTGAGGCGGGCGCTGGTGGCGGCGCTCGCGCTCGCGGCGCCGGCGCGGGCGGCCGACACCTCGGGGCGGCCGGAGGCGCTGATCCTCACGACGGCGTTCGGCTTCTATGAGGGCGTCGCGATCTCGATCCTGCTCGACGACCACGACCTGCTGCCGAGCGGTGACGACGGGCTCGTCGCGGCGTCGGCGCTGACGCTGGCGACGACCGGGCTCGGCTTCGGGCTCGGCTGGTGGGTGACCGAGGAGTACGGGGTCAATCAGGCGCAGGCGGGGCTGTTCACGAGCGGGTTCTTCTGGACGACGCTCAACGGGCTCTCGGGCGGGCTCGGGGTCGGGCTCGACAGCGGCGACGATCTGCTGATCAACAGCCTGGTCTCGGGCTGGACGGGGCAGGCGCTCGGGGTGCTGCTGGCGGCGAACGTGGATCGCACGGCGGGGCAGGTCTCGCTGATGAACACGGTCGCGACGTGGACCGGCGCCGAGGTGGCGCTGTGGCAGGGCGTCTTCGGGGTCGAGGCGGGGTCGAGCTACTTCACCTGGTCGACGCTCGCGGCCGACGTGGGGCTGCTCGTCGGGGCCTATCTGGCGCGCGACCTCGACATCAGCCGCTCGCGGGCGCGGCTGCTCGACCTCGGCGCCTTCACCGGCGCGCTCGCGGGGCCGGCGGCGCTGTTCATGCTGTGGGGGCCGGAGGAGGACCTGCGCGCGTGGTACCTCTCGGCGGTCGCGATCGGGATCCCGATCGGGATCGGCGTCGCGTGGCACCTGACGCGTGATCTGGACGACGACGGGGAGGAGGCGGGCGAGGGCGGCGGCGCGCTGGTGGTGCCGCTGGCGCTCGGGGTGTTCTAGCCGAGCGCGCGGCTGAGCGCGGCGAGCTGGTCGAGGGTGAGCTGCTCGCCGCGCAGCGTCGGATCGATCCCGGCGGCGGCGAGCAGCGCCTCGGGGTCGGGCACCGCGCCCTTGAGCGCGCGCCGGGCCATCTTGCGGCGCTGGGCGAAGAGCGCGCGCACGACCCGCCGGTAGGCCGCGGGGTCGCCGACGTCGACCGCGGGCCGGTCGAGGCGCTCCATCACGAGCACGGCGCTGTCGACCTTGGGCGGCGGGTGGAAGCTCTGCGGGCCGACTTCGAAGACGAGCGTGGAGATCGCCCACAGCGCGGCGGCGGCGGAGAGCGCGCTGGTGCCGCGGTCGCCGGGCGGGGCGGCGAGGCGGGCGGCGAACTCGCGCTGCAGGAGGAAACACGCCCGGCGCCACGCCTGCGGCGCGTCGAGGAGCCCGATGACGATCGACGAGCTGAGGTGGTAGGGCAGGTTGCCGTAGATGAGCAGCGGCCCGCTGGCGGCGGCGGCCTCGGCGGTCCAGTCGACGTCGAGCACGTTGCCTTCGCGCAGCTCGACGTTATCGGCGCCGGCGAGCTCGGCGCGCAGCACCGGGATGAGCTCCGGGTCGCGCTCGAGCGCGATGACCCGGCCGGCGCGGGCGGCGAGCGCGGCGGTGAGGGTGCCGACGCCGGCGCCGATCTCGAAGACGGTGTCGCCGGGCCCGGCGCCGCCGGCGGCGGCGATCTGGTCGGGCACGCCGGGCGCGACGAGGAAGTTCTGGCCGAAGTGCTTCTTGGTCCACAGCCCGTGGCGGCGGAGGATCTCGCGCGGGTCGGTCACTCTTCCCCCTGGCCGTGCTCATCCGGCCGCCCTGCGGGCGGGATCTCCGCTCGGTCGTCGGGCAGAGCCCTCCTCCTCGCGCCGACCCGTCCTCCCGCTCGGCTGTTCGCTTCGCTCACGCGACCACGTCGCGGTGCAGGCGCCAGGAGGCGACGGCGTTGAGGCGGCGGTCGGCGGCGGCGTGACCCTTGCCGGATCGCGGCTCGGCGAGCGCGTAGGCGGCGCCGGCGATCATCGCGGCGTTGTCGGTGCACCAGCGGGGGCGGGGGACGTGGAGCGCGGCGCCGATCTCGGCGAGCGCGTCGCGCATGCGCTCGCGGAGCGGGGTGTTGCAGGCGACGCCGCCGGAGAGCACGACGTCGCGGGCGCCGGTCTCGCGGACGGCGTGCACGGTGCGGTCGACGAGCTGGTCGACGGCGGCGCGCTGGAAGCTCGCGAGCAGGTCGGCGCGGGCCTGGCCCTCGGGGAGCTCGCCGCTGCGCTGCACCTGGGTGAGCACCGCGGTCTTGAGCCCGCTGAAGCTGAAGTCGAGCGCGCCGCTCTTGAAGCGGGGCATGGTGAACCGGATCGCCTCGGGGTCGCCGCCGCGGGCGAGCTTCTCGACGATCGGGCCGCCGGGGTAGCCGAGGCCGAGCATGCGGCTGACCTTGTCGAACGCCTCGCCGGCGGCGTCGTCGCGGGTGTTGCTGAGCTGCTCGACGGTGACCGGGTCGATGACCTTGTAGAGCGCGGTGTGGCCGCCGCTGACCGCGAGCGCGACGTGGGGGTAGGCGGGGCCCGCCGGGCGCTCCTCGCCGGGGCGGTGCAGGAAGACGGCGTGCAGGTGGCCGGCGAGGTGGTGTACGCCGACGAGGGGCTTGTCGTGGGCGTAGGCGAGCGCCTTGGCGACCTGTAGCCCGACGAGGAGCGCGCCGACGAGGCCGGGGCCGCGGGTGACGGCGACCGCGTCGAGGTCGGCGAAGCCGAGGCCGGCGACGTCGAGCGCCTCGCGCACGACCGGGACGATGTCGACGACGTGGTTGCGGCTCGCGAGCTCGGGCACGACGCCGCCGTAGCGGCGGTGGATCTCGATCTGGGTCGCGACGGGATCGGCGAGGACGAGGTGGCCGTCTTCGACCACCGCGGCGGCGGTCTCGTCACAGCTCGTCTCGATGGCGAGGATCTTCATGGCGGCGTGATGGATGCCTCAGGTCAGAACGCGTCGCGCTTGAGGCCCTTGATGATCTCGCGGACCTCGGCGGCATAGGCGCCGTCGGGGGCGAGCTTGAGGTAGCGCTCGTAGGCCTTGATCGCGGCGTCGTTCTGCCCGACCTCCTGGCGGCTGTTGCCGAGGAGGAGCTGGATCTCGGCGTCGTCGCGGTCGAGGCGCTCGGCGCGGACGGCGGCGTCGAGCGCGTCGCGGCTGCGGCCGCCGACCTCGATGAGCGCCTTGACGTAGCTGACGAGCGCGGCCTTGTTGTTGGGCGCGAGCGCGAGGGCCTTCTCGTAGCGTTCGACGGCGGCCTTGTACTTGCCGCCCTTGTGCAGCGCCTGCCCCTCGGCGATGAGCGCGCGGGCGTCGGCGCCGGTCTCGGCGGCGGGCGCGGCGGGCGCGGCCGGGGCGGTGGGCGCAGCGGGGCGGGGGCTCGGCGGCGCGGGCGACCGGCGGCGGCGCGGGGGCGGCTCGGCGGGCGTCGGTGTCGGCTCGGCGGCGTCGGCTCGGCGGGCGGCTCGGCGGGCGGCGGCTCGGCGGCGACCGCGGGCGGCGCGTCGAAGACCGGCACCTCGGGCGTCGGCCCGCCGCCCGGCTCGGACGGGATCCGCCACTCGGCCTCGATCGGCTTGACCCCCGCGATCGGCGCCTGCGCTCGAGCTTCTCGCGGTGCCAGCCGGCGTGCAGCGCGTCGGACGGCAGCGGGCGGGGCTCGACGGTGTCGCGCAGGGTGAACCACAGCACGGCGGTGACGACGGCGGCGCCGAAGAGGCCGAGCGCGATCCAGGCGGCGCGGGGCACGCCGGCGCGGGCGGGCTCTTCGAAGACCCAGCCCTCGGCGGCGGCGTCGTCGGCCGCGCGGGGGCGCGGTGTCGAAGAAGGCGCCCTCGTGCTCGGCGTCGGCGACGCGCTCGCTGTAGGCGAGCGGCGGGAACTCCTCGACCACGGCGGCGGCGGCGGGGCGGCTCCGGGCGGCACGACGCGGCCAGGGGGGCGGCTGCGGGCGTCGAGGTCGCCCCAGGTCGACGGGCTCCGGGCGGCGGCGCGGCGGCGAGCGCGGGCGGCAGCTGGCGGCGGCGCGGGGGCAGCGCGGCGGCCGGCGGCGGCGCGAAGGCGCGGGGCGGCGGGGTGCGCACCGCGGGGCGCGGCCTGGTCGCGCTCTCGATCAGCGCGTCGGCGAGGCTCGGCGGCGCGGGCGCGCGCGGCTCGACGAACGCCCGGGCAGGCGCGCGCGCCGGCTCGCGCGGCGCCTCGGGCGCGGGCTCGACCGGGCCGTCGAGGCGGCGGATGACCCCTTCGAAGTACAGCCGCGAGAGCAGCGCGAGCGCGGCGAGGTCGGGCAGCGCGGCGTCGTCGATCGCGTCGAGCGCGGTGCGGCGGCCGTCGAAGAGCCGCAGCAGCGCGTTGGCCTCGTCGGGCAGCTCGGCGAGCCGCTCGGAGAGCTCGGCGTAGTCGACCTCGAAGACGGTGTCGAGCGGCGGGAGCTGCTCGCCGATCCGGTTCCACTCGTCGACGCGGCGCAGGCCCTCCATCAACAGATCGGCGGTCGGGGTCGCGATCGCGGCGGGGCGCTGCGGCGGGCGGAAGTCGACGTCGAACTCGCCCGACTCCCAGCAGAGCGCGCGGTAGACGGCCTCTTCGCCTTGCAGCGCGCCGGTGCTCGCGTCGATGAGCGCGCCGTCGCGGAACCACAAGGTCGCGTGGTGGCCGGGGCGCTCGATGTGGATGGTGCCGCTCTTGTGGCCGAGCGAGAGCGTCTGGATGAGGTCGACGACGCCCATGTCGCCGAGGGTGCCGTAGAAGCGGCGCTTGCCGCCGGCCTCGGCGCGGGCGCGCTCGCGCTTGTGCAGCACGGCGCGGACCCGGGCGACGAGCTCGCGGGTGTAGATCGGGTGGGTGAGGTAGTCCTCGGCGCCGAGCTCGAGGCCGCGGACCTTGCTCTCGACGCTGTCGTCGTCGCTCTGGAAGATGAAGGGCACCGCCTCGAGGCGGGGGTGCTGCTTCATGCGGAGGCAGAGCGCGAAGCCGTCGAGGCCGGGCAGGCCGGTGTCGGCGATGACGAGGTCGGGGGTGATCGCCTCGGCGCTCGCGAGCGCGGCCTGGCCGTCGGCGGCGGGGGTGACCGCGTAGCCGGCGTTGCGCAGCGCGACCTCCATGACCCGGAGGTGGCGGGGGTCGTCGTCGACGAGCAGGATGTTGCGCTTCGCCATCGGTCTCCTCGGCAGTGTCACCGACCGGGGCCCGGGCCATCATGGGGCCACGTAGCCACCGCCGCAAACTTCAACCGCCCGCGTCGTCTCCGCGCCCGAGCAGCGACGTCATCGCCGAGAACGCCGCGCGCCCCTTCTGCTGCAAGGCGTCGCCGGTCAGCTCGCGCACCTTGCCGGTGCGGCCGCCGTCGAAGAGCGCGTCGGGGATCTCGCCGATGAAGCGGCTCGGCTTGCGGTCGACGACGCGGCCGAACTTGAGGCGCTTCCGGGCGCCGGTGAGCGTCAGCCAGCGCTTGGCGCGGGTGATGCCGACGTACATCAGCCGCCGCTCCTCGGCGATCTCGGCCGGGCTCGGCGCGATGTCCTTCTCGCCGGGCGGGCGGCGGATGCCGGGCAGGAACCCCTCTTCGCAGCCGACGAGGTAGACCGCGCCGAACTCGAGGCCCTTGCTGCCGTGCAGGGTCATGAGGCTGACCTCGTCGTGCTCGGCGTCGGCGTCGTCTTCCTTGCGGGTGTCGAGGCTGAGCTTGCCGAGGTAGTCGGCGAGCGTCGCTTGCGGGTTGCGCTCGCGGAAGCCGGAGAGCGCGTCGGCGACCTCGTCGAGGTTCTCCATGCGGCGCAGCACCCGGCGCGCGTCGTCGTCGATCCGGGTGAGGTGGTTGCGAAACGCGAGCTCCTTGACGAGCGCGCGGCAGAGCTCGCCGAGGTCGCTGCCCGGCGCGTCGAACTGCCGGCGGTAGCGCTCGACGAGCGCCGCGAGCTCGGTGAGCGCCTCGGCGATCTTGCCGCGCACGTTGGCCGGCGGGTGCTCGATCAACCGGAAGAACGGCACGTCGCGGCTCTGCGCGGTCTCGCCGAGCGCGGTGATGGTCTGGTCGCCGATCCCGCGCGGCGGGTAGTTGACGATGCGGCGCCACGCCGACTCGTCGTAGGGGTTGGCGATCACCCGCAGGTAGCCGACGAGGTCGCGCACCTCCTTGCGGTCGTAGAAGCGCGTCCCGCCGATGATCCGGTAGGGGATGTCGGCGCCGCGGATCGCCTCTTCGATCAGCCGGCTCTGGGCGTTGGTGCGGTAGAGGATCGCGAAGTCGCGCCAGGCGAGTTGATGCTGGTTCTTCGCGCGCAGGAGATCGGTCGCCACCCAGTGCGCCTCGGCGTCTCCGTCGTCGGCGAGCAGGTAGCGGAGCTGCATCCCGTCGCCGTTCTGGCTCCACAGCTCCTTCTGGTGTCGCTGGCTGTTGTTGCGGATCACCGCGTTGGCGGCGCGCAGGATGTTGTTGGTCGATCGGTAGTTGCGGGTGAGCGCGACGACGCGGGCGCCGGGGAAGTGTTTGTCGAAGCCGAGGATGTTGGCGGCGACGGCGCCGCGGAAGGCATAGATCGACTGGTCGTCGTCGCCGACGGCGCAGATGTTGGGCCGGGCGATGCCGCGGGTGAGCGCCTTGAGCAGCCCGAGCTGGGCGAGGTTGGTGTCCTGGTACTCGTCGACCATGACGTAGCGGAAGCGGCCGACCCAGCGGCTCGCGACCTCGTCGTTTTTCATCAGGTGCCACCACGGCAGCACGATGAGGTCGTCGAAGTCGACCGCGTTCATCGCCTTGAGCCGCGCGGCGTAGGCGCCGGCGACCTGGGCGGCGACCGCGTCGATGCCGCCGCGTTTGTTGTCGGGCGCCGAGAGGCGGCCCTTGAACCACGAGAGCCGCGCGAGCACGAGCTTGGGCTCGTAGCGCTCGAGGTCGAAGCCCTTGGCCTTGAGCGCGTCGCGCACCGCGTGGAGCTGGTCGCCTTCGTCGAGGATGGTGAACCCCCGCCCGAGCCCGACCGCGGCGCCCTCTTCGCGCAGGAACCGCAGCCCGAGCGCGTGAAAGGTCGAGAGCGCCGCGCCTTCGGCCTTCTTGCCGCAGAGCCCCTCGACGCGCTCCTTCATCTCGCCGGCGGCCTTGTTGGTGAACGACAGCGCGAGGATGCGCTCGGGCGGCACGCCGCGGTCGAGCAGGTGCGCGATGCGCATCGTGATCACCCGCGTCTTGCCCGAGCCCGCGCCGGCGAGCACGAGCAGCGGGCCTTCGGTGGCGAGCACCGCCTGCTTCTGCTCGGGGTTGAGGCTGTCGAGAGTTCGCGCCGCGGGGCTCGAGGGGTCGCGCGGCGCGGATGATCGCGAGAGCCAGCGGCGTGGTCACGCACGTTCGCCACGCCGCGTCGCGCTCAGGGCCAGTCGCACGCGGCGCGATCGACCGCCCTCTCAACACCGCGACCTCTGCCTACACAGAGCATCCACCCCCTGAATGACGGTTCATTCAGCGCCCCCGGAGGTGCCCCGATCGGCCAGCCCGACCCGAGCGACAAGCGCGAGCGCATCCTCGACGCGGCGATCCAGGTCTTCGCCGAGCGTGGCTTCTACCACGCGCGGGTCAGCGAGGTCGCGGCGGCGGCGGGCGTGGCGGGGGGCACGATCTACAACTACTTCAAGAGCAAGGACGACCTGCTCATCAGCCTCTTCGAAGACCGGATGGACGCGATCCTGCAAGGCTCTGATCCGAGCTCTCAGGGCTTTGGACCGTCGCCGACAAGCTGCGCCGCTTCATCGAGCTGCACCTCGAGATGGTCGCCGGCGACCCGGCGCTCGCCGAGGTGCTCACCGTCGAGCTGCGGCAGTCGTCGAAGTTCATGCGCGAGTACAAGGCGCTCAAGTTCGGCGAGTACCTGCTCGTCATCGAAGACATCATCGAGCGCGGCCGCGCCCGCGGTGAGTTCCGCGACGACGTCGACGCCCGCATCCTCAAGCGGGTGATCTTCGGCGCGCTCGACGAGGTGAGCCTGTTCTGGGTCGACGCCCGACGTAACGACAACCTACAGCCCTACGCCCTCGACCGGGCCGCCGAGCAGATCTGGCGGTGGCCGTCGCTGGGGCTTCCTGTCTGATCGGCAGGGAAGAGGCGCCCCGGAAGATCCTGGTCTCGGCCAAGCGGGTCACCGACCCGTACTCGAAGATCACCGTTGCCAAGGACGGCAGCCTCAACACCGAGGATGTCGACTACAAGATGAACCCGTTCTGCGAGATCGCCGTGGAAGAGGCGCTCCGCATCGCCGAGAACGCCGACGAGGCCGAGGTGATCGTCGTCGGCATCGGCGACGAAGAGGCGACCAAGGAGATCCGCACCGCGCTCGCGATGGGCGCCGATCGGGGCATCCTCGTCGAGCACGACGAGGCGAAGCTCGACTCGGATCTGACCGCGCGCATCTTCGTGAAGATCATCGACGACGTCGAACCCGACCTCGTCCTGCTCGGCAAGCAGGCGGTCGACGGCGACAGCAGCCAGGTCGCGCAGCTCATCGCCGAGTACAAGGGCTGGCCGCAGGCGTGCTTCGCCTACAAGGTCGAGGTCAACGGCGCCGGCGACGGCGCGCGGGTGCAGCGTGAGGTCGACGGCGGCGTCGAGACCGTCGAGCTGTCGTTCCCCGCCGTGATCACCACCGATCTGCGCCTCAACGAGCCGCGCTACGCGAGCCTGCCCGGCATCATGAAGGCCAAGCGCAAGCCGCTCGAAGAGATGGATCTCGACGACCTCGACCTCGAAGACGACCTCAAGGTCGAGGTGCTCGGGTTCGAGATGCCGCCCGAGCGCAAGGCCGGCGTCAAGGTCTCGTCGGTCGACGAGCTGATCCAGAAGCTGCGCACCGAAGCCAAGGTCCTCTGAGGGTAGGGAGCAGAGCCATGAGCAAGATCATCGTCCTCGCCGAGCAGCAGAACGGCAAGCTCGCCAACGCCACCCTCCACGCCATCGGGGCCGCCCGTCAGCTCGTCGCGGCGGTCGGCGGCGGCTTCGACGTCGCCGTCGCCGGCGCCGGGGTGCGCGGCGTCGCCGAGCAGCCCACCGGCTACGGCCGCCGGAGGTCTTCCTCGCCGAAGCACGCGGCTGCCCAGAACTACACCGCAGGCCCTGGCGCGGGCGTGGCACGCAGCAGCGAAGACGGCGGGCGCAGGCATCGTGGTCGCAGCGGCGACGAGCGTCGCAGCGAAGGACTGCCTGCCCCGCGTCGCCAGCAGCTCCGGCGCCGGTACGGCGAGCGCGTGGGTCCGCATCGGCATGGAGGGCGGCAAGCCGCCTACACCCGCCCGATGTGGGCGGGCAGCGTGCTCGGGCGGGTGCGCATCAACACCGACATCCAGGTGTTGAGCGTGCGCCCGACCGAGTTCGAAAAGGCCGAGCCGACCGGCGGCCAGAGCGCGATCGAGGCGATCGACGCCGGCGTCGACACGAAGTCGCTGCGCATGAAGTACGTCGGCCTCGACGCCGCCGAGTCGAACCGCCCGGCGCTCACCGACGCCGACGTGGTCGTCTCGGGTGGTCGTGGCCTCAAGGAGCCGAGCAACTTCAAGCTCGTCGAGAAGCTCGCCGACCTGCTCGGCGGCGCCGTCGGCGCGACCCGCGCGGTCGTCGACGCCGGCTGGGTCCCCAACGACTGGCAGGTCGGCCAGACCGGCAAGGTCGTCGCGCCCAAGCTCTACATCGCCGTCGGCATCAGCGGGGCCATCCAGCACCTCGCCGGCATGAAGGGCAGCAAGACCATCGTCGCGATCAACAAGGACCCCGACGCGCCGATCTTCCAGGTCGCCGACTACGGGCTCGTCGCCGATCTCTTCGACGTCGTGCTGACGGCCGCGAGCTCGAAGCGTGTTTGCGCTGGGCCGGGCGGCGGCGCGCTGTCATCGGCGCGCTGTCATCGGCGTAAAGCCGCACTCACGATCCTGTTCCCCCGCACGCCGAGCACCGGCCACCGGATGGTGCAGTGCTCCACGCTTCCGGACCGACTGCTACCTCGCCTGCGCCGCCGCCGACCTCCCGACCCGCGGCCGCGCGCTCGCCACCGCGCTCACCCGCGCGGTGGCGTCCTTCGCCGATAAGCGCTCGCGCCGGCGAGTTCCGACGACGCGCTCCCCGCCGCGCAGCGTGCAGCCGGATGACGGTGGCGTTGATCTCGCCAGGCGGGACCGACGACCTAAGCGCAGGTGAGGCGATCGCCGACAGGGTGCAGCTCGGGCGGCGAGCGGGCATCGCATCAGGTGGTGCCGGTGCTGCTCGACAGCATCCGGCTGCCGTTCGCGCCATTCGTCGCGCAGGGTGATCGACGCCGAGCGCTTCGGGAGCGAGGCGGCCGAGCTGCGCGCGTTCGATACACTCGACCGCGAGGAGGCGAGCCAGCGGGCTGCTTCGCCGACGCTGCTGAAGGGCACGCTGCGCGCGGGCGGGCGCGCGGTGCCGCTCGTCCGGATCTCGTCAGCGCGACCACCGCGCAGTCAGGCCCAGCGACGCCGCCGAAGCCGGCGCGCGCGGCGGTCGTGGTCTTGCGCGCGCGCTGCCGACCACGCCTGACCGCGGTGCGGCTCCTGCACGCTCGCCGAGGCGCGGCGGGATCACGCTTCGCCGCGCTCGACCAAAAGGTGCGACGGCTGCGTGGCGGCGTGGAGGCGGAGCCGGTCGACGACGCCGACGCCTGGACGAGCTGGGCGGCGTGGCAGGCGCGTGATCCGGCGGTGGGAGCCTGGCGACGATCCGATCGAGCGGGCGCGGGCGGTGATGCCGCGGGGCGACACGGCGTGGGCCGACATCTGGCGGCGGCTGTGGGCGATCTGACCCGGCGACGGCAGGCTCGCAGCCGGCGCGCGGCGGCGTGGCTGGGAGAGCGCGCGCCGCCCGCCGGCGCTGTGGGTGCAGGTGTGGGAGGAGCTTTGCTCGGCCTCAGCCAGTGGGGAACGCGGGTGCTCCTGCTGCTCGGCGCGCGCTGGCTCCGCGGTCGCGAGCTGCACCCGGCGTGGCCGGTGGTCTGGCGCACGCTGCTCACCGATCCGGCGGGGCTGCCGCTCGGGGTGCACCGCGGGCCGATGCTGCGCATCGGGCTCGACTGGCTCGCCGGCCCGTCGGCGCGACCGGAGTGGGTCGCGGTGTGGTCGACGCTCTTCGACGCCGCCGAGCGGGGCGCCGACCTCGACCGGCGGGCGTTGATCGCGGTCGGACGCACGGCGCTCGGGGACGGCGAGCTCGCGGCGGGCGACTGGGCGCGGCTGTGGCGGCGGCTGCTCCTGGCCGAAGGCGACGAGGCGCTCTACGACCTCGCGCACGCCTGGCTGTTGACCACCCAGTACGACGGGCGTGGGCCTCGGTGGCGAAACGCTGTCATTCAGGACTGCGCTGGGCGACCCTGAGCGGGGCGGCTGGTCGCGAGCGGGGCGTGGCTCGGCGGGCGCGAGGCGATGGGCACCTGGCCGGTGGTGCTCGGGCGGCTGCTCGAAGAGGGCGTGCGAGAGCCCGAGGTGCCTGCGGCTCGCCGAGGCTTCATCGACGCCGCCAGGCACTGTGACCATCCGGTGCTCGCGCGCGGCGCAGCTGCGCGCGCGACCGCCCGCGTGCCGGCGATCGGGTCGCCGCGCGCTCGCCGCGTGGCTGGCGCACACCCGACGATCCGCGCTGGGGCGGATCGGTGCGCTCAGCGCGCTCGGCGAGGACGCGCTCGACCGCCTCGACTGGGGCCCGGCTGGCAGGCGTTGATGCGCACGAGGCGCTGGCGGCAGCCGAGGAGAGGGTGTCAGACCGGCTCTCGGTCGACGCGTGGCGAAAAGGCTGAAGGCGTTCGGGCGGGTGGTCGAGGTGGTGGCGGGCTCACCCTCGACCTCGGGGTGCCGGCGTTCATGCCGGCGAGCCAGATCGAGCGCGGGGTGATGCACGACCGCGAGCCCTACGTCGGGCGCGAGCTGCGCTGCCGCATCATCCGCTTCGACCGCGCCGCGCGGCAGGTGGTGGTCTCGCGCACCGCGGTGCTTTCGACGAGCGCCGCGATCGGCTGCTCGCGACGCTCTCGCCCGGCGACTGGATCGGCGGCGCGGTCAAGCGCCTCGAACCCTACGGCGCCTTCGTCGACCTCGACGGCCTCGACGGGCTGGTGCACGTCGGCGAGATCACCTTCGGTCACGTGCGCCATCCGCGCGACCGGCTGCGGGTCGGGCAGCGGGTGCGGGTGCGGGTCATCGAGGTCGAGCGCGACCGCGGACGGGTGTCGCTGAGCCTGCGCGACCCGACCCGCGACCCCTGGCTCGCGCTGCCGGCGCGTCATCCGCCCGGGACCTGGGTCGAAGCCCGGGTGCAGCACATCACCCACTACGGCGCCTTCGTCGAGGTGGAGGAGGGCGTCGAGGGGCTGGTGCACCTCAGCGAGTCAGGCGCAGGAGCAGCGGCGCCCCAGCCCCGGTGGGGCGCGTCGGTGAGGTGTTTCGGTGCGTGGTGCTCATCGACCTCGCGCGCGCCGGCGGCGGCGCCTGCGCCTCGACCCGGCAGCCGATCCGTGGCGGCGCTTCGCGCGGCTGCACCCAGTGGGCAGCACCGCGCAGGGGCAGGTGGTGGAGCGGGCAGCGGAGGGGCGCGTGGGTGGAGCTCGATGGCCCGGTGGTGGGCTGGCTGCCGGGCGCGGCGCTGAAGTGGGGGAGCGGTATCGCGCGGGTGGTGCAGCGAAAGGCCGAGCCGGGCCGAAGCGGCACTCAGCCTGCCTGAGCCAGGCTTCCGAGCCGATCAGCGGCGGGCGACCGGCGAGGGCGCGTCGTGCCAGGGCTGGCTGGCCCGCCCCGGCCGGGCGTCGCGCAGCGCCACCCACTCGGCGACGTCGTGCGCCTCGACCCGCACCCGCTCCTGCTCGATCACCCGCCCGCTCACGCTTCAGCGTCACCAGGTGCACCCGGGCTCGAGCCCGGCGATCAACCGCACGTCACCGTCGCGCAGCTCACCGTGGTCCTGCCCGTCGATGCTCACCCGCACCTTGATCCCGGTGCGGTTGCCGACCCGCAGATCACCGCGCCGCACGTCGACCGGCCGCCACGCCGCCTCGCCGCCGGGCGCGACCCGCACCACGTCGCTCGCGAGCAGCCGGCCGTTGCGCTTGAACTCCATGCGCAGCGCGCCCGGCACCTGCCGCGCGAACGTCCGGGTCTCGCCGGCGCGCAGCTCGGCGACGCGGTCACCGTCGATGGAGAGGCTCGTCGCGAACGGGAACGGGTTGTAGACGTCGACCCGGCCGAACCACGCCCCGAGCGGGATGCGGGGCTGCTCGCCGCGGGCGATGTGGAACCGCTGCACGAGCGTCGGGCCGTCGGCGTAGCGCCGGTCGGCCGGGCGGGCCTCGACGGTGTAGGTGCCGGGGGGCAGCGGCCAGCTCTCGATCGCCTGCCCTTCGCTCGCGACGCCGAGCTCGCGGCCGTCGAGCACGACCCGCATGCGCACGCCGCTGTCGTTGATGATGTGGGCGCTGCCGAAGAGCGCCTCGACCCGGTAGACGGCGACGCCGTCGATGGGCACCGAGACCCGCACCCGGTCGTCGGCGTCGCGGCGGCCGTCGACCTCGACGAGGCGGATCCCGTTGGGCACGTCGCGGAACTCCCGCGCCTCGCCGGGGCCGAGGCGGGTGCGCCGCTCACCGTCGATCGTGACGGTGACGGGTTGTGCGCGTTGGTTTTCGATGCGGAGTCTGCCGTCGAGGGCGTCACGGGCGTGGGCCATGCCGACGGTGAAGAGGGAGGTGAGGGCGGCGATCGCGAGGGGCGTCTTGTGAAGGCGGATCGCGGCGGTCCTCTCCGTTTCGGATGCCAGAGCATGGCATCTGTGGCATTTACCGAGGATTGTGATGTCTTCCGATGTCATCGCATCAGGTTCGGCCGCGACGAGGCCCATCGGACTCATTCAGCGACCGCGATCTTTTTGCCTCGACCCCGGATCCGCGGGCCGCCAGCGGGCTGATCCTCGCCGCGCGTCAGGCCGCATGGGACGCCCCAGAGGCGCTGCGCCAACTCCGGCGCTGAGACCTTCGTCGCGCGGCTCGTCGACGCGCTGCCGCCGCCGGCTGCCGCAAGGTCGTCGCTCGTGCTGGCGCCCGCCAGCCGGATCCGCCCGCGATCCCCGGCCGCGCCCGCGTGATCCACGCCGCCGAGTGGCGCCGCGGCATGCGCGCGAGCCTGCGCGCCGGCCTCGCCGCGCTGCCACCCGGCCCGGTGCTGCTCACCCACGTCGACCGCCCGCTCGTCGCGCCCGCCACCCTCGCCGCGCTCGTCGCCGCCCGCGGCCTCGTCATCCCGACCCATCACGGCGCGCCCGGCCACCCCGTCCGCCTCCCCGCGTCGCTGCGCCCCCGCCTGCTGTGCGGCGACGACACCCCGCTCCGCGACATCCTCGCCCGCGCCTGCCCGCGCCACCTCGAATGCGACGACCCCGGCGTCACCCACAACGTCAACACCCCCGCCGATCTCGCGCGCCTGCGGATCCTCACCACCGCGCCTTGCATCTCGACGGCGCGCGCATAAGATACGGCGTCTTTGCCCCCCGGGGAGGCCCGTCGCCCCCCGCCTCGCCCCGCCGAGGCTCTCGCCGCGTGGAGGTCTCCCCGTGCTCGACATGCTCACCCGGATCTTCGGATCGTCCAACGACCGCGCGGTCAAGAAGCTCCGGCCCGAGGTGGCGCGGGTCTCGGCCCTCGAAGACCGCTTCAAGAAGCTCAGCGACGACGCGCTGCGCTCGGCCACCGCCGACTTCCGCCAGCAGCTCGACAACGGCGCCAAGCTCGACGACATCAAGTTCGAAGCCTTCGCCGTCGCCCGCGAGGCCGCGTGGCGCGTCCTCGGCATGCGCCCCTACGACGTGCAGGTCCTCGGCGGCTTCGTGCTGCACTCGGGGCGGATCGCCGAGATGAAGACCGGCGAAGGCAAGACCCTCGTCGCCACGCTGCCCTGCTACCTCAACGCGCTCTCGGGCAAGGGCGTGCACGTCGTCACCGTCAACGACTACCTCGCCCGCCGCGACGCCGAGTGGATGGGCCAGCTCTACCGCTGGCTCGGGCTCTCGACCGGGGTCATCGTCAACGGCCTCAGCGACACCGAGCGCCAGGTCGCCTACCGCAGCGACATCACCTATGGGCAGAACAACGAGTTCGGCTTCGACTACCTGCGCGACAACATGAAGTTCGACCTCGCCCGCTACGTGCAGCGCGAGCTCAACTTCGCCATCATCGACGAGGTCGACTCGATCCTCATCGACGAGGCGCGCACCCCGCTCATCATCAGCGGCCCCGCCGAGCACCAGCCCGAGATGTACCTGGTCGTCGACCGGCTCATCCCCAAGCTCAAGAAAGACATCCACTACAACGTCGACGAGAAGTCGCACGCCGCGACGCTGACCGAAGAGGGCGTCGAGGAGATGCAGCGCCTCCTCGACGTCGACAACCTCTACGACCCCGCCCACATCGTCACGCTGCACCACGTCAACAACGCGCTCAAGGCCCACACCCTCTACCGCCGCGACGTCAACTACCTCGTCGCCGACGGCGAGGTCGTCATCATCGACGAGCACACCGGCCGCCTCATGCCCGGCCGCCGCTGGTCCGACGGGCTCCATCAGGCCGTCGAGGCCAAGGAGCGCGTCGACATCCGCGCCGAGAACCACACCCTCGCCACCATCAGCTTCCAGAACTACTTCCGCCTCTACAGCAAGCTCTCCGGCATGACCGGCACCGCCAAGACCGAGGAGGAGGAGTTCCAGAAGATCTACAACCTCGACGTCGTGGTCGTGCCCACCAACAAGCCGGTCATCCGCGACGACCTCGCCGACATGGTCTACCGCAGCGAGCGCGGCAAGTTCCGCGCGTGCGTCGCCGACATCAAGGCCGCCCACGAGGTCGGCCAGCCCGTGCTCGTCGGCACCACCAGCGTCGAGAAGAGCGAGATCATCCACCGGATGCTCAAGTCCGAGGGCGTGCCCCACAAGGTCCTCAACGCCAAGCACCACGCCCACGAGGCCGCGATCGTCGCCCAGGCCGGCCGGCTCGGCGCGGTCACCGTCGCGACCAACATGGCCGGCCGCGGCACCGACATCATCCTCGGCGGCAACGCCGAGTACTGGGGCCAGAGCCTCTTGCAGGAGATGGGCGTCGCCGAGCGCCACACCGTCGAGTGGGAGAAGGTCGAGGACTTCGTCAAGCAGATCGTCATCGGCAAGCCCGACGAGGCGCGCAAGCTGCGCGACGAGAGCCCGGTGCTCGCCGAGGTGGGCGACGACGTCATCAAGCGCATCGGCGAGACCCGCGACCTCTTCAAGAGCGAGCAGAAGCAGGTCCTCGAGGTCGGCGGCCTCTTCATCCTCGGCACCGAGCGCCACGAGAGCCGCCGCATCGACAACCAGCTCCGCGGCCGCGCCGGCCGCCAGGGCGACCCGGGCAAGAGCCGCTTCTACCTCTCGCTCGAAGACGACCTGATGCGGATCTTCGCCAACGACCGCGTCACCGCGATCATGGACAGCCTCGGCATGTCGGACGACGCGCCGATCGAGGCGGGCATGGTGAGCCGCGCGATCGAGAACGCGCAGCGGCGGGTCGAGGCGCAGCACTTCGACAGCCGCAAGAACCTGCTCGAATACGACGACGTGATGAACCAGCAGCGCAAGACCATCTACGGCTGGCGCCTCGAGGTCCTGCGCGCGGACGACGCGACCCTCACCGAGATGTGCCTCGACGCGATCGAGGACCTCTGCCGCGACATGGTCGACACCTACTGCGACGCGCGGCACAAGCCCGAGCAGTGGGACGTGGCGGGGCTCATCGAGCGGGCGCGGTTCCAGTTCGACGTCGACATCGACCTCTCGCACCTGCCGCAGAGCCGCGAGCGCTACCTCGAGCACCTCTACTTCGCCGCCGAGGGGCCGTTCCGGGCCAAGGTCGCCGACATCGAGGGCAAGCAGGCGGGGCTGATGCACCGCATCGAGAAGGACCTCTTCCTGCGCCACATCGACCAGCACTGGAAGGACCACCTCACCACGATGGACCAGCTCCGCACCGGCATCGGGCTGCGGGGCTACGGGCAGCGCGACCCGAAGAAGGAGTACCAGAAGGAGGGCTTCCGCCTCTTCGCGGCGCTGATGATCGACATCCGCTCGAAGGTGATGGGCCAGCTCTACCGCCTCGAGGTGCGCTCGCAGGAGGAGGTCGCCGCCGAGGAGGCCGCCTACCGCCGCCGCATCGAGGCGCAGCAGCGGCAGATGCAGATGATCTCGGCGACCGCCGACAAGACCGAGGACGGCGCGCCCGCCGCCACGCCGCCGAGCCCCGCGCCCGACGACGTGCTCGCCCGCGCGCCCCGCCGCGCCCCGACCGTGCGCCGCGAGCGCCCGAAGATCGGCCGCAACGACCCGTGCTGGTGCGGCAGCGGCAAGAAGTACAAGAAGTGCCACATGGCCGCCGACGGCGTCAGCGACGGCCCGGACGCGGCGGTCTGAGCATGGGCGACGTCATCGACGGCTTCCGCTTCGCCGGCCTCTCCTGCGGGATCAAGAAGACCGGCCGCCCCGACCTCGCGCTGATCGTCGCCGACCGCCCGGTCCCCGCCGCCGCGGTCTTCACCACCAACCGCGTCGTCGCCGCGCCGGTGATCACCAGCCGCGCCGCGATCGGCGAGCGCGCCGGCGTGCGCGCGGTGATCGTCAACAGCGGCAACGCCAACGCCTGCACCGGCGAGCAGGGCCTGGCCGACGCGCGCGCGACGGTCGCCGCGGTCGCGAACGCGCTCGACTGCCGCCCCGAGCAGGTGCTCGTGTGCAGCACCGGCGTCATCGGCGCCCCGCTCCCGGTCGATCGCATCACCGGCGCCCTGCCGAAGGCGCTCGACGGGCTCCGCGCCGAAGGGCTCCCCGCGTTCGCCGAGGCGATCATGACCACCGACACCCGGCCGAAGCTGCGCCGGGCCGAGGCCGAGATCGGCGGCCGCCGGGTGCGCGTCGCCGGCGCGGCCAAGGGCGCGGGCATGATCCACCCCAACATGGCGACGATGCTCGCGTTCGTCGTCACCGACGCGCCCGTCGACCCCGACGCGCTCGACCTCGCGTGGCACCGCGTCTGCCACCGCACCTTCAACGCGATCACCATCGACGGCGACACGAGCACCAACGACACCGCGATCGTGCTCGCGAGCGGCGCGGGCGAGCCCTTCACCGGCGGCGCGCTCGACGCGCTCACCGCGCTCTTGGAGTCCGTCGCCGGCGAGCTCGCCCGCGACATCGTGCGGGACGCCGAGGGCGGCACCAAGCTCGTCGCGCTCACCGTCGCCGCCGCCGCCTCGCACGCCGACGCCGCCGCCGCCGCCGAGGCGATCGCGACGAGCCCGCTCGTCAAGACCGCGCTGCACGGCGAGGATCCGAACTGGGGCCGCATCATCGCCGCCATCGGCCGCAGCGGCGCCGCGTTCGACGCCGAGAAGCTCGCGCTCTCCATCGGCGAGGTGCGGATCTACGGCGACGGCCGCTGGCAGGGCCCCGACGCCGAGGCGAAGGCCCACGCGATCATGAAGGCGCCCGAGTTCGGCATCCGGGTCGAGCTCGGCGGCGGCGACGCCGAGCGCACGCTCTACACCTGCGACTTCGGCGTCGACTACGTGCGCATCAACGCCGACTACCGAAGCTGAGCGCGGTAGAGTCGTCGAGCCATGCTCATCCGCCTCATCCTCATCGGGCTGATCGTCGCCGCCGTGGTCTACGGCGTGCGCACCGCGCTCGGCCCCAAGCGCCTGCGGGTGCCGTTGATCTGGCGCAGCGTCGCCGGCCGCCACCCCGAGGTCTCCCGCGCCGTCGCGCTGCGCACCGCGATCGCGCGGCTGTTGCTCGACGCGCCCGAGGGCCGCTTCGGCTCGGTGATGGGCGAGGTCGACGCGCTCGTCGCGACCATCGTGCAGCTCGCCCGCGCCCGCGAGGAGAAGGGGCTGCCGGTCGACCCCGACGTCGGGCGCACGCTCGACGACCTCGACGCGCTGCGCGGGCAGATCGAGGCCGAGACCGCGGCCGAGGGCGCGGCGGCGGTCGACGAGCTGCGGGCGCGGCTCGCGGTGCGCTCGGAGTCGCTGCGCGAGACGCTCGCCGCGCGGCGCGAGCTGCAGGACTGACGCAGCTCGACGCGCTCGCGGGCGACCCGCTCCCTGACGCTCCGCTCCTGATCGGCGTCCCCGCCAGCCGCGACACATCGCGCGATCGACCGCCACCCGACCGCCTCGATCGCGCGCCCGACCGCGCGCCGACGCCCGCCCGGGCCCCGCCCCCGCCGCCGGCCCCCGCGACATCCCCCCGCCGCTTTCGCTCGCACCCTCCCCGCCGCGCGCGCATCATCACTCCGACCCATGACCGAGCCCATCGACCACGACGGCGTCAGCGGCTTCCTCCGCGAAGCGATGGCCGAGGCCATCCCGCTCTCGATCCACTGGGACCTCACCTGGCGCTGCGACCACCGCTGCGTGCACTGCTACCTCACCGAGCGCCGCCAGCCCGAGCTCACCCTCGCCGAGTGCGAAGCCATCCTCGACCAGCTCGCCGCCGCCGGCACGCTCATGCTCCTCATCAGCGGCGGCGACCCCTTCCTCCGCCCCGACGCCGTCGACTTCATCCGCGCCGCCCGCGCCCGCACCTTCGACGTCCGCGTCAACAGCCACGGCAACCACATCGACGACCGCGTCGCCGACGCGCTCGCCGAGGCCGGCGTCAGCCGCGTCAGCCTCTCCGTCTACAGCGCGCTCGCCGCCGACCACGACGCCGTCACCCTCATCCCCGGCAGCCACGACAAGACCCTCGCCGCCGCCCGCCGCCTCGTCGATCGCGGCGTGCCCGTCAACTTCAAGACGCCCGTCATGGCCCACAACCGCCAGAGCTACCCCACCGTCGGCCCCCTCGCCCACGCCCTCGGCGCCACCTGGGAGCTCGACGCCCACATCGTGCCCGACGACCAGAGCGACTTCGGCCTCTGCAGCATCGGCGTGCACCCCACCGACCGCATGCTCGCCACCCTCACCGACCTCAACCGCAACCGCCAGCACGTCGTGCCCGTCGCCGAGCTGGCCGACGCCCCCTCCACCGCCCGCACCTGCTCCGCCGGCACCGCCAGCGGCTTCATCTCCCCCGACGGCCGCCTCTTCCCCTGCATCAACTGGCGCGACGAGATCGGCAGCCTCCGCCGCACCCCCTTCGCCGCGCTCTGGGCCGACTCACCCGCCGTCCGCCGCCAGCGCCAGATCACCCGCCAGAGCTACCTCCGCGACTGCGACGGCTGCGCCTTCCACGGCAAATGCGGCTACTGCCCCGGCCTCTCCCACGCCGAGACCGGCGACCCCGGCCGCCGATCCGCCTACGTCTGCGAACGCACCCACCTCACCATGGCCGCCATCGAGCACATGCACCGCCTCAACCAGACCGGCGCTTCTGTGCCCGCCCCCGACAGCGACGCCGCGCTCACCCTCTTCGACCGCCCGAGCTTCGCCGAGCGCCAATGGGCCGCCCGCCAGAGCGGCCTCACCCGCGCCGCCGACCGCCTCCCCCTCGTCACCATCACCGAACCCCGCCCCCCTCAACCATGACCCACGCCGCCGTCGACCTCGCCCGCGAGCTCCTCAACCGCGGCCAGACCATCCGCTTCATCGCCCGCGGCCAGTCCATGTGGCCCGCCATCCTCGACGGCGACCGCCTCACCCTCGCCCCCCGCCACGGCCCCGTCCGCCTCGGCGAGATCGTCTTCCTCCCCACCGACGACTTCGGCGTCGCCCACCGCTGCGTCGCCCGCCTCGGACCCTGGTGCTGCCTCAAAGGCGACGCCGCCGTCGCCATCGACGGCTGGTACCGCCCCGAGACCTTCACCGCCCGCGTCACCCGCATCGACCGCGACGGCCGCCCCATCCCCATCCGCGCCACCCTCGGCGCCGTCCTCGCGTCATGGACCCAAAGCGGCCTCCGGGCCCTGGCACGCCGGGTGCGCCCCCGCTGAAGCCCCTCTCGCGTCAGGCACTTGGCACCGTGACCCGCATGGTCCACCATGCGCCCCATGCCCAATGCGCTCGTGATGAACTGTTCCCCCCACGAGATCCGGGTCGCCGCCCTCGAAGACCGGCGCCCCGTCGAGATCTACGTGGAGCGCCGCAAGGACCAGAGCCTCGTCGGCAACATCTACAAGGGCCGGGTGACCCGCGTACTGCCGGGCATGCAGGCCGCCTTCGTCGACATCGGCCTCGAACGCGCCGCCTTCCTCTACGTCGCCGACGTCGTCGACCCCAAGAAGAAGGAGCGCGAGCGCGACAGCCGCGACTCCACCATCTCCGAGGCCCGCAGCGACGTCTACCACCGCCCCATCCAGAGCTTGTTGCACGAAGGCCAGGAGATCATGGTCCAGGTCGCCAAGGAGCCCCTCGGCACCAAAGGCGCCCGCGTCACCAGCCACGTCAGCATCGCCGGCCGCCACCTCGTCTACATGCCCACCGTCGACCACGTCGGCATCAGCCGCCGCATCAGCGACGACGAAGAGCGCCGCCGCCTCAAGGACATCCTCGAAGAGCTCGTCCCCCAGGGCGGCGGCTTCGTCGCCCGCACGGCCGCCGAAGGCCGCGGCGCCGACGAGCTCCGCGCCGACCTCGACTTCCTCCGCCAGGTCTGGAACGACATCCTCACCCGCATGGAGAGCGGCCCCGCGCCCGTCACCCTCTACGAAGACCTCGACCTCGTCCTCCGCACCGCCCGCGACATGATCACGCCCGAGATCGACGAGGTCCACGTCGACGACGAAGGCGAATACGACCGCCTCGTCCGCTTCATGCGCCGCTTCATGCCCCGCTACATGGACCGCGTCCGCCGCTACGGCGGCCCCGACGCCATCTTCGACGCGTTCGGCGTCGAAGCCGAGCTCAACCGCGCCCTCGGCCGCAAGGTCTGGCTGCCCAGCGGCGGCTACCTCATCATCGACCAGACCGAAGCCCTCTGCGCGATCGACGTCAACACCGGCCGCTTCGTCGGCCGCCGCAACCTCGAAGACACGATCGTCCGCACCAACCTCGAAGCCATCGCCGAGATCGTGCACCAGCTCCGGCTCCGCAACATCGGCGGCATCATCATCATCGACTTCATCGACATGGACCAGGAGCACAACCGCAACCGGGTCTACACCGAGCTCTCCGAAGCCCTCGAAGCCGACCGCGCCAAGACCAACATCCTCAAGATCAGCGAGCTCGGCCTCGTCGAGATGACCCGCAAGCGCGTCCGCGAGAGCCTCGCCCGCGCCATGTCCGAGCCCTGCTTCTATTGCGACGGCGCCGGCCTCCTCAAGAGCCGCACCACCGTCT
>JACKDM010000013.1 GCA_020633515.1 Myxococcales bacterium
CCGGAAGAGGCCGCCGAGGAGGTTGGCGGCGCCGAGGGCGGTGAGCTCGCGGTTGGGGCGGACCATCTCGCGGTTGCGGCTGGCGAGGAGGCGGCCCATGGAGATGACGGTGACGAGCTGGATGAGCGCGAGGGTGACGGCGGTGGGGAAGAGGGCGCGGGCGACGTCGAGGTCGAGGGGAGGGAGCGCGGGGGTGGGGAGGCCGGCGGTGATGGGGCCGATGATGGCGACGCCGCGGGTGGGGAGGTCGAGGAGCCAGACGAGGAGGGTGCCGATGACGACGACGGCGAGGCCGTGGGGCCAGCGGGGGCGGTAGCGGCGGCCGGCCCAGAGCCAGGCGGCGGCGGCGAGGCCGAGCGCGGCGGAGGGGGGGTGGATCTCGGTGAAGTGGAGCGCGAGGCCGCGGGTGATGCCGATGAGGTCGGGGGCGGCGGGGACGTGGATGCCGGTGAGGTTGCCGAGCTGGCCGAGGCCGATGAGGAGGGGGGCGGCGGTGGTGAAGCCGACGATGACGGGGCGGGAGATGAAGTCGGTGATGAAGCCGAGGCGCAGCAGGCCGACGGCGAGCTGGATGGCGCCGGCCATGAGGCTGAGGGTGATGGCGATGCCGGCGGCGGCGGCGGGGCTGGGGGGGCCGAAGTGGGCGATGGCGGCGCCGACGATGAGCATGTCGAGCGCGACGATGCCGGCGGCGAGCTGGCGGCTCTGGCCGAGGAGGGCGTAGACGGCGAGGGGCACGAGCGAGGCGTAGAGGCCGTGTACCGGGGGGATGCCGGCGAGGAGCGCGTAGGCCATGCCCTGGGGGATGAGGAGCACGGCGACGGTGACGGCGGCGAGGGCGTCGGCGCGCAGGGTGGCGCGGTCGTAGGCGCGGAGCCAGGCGGGGAGGAGGCGGCGAGGGCGGTGGGGCGCGGTCACGGGGTCGGGGTCAGGGGCCAGACGATGGGCACGAGCGCGGTGATGAGCGCGGCGCAGATGAGGGTGAGCGGTCCGCCGAGCTTGAGGTAGTCGACGAAGCGGTAGTTGCCGGGTCCGTAGATCAAGGTGTTGGTCTGATACCCGATCGGGGTGACGAAGCTCAACGAGGCGCTGAAGGCGACGGTGAGCAGGAGCGGGCGGGCGTCGATGGCGAAGAGGCTGGCGGCTTCGAGCGCGAGCGGGGTCATGAGCGCGGCGGCGGCGGCGTTGGAGATGAAGTTGGTGAGCAGGTTGGTGACGAGGAAGACGCCGAGGATGATGGCGTGCGGGCCGAGGTCGGCGAACTGCGAGAGGACGCCGCCGGCGAGCCAGGCGGCGGCGCCGGTCTGCTCCATGGCGACGCCGAGGGGGATGACCCCGGCGAGGAGCATGATGATCTTCCAGTCGATGGCTTCATAGACCTGCTCGGGGCCGAGGCAGCGGGTGAGCACCATGAGCAGCGCGCCGCAGAGCGTGCTCGCGGCGGCGGAGAGGAGGCCGAGCGCGGTGGCGGCGACGACGGCGACCATGATCGCGGTGGCGATCCAGGCGCCGCGGCGGGGGCGGGGGAGGTCGACCTCGGAGACGATGAAGAGGCCGCTGCGGCGGAGCTCGCGGTGGCGGCCGACGGGGAGGTTGAGGAGGAGGCTGTCGCCGGTGCGGAGGCGGACGCCGCCGAGCTCGACGTGGCGGAGCGCGCTGCGCTGGCGGATGGCGAGGGGGACGGCGCCGAAGCGGCCGAGGAAGTCGACCTCGCGGAGCCTTCGGCCGGCGATGTCGGCGCTGGAGGTGATGACGATCTCGACGAGGGTGTCGGGGCTCTCGGCGGCGGGGTCGTCGTCGGCGTCGGCGTCTCGCCAGCGGGGCGGGGTGGCGGGGCGGTAGCGCTCGCCGCGCAGGATCTCGGCGAGCGCGCCGGGCATGGCGCGGAGGCGGACGGTGTCGCCGGGGGTGACGACGCCGCCGAAGACGGCGCTGCCGCGGCGGAAGAGCTCGAGCGCGTCGACGCGCACGCCTTCGATCTCGCGGATGGCGGCGAGCGGGAGCCCGCAGATGGCGGCGCCGTCGCCGACCTGCACGTCGGCGATGAACGCCTCGATGTCGTAGCGCTCGGCGAGATCGGCGTCGCCGCGGCGGGAGCGCAGCCAGCGGCGGGCGATGAAGACGTAGGCGACGCCGGCGGCGGCGATGGCGGCGCCGACGGGGAGCATCTCGAACATGCCGATGGGGGCCATGCCGTGGTCGGCGCCGATCGCGCTGACGATGAGGTTGGTCGAGGTGCCGATGAGGGTGCAGATGCCGCCGACGATCGAGACGAACGAGATCGGCATGAGGAGCCGCGAGGCGTCTTCGCCGAGGCGGGGGGCGAGCTCGATGGCGACGGGGATGAAGAGCACGACGACGGCGGTGTTGTTGATGAAGGCCGAGGCGACGAGCACCGAGACGAGGATGAGGATGAGCGCGAGGGTGCGGCTGCGGGCGCCGAGGCGCTCGATGGCGTCGACGAGCGGACGGAGCGCGCCGGTCTCGCGGAGGCCGGCGGAGAGCACGAGCATGGCGGCGATGGCGACCGTCGCGGGGTTGGAGAGCCCGGAGAGCGCGGCCTCGAGGTCGAGGATGCCGGTGACGAGGAGCACGGTCGTGACCGCGATCGCGGTGACGTCGTAGCGGATCCACTCGGTGACGAAGAGGAGGGTGGCGACGCCGAGGACGGCGAGCACGGTCACGATCTCGGGGGTCATGCGGGCTCCCGGGGGTCGATCATGCCGTTTGATTCGGGCAGGGGGCGATCGGCCACGGAGAGCCGCTTCACGAGCGGGCGGGTCGGGCCCGGGTCAGCCGAGGTGGCGGTCGAGGAGCGCGAAGAGGGCGTCGGTGAACGCCCTGAAGCTCGTGGGCTTGGTGACGAAGGCGTCGGCGCCGAGGGCGGCGCTCTGTTCGCGGTCTTCGGCGCGGGCGGAGGTGGTGAGCATGGCGGCGGGCACGGGGGCGAGGCGGGGGTCGGCGCGGAGGGCTTCGAGGACTTCGAAGCCGGTGCGGCGGGGCATGTTGATGTCGAGCAGCACGAGGTCGGGGGGCTCGCCGCGGGCGAGGAGCTCGATCGCCTGCTGGCCGTCGCGGGCGATGGTCAGCTCGATCGGGCGCGGGTAGCGGCCGAGGGCGCGGCGGAGCAGCATGATGTGGTCGCCGTCGTCTTCGGCGAGGAACACCCGGGCGGGTCGCACGCTGCGGCCTCCGCGGACCATCGCGCGGGCGATGGAGGGAATTGAGGATTTCACCGCTCTGGTGGCCAGGGTGCATTCGGCGCGGCGCGCGGTCAACCGTGACGAGGGTGGCTGCGGCCCCTTTCGCGCGCGCGCCGCATCGGCCAAAGTGGCCGCATGACGACGCCTCTGTATCAGCGACTGCCCGCGGGCCCCATCACCCAGGACGCCTTGCTCGAGATCTTCGTCGAGTGGGTCGTCGACCTCGGGATCGAGCTCTACCCGGCGCAGGAGGAGGCGATCCTCGAGATCTTCGCCGGGCGGCACATCATCCTCAATACGCCGACCGGCTCGGGCAAGTCGCTCGTGGCGCTCGCGATGCACTTCCGCGCGTTCGCGACCGGGCGGCGCTCGGTCTACACCTCGCCGATCAAGGCGCTCGTCTCGGAGAAGTTCTTCGACCTCTGCAAGCAGTTCGGCGCGGAGAACGTGGGCATGCTCACCGGCGACGCGAGCATCAACCACGACGCGCCGGTGCTCGCCTGCACCGCCGAGGTGCTCGCGGCGATGGCGCTCTCGGAGGGCGACGCGGCGGGCGTGCACTACGCGATCATGGACGAGTTCCACTACTACGCCGACCGCGAGCGCGGCATGGCGTGGCAGATCCCGCTGCTGACGCTCGGCAAGACGACCTTCATGCTGATGTCGGCGACGCTCGGCGACACCCGCGAGATCGCCGAGCGGCTCGAGGCGCGCACCGGGCGGTCGGTGGCGCTGATCCAGTCGGTGCAGCGGCCGGTGCCGCTCGAGTTCAGCTACCGGACCGATCCGCTGCACGAGACGATCGCCGATCTGCTCGAGAAGGGGCAGGCGCCGGTCTACGTGGTCAACTTCACCCACCGCGAGGTCGCCGATCTGGCGCAGGCGCTGATGAGCGTGAACTTCGCGAGCAAGGTGGAGAAGGCGGAGATCGCGGCGGAGCTGGCGGGGTTCCGCTTCGATACGCCGTACGGCAAGGTCGTGCGGCGCTATGTCAACCACGGGCTCGGGATCCACCACGCGGGGCTCTTGCCGAAGTACCGGCTGCTCGTGGAGCGGCTGGCGCAGAAGGGCATGCTGAAGATCATCGTGGGGACCGACACCCTCGGGGTGGGGATCAACGTCCCGATCCGCACGGTGCTGTTCACCAAGCTGTGCAAGTACGACGGGCAGAAGACGCGGCTGCTGTCGGTGCGCGACTTCAAGCAGATCGCGGGGCGGGCGGGGCGCAAGGGCTTCGATGATCGGGGCTGGGTGGTGTGCGAGGCGCCGGAGCACGTCATCGAGAACATGAAGCTCGACCGCAAGGCCGAGGCGAACCCCAAGCTGCGCAAGAAGATGGTCAAGAAGAAGCCGCCCGACCGCGGCTATGTGCACTGGGACGAGGAGACCTTCGCGGGGCTCGCGCAGGGGGAGGCCGAGGCGCTGACGCCGCGGTTCGCGGTCGATCACGGCATGATCATCAACCTGTTGCAGCGGGGCGAGGTCGACCGGCGGGGCGGCTATGGGGCGCTGATCGGGCTGATCGCCGAGAGCCACACCCGGCCGCACGAGAAGGCGAAGCTGCGGCGGGAGGCGAAGGGGCTGTTCCGGTCGCTGGTGCAGGCGGGCGTGGTCGAGACGTTCCCGCGGGGGCCGGGGCGGCGGGGGCAGGCGGTGCGGGTGACGCCCGATCTGCAGAAGGACTTCTCGATCTACCACTCGCTGTCGCTGTTCCTGCTGTACGCGGTGGGTCAGGTCTCGCCGCAGGAGGAGCACTACGCGCTGCGGATCCTGACGCTGGTGGAGTCGATCCTCGAAGACCCGCACGTCGTGCTGCGCGCGCAGCAGCAGAAGCTGCGCGACGAGAAGTACCAGCAGCTCAAGGCCGAGGGCGCCGAGTACGAGGTGCTGCGGGAGACGCTCGACAAGGTCACCTGGCCGATGCCCGACGCCGACTTCGTCTTCGAGGTCTTCGACGCCTACGCGAGCAGCCACCCGTGGGTGCGCGCGGGTGATCTGCGGCCGAAGTCGGTGGTGCGCGACATGTACGAGCGCTACGCGACCTTCGGCGAGTACGTGCGGCACTACGGGCTGCCGCGGGCCGAGGGCGTGCTGTTGCGGCACATCTCGCAGACCTACAAGGCGCTGGTGCAGTCGGTGCCCGACAGCGTCAAGGACGACCGGGTCTATGCGCTGATCGGCTACGTGCGCGCCTTGCTGCGCGCCGATTCGAGCCTGCTGCAGACCTGGGAGGCGATGAAGCAGGGCGAGGGCACGCCGCTGGAGGGGACCGAGCCGGGGCCGGCCGCCGTGCCGACGCTGCTCGACGATCCGCGGCTGTTCCGGGCGCGGCTGCGCGCCGAGCTGCACGCCTTCGTCAAGGCGCTCGCCGATCGCGACTACGAGGAGGCCGCCGACTCGCTGCGCACGCCGGCCGATCCCGACGAGGTCTGGGACGCCGAGCGGCTGGAGAAGGCGCTCGCGCCGTTCTATGCGGCCTACGACCGGATCCGCTTCGACCACGACGCGCGCAACGCGAAGTACACCCGGCTCGTCGAGACGGGGCCGCGACAATGGACGGTCACGCAGGTACTCTGCGATGACGAGGGCGACGACATGTGGTTCGCCGAGGGGGTCATCGATCTGCGCGACGACCCCGATCCGGCGGGGCCGCTCGTCGCGCTGACCCGGTTGGAGAGTTGAGATGCCCGAGACGCGGGTGAACAGTTCGGGGCAGATCGCGCTGCCGCCGTCGATCCTGCGCTACCTCGACCTGCACGCGGGCGACCGCGTCGAGTTCCACCGCACCGCCGACGGGCGGGTGGTGCTCGAGAAGGTCGGCGCGCCGGCGCCGCCGCCGCTGCTGCGGCCGGTGGGCAAGTCCAACATCGAAGAGGTCGACGTCGAGGTCGAGCACTCGGCCGAGAAGCCGCCGCGGCGGACGGACTCCTGAATGGGGACCCGCTTCGTGCGCTTCGACGACGGCGACGGCGCGCGCTGGGCGGTCGTCGTCGGCGATGAGGCGCGGCCGCTCGTCGATCGCTACGCGACGACGGCGGCGCTGCTCGCGGCGGTCGCGGAGGGCGCGCCGGCGACCGAGGCGCCGCGGCCGCTCGTGGGGCTGCCGTTGCGCTCGCCGGTGACCGCGCCGTGCCGGGTGATCGCGCAGGCGATGAACTATGCCGACCACGCCCGCGAGGTCGGCGCGAGCGCCGAGGGGCGGCCCAACATCCTGTTCTGCAAGTCGGCGGCCTCGCTCGCCGGGCCGACCGCGCCGCTGACCCGGCCGGCGCACGTGCGGCTGCTCGACTACGAGGTCGAGCTCGGCCTCGTCGTCGGCGCCCCGATCCGCGGCCCGGTGACGGTGAGCGACGCCGATCTGCCGCGCTACATCGGCGCGCTGGTGGTCGCCAACGACATCTCCGCGCGCGACGTGCAGGTCCCCGAGGGGCAGTTCTACAAGGGCAAGAGCTACCCGGGGTTCTTGCCCTGCGGCCCGTTCCTCTTCGTGCCGACGCCCGCCGAGCTCGCCCGCTGGCCCGAGCTGCGGCTGCGGCTGTGGGTCAACGGCGAGCCGCGGCAGGACGCGACCTGCGCGGCGATGATCCACCGGCCGGCGGCGACCTTGACCGAGCTGTCGACCTTCGAGCACCTCGACCCCGGCGACCTGATCCTGACCGGCACCCCCGGCGGCGTCGCGCTCGCCCCGCCCGGCGGCCTCGTGCGCGCGCTCGCCGGGTTTCTGCCCGAAGCGAAGCGCTGGCGGCTCTTCGTCGAGGGGCAGGCGAAGCGCGCGCAGTACCTCAAGCCGGGCGACGCCGTGCGCGCCGCGATCGCGACCGACGACGGCGCGATCGACCTCGGCGAGCAGGGTTTTGAAGTCCGGTGACGATGGCGGAATGACACTGTGAGTACCGACGCCGAGAAGTGGGTCGAGCTGACCCGGCTGCGCCGCCGGGTGCAGCAGCTCGAAGACGAGCTCGGCCTCGAAGCGCCGCCGGTCTACGAGGGCAGCACCGGCAACCACGACATCGACCAGGCGATCCAGGCGCTCGTCGCCGAGCACGCCAGCGACGTCATCTCGGTGCACGGCCCCAACGCCGACATCGAGTACATCACCCCCTCGGTCACCCGGAACTTCGGCTACGAGCCGCAGGCGCTCATCGGGCGCAACGCCTACGACCTCTTCCACCCCGACGACATCGAGGCGGTCGCGCAGAAGCACGCCGCGCTCGCCGACGGGCAGCCACGGCAGGTCGAGTGCCGCCTGCGCACCGCCGACGGCCGCTGGCGCTGGGTCGAGGTGCGCGGGCAGGCGCTGATCGTCGGCAGCGCGATGAGCCGCCTCGTCTGCATCACCCGCGACATCCACGCCCGCCGCCTCGCCGTCGAGGCGCTCGAGCGCAGCAACGCCGACCTCCGCCAGTTCGCGCTCGTCGCCGCCCACGACCTGCACGAGCCGTTGCGCACCGCCTCCGGCTTCGCCGAGCTGCTCGCCCGCCGCTACCGCGACCAGCTCGACGCCCGCGCGCAGGGCTACGTCGACTTCATCGTCGACAACATCGAGCGCATGCGCCGCCTCATCGACGACCTGCTCGCCTACACCCGCCTCGAGGTGCAGCGCCCCTCGTTCGAGGCCGTCGAGATGGGATCACTCATCAGCGGCGTGCTCGTCGAGCTCAACGAGGCGCTCACCGAGGCCGACGCCACCATCGAGGTCGGCGCGCTCCCCACCGTGCGCGGCGACCGCGGTCAGCTCGCGCAGCTCTTCCGCCACCTCGTGCACAACGCCATCAAGTTCCGCCGCCCCGAGGCGCCGCTGCACGTCCGCGTCGACGGCGAAGGGCTCCCCGAGGGCTGGCTCATCCAGGTGCGCGACAACGGCCGCGGCTTCGCGCTCGCCGACGCCGAGCGCATCTTCGGCATGTTCGAGCGCCTCGTCGGCCCCGGCGACGTGCCCGGCTCGGGCATCGGCCTCGCCGCCGCCCAGCGCATCGTCGACCGCCACGGCGGCCGGATCTGGGCCGAAGCGACACCCGGCGAGGGCGCCACCTTCTTCGTCCGCCTCCCCACCGCCGCCGCCGCCGGCTGACGAGGCTTGCGCCGGGGCGGCCGGTCGACCACCATCCGCGGCCGTGCCATTTACTTCCGAAGACCTCCGCGTCATCTACCGCGACCGCCACCTCGTCGCGATCGACAAGCCGAGCGGCCTGCTCGTGCACCGCAGCGAGATCGCCCGCGACGTGCAGGTCTACGCGCTCCAGCTCGTGCGCAAGCTCGTCGGCCGCCGCGTCTACGCCCCCCACCGCCTCGACCGCGGCACCTCGGGCGTGCTGCTCTTCGCCATCGACCGCGACCTCGCCCGCCCGCTCGCCGAGGCCTTCGCGAGCCGCGCCGTCGACAAGACCTACCACGCCATCGTGCGCGGCCACCCGCCGCCCGACGGCATCATCGAGCGCCCCATCGAGACCGCCGAGGAGCCCGAGCCCAAGGACGCCCGCACCGCGTACCGCACCGTCGCCACCGGCGTGCTCGACGTGCCCGTCGGCCGCTACCCCGAGGCCTGGACCGCGCTCGTCGAGCTCCGCCCCCACACCGGCCGCCGCCACCAGCTCCGCCGCCACTGCGCCCACCTGCGCCACCCCATCATCGGCGACACCACCTACGGCGACGGCAAGAACAACCGCGCCTTCCGCGAAGCGCTCGGCCTCGACCGCCTCATGCTCTACGCCACCCGCCTCGCGCTCGACCACCCCGTCACCGGCGAGCGCCTCGACCTCCGCGCCCCGCCCGACCCGCTGCTGACCCGCGTCTGCGCCCGCTTCGGCTGGCCCGACCCGCACGCGCCCGCCCCGGAGCCGCCCGAATGACCCTCAACCAGCTCATCGACCTCGCCGGCCGCGACCCCGCCCCCATCGCGGTCCTCCTCACCCTCCCCCCCGCGCTCGCGCTCCTCGCCCGCCTCGGCGGCCCCGACCCCGCCGGCCGAAGCCCCCGCCGCTACCTCTTCACCGCGCTCGTCTACCTCGCCTGCATCCCCGGCATCATGGCCGCCGTGCTCACCGCCTACACCCTCACCCTCGGCGCCAACCTCCTCGAGCTCAACGTCCTCGTCTTCTTCGCCCCGATCGTCACCATGATCGCCACCCTCGTCTTCATCAGCCGCACCACCCCGCTCGACCGCGTCCCCGGCTTCGACCGGATCGGCGGCCTCATGCTCATGCTCGCCGCCGCCTTCGCGCTCGCGCTCTTCATCCAGCGCACCCGCATCTGGATCGTCTTCGCCGGCGGCCTCGGCTCGCTGCTCGTGCTCGGGCTCATCCTCTTCGTCGTCTTCCGCGTCGGCGCCCGCCTCCTCTTCGGGCGCGGGAGCGACGAGAGGCGGACGCGGTAGGCAGGGGGAGATGGTACGTGCTAGAGTCGATGCCATGAGCCAATTGAGGCACGCTCCCCGGTTCCTCGATCGCGTCAATGAGTGTGTCGTCGGACCACCCGACATCATCACTGCGCTCGGAGATCCAGACGACCACCTGCGCTTGACCGTCCTCCTCGGACACGCGGCCATGGCACGGAGGCCCGACTCCGCCGATGCAAGAGGCTGCATCGAAGAGCAGGCATGGTCGACAAAACTCGCTCACCTCAGCCGCCTCGTCGATTCGCCCGACCTCCACGGCCTCACTCTGAGAGACATCGACGCGCTCTGGCAGGGAGACATCAGCGGACCCGCGGCATGGTCTGACAGCACATTTCGCCGCGAACGCCATGCGCTCTTCGAAGTGATGAGCCACGGCGCCGCCACCGGGCGCTGGCGCCTTCTGCGCCCGGTGCCACGACCGAGCGTCACCGGAGCGCTCCTCGCGGCCGGGGCACAGTCGACTCTACCCGCGTCCGACCTCGCCCCCATTCTCCCCGAGATCCGCCCGCTGGCCCGCGCGCTCGTAGACCGTGGGATCATCGATCACTTTGCGCTGGAAGACATCATCGAAGCGGCTGATGCCTTGGGGAGCGACCCCTCGGGAACGCTCATCTCACACGCAGACGAGTTGCTGTCCGGGCTCGCTCGAGACGCGGCCCTGCGGCTCTCGCTCTCTCGCACCGAGGGCCGCTTCAACGGCGTCATCGGTCCCTACACGCTCACCGAGGACTCACCGGCTGCCCACGCCCAGGTCGACGTGCACTCGATGCCTCGCTCGGCGATCGACGAGCTCGTCGCTCTCGGGCTCCTCCACGTCGATGACGGTCACGCGCGCATGCCTCGCCTCGTCCGCTCCTACTACGCGCGACGCGCCTGGGCGACCGGCGACATCGACGCTCGCAGCGAGCATCAGTGGCTCGCGCGCCGGCCGATCCCGGGCAGGGAGTCCGAGATCGAGCGCGTCCTCGAGAGGCACTACCACGCGGTCGAGGCCGAAGACGATGACATCGCCCTCGAGACCTCGCGCTACTACCTTCAGGATCTCCGGCAGCTCGCCACCCGAATCGGACGCAGACCAGGCCTCGGCAACAAACGTAAGGCTGCCCTCGTCTTCGCTCGAATCACTCGTCGCGACCCGGGGGATGCCTATGCCTGGGAGTACTATGGCTACAACCTGGCTCAGGTCGAGCCTCAGGCAGGGATGATCGGGGAGGCATACGAAATGGCCTGCGAGCTCGATCCCGACAATCCCCTCTACCGTGGGCGCCTCGTCGGCTGGCGTGGGCGTCACGGCGCAGACGTGGTCGATGAGACGTGTAGACGTGTCTCCGACTATGGCATCGAGACCGCCGCTGCCTCGTGGTTCGCCCATCAGGTGCTACAAGGGCTCAAGCGAGGGCGACAGCTCCAGCAGATCGACCGGCTTCGGCGTGAACTCGGGACCCACAGGGTCGAAGCATGGTTCGAAAAGCAACCCGCGCGAGCCTGATGAACGACAATCCCTTCACCGGGTTGCCCGATCCTGAGCCGGAGCGCCTCACCCTCTACGGCTTCGGTCCTGGCTTTGGAGAGAGCCTCGTCCTGCATCTGCCAGACGGGCTGTGGATGGTGGTCGACGGCTGCGTCTGGAAAGGCATCAACCTCCCCCTCGCGCTCCTCGACCATTTTGGTCAACAAGAGATCGATCTGCTCGCGGTCACCCATCCCGACGAAGACCACATCCGGGGCCTCGACGAGTTGTTGTACGACAAGCACGTGCACACCGTCTGGCGTTATCCGTTCGGCTCGATGGTGCGGGACTTCCTCGCCCTTCAACTCGAACGGAGCGGACCCGACGCGGATGAGCGCCTGAGGACGCTCTTCGACCTCCACGAAGCCTTCTATGAAGCCGCGCGGTCAGGCGCCGTCGAGATCGAGTCGGGTGGGGTCGGCACGCTGACGTGGACGGGGAGGGAGGGACGATACGAAGTCGTCACCCTGGCACCGACGACCTATGACACACAGCGGATGCGCGATCAGTTCGATCATCTCATCGACTTCCACCGACATGGCATCGAAGCCACGGAGCGCATGCTCGCATTCCTCCGGGGCGATCGACGGTGGTCGGACCGCCCGAACTCGGTTTCACTCGCCATGAGCGTACGCTGGGGGGATGTCTCTCTCATCCTGGGAGGTGACGTCGAAAATGGTTGTTCTCATCTCATGTCCGGGTGGAAAGGCATTCTCCGGCGGCTGACAGGTGATGGGCGTCGACGTGATCGCCGCGCGCTGCTCCGTGATCCGAGCTTCGTCAAGGTGGCGCATCATGGCTCGGGGGGATCTCATGATCGGGACGTGTGGGCATTGCACGCTCACTCCGGGCGCGTCCCACTCGGGCTCATCATGCCGTTCGATCGGCACCGTCTCCCCGACCTCGCCGGGCTGCTGCCGCTGCGAGACAAGCTCGACCACCTCATGGTCACCAGCCGGGAGAATTGCTCGGAGCGCCTCATCAAGGCCGATTGGCGCGCGAGTGGCATGGACCCTCCCTCGGTGCCAGTGCCGATGGTCGTCGTAGAGTTCAGCGAGAGCGGCGACACGTCGTTCATCCTCGGCGGCGACGCCGCCCATTTCACCCGCCCCTGACCCCGTGCTCCACCTCACCTACTCCAACCGCCTCGAAGTCCTCACCGCCCCCCTCGCGGCCCGCGTCGCCGCCGCGCAGACCGCCGATCCGCTCGCGCCCATCCACCTCGTCGTGCCCAACCGCGCCGTCGAACAGTTCGTCCGCTTCCGCATCGCCGAACAGCTCGGCGTCGCCGCCAACCTCCGCTTCTCGCTGCTGCGCCGCTTCCTCGCCGAGCTCGCCACCCGCGCCGACCGCCAGGTGCGCATCCTCGACGCCGAAGCCCTCCACCTCCTCCTCTTCGGCCGCCTCCGCGACCCCGCCTTCGTCGCCGACGAGCGCCTCGACCCCGTCGCCGCCTGGCTCGACGTCGCCCGCGACCCCGTCGAACGCGACCTCCGCGCGCTCCAGCTCGCCGGCGAGGTCGCCCGCCTCTTCGAAGAGTACAGCTTCTCCCGCCGCCCCCTCCTCGCCGCCTGGCGCCACGGCACCACCCTCGACGACACCCCCCACGCCCGCGCCGAAGCGTGGCAGCGCCGGCTCTGGCAGGCCCTCTTCGACGAACGCGGCCGCGCCCGCATCGCGCCCGTCGCCCCGCCCGACGTGCCCGGCCAGGGCCAGCTCTCGCTCTTCGCCGCCCCGCCCCGCGCCGCGCGCTGGATGATGCTCATCGACGCCGTCTTCGCGCTCCGCGACCGCATGCGCCTGCCCGACAGCATCCACGTCTTCGGCCTCTCCTACGTCGCGCCCGCCTTCGCCGAGTGCTTCGCGCTCCTCGCCGAGCGCACCGAGCTGTGCGTCTATGCCCAGAACCCGTGCATGGAGTTCTGGGAGGACGTCGCCGCCACCGATCTGCGCAGCCGCCGCGCGCCCGGCGCCGACGGCTGGATCCACCGCGGCGAGCGGATCGGCGACCTCGAGTCGAGCGCCGACCCCTTCAAGCTCGATCAGAGCGGCGACACCCCGGCGCTGCGCCTGTGGGGCAAGCCCGGCCGCGCCTTCATCCGCCTCCTCAACGAGCTCGCCCGCTGCGAATACGCGTCCGGCTTCATCGACCCCGCGCCCGGCCTCGACCCCAGCCTGCTCGGCCGCATCCAGCGCGACGTGCTCATCCGCGCCCCCGAGCCCCCGCTCGCCGACGACGAAGCGCCCGCACCCGACGACAGCATCCGGTTCCTCGCCGCCCCCACCCTGCGCCGCGAGGTCGAGATCGTCGCCGACCTCATCTGGCAGCTCGTACACCGCGACGACCTCCGCGGCCGCCCCCACGACCCGCTCCGCTTCCACGAGATCGCGGTCATGGTCACCGACAAGGACCGCGAGGCCTACCTCACCCACATCGAGTCCATCTTCCGCGAGCGCCACCGCCTCCCGTTCAACATCATCGACCGCAGCCTCTCCGGCCAGAGCCGCGTCGTCGAAGCCATCGAGCGCCTCCTCGACCTCCCGCTCGGCGAGTTCGGCTACGACGAGGTCATGGGCGTGCTCACCCACCCCGCGATCGGCGGCGCCGAGGCCGAAGACATCGAGCGCTGGCGGACATGGTGCGCCCGCCTCGGCATCAAGTTCGGCGCCGACCGCACCGACCTCGCCGACACCTACATCGAAGACGACGTCTACAACTGGGACCAGGCCATGCGCCGCCTCGCGCTCGGCGCCTTCCTCTGCGGCGAGCGCAGCGGCGAGGACCGCGCGTTCACCACCCCCGCCGGCGCCTGGCTCCCGCTCGAAGCCGCCCCCGACGCGCTCACCGACGCCGGCCGCCTCGTCGACCTCGTCCGCCGCCTCGTCGCCGACGCCCGCGCCTCCGCCGCCGCCGAGATGAGCCTCACCGACTGGGCCATCCTGCTCACCCGCCTCGTCACCCGCTACGTGCACGCCGACAGCGTCGCCGACGAGATCGCGCAGAACGCCTGCCTCGGCGTCCTCGAGACCCTCCGCGCCGCCGACCTCGAAGGCCAGGTCGTCGGCTACCCCGTCGCCCGCGAGATGGCCCGCCGCGGCCTCGCCGCCCTCGAAGGCCGCCGCGGCCAGCACCAGGCCGACGGCGTCGTCGTCTCCTCGCTGCTCCCGATGCGCGCCATCCCGTTCAAGATCATCTTCGTGCTCGGCCTCGGCGAAGGGCAGTTCCCCGCCCCCGACCGCCACAACCCCATCGACCTCCGCCGCGCCCGCCGCCACGCCGGCGACGTCATGCCGCCCGAGCGCGACCGCTACCTCTTCCTCGAGACCCTGCTCGCCGCCCGCGAGCGCCTCTACCTCAGCTACGTCGCCCGCGACCCCGCCACCGGCGAGCCGCTCGAACCCGCCCCCGTCATCCGCGAGCTCCAGTACATCCTGCGCGGCTACGTCAGCGCCCGCGGCCTGCGCGCCCTCACCCGCCGCTACCCCCTCGCCGACTACGACCCCGCCGCCGAGCCCGAGCCCGACGCCCAGGACCTCGCCCCCATCGGCCGCGAAGCCCGCCGCGCCGCCCGGATCCGCGAGCTGCGCGACCACCTCCAGCAGCACACCGGCGGCAGCCTCCCCGACCTCACCGCGCTCCGCCGCGCGCTCGACCCCGCCACCGACGAGGCGCTCTCCCGCGTCCTCGCCGTCGCCGACGGCCAGGACCCCGACCCCGTCGAAGACCGCAACGTGCTCCGCCTCCCCCTCGCCGCCGTGCGCCGCTTCCTCGAATCCCCGCTGCAAGGCTGGGCCCGCTACGTGCTCGGCCTCGCCGAAGACGCCGAGCGCGGCCTCGAAGAAGAGCCCGACGAGCCGCTCTCGATGGAGCACCACGCCCGCGTCGCGCTGCTCCGCGAAGCCTTCTGGGCCGGCGGCGGCCGCCTCGACGCCACCCGCGAAGCCTACGCCGCCGGCTACCGCCGCCGCGCCCTCGCCGGCGCCGCCCCCGTCGGCGTCTTCGCCGAGGTCCGCCAGTCCGAAGACCTCGCCGTGCTCGACACCTGGCGCCACAACCTCGAACCGTTCACCCTCCCGCCCCTCGACCGCTGGCGCGTCGTCCGCCTCGGCCGCGGCGGCGAGTTCAGCGCCATCGACGACGCGCTCCCCCCCATCCGCCTCGACGTGCCCCTCGCCGGCGGCCGCCGCCGCCCCGTCGAGCTGCACGGCACCCTGCTCCCCATGACCCCCGACCGCCGCACCTCGCTGCGCTGCCTCCTCGGCGCGATGCCCGACGAGAAGCACTTCCTCCCCGGCTTCCTCACCGCCGCCGCGCTCTCCGCCGCCGGCGTCCCCCCCGGCGAGGTCGTCACCGCCATCGTCACCGGCCGCGACGCCGCCGCCCCCGGCCGCCTCGCCCACCACTACTTCGTGCCCCCGCCCCAGGTCGCCCGCGGCTGGCTCACCACCGTCGTCGCCGAGCTCCTCGAGAACCGCCACGACTACCGCCTCCCCATCGAGGCCGTGCTCCGCTGGAAGAACGACCGCCTCCACAACCCCCAGGCCCGCCTCTGGTGGCCCCCCCGCGACCGCACCAGCGACCTCTACGGCCCCATCCGCGACCCCGACGACCTCCCCGTGCCCGACGACCGCGAGGCCAACGCCATGGTCGATCGCCGCTACGGGATCTGGTTCTACGCCGGCCGCGGCGCCCGCCCCCGCGGCGCCTGACCCGCGCTCACCGTCACTCGCCGGTGATCCTTTGACCCCGCCCCGAGGATCGCGCCATCCTGACGCCGTGCCCGTCAAAGCCCGCATCCCCCTCGCCGCCCTCCTGATCGGCGCCGCGCTCGCCGCCTGCGCCGGCGACGACACCCGTGAGCCCGCCCACTCGATCGCGCCCGCCGACGCCGGTCTCACCTGCCTCGACGGCGAGGAGCGCCCCTGCCCGATCGGCGCCGACTGCGTCGGCCGCCGCCTCTGCCGCAACGGCCGCTTCGGCGCCTGCCAGCCCCCGCCCGAGCGCTGCAACGACCGCGACGACGACTGCGACGGCGCCACCGACGAAGACTGGCCGCTGCTCGGCGAGCCCTGCGCCGCCGGCGAAGGCGCCTGCCGCGGCGACGGCGTGCAGACCTGCGCCGAAGACGGCGCCGACGTCACCTGCGACGCAATCGCCGCCGCGCCCGCGCCCGAGAGCTGCGACGGCCAGGACGACGACTGCGACGGCGCCATCGACGAAGCCATCGCCCCCATCCCCTGCGCCGCCGGCGTCGGCCGCTGCCGCGCCGAGGGCACCGCCACCTGCGTCACCGGCGAGTGGCGCTGCGACGCCACCCCCGGCCAGCCCGAAGCCGAGACCTGCGACGGCCGCGACGACGACTGCGACGACCGCGTCGACGAAGAGACCGCCGACATCGGCCTCGAGTGCGAGACCGACCAGCCCGGGATCTGCGCCGCCGGCCGCCGCACCTGCGACGCCGGCGCGCCCCGCTGCCGCCCCGTCACCGCCGGCGGCGCCGAAGCCTGCAACGGCCTCGACGACGACTGCGACGGCCGCACCGACGAGCTCTACCCGATCGGCGACGCCTGCACCGCCGGCCAGGGCCGCTGCGCCGCCGCCGGCGCCTGGCGCTGCGACGACCGCGGCGAGGCCCGCTGCGACGCCGTCCCCGGCGAGCCCGCGCCCGAAGCCTGCAACGGCGAAGACGACGACTGCGACGGCCGCGTCGACGAAGGCCTCGGCCTCGGCGAAGCCTGCCCGATCGGCGTCGGCGCCTGCCGCGTCGACGGCGTCATCGCCTGCCAGGGCGGCCTCCCCGCCTGCGTCGGCGACCCCGGCGAGCCCCGCGACGAGACCTGCAACGCCCTCGACGACGACTGCGACGGCGAGACCGACGAAGCCCTCGGCCTCGGCGCCCCCTGCGAGCGCGGCGTCGGCGCCTGCGCCCGCGCCGGCCGCGGGATCTGCGGCGACGACGGCGCGATCGTCTGCGACGCCACCCCCGCCGAGCCCACCGCCGAGACCTGCAACGCCCTCGACGACGACTGCGACGGCCGCACCGACGAAGGCCACCGCCTCGGCGAACCCTGCGCCGTCGGCGTCGGCGCCTGCGCCCGCCCCGGCGCCATCACCTGCGCCGACGACGGCGCCACCCGCTGCGACGCCACCCCCGGCGAACCCGCCCAGGAGACCTGCGACGCCCGCGACGACGACTGCGACGGCTTCACCGACGAGGGCTACCCGATCGGCGAGCCCTGCGCCGCCGGCCTCGGCGCCTGCCGCCGCGAAGGCGCGCTCACCTGCGAGGGCGGCGGCCCTCGCTGCGACGCGGCGCCCGGCATCCCCGGCGTCGAGCGCTGCAACGGCGAAGACGACGACTGCGACGGCCGCGCCGACGAGGGCCTGGGTCTCGGCGAGATCTGCGCCGTCGGCCGCGGCGCCTGCCGCCGCGAGGCCGTCGTCACCTGCCGCGACGACGCCCCCATCTGCCCCGCCGAGCCCGGCGCCCCGGCCCCCGAGCGCTGCGAAGGCACCGACGAGGACTGCGACGGCCTCGTCGACGAAGCCTGGCCCCTCGGCGCCGCCTGCACCGTCGGCCTCGGCGCCTGCGCCCGCCCCGGCGTCTTCGCCTGCGCCGCCTTCGACGCCGCCTGCGACGCCACCCCCGGCGACCCCGGCCCCGAGCTCTGCAACGGCGCGGACGACGACTGCGACGGCCGCACCGACGAGGTCCTGAGCTGCACCGTCTACCGAAGCTGCGAAGACGCCCGCGCCGCCGGCCAGAACCGCACCGGCGCCTACCTCATCCTCGACCCCGACGGCCTCCCCCGCTCGGCCCACTGCGACCAGAGCGCCGACGGCGGCGGCTGGACCCTCGTCGCCGCCAGCCGCGGCGCCCCGCCGAGCGACGCCCGCGCCCCCTGGCACCCCGACCTGCAATCCCCCCTGCCCGCCGCCGCCCGCCCCGGCGTCTGGAACGCGCTCCGCAACCGCACCCTCCGCCACGACGTCCGCTTCGTCTGCCACGCCCGCCACGACGCGCCCGCCACCGTCGACCTCTCGTTCTACAACGTCACCTGGTACCGCGAGTTCACCACCGGCACCGACGCCGACTCCTGCTTCAGCGAAGCCGACGGCCGCGGCGCCACCGAGCCCGAGGCCCGCCGCGACAACCTCCGCGGCGCCGTGCGCGCCGTCGGCCAGGGCCGCGGCCAGCCCCAAGGCGACTGGTTCGAAGGCGAAGACGCCTGCGCCGCCGCCGACGACTTCGCGCTCGACTTCGACGGCCGCGCCCTCGGCGAAGGCCCCGATCCCACCGACTGGGGCCTCTTCGACGGCCTCCCCCGCTGCGGCGACGGCCCCGTCGCCCCCGACGCCCGCTGGCTCGTCTACGCCCGCGAACCCCGCGCCGAGCCCCTCGGCCGCGTCGCGCTCATCGGCCCCGCCGCCATCGCCGCCGCGCTCGCCGGCAGCGGCTTCGCCACCACCACCCTCCCCGCCGGCCCCGTGCCCGACCTCAACGCCTACGACGTCGTCTTCATCGGCCGCCTCGCGCTCGACTGGCCCGCGCTCCCCCCCGGCCTCGAGGCCGCGCTCGAGCTCTACAACCGCACCGGCGGCGCCGTCGTCACCGAGTACGACGGCCTCGCGCTCCTCGGCCGCGGCTACGCCCCCGACTTCGTCTATGCCCAAGGCGCCCCCGCCCCCTGGCGCTGGCTGCCCTACGTCACCGGCGGCGGCGACTTCGCCGGCCTCCTCCCCCTCCGCGCCGTCACCGCCGATCCCATCGTGCGCAGCCTGCCCGACGGCTTCTCCGGCCGCGCCGGCCCCGGCTTCTTCTTCCGCCCCGAGATCGCCGGCGCCGTCATCCGCCCCATCACCGTCACCCCCATCGCCGGCGTCGACCAGACGAGCACCTTCCGCGCCGTGCGCTGCGGCGGCAACCTCATCATCGGCACCGGCAGCTACGCCGACGGCGCCCGCGAGGCCGTCATCGGCCAGTACATCCGCAACCTCGCCGCCACCGCCGCCTCACCCCCGCCCGCCGACCTGCCCGACGTCTGCCCCTGACCGCTCAGCGCAGCGGCGCCTCCGCCCGCAGCCCCCCCGCCAACGCCACCGCGAAGAAGCGCCCCTCCACCCCCACCCCCACATGCGTCAGCCCCGGCAACAGCAGGTTGCGCGCGTGCCCCGGGCTGTCGAGGAACGCCTGCAACGCCGCCCGCGGATCCGCCGCGTCCGCCAGGTTCTCCGCGATCCGCTCGAAGACGAACCCCTGCGCCCGCAGCCGCGTCGCCAGCGTCCCGGTATCCGGCGAGGCGTGCAGCAGCGAACGCCGCCGCGCCAGCTCCGCCGCGTGCTCCGCCGCCACCGCCCCCAGCGCCGGATGCGCCACCAGCGGCCCGAGCCCCCGCTCCGCCCGATGCCGGTTGATCAACCCCACGAGCGCCGCCCCCGGCTCCTGCGCCCCCACCGCCGGCCCCAGCCGCACCACCGGCCGCGCCGGCGGCTCCACCCCCACGTGGATCGGCCGGTTGTAGAGCACCACCGGCCCGTACTGGCTCTCCGCGACCACCTCCACCCCGTAGGTCCCCGGCCCCGCGTCGAAGTACAGCGTCACCTCGACCGCCCGCTCCGCCGCCCACGCCGGCCGCACCCGCACCGGCGCCCCGCCCGGCGGCGCCACCAGCACCCGCGGCTTGAAGTACCCCCGCCGCAGCTCGCCCCGCAGCGGCAGCAGCGACCCCGGCGGCGCCGTCCGCGGCGGCGCCGGATCGAACGCCACCCCCCGATGCACCACCAGCCACGTCGTCGTCACCGTGCTCCCGATGCCATGCGAACCCACCCCGTAATGCGTCGGCGGCAGCCGCCGATCCAGCCGCGACAGCAGCGCCGGCAGCCGCTCGTCGAGCGCCTCCGACGCCCGATAGCGCACCGTGTACGGATGCACCTGCGCGTCCCCCACCCCCGCCTCGGCCAGCACGAACGCCAACGTCGCGCCCGACACCTCCCCCACCGCCCCATCGACCGGCCCCGCCAACCGCGCCGCCAGCGCCGCCGCCGCCGCGTCCAGCGCCGGATCCCGCGCCGGCACGCCCCAGCCATGCGCGTCCAGCAGCCGCTCCACCGCCGCCGACGGCGTCGCCCACACCACCAACAAGAGCAGGGAACCCCACACGATCGGCAGTGTACCCCGCCGACGCCGATGCGTCGTATACTGCGCCCCTGCCCGACCGGAACGGGCACTTGCACCAATGATTCCGAGGAGTTGCACGGTGATCATCGGCGTCCCCAGTGAAGTGAAGAACCGCGAGTACCGGGTGGGCATGATCCCCGGCACGGTGCGCGCGCTCGTCGACCGCGGCCACACGGTCCTCGTGCAGCGCGGCGCCGGCGAGGGCAGCGGCCTCCCCGACGACCTCTACCGCGAAGCCGGCGCGAAGCTCGTCGACGGCCCCGACCCCGTCTGGGGCGAGGCCGAGATGATCGTCAAGGTGAAGGAGCCGATCGCGATCGAGTACGACCGCATCCGCCCCGAGCAGATCATCTACACCTACTTCCACCTCGCCGCCGTGCCCGAGCTCGCCGAGGTCCTCCTCGCAAAGCGCGTCGCCGCCGTCGCCTACGAGACCATCGAGCTCCCCGACCGCACGCTCCCGCTGCTCCACCCGATGAGCGAGGTCGCCGGCAAGATGGCGCCGCAGGTCGGCGCGCAGTGCCTCCAGAAGGAGCACGGCGGCAAGGGCCTGCTCCTCGGCGGCGTGCCCGGCGTCAAGCGCGGCGAGGTCCTGATCATCGGCGGCGGCGTCGTCGGCATCAACGCCGCCAAGGTCGCCGTCGGCATGGGCGCCAACGTCACGGTGCTCGACATCGACGTCAAGCGCCTCAACTACCTCGACGACGTCTTCCTCGGCCGGGTGCAGACGCTCTACAGCGACCAGGACACCCTCGCCCGCCTGCTGCCCGGCGCCGACCTCGTCATCGGCGCCGTCCTCGTCACCGGCGCCCGCGCGCCCAAGCTCGTCACCCGCGAGCACCTCAAGCTCATGGAAGACGGATCGGTCGTCGTCGACGTCGCCGTCGACCAGGGCGGCTGCATCGAGACCTGCCGGCCCACCACCCACGACAACCCGACCTACGTCGAAGAGGGCGTCGTCCACTACTGCGTCGCCAACATGCCCGGCGCCGTCGCCCAGACGAGCACCTTCGCGCTCAACAACACCACCCGCCGCTACGCGATCGCGATCGCCGACCGCGGTCTGCGCGCCGCCTGCGCCGCCGATCCGGCGCTCGCGCTCGGGCTCAACACCCTCGACGGCACCTGCACCCACCCCGCCGTCGCCGCCTCGCTCGGCTACGAATACAAGGCCCCGCGCCTCTGATCCCGCTCTGCGAGCCGCCCGATCCCGCCCCCGGATCACGCGCCCGAAAACCTTTTCGCCACCGTGGGTTGACGAAATTCCCGCGGTGTCCAGGTTTTTACGCACCTGCGAAATGAAATTCCGGCGTCGCCGGTTCGTACGGTTGACGCACAGTCTTCAACTGGGGGTCAGTCATGTTCAGTCGCCTCTTCGGACGCAGCCACAAGCCCGAGCACCTCGAGTTCGAGGAGGTGGCGATGCCCCAGGCCGACGCCCTCTACGGCGCGGCCCTCCGAATGACGAGAGACCCCACCCGCGCCGAAGACCTCGTCCAAGAGACCCTGCTCCGCGCCTACCGCTTCTGGCACAAGTTCGAGCAGGGCACCAACATCAAGGCCTGGCTGTTCCGCATCCAGACCAACATCTTCATCAACAAGTACCGCAAGAAGCAGAGCGAACAGCAGGTCATCGACGACCGGCAGGAGCTCGACGACGTCATGGGCCGCTTCGCCGTCGACGAGCGCGCCTACCTGCCGCCCGAGACCCGCGACGATTTCCTCAAGCACCTCCTCGGCGACGAGGTCATGCACGCGCTCGACGACCTCCCGTTCGAGTTCCGCATGACCGTGCTGCTCGCCGACATGCACGACCTGTCGTACAAAGAGATCGCGACCGTGCTCGACTGCCCGGTCGGCACCGTGATGAGCCGGTTGCACCGCGCCCGCAAGATGCTTCAGCAGAACCTCTTCCAGTACGCCGTCGACCGCGGCGTCATCGAGCCGCCCGAGGGCGCGACCGCCGACAACGTCGCCGACCTCGACCTCTTCCGGCGGCGCAAGGCGAAGGCATCGTGATGCGCGGCGAGACCAGGGAGCTCGGCAGATGAGTGACGTCGGCTGCGACGACTTCCAGAAGTTCATCGACCCGTACCTCGACGGCGAGTTCGACGAGGCCGAGCGCACCGCGTTCGACCGCCACCTCACCGTCTGCGGCGCCTGCCGCCGGCACTTCGAGCAGACAGCGTGGATGCAGAGCGCGATCAAGCCCGCGCTGCGCCGCTCGGCGCGCCTCCCACCCGCCGCGCGCGACCGCCTCTGCGAGCGCCTCCGCGCCGCCGAGCGCCCCGCCCGCATCCGCCGCGTCGCCCGCCGCGTCGCCGCCCCGCTCTCCACCCTCGCCGCGATGGGCGCGATCCTGCTCTTCGTCACCCCGCTCGCCGGCTTCAAGCCCACCGTCGCCGACGACGCGGTCGACCAGCACTGCCAGAAGATGCCGGTCGAGATGCCGACGCCGGTCGAGCAGGAGGTCGAGAAGTGGTTCGAAGGCAAGGTCCCGTTCGAGATGAGCGCGCCCCGCTTCCGCGACGAGCGCGTCATCCTCCTCGGCGGCCGCCTCAGCCGCGTCGGCCGCCCCGGTGACAGCACCTGGAGCCGCCCCGCCGCCTACCTCGTCTATGGCATCGGCACCCACAAGATGTCGGTGCTCGTCTTCGACGGGAAGGACATCGAGTTCGAGGCGCCGGTGACCGAGGTCAACGGCACCTCGCTGCACGTCCAGGACGCCCGCGGCTACCGCGTCGCGATGTTCCAGCGCGGCAACCTCGCCTACGCCGTCACCTCCGACCTGCCCCGCGATCAGATGCTGAACTTGATCAGCACCACGCTCTGATCCCGCCTACTCTTTCTCCCCACTCTCCCATCAATCACCCGTGACGGCGGCTTCGCCGCCTTCACGGAAGAGGGGGCGGCCCGCGGAATAGGCTCGTCTCATCGGCAGGGCGAGCCTGACGGAAGACGAGCCCGTCACAGGGAGTCAATGACAGGAGGGCCGAGGCATCGGCCCTCGGTCACTCAGCGAGGGTTTCGGGCACCTTCGAGGGCAGCTTCGATCATCTTCGGGTGCTCCGCCGGATCGGCCCAGCGCGCCTGCGCGGCCGGTGAGAGGCGGTCGATGGGATCGAAGTACAGGAAGAACTGCCCCGGCTTGACCGACGGCGCGGTGTAGACCGAGATCCCCGTCTCGCGATCGTAGTGCTCGTAGCTGTGCGCGTTGCGCTTGCCGCCGCCGCCCGGCGCGTCGACCACGAAGGTCGGGGTGTTGAAGCCGGCGGTCGTGCCGCGCACGTACTTCTCGAGGTCGAGCGCGGTCTGCACGGTCGTGCGCATGTCTTCGGCGCCCTTCACCATGTCATGCACATAGACATAGTACGGGTGCACGTTGATGTGACCGAGCCGCTTGACGAGCAGGCTCATCGCCGCGGGGGTGTCATTGACCCCGCGCAGCAGCACGGTCTGATTGCGCACCGTGATGCCTTCGGCGAACAAGCGATGCACCGCGCGGCGGCTGATCTCGGTGATCTCGTGGGGGTGGTTGAAGTGCGTGTGCACCACCACCTCCTTGCCGAGCTTCCGACCGAGCGCGTGCACCTCGGCGAGCGCGCCGAACCACTCGTCGTCGGTCAGGACCTTCTGCGGCATCACCGCCAGGCCCTTCGTCGCGAAGCGGATCCGGCGGATGTTGTCCATCTCCAGCAGCCGCGTCCCGATCTCCCGCACCCAGTCCGCGCGCAGGTTGAAGGCATCACCGCCGCTGATGACGATGTCTTCGAGCTCCGGCCGCGACGCCACGTAGGCGAACGCGCGATCCCAGCGGTCCTTCTTGGGCTTGAGCTGCACCTTCTCGACGAGGTCGGTGTCGAGCCCGACCGCGTACGAGCGCGTGCAGAAGCGGCAGTAGACCGGGCAGGTGTCGATGACGAGGAAGAGCGCCTTGTCGCGGTAGCGATGCGTCAGCCCCGGCGTCGGCGCGTCGGCCTGCTCGCCGAGGCTGTCGAGGCCGAGCTTGGGGTGGTCGGGCAGAAACCGCGACGCGAGCGGGATGAACTGGATCCGCAGCGGATCGGTGAGCGGGTTCTGCCAGTCGATCAGGCTCAAGAGATAGGGACTGACCCGCACCGCCATCGGCGCCTTGTGAAAGCCGGCCTCGGCGTCCTCGACGAAGCCCGGTGGCGCGAGGCCCTGAATGGCGGCGAGGAGCTTGTCGGTGCGGGTGATGGTGTGCTTCGACTGCCAGCGGTGGTCGAGGAAGGTCGCCTCGTCGACGTCGGCATAGGCCGGGATGCGGCGCCAGAAGTCGCCGTCGAGCAGGTCTTTGTGGGTCAGGGTCGCGGGGTCGACAGCGGGCTTGAGCGCCTGCGGCACGTCGACGACAGGGAGCGCGTCGCTCATGGAATGGTCTCCGGGGGCGTTGAAGGTCGAAGAAGAGACGAAGACGCGACGACCCGCGGGTCACCGCGACGAGGAGGCGGGTCGCTTCAGCGAGGCGAGCCGCCGGCGCGGGCGCGCCGGACGTCGGGCTGGTGCAGCACGTTCTGTCGGAACCACATCGCGCCCACCATAAACGCAGCGCCGACCCTGGATCAATCCGCGGCGAGACCTGATAAGCTCGCGCGCACACGTCACCGAGCGCATCCGGGAGGAGCGAGATGAGCGAGAGCCCGCGGGTCACCATGCAGGACAAGGAGATCTTCACCCCCGACCACCGCATGCTCCGCGAGACCGTGCGCAAGTTCGCGCAGTCGCTCGCACCCCACGCCGAGGAGTGGGACGCGGCCGGCATCTTCCCCCGCGAGGTCTTCAAGCAGGCCGGCGACCTCGGCCTCTTCGGCATCGGCAAGGACCCCGAGTACGGCGGCCTCGGCCTCGACTGGTGGTTCACCGTCTGCTACGCCGAGGAGCTCGTGCGCACCGAGAACGCCGGGCTCAACATGGCGCTCATGGTGCAGAGCGACATGGCGACCCCGATCATCGACGAGATCGGCAGCGACGAGGTGAAGCGCAACTTCCTCGCCCCGGCGATCAAGGGCGAGATGATCGCCGCGCTCGGCGTCAGCGAGCCCGGCGGCGGCAGCGACGTCGCCGCCATCCGCACCACCGCGCGCCGCGACGGCGACGACTATGTCATCAACGGGCAGAAGCTCTGGATCACCAACGGCACCCGCGCCGACTTCGTCACCCTCGCGGTGCGCACCGGCGACGACGGCTATGGCGGGATCTCGCTGCTCGTCTTCCCGACCGACGTGCGGGGCTTCTCGGTCGGCAAGAGCCTCAAGAAGATCGGCAACAAGTCATCGGACACCGCCGAGCTCTTCTTCGACAACTGCCGTGTCCCGCGCCGCTACCTGCTCGGGCAGGAGAACGGCGGCTTCTTCCACATCATGACCAACTTCCAGGGCGAGCGGCTCATCGCCGCCGTCTCGGCGGTCGCCGGCATGGAGAAGGCGGTCCGCGACGCGATCCGCTACGGCAACGAGCGCAAGGCGTTCGGCCGGCCGGTGAGCAAGTTCCAGGTCTGGAAGCACAAGCTCGTCGAGCACCTGACGAGCATCGAGGCGGCGCGGCGGCTGACCTACTTCGCGGTCGACAAGTTCGTCAAGAACCCGCACGGCGCGACCCGTGAGATCACGATGGCGAAGCTCTTCGCCGGTGATCTCATGCAGCGGGTGCTCTACGACTGCATGCAGCTCCACGGCGGCTTCGGCTACATCACCGAGTACCCGATCTCGCGCGCCTGGACCGACGCGCGGCTGATCACGATCGGCGGCGGGACCTCGGAGGTCATGAAGGAGATCCTCGTCAAGATCGAAGGCATGTGAGCCGGCGCGCGGCGCTCCCGCCATCTTCGGTGACAGATCCTCACCATCGGCTGGCGGCGGTGTCGGGGGCGGGCGTATGCTCCTGACAGATCGCCGAGGCAGGGAGCCGTGATGCGAGCAGGAGCGGGATCGGCAGCGTGGTTCGTCTTCGCGGTGGCCTTGGCCGCCGGCTGCGCCGATCCGAGCGAGGAGCCGCCGCCGATCGACCATCGGATCTTCGGGCTCGACGCGATCTGCGAGGTCGACATCGACGGCGTCGGCCGCCGCGCGGTCGAGGGTGACTACCTCGCCCACGTCGTCGCCTGCGAGAACGGCGCCGCCGACTTCGAGGCGCTCAAGGCGCAGGCGGTCGCCGCGCGCAGCTACATGTACTACAAGGTCGAGACCGCCGGTCGGATCGGCGACGGGCAGCACGATCAGGTCTACACCTGCCGCGCCGAGCCGCGGCAGATCCACTTCGACGCGGTGCGCGAGACCGAGGGCGAGGTGCTGATGTACCGCGGCGTCGTCGTCGCCGCGTTCTACGTCGCCGGCGCGATCCCGTCGATGCCCGACTGCGTCGCGCGCGCCGGTGACAACGACCCGACCAACACCGAGCGATACGTCACCTACAACGAGGGCCGCTCGGGCAACGGGCTCATCCAGACGACGCTCGGCTGGGTCAATCCCGGCAACCTGCGCAACCGCGGCTGCAAGTCGCAGAACGGCGCCAACTGCCTCTCGCGCGCCGGGCGCAGCTATCGGGACATCATCCACTTCTATTATGGCGAAGACATCGAGATCACCCGCGCCGAGGGCGCCTGCGTCGCGCCGCCGCCGCCGCCCGACATGGATCCGCCGCCGCCGCCCGATATGGGTCCGGTCGACGACGGCGTCGCGCTCGACGAAGGTACGGTGAGCGACGAAGGCATGGTGGCAGATGAAGGCATGCGACCCGACGAAGGCATGAGACCCGACGAAGGTCTCGTCCCCGATCCCATCGACGAGGGCACCGCACCCGACGGCGGCGCCGCGCTCACCTGCCCGACCGCCGGCGTCGCGCCCGCGATCGTCGACGACGACTCGCCGTGCTTCACCATCGCCTGTGAGGGCGGCGACTGGAGCATCGAGGTCGCGGGTGGCTTCAACGGTCACCTGACGCTGGCGCCGACGATCGACGCGCCGTCCGATGACTGCGAGGGGCGGTGGCGCTTCGGGGTGGAGTTCGCCGGTGACTATACGCTCGCCGCCTACCTGCCGCCGACCGGGCGCCGGCTGAGCGCCGGGGCGCGCTATGTCATCGGGCACGCGCGCGGCGAGAGCGAGGTCGTCGTCGACCAGAACGCCGCCGGCTGGATCACGCTCGGGACCTATGCCTTCGACCCGGCGGCGCCGGGCTTCGTGGGGCTCGGCGACGCGACCGGGGAGCCGTTCGACCCGGCCGGGCCGCAGGTGGGCTTCGACGCGATCCGGGTGGAGCCGGCCGGGGTCGGGCCGGGCGACGGCGGGGTCATCGGGATCAACCCGGCCGCGCCGGGCGACGACGGCTGCGCGCAGGCCCCCGGGCGGGCGCCGGTCGCGGCGTGGCCGCTGGTGTTGCTGGTGGGGCTGTGGATCCGGCGGCGACGCGCGGTCTGAGCGGGCGCGCGACCGGTGGATCGGGCGGCGACTGGCCGGATAACGGCGTGATCTGCGGCGGCGCGCCGCGTTATGGTGGCGGCTGATGCCTGCCATCTCACCCGCTCCTCTCTCCCTGCTCGCGCGGCAGCCCGCGGTGGCGCCCGGTCCGACGCCCGAGGTGCAGCCGGCGCCGGCCGACGCGGTGCGCGCGCTCGACCGGGGCGGCGGCGCGGAGCAGGGCGGGGAGCGGCGCGCGGGCGAGGAGCGGACCGCGCTCGACCAGCTCCGGCGGGCGTATGGCTTCGGGCGGGTCGACCCGCGGACCGGTGACGTGGTGCAGATCTCGGCCGCGGCGCGGGCGGCGAGTGGCGCAGCGACGGCGGGTGTGGGCGAAGGCGGCGCGGTGGCGGGCGGTGGGATCATCGGGCGCGCGGGGCTGGCCGGGGAGGAGGGCTTTACCGGGCGGTATGGCGTCACCGGGCGGTATGGCGTCACCGGGCGGTATGGGGTCGCCGAGCGGTATGGCATCGCTGTCAGAAGTGGCTTCACGGCGCGCGATGGCATCACGGCTCGCGATGGCATTACGGCTCGCGATGGCATCACTGGCATCGATGGCGTCACTGGCATCGATGGCATCACCGGGCTCGATGGCTTCACTGGACGCGATGGCGTCGCGATCGACGGCGGCGTCACGGGCCGCGATGGCACGGTGGCGGGTGACGCCACCACCGACCCGGCCGGTGTCGCGGGGGGCGAGGGCTCCGCGGATGAGGGCGCCGCCGAGGCCGAGGGCGCAGGCGAGGGCGGCGAAGCCACCGAAGCCGCGCGCGGTGAGCGGCGCGGCCCGGGTGAGCCCGAGCTGAGCGAGGCCGATCTGCGCCTCATCGACCGGCTCGAGCTGCGCGACCGCGAGGTGCGCACGCACGAGCAGGCGCACAAGGCGGTGGGCGGGCGGTACACCGGCGCGATCAGCTACAGCTATCAGACCGGGCCCGATGGGGATCGGTACGCGGTGGGCGGCGAGGTGCCGATCGACATCTCGCCGGTCGCGGGGGATCCGCGGGCGACGATCCAGAAGATGCAGATCGTGCGCCGCGCCGCGCTCGCGCCGGCCGAGCCGTCGGGCGCCGATCGGGCGGTGGCGGCGCGGGCGTCGCAGCTCTCGGCCGAGGCGCAGGCGGAGCTGCGGGCGATGCAGGTGGAGGAGGCGGCGGCGGCGCGGGCGGCGGCGCGCGACGAGGAGGCGGGCGAGGACGCGGCGGTGAGGCGGGCGGCGCGGGTCAGGGGGCGTGGCCTCGTAGGCGGCGCGGGCGCAGGTCAGCGCGGGGCGGCCTTCTTCGAAGGCGATCAGCAGCTCGTCGCTCGGTGCGTACGCCGGGTCGGCGCGAAGTCGCAAGGTCCAGCCGTCCGAGAACTCGATGTCGAGGCGGCGGCCGTCGCGGGAGGCGGTGAGGGCGCGGAGGGTCTGCCCGACGAGGCTGGGCAGCACGGCGTCGGCGTCGTCGAGCGCGTCTGAGGAGAGCAGGGTGGCGGGTCCGCGGGCGAGGGTCCAGGTGGAGAGGTAGACCCACAGGTGCAGGGCACCACGCGCGGCGATCCCCCGGCGGTCGCGCGTCGCGATCGGGTCTCCGAGGTCGAGGGTGAGGAAGGTGCCGTGCCCGGTGCGCGCCGTTCGGATCGGGGCGCCCTGTTGCCGCGCGGTCAGCGCCGCGAGGAGGGCGTGGCTCTCCGGGTTCACGGCGTACCGCCGTTGCGGCGCTCGAGGCGGGCGCGGCGGGCTTCGGCTTCGCTGAAGAGGTTGCCGGTCATCGCATCGAGGGTCGAGGTGAGCTCGGCGACGCGCAGCTCTTTGGAGAGGGCGCTGGCGGGGTCGTCGGTGGGGTTGAGGATCTGGTCGATCTGGAGCCTTCGGCGGGTGAAGTAGAGGCGGGTGACCTCTTTGAGCACGCCTTCTTGCAGCACGGCGAGCGAGCCAACGTCGAGGACCTCGGCGTTGAAGACGAGGAGGGGGAGGTTCCAGCGGGCGCCGACGCTGAACTCGTGCACGGTGCCGGCGACGTCGTCGTAGAGGAAGTTCTCCTCGTCGACGAGGACGTTGCGCGACTCGATGGCGAGGTCGGAGCGGTTCTGGCGGTAGCGGGCTTCGAGCTGGGGCATGAGGCCCTTGATGGCGGCGCGGCTGCGCATGCCTTCGACGGAGTCGGGGTCGACGTTGAAGAACGCGAGCGCGGCGGATTGCGCCTGCTGGATGGTGGGCTCGTCCTTGAGGGCGTCGAGCTTCGCCTGCACGGCGGGCGGGAAGCGGGGCTGGGCGGCGGCGGGCGTGGGGGCGAGCGCGGGGGCGAGCGCGAGGGCGAGCAGGGCGAGGGCGCGGATCATGGGGCTCCTTGTCGGGTCAGAGGGCGGGCGCGGGGTCGAAGAGGTCGCCGGCGAGCGCGTTGAGGTGGGCGGTGAGCTCTTCGACGCGGAGCGCGCGCATGAGCGCGGCGCGGGGGTCGTCCTCGGCGGTGAGGGCCTCGACGATGAGGCGGCGGCGCTCCTGGTAGAGGTGGATGACGGTGGCGCGGAGCGCGCGCTCGGCGTCGGCGTTGACGCGGCCGATGCGCTCGATGGGGGCCTCGGCGCGGTGGAAGACGGTGCTGTGGAGGTCCCAGGTGGCGGTGAGGCCGATGAACCAGGCGCCGCCTTGGATGGGGCCGCGTTCGCGGCCTTCGCCGGTGGTGATCTCTTCGTTGACGAAGAGGCGCTCCCAGGGGGCGCGGTAGAGCGCGAACGAGGTGGTGAGGACGGGGAGGTAGCCGGCGGCGCGGGCGCTGTCGCGGTGGGCGATGCGGTCCTGGCGGTCGAGGCCGGCGCGGTGGAGGGCGGCGGTGAGGACCGCGTGCTGGTCGGGCTCGGCGGCGAGGAGGCGGCGGGCGCGGTCGAGGACGATCGGGGGGAGGGCGCGGGGCGCGGCGGGGCCGTGGCGGTGGAGGCCGGCGGCGGTGAGCACGAGGAGGGTGTCGGGGCGGCCGGCTTCGAAGAGGCCGTAGGTGATGGGCCATTGCATGGCGCCGAAGAACGCGATCTGCCAGTGGGCGCCGGCGTCGCGGGTCTCCCAGATCTCGCGGGCGGTGACGGCGATGAGGTGGCCGGGGGCGGGGCCGGGGGCGAGGCAGAGCACGTCTTCGCCGACGAAGAGCAGGCCGCCGGCGCGGTCCCAGGTCTGGCCGGCGTCGAGGCTGTGCATGAGGCCGTCGGCGGTGGCGAGCCAGATGCGGTCGGGGTGGTGGGGGTCGATCTGGACCTGACGGGCGAGGCTCTGGGGGGGCCAGGGGCTCATGTAGGCGACGCTGAAGCTGGCGCCGCCGTCGGTGGTGCGGAGGAGGCCCCAGGAGACGCCGACGTAGGCGGTGCGGTCGTCGGTGGGGTGGAAGTCGATCCAGCGGATGTCACTGGTGGCGACGAGGGGGTGTTCGAGGGGTTCGAAGCGCTCGCCGTCGTCGGTGCTCTGGTGGAGGCCGCGGCCGGTGCCGATCCAGATGGTGGTGGGGCGGCGGGGGTGGCGGGCGATGTGGTTGATGGTGCGCTCGGGCGCGGTGGGGCCGGTGAGAATGAGGGGCCACGAGGCGCCGCCGTCGCGGGAGAGGCGGAGGCCGTCTGCGGTGGCGGCGAGGACGCGGTCGGGGTCGTCGGGGTCGACGTCGAGGTAGTGGATGGCGGTGGCGGGGGTGGCGCGGAGCGCGAGGGTCTGCTGGAGGTTGATGCCGACGCCGAAGCCGCGCTTGCGGCGAACCTGGTACGCGAGGCGGGGGGCGCCGGAGCGGATCCCGACGGCGAGCTCGGAGCCGGCGCCGTCGTCGTCGCCGCCGCCGGCGGCGTCGGGGCCGCCGATCATCTCGGTGAAGGTCTCGCGGACGGCGCTGACGGGCGATGACTTGGAGAGCGAGCCGAGGCCGGTGAGCTCGCGGATCGAGGGGTCGCCGGGGTTGATGTCGGCGCGGACGTCGAGGCCTTCCTGGCCGCTGTAGTTGCCGAGGTCGTCGTAGAGGTCGCTGGGGAGGCGGAAGCCGGCGGCGCGGGCGTCGGAGTAGGGGGCGAGGCCGAGGGGGCCGTCGACGAAGCCGTCGATGGGGCCTTGCTTGCGGATGGCGCCGTAGAAGGCGCCGCGGCGGACGAGCGCGGTGGATTCGTCCCAGGTGCGGCCGCCGTCGCTGCTGCGGTGGATGCGGCCGTGGGCGGTGCCGATGTAGATGACCGCGGGGTCGCCGGGGGCCTGCGCGACGGCGGTGAGCGGGGGTTCGAAGCGGATGCCGGCGGAGAGGTCGGCGGTGGCGCGGGGTGGGGGGTCGGCGAGCGGGTCGGCGGCGGCGGCGAGCGGGGCGAGCGCGGCGAGCAGGGTCAACAGCGGGGCGGGTCGGCGCACGCGGGGCAGCATCGGCGAGGGCGCGGCGCGATGCAAGCGGGCGGGTTGGGGACCGGGCTCAGCCCTTGGTCTTGCTGAAGTACCAGTCGGTGACCTCGTAGTCGGACTTCATGCGCTCGGCGGCGGCGGCCATGGTCGCGGGCGGGGGCACGATGCAGGCGTCGCCGGGCTGCCAGCCTTCGGGGGTGGCGAGCGCCTTCTCGGCGTTGAGCTGCAGCGCCTGCACGAGCCGCTTGAGCTCGCCGATCACGCGGCCGGTGGTGAGCGGGTAGTACATGATCGCGCGCACGTTCTGGTTGGGGTCGATGACGAAGACGGCGCGCACGGCGGCGGTGCTGCTCGCGCCGGGGTGGACCATGCCGTACTTGTGGGCGACGTCCATGCTGAGGTCGGCGATGACGGGGAACTTCACCTGCACGCCGAAGTGCTGCTCGATGCTGCGCATCCAGGCGATGTGGGCATAGACGCTGTCGATCGAGAGGCCGATGAGCTGGGTGTTCATCGCGGCGAAGTCGTCGGTCTCGCGGGCGAAGGCGATGAACTCGGTGGTGCAGACGGGGGTGAAGTCGGCGGGGTGGCTGAAGAGCACGACCCACTTGCCCTTGTAGTCGGAGAGGCTGATCTCGCCGTGGGTGGACGGCGCGGTGAAGCCGGGGGCGGGCTCGTTGAGGCGGGGAAGGCTGAAGGCGGGCTGGACGTCGGCCATGGTTGCTCCTCGTCGGGGGGTGGCGCCGGTGGGCGTGCGGACATGATGCGCGGCCGCGCGGGGGGGTCGCCGGCCGGGTTTGACGTTGAGGCGGCCGGGGGGTTGGGCGATAACCTGCGGCCATGATGACGCGATCGTTGATGGTGGCCGGCCTCGCCGGGGTGTTGTTGTCGTGGACGGGCTGCGCGAGCGACGCGACCGACGTGGGCAGCGCGGCGTGCGGGGTCGATGGCGACTGTCGGGCGGGGCAGAGCTGCCTCGGCGGGCGGTGCGTGGCGACGCCGTGCGGGGACGCGGGGGCGTGCGCGGCGGGGCAGAGCTGCCTCGGGGGGCGGTGTGTCGATCCGGCGGAGCGGTGCCGCGACGATGATGACTGTCCGGGCGGGCGCTGCGTGGACGGGGAGTGCTTCGCGAACGATTGCAGCGAGGGCGAGGAGCGGGCGTGCGAGAACGCGTGCGGGAGCGGGGTGCAGCGGTGCGTGGGCGGGGTGTTCCGGCCGTGCACGGCGCGGGCGAGCGGGGAGGTGTGCGACGGGGCGGACAACGACTGCGACGGGGCGAGCGACGAGCTGCTGGACTGTCAGGGCTGCACCGAGGGGGCGACGCGGGGCTGCGAGACGGAGTGCGGGAGCGGGTCGGAGCAGTGTATCGGCGAGCAGTGGCGGGGCTGCGACGCGCCGCGGGCGCGGGTGGAGGTGTGCGGGACGGGGGTCGACGAGGACTGCGACGGGCGGGTGGACGAGGGCTGCGATGGCTGCGCCGATGGGGAGACGCGGCGCTGCGAGACGGAGTGCGGCGAGGGGGAGGAGACGTGCAGCGACGCGACCTTCGGCGGCTGCGACGCGCCGCTGCCGGGGGACGAGTTCTGCGACGGGCGGGACAACGACTGCGACGGGCGGAGCGACGAGGGCGTGGTGCGGGACTGCGGCAACAACTGCGGGGCGGGCACGGAGACGTGCGCCGATGGGGTGTGGGGGGGCTGCACGGCGCCGGAGAACTGCGCGTGCGACGAGGGGGTGCCGCCGGACGTGCAGATCTGCGGGGCGTGCGGGTTCCGGCAGCGGGTGTGCGAGGGCGGGACGTGGGCGGCGTGGGCGGCGTGCGACGAGGGGGAGGCGCAGTGTCAGCCGGGTGAGGTGGAGATGGGGAGCTGCGGCAACTGCGGGACGCGGCGGCGGGCGTGCACGGCGCAGTGCCGGTGGGGCGAGTGGTCGGGGTGCGCGGCCGAGCAGGAGTGCGCGGCGGGCGCCGAGGAGACGCGGGCCTGCGAGGGGGGCTGCGGCGAGCAGACGCGGATCTGCGCGGGGCGCTGCACCTGGGGCGAGTGGAGCGCGTGCGGGGGTGGCGGCGCGCTGGCGTGCGCGCCGGGTGAGACCGAGGAGGAGCCGTGCGGCAACTGCGGGACCCGGCGGCGGAGCTGCGAGGGCTGCGCGTGGGGCGAGTGGGGCGCGTGCGGGGGCGAGGGCGCCTGCGCGCCGGGCGACGAGGAGAGCGAGGTCTGCGACGCGAACACCGCGCGCAGCCGCACCTGCGACGACGCGTGCCGCTGGGGCGCGTTCGGCGCGTGCAGCGGCGACCAGTGCGCGCCGGGCGAGACGCAGAGCCAGGCGTGCGGCAACTGCGGGATGCGGACCCGCCGCTGCACCGACGCGCGGGTCTGGGGCGCGTACGGCGCCTGCGAGGGCCAGGGTCCGTGCGCGCCGGGCGCGGTCGACGAGCGCGCGTGCGGGAGCGAGGTCGGCGCCTGCGAGGCGGGCGTCGAGGCGCGCACCTGCGACGGGCAGTGCCGGTGGAGCGCGTTCGGGCAGTGCCGCGGCGCGATCGGGCCGGCGGCCGAGGTCTGCGGGGATCGGATCGACCAGGACTGCGACGGCGTCGTCGCCCGCCGCCCCGACGTGTGGGAGCCCAACGACACCTGCGCCGCCTGCCGCATGCTCGAAGGCGGCATGCCCGATCCCAACGTCTTCCTGCGGGGGACCATCGACAGCTACGCCGACGTCGACTTCTACTGCTTCGTCGCCGAAGACGGCTTCAACGCGCCCGGCTTCGGCGAGGAGATCATCGTCGCGCTCGAAGACGTCGCGCCGGGGCAGGACTACGACATCTTCCTCTACCGCAGTCAGGCCGACTGCGCGGCGGGCAACGAGCTCGCGAGCAGCACCGCGTTCGACGACGCCGACGAGCTGATCGAGTGGAGCGAGTCGCTCAACGTCGAGGACGGCGGCACCTACGTCGTCGAGGTGCGCAGCGTCGGCGACGACCACGACTGCGCGCGCGAGTACCGGTTGACCGTCAACGGGCTGAACTGACGGTGACTCTTCGCCGACCGCCTGCTGACAAACGCGACCGCCCAGCCGCGTCTTGACGGCGACGGCGCAGACGTGCCATGAGGGGATCCCGCGGCGCGGCGGGTGACCGCTCCTGACGCTCCGGCGTCGCAAGAACGCGACCCGCCGCCCACGGCGCCGCCCCGGAGGTGTCGATGCGAACCCGCCTTCTCGCCCTCTCGCTCTGCGCAGCGCTCGCCGGCTGCGCCGACGAAGACCCGCCGGCCACCGCCGGCCCCCCCGTCATCACCGAGGTCTCGTCGAGCGCGCTCGTCGTCGGCGAGACGGTCGAGTTCTTCGGCACCGGGCTGCTGCCCGAAGACGGCGCCGCCGAGCACCGGCTCCGCTTCACCGGCACCTTCGAAGCCGACGACGGCGAGCGCGTCCCCGTCGACTTCGCGATCGCGGTCGCGGCCAACGCCGAGCAGGGCAACGCCGCCGCGCCCGGCCGCGACGTGCTCACCTGGCGCCGCTTCGGCCCCTACCACAACCCGTTCACCGGCGACGCCCGCATCGGCACCTTCCGCGGCGACGTGCGCGCGATCCGCACCGACGAGGACGGCCTCACCACCGAGGGCCGCCCGGCGCCGGTCGTGCTCACCGTCGAGCCCTCGGTGATGATCGAGCGCTTCGAGCCGCTCGACGCCGACTGCGGCGCCCCGGCGCTGCGCGCGCTCGCCGGGCTGCCCTACCGCCTGCACGTCCGCGTCGCCGGGCTGCGCGCGACCCGCTTCGTCTACGAGCTCGACGGCGTCAACGCCAACCCCGGCGTCACCCGGATCGAGCACGACTTCGGCCGCGGCAACCCGGTCGCTGTCGACGTGCTCGGCGAAGACGAGGCGATCCTCTTCGACCCGGTGCCGAGCGACACGCAGTTCTATGTCAGCGGGGTGCGGGTGATCGCGATCGACGACGAGGGCAAGAGCGTCGAGACCGCGATGCCGGTCGGGGTGCACCGCCCGATCGAGGTGCGCTACGGCGGCGAGTACGCGCTCGCCGAGCTGTACGAGCCCGAGCCGGTCTCCGGCTGCATCCCCGGCAGCATCGGCAGCAGCGTCAGCTACCAGGAGACCCACACCGAGACCCGCCAGCAGAGCGTGAGCGTCACCGTCGCGAGTTCGTGGCGCCGGCAGGAGGGCCGCACGGTCAGCGAGACGTTGCTCGAAGGCGTCAGCGTCGGCGAGAGCCAGAGCCGCACCCTCGGCGAGAGCACCTACGAGGGCGACCAGAGCACCGAGAGCTACGGCGTCACCTACGGGCAGAGCAGCCAGAACACCGTCAACGTCTCGACCCGCGACGGCGAGAGCTGGTCGTTCAACGTCAACGAGGGCGAGAGCAACGAAGAGTACGCCAGCCGCATGGACATGCTCTTCGGCGAGGGGAGCTGGTCGGGCACCGTCGGCGCCTCGGGCGAGGGCTCGATCCCCGGCTTCGCCAAGGTCTCGGGCAAGGTCGAGACCACCGTCGGCGTCAAGGGCGGCGCCTCGACGCAGGACACCACCGGCAGCCGCCGCCGGGTCAGCCAGGACACCGGCTACGGCATGAGCGGCGCGCGCGACGAGACGCGCAGCTTCGGCAGCACCGTCGGCGAGAACCGCAGCGAGAGCCTCAGCGGCAGCTACGCGCTCTCGACCTCGCGGCAGCGCTCGATGGAGGACCGCGAGAGCCGCTCGCAGAGCCACGTCTGGAACATGTCGGAGGGCGTCGCCGAGAGCGAGTCGGTCAGCGTCGGGCTCACCGAGGCCGAGAGCCAGACCTGGGTCACCTCGGAGAGCCTCGCCGTCAGCCAGGGCTACACCGGGCTCATCCCCCGCACCCGCGTCGGCATCTTCTACCGCCAGACCACCCGCTGGGTCCGCCGCGCCGAGGTGCGCACCTACGACCTCTGCGGCCTCGCCAGCCACGCCGGCGAGCTGCAGTTCAACGAGTGGACCTGGGCCGCCGAGCTCGCCATCGGCGAGGACTGCTCCACCGAGCCGCCCCCCTCGGAGCTGCCCGCGGCGCAGTGCTTCATCAGCCCGTGCGGCGGCTGAGGAGGACCCCGATGCGCACCCGAATCGCCCTCACCGCCGCTGCGCTCCTCACCACGCTCACCGCGCTCACCGCGCTCACGGGCTGCGAAGACAGCGCCGCCCCCACCGCGCTCACCGTCGAGCGCCTCTCGACCGCGCACCTCGTCGTCGGCCACCGCTTCGAAGCGTGGGTGCTCGACCCCGCCGCGGTCGAGCCCGACGACCGCAGCGCGCTCGAAGACGCCACCGCGATCACGCTCCGCTTCGAAGGCCGCTACCGCACCGACGACGGCCGCGAAGAAGACGTCGCCCGCGACATGCCCGCGCTCTACGACGGCCGCGTCGACCGCGACGGCGCCGCGCTGCACGCGCTCCGCGTCTCCCGCTTCGGCCCGTTCGACAACCCGTTCACCGCCACCGGCCGCCCCGGCACCTTCGACGGCACCGTGCGCTTCGTCGCCACCACCGCCGACGGCCTCGTCATCGAGCCGGCGCGCCCCACCCCGGTCACCCTCGCCGTCGGCGCCTCGATCCTCATCGAGAGCCTCGAGCCGATCGACGCCGGCTGCGGCGCCCCGGCGATGCGCGCGCTCCCCGGCCTCGCCTACCGCATCGCGGTGCGCGCCGTCGGCATCCGCCCGGTGCGCTTCGTCTGGCAGCTCAGCCGCGTCAACGGCGTCGAGGGCACCCGCGAGTTCATCCACGCGTTCGACGGCCCCACCGAGCGCGACGTGCTCGGCGAAGACGAGGCGGTCATCTGGAACCCCGTGCCCGACGCGCAGCAGTTCTACGCCGCCGGGATCCGGGTCATCGCGATCGACGACAAGGGCAATGAGATCGAGACCGCGCTCCCGCTCACCGTGCACCGGCCGATCGAGATCGTGCACAGCGGCAAGCGCGAGCTCGCCGAGCGCTACACCCCGGTGCCGGTCTCGGGCTGCACGCCGGGCAGCATCGGCAGCCGGGTCAGCTACAGCGAGACCCGCACCGAGTACCGGCAGAAGAGCGTCAGCGTCACCATCAGCCAGGAGTGGACGGCGTCGACCGGCGTCACCGCGACGATGGGCTGGCAGGAGGGCTTCGCCGAGGGGCAGAGCGAGAGCGAGAGCTTCGGCGGCGTCGACCGCGAAGAGGAGCGCCTCGCCGAGACCTGGGGGCTCAGCTACGGCACCAGCGAATCGAACAGCATGAACCTCTCGACCACCGACGGCGAGAGCTGGAGCTGGAGCCGCCGCGAGGGCGAGAGCAACACCGACTACGAAGAGACCCTCGACCGCCTCTATGGCGAGGGGAGCTGGTCGGGCACGGTCGGCGCGACCGCCGAGGGATCGGTCCCCGGCTTCGCCAAGGTCACCGGCAGCGTCTCGACCACCGCCGGCGTGCGCGCGGGCGGCGCGGTCGGCGACAGCGCCGGCGAGAGCCGCACCCGCTCGTCGGACCGCGGCTTCTCGATGAGCGGCACCCGCAGCGAGACCGAGGCGTTCGGCAGCACGGTCACCGACACCACCTCGGAGAACGTCAGCGGCAGCTTCGCGCTCACCCGCGCCCGCCAGCGCAGCTTCAACGACACCGCCTCGCGCGAGCGCGGCCGCACCTGGAACTTCGGCCAGAGCGTGCAGGCGCAGGACCTCGTCACCGAGGGCATCACCGAGTCCGAGCAGCGCACCTGGGTCTCGTCGGCCAGCGACCAGACCGTGCAGGCGTTCTCGGGCATCATCCCCCGCACCAAGGTCGGCATCTTCTACCGCCAGACCACCCGCTGGGTCCGCCGCGCCGAGGTCCGCGCCTATGACCAGTGCGGCCTCTCGCAGCACCTCGGCGAGCTGCAGTTCAACGAGTGGACCTGGGCGCCCGACCTCGCCATCGGCGACGCCTGCGGCGAGCAGCCCCCGCCGCCGGGGCTCGACGCCGCCGCCTGCTTCATCGAGCCCTGCGGCTGATCAGCGCAGCGTCCCGTCGTCGGGCGGGCTGATCATCTCCGGCCGCGCCTCGACCGCGGTCGGCGGCGGCAGGAAGAGATCCCCGAACAGGATCGCGCCCGCCACCTGGAACAGCACCAGCGCGCCCACCGCCGCGGTCGCCGTCAGCGTGTCGTCGTCCCCGAGCGCCGCGATCCCGAGCGCCGCGCCGCTCCCGACCGCCGTGCCCGCCGCCGTACCGAGCGCCACCCAGCCCGGGTGCGTCTGCTTGTCGAACAGCAGCCCGCCGCCCCACGCGCCGACCCCGCTCCCGATCGCGGCGCCCACGAAGCCGCCGATCACCGGCCCGCGGAACCCGCCGAGCGGCTGATCCTCGTCACCCGGCGCGATCGCCTCGCCCGCCGCCGCGCCGGCGAGCCCGACCACGCCCGCCGCGAGCACGCCCGCGACCGCCTGCGTCGTCCAGGCGAGCTTCGGGTTCTCCTGATAGCCGAGCGTGCCGACCCGGACCTCCTCGGTCGCGGTCCGCTCCCGCTCCGCGATCAGCGCCTCGGGCGCCGTCTCGACCTCTTCGAAGAGCTTCTGATCCTGCTTGAAGTCGGCCCCCGGCGGCGGCAGCGGCGGCAGCACGACCTCGGGGACCTCCGGCTCGGCGGCCGGATCGGTGGGAGCCTGGGCGCCGGCCGCGGCCGGCAGGGACGCGGCGAGCGCCGCGGCGAGCAGACGGGGTGCAGTGCGCATGGTGTCATCAACCTCCACGATCCGGCCCCCTGTCAAGCCTGGGGCGCGCTCACCATCATGGATGCGCCACCGCCCGACCCGCCGCGCTATGCTCCGCGCGATGTTCCCCCCCGTGCCCCCGATCGAGCGCTACGCCCGCCTCGCCTGGCTCATCCGCATGCGCTGGCTCGCGCTCGCCGGGGTCAGCCTCGCCGCCGGGGTCGCCGCCGCCGGGCTCGTGCCCGGGGTCAACGTCGAGGTCGTCGCCGCCGCGGTCGCCGTCGGCGTGCTCAGCAACCTCTTCTTCGCGTGGCGCGGCCGCCAGCGCGGCGACACCGACGACCACCACGTCGGGCAGGCCGCGCTCGACACCGGCGCGCTGACGCTCGTGCTGTGGGCCTCGGGCGGCGCCGAGTGCCCCTTCATCGCGTTCTACGTCTTCCCCGTGCTCCTCGCCGCGCTCCTCGGCGGCCACGCCGCGCTCTGGCCCACCGGCCTCACCTGCGCCGCCGGCATCGCGCTCCAGCTCGCCGCCGTCCGCGTCGACTGGCTCCGCGTCGGCCGCTGGGACCCCGCCCCGCCCTACGACCAGCTCCTCGCCGTCGGCGCGCTCGCGCTCACCGTCGGCATGGCCGCCTACTTCGCCGTCCGCCTCAGCGACGCGCTCCGCCGCCAGATCACCGCCCGCCGGCAGGCCGACACGCTCCTCCGCGTCGCCTTCGACGGCCTCGACGCCGGCCTCGAGGTCATCGACCAGGGCCAGGTCACCCTCCAGAACCCCCGCGCCGCCCGCCTCCTCGGCGCCCGCATCGGCCTCCCCTGGCGCTGCCCCGGCCGCCGCAGCGGCGAATGCGCCGCCCGCGCCGGCCGCTGCGACGACGGCGTCCCGCCCCGCTGCCAGTTCGCGCTCGCCAGCGAAGGCCCCGAGCGCATCTTCGAGCTGATCGCGTTCCCGCTCCCCGACGGCGCCCAGAACATGGCCCTCTACATCGACCGCACCGCCGAGGTCCTCGCCTCGCGCCAGCTCCTCTTCACCGAGCGCCTCGCGAGCCTCGGCCGCACCGTGCAGGGCGTCGCCCACGAGCTCAACACCCCGCTCGCCACCATCCAGACCCTCGGCCGCGACGTGCTCGACGCGCTCGACGACGCCGCCACCCCGCCCGCGCTCCGCGACGACGTCGGCGAATCCGCCCGCATCATCGTCGCCGAGGTGCAGCGCTGCCGCCGCATCACCCACGCGCTCCTCGGCCGCGCCGGCCCGCTCGACCCCATCGCCGACGGCGGCCACGCCACCCTCGCCGCCGCCGTCGAGCGCGCCGCCGCCGTCGTCTTCGCCGCCGACCGCGGCCGCGTCGAGGTCGACCTCGGCGGCGCCGCCGACGCCGTGCTCCCGCTCGACCCGCTCGTGCAGATCTTCGTCAACCTGCTGCAAAACGCCCGCGACGCCGCCCCCGACGGCCCCGTCGAGATCACCGGCTACCGCGCCCACGCGCTCCGCGTCGAGATCCGCGACCACGGCCCCGGCCTCAGCCCCGAGGCCGCCCGCCACCTCTTCGAGCCCTTCTTCACCACCAAGCCCCCCGGCCGCGGCACCGGCCTCGGGCTCTACACCTCCTACACCCTCGCCCGCGACCTCGGCGGCGAGCTCGCGCTGCGCGACCACCCCGACGGCGGCGCGCTCGCCGTGCTCGCGCTCCCCGCGCCGCCTCCCACCTGACCCCGCGCCCGTCTTCGGGTCGACCGCAGCCTCCGTTTGAGTTAAAACCATTTCATGCCGGCGGATCACGCGCCGGCCCCCGACCCCCGCGGAGGCAGCATGGCGTTCCTCATCGGCACCCCGGTCGCCGTCGGCTACGGCCTCTTCGACCCGATCGACCGCCTCGAGCTCGGCGTGCCGCTCATGGCCGCCGACCGCAACCTCGACTGGACCCTCGCCCGCGTCGCCCACACCGGCCCCCGCGACGAACCCGACGGCGTCACCCCGCTCATCGCCATCACCCTCCCCCGCGGCCGCACCCTGCTCGTCAGCCCCGACCAGCCGCTCTACGTCGGCGACGGCCGCTGCGTCCGCGCCGAGCGCGCGCTCATCGGCGGCGCGCCCCTCTTCGACCGCGACGGCCGCCGCGTCGAGGTCGTCGAAGCCCGCCCCGTGCCCCGCAACGGCCAGCTCTTCGACGTCACCGTCGGCTCCCTCGACGCGCCCGACTCGGTCGACGGCCACCTCATCGTCGCCGGCGGCATCATCTGCGGTGACGCCGCGCTCACCCGCGGTCGCTGAGCGCGCTCATCGAGCCGTAAAAGCCGGGCGCCGTCTTGACAAACTCTGCCGGTTTCCGCATGTTGCCCCCGCCGCGTGGCCCTCGCGCGGCCCCTTCAGGACAGGACGGGCGTCCCCCTGAGTCACGCTGAAAGCAGATCCCCACGTTGAAGACCTTCGAAGCCCTCGAACTGATCGAACCGATCCGCCGCGCTCTGGGCGAGCTCGGCTACACCACCCCCACCCCCATCCAGCAGAAGGCCATCCCGCCGCTGCTCGCGCGCCGCGACCTCCTCGGCTGCGCCCAGACCGGCACCGGCAAGACCGCCGCGTTTGCGCTCCCCACCCTCCAGCACCTCGACGGCCAGCCCCGCCCCGGGCGCAACCGCTGCCGCGCGCTCGTGCTCACCCCGACCCGTGAGCTCGCGCTCCAGGTCGAAGAGAGCTTCCGCCAGTACGGCCGCCACCTCCGCGTCTCGTGCGCCGTGATCTTCGGCGGCGTCGGCAAGCAGCGTCAGATCGACACCATGCGCCGCGGCGTCGACGTCCTCGTCGCCACCCCCGGCCGCCTGCTCGACCTCATGGGCGAGGGCCACATCTCGCTCGCCGGCGTCGAATACTTCGTGCTCGACGAAGCCGACCGCATGCTCGACATGGGCTTCATCCACGACGTCCGCAAGGTCATCGCCGCCGTACCCGACCAGCGCCAGACGCTGCTCTTCTCGGCGACCATGCCCGAGCCCATCCGCGAGCTCTCCGCCAAGATCCTGCGCGACCCGGTGCACGTCGCCGTCGACCCCGTCTCGTCGACCACCGAGCGCGTCGACCAGTGCGTGATGTACGTCGACAAGGCCGACAAGCCCCGGCTCCTCGAAGACCTCCTCGGCCTCGCCGGCGAGATCGACCGCGCGCTCGTCTTCACCCGCACCAAACACGGCGCCAACCGGCTCGCCAAGCACCTCCAGCGGGTCACCAGCGCCGACGCGATCCACGGCAACAAGAGCCAGAACGCCCGCCAGCGCGCGCTCGAAGCCTTCCGCACCGGCGAGGTGCGCGTCCTCGTCGCCACCGACATCGCCGCCCGCGGGATCGACATCGACGAGATCAGCCACGTCATCAACTTCGACCTGCCCACCGAGCCCGAGAGCTACGTGCACCGCATCGGCCGCACCGGCCGCGCCGGCGCGAGCGGCGTCGCGATCACCTTCTGCCAGCCCGACGAGCGCGGCGACCTGCGCGCGATCGAGCGCCTCATCGGCCTCGGCATCCCCGTCGTCGACGGCCACAGCTACGAACCGACCGGGCTCCAGCTCGCCGCCCCGCCCATGCCCGCCAACGCCGCCCACCGCAGCGGCAGCGGCAACGCCAGCGGCAATCGCCGCCGCCGCGGCCGAGGCGGCAACCGCGCCCAGGCCCCGAGCCGCGGCCAGGGCCAGAACCGCAGCCAGGCCGCCCGCCGCCCGCGCCACTGAGCGCCCTCACCCGGGCGTCGCCGCCCGCGCCACCGCCACGCGCCCCGCCTCCCACCGCACGGCCGCCACCGCCGCCGCCCGCGCTCACCCCCCGAGGAGCGTCCGCGCCGCCAGCGCCACCGACGCCAGCCCCGACCCCCACAGCACCGCCGCCCGCAGCCGCGGCCCCTCCACCCGACCCGTCAGCGCCCCGCTCGCCCACGACCCCAACAGCACCCCCGGCAGCAGCACCGCCGACACCCGCAGATCCACCTCGGCCAGCTGCCCCACCAGCACCCGCCCCGCGATCGTGATCACCAGCCCCACCGCGAACACCGCCGCCAACGTCGCCCGCAGCGTCGGCCCCGTCGCGTCCCGATACAACAGCGCCACCGGCGGCCCCCCGATCGCCGACACATAGCTCGTCAGCCCCGACGCCAGCCCCGCCCAGAACGGCGCCCCCCGCACCCGCACCGCCCGCGCCCGCGAAACCGACGCCGCCACCGCCACCGCGATGATGCCCGCCATCACCAGATCCAGCGACCGCGGATCCAGCGCCCCCACCATCAGCACCCCCGCCGCCGTCCCCGGAAACCGCCCCACCGTGATCCACCCGAAGCCCGACCAGTCGATCCCCGCCCGCTCCCGCCACGCCATGTGCAACACCAACGGCATCGCGCAGACCAACTGCGGCACCGGCGCCAGCGCCGGATGCAACAAAGCCAGCGTCGGCACCGAGATCAGCCCGAAGCCGAACCCGATCGTGCCCTGCACCGCCGCCGCGAAGGTCGAGATCACGAACGCCGCCAGCAGCGGCGCGAGCGGCACCGCCGCGAACGCGGCGAGGCTGTCGAAGACGGACATCGGCGCCGGGGTATCACAAACCCCCGCCCGCTGTCAGTTCCCCCACACCTCCAACGCCAACGCCACCCGCCGCCCGCGCACCCGCACCGCCGCCGCCTCCCCCGCGTGCCCCGCCAGCTCCATCGCCACCGCCGCCGCGTCCTCCGCCGTCGCCTCCTGCGCCCACAGCTCCACCCACGCCACCGGCCCCGCCACCACCACCGCCCCCTCGATCCCACCCGTCGCCCCCCCCCGCCACAGCCGCTCCGCGTAGCGCCCCAGCATCACCGCCACCAGCGCCTGCGCCACCGGCCGCGGCGCCACCACCGCCTGCTCCAGCTCCGCCTGCGCCCACCGCACCCCACCCACCAGCTTCGTATGATGCCGCGCCAGCGCCGCCCCCCCCCTCACCACCGCCCCCAGCGCCGGCGCCCCCGCCCCCACCGTCGCCGCGTCCTCCAGCGCCTCCACCTCCCGCGTCAACCGCGCCGCCACCGCCTCGATCACCGCCAGATGCGCCCCCACCGCCGCCGCCTGCCCCACCGGATCCACCGACCACGCCCCCTCATCGCTCGTCAGCCGCGCCTCCAGCGCCGTGAGCTGAAGCGGCATCAACAGGTTGCGCAGCTCCGCGAACGCCGGCTCCACCGCCGCCTCGATCAACCCCAACGGCGGCCGCGCCTGCCGCCGCTCCATCGACGCCACCCGCTCCGCCAGCCGGCTCGCCAGCACCTGCAACCGCGTCCGCGCCCCCAGCAGGAACACCTGCGGCCGGCAATCGGCCACCCACAGCGCCCCCAGCGACGCATCATCCAGCCGCAGCGGCGCCACCAGACACACCGGAAAACACTGCGACGGGCACGGCTCGGCCGCCTCGTCCTCGACCCGCTGCCCCCGATAGATCACCACCTGCCCGTCCGGCTGCGCATCCGCCAGCGCCAGCAGCCGCTCGGCCGCCTCCACCGTACACCACGACCCCACGAACGACCCCGCCCCCACACAATGCAGCCGCTGCTCGCCCAGCCGCAGCACCCCCAGCACCGCCACGACGCCCAGATGCGCCGCGATCTCGTCCATCAACGGATCACCATGCACCGGCAACCGCGGCGGCTGCGAAGGCAGCTCCCGACGCCGAGGCGCCTCCCTCTCGGCTGGAAGTGCCATCAAGCCCCCTCTCACGAACGATTTTGTCCCCACACGCCTCGGCCCCACCGTGTCACGACCCCCACCCCCCGCGCAATGCCCGAGCCCCCACCGCGCCCCCGCCCCCACGACGAACGCCGACCGGACGCGCCGCCGCGCCGCGCGAGACCGAAGCCCCCCGCCGCGCGACCACGCATCCGGCCGGCGAAAGCCGCGACCCGACGCCTACTTCCCGTTCTTCGCGTTCCGCGCCTGCTCGATCGCGATCTCCCGCACCGCCGCGAACGACGTCGCGTTCGCCGCCCCCTCCAGCGCCTTCACCGCGAGCTGCTGCGCCTGCGTCAGCGCCGCCTCGAGCTGGCTCCCCAGCCGATCGAGCTGCGCCTTCTGCGTCGCGATCGTCGCCTCCAGCGCCTCGATCCGCTCCGCCGCCAGCCGCTGCCGCCCCTCGAACGCCTTCGCCCGCAGCTTCGCCTCGGTCTGCGCCTGCTTGCGCGCGATCCCCAGCCCCTGCGACCGCGCCTGCGCCACCGCCGCCGACAGCTCGGCCGGGAACGCCTCCGCCTTCGCCTCCAGCTCGGCCAGCTCCTTCTCCCGCGCCTCGAGCGCCTCGTGCCGCGCGCTCCACCCCGCCCGCGTATCCGCCTCGAACGCCGCCAGCGCCTTCTCCCGCAGCCGCGTCGCCTGCTGCCACCCATCCGCGTCCGCCGCCCGCCGCTGCGCCAGCGCGTAGCCGTACTCCGACGCCTCCCGCGCCAGCGCCACCGCCCGATCACCATCGCGCTCCGCCACCGCCGCCGCGTACCGCGCCTGCTCCGCCGCCCACGCCGCGTGCAGCCGCGCCATCTCCTCCTCGTGCGCCGCCACCCGCGCCGCGTGCGCCTCGTCCGCCGCCTCGATCCGCCGCCCGTCCTCCGCCACCAGCGACCCCAGCGACGCATCCGTCGCCTCGATCCCATGCTCCCGCGCGAGGCGGGCGCGCAGCTCGGCCGCCGCCCCCCGCAGCGCGCCCAGCCGGCCCGCCTCGCGCACCATGCTCTCCTGCAGCCCGCTCACCGACTCCCGGAACCCCACCTGAAGCTGCCCCAGCCCCGCGATCACGCCCCCGATATCCGACGGCGCCTCCACCGCCGGCGCCACCGCCGCCGCCTTCGCCGGCCGCTCCGCCGGCCGCTCCGCCGACTTCGCGCCCTTGAGCAGCGCCTTGTACGCGTTCCAGATCTGGGCCTTGGTGCTGTTGTAGGTGATGTTCGACATGATGCCTCTCCCAGGCGGACCGCGGGCCTCGCCGGCGGACCGGATATGAATCAACGGTTCGTGAAGATTGAAGAAACGGTGACGGCGCCAGCGACCGCGATCAGGCGCGCGAGCCGCCGATCGCCTGCGCGGCGAGCGTCTGGGTGCGACCGAGCACCTCGGTGAGCTGCGCCCGCAGCCGCGCCAGCTCCTCGACCTGCCGCGCGATCGTCGCCTCGAGCGCCTCGATCCGCAGCGTCTGCAGCTCGAGCGTCGCCTGCTGCTCCGCCTCGGCGAGCTGCGCCTCGACCTCCGCCTCGGCCCTCGCCTCGCGGATCGCCTCCTCGCGCGCCGCGTCGACCTTCGCCTTGAGCTTCGCCGGCTGCCCCGCCACCTCGCCCCGCAGCTTCTCGACGTCCGCGCCCCGCTCGGCGAGCGCCTCCTCGCGCGCGGCGAACGCCGCCTCCCGCCGCTCCCCCTCCTCGGCGAGCGCCCGCTCGAGGTCCCGCTTCTTCTCGGCGAAGGCATCATCCGCCGCCTTGCGGCTCCGCGCCGTCTCGTAGTCGAAGTCCGCCTCCGCCCGCCGCCGCGCCTTGTCCCGCGCCGCGTCCTCCTCCGCGATCCGCGCCGCGAACGCCTCCGCCTCCGCCGCCTGCGCCGCCCGCGCCACCTGCACCTCGTCCTCGAGCTCCGCCCGCTCACCCGCCGCGTCCGCCTCGAAGGCCCGATCCCGGCTCGCCCGCTCCGCCGCCCGGATCGCCACCGCCTCGGCCGCGATCACCACCTGCCGCAGCCCCGCGAGCCGCTCCGTCTCCACCGCGATCGCCCGCGTCAGCTCCGCGAGCCGCCCCGACTCCGCGCCCACCGTCTCGGCGAGCCCCGAGACCGCCGCGCCGAACTCGAGCTGAAGCGCCGCGAGCCGATTGACGATCGCCTCCTCGCTGTAGCCCGCCGCCCGCTCGGCGATCGCGCGATCCTCCGCCCGCGCGGCCGCCTCGGCCCGGGTCTCGATCCGCTCCGCGAGCGCCTCGCGCTCGGCGACGAGCCGGTCGAAGGCGTCGAGGATCTCATCGGTGCTCTGCGGGATGTCGTTGAAGACGGTCACGGCCTCTCTCCTCGCTTCGGGGGGCCATCAGCGGCCCCGGTTGACGAAGAGCAGAATAGGCCACCCCTCCTGACAGCTTCGGTCAGCAGCGCGCGCCCCGCGCCGGCCGATGTCGGGTGTGCTGACAACGTAGTGGCAGGAGCCCCGCGCCCGCCCCCGAAGCGAGGATCAACGCCGCTTTCGCCCGCCCCGCCGCCCCCGAAGCTGCGCCGCCCCGACGCCCAGCAGCACCACCCACGCCAGCCCCGCCGCCACCCCGCCTGCTGACGGCGCCACCGCCGCGCAGCCCCCCGACGACGGCTCGGTCCGCGCGATGTCACCCGGCACGCAGCGATTGCACTGCGCGAACGACTTCTCCGGATCGGTCGTGCACATCGCCTGCGGCTCGCAGACCCCGTCGCTGCCATCGAAGCGCACGCAGTAGCTCCCCGCGTCGAGCCCCGCCCAGCACGGATCGACGCACAGCAGGCACTCGTCGGGCCCCGTCGCCGGGTTGTCGGTGCAGAGCGTGTCGCGCACGCAGTTGCCGTAGAACGGCCCCGGCATCGAGCACGGCTCCCCGTCCGCCGCGCCCTCACACGCCAGAAACGCCGCCGGCACGTTCGCCCGCGCCCCCACCGGCGCCGCCAGCCACAGCCCCGCCAGCCACAGCTCAGCCCGCATCACCCGCCTCCGCCCGCGTCGGATCCACCCCCTCGATCCCCCGCCCCTCGACCAGCGCCGCCGGCAGCAGCGGCGACGGCCGATCGCTCGCCACCAGCCAGAGCTGATGCGCCGCCCGCGTCGCCGCGACGTGCAGCAGGTGACGGGCCTCGACCGTGTCGGGGTAGTGGCCGGCGGTGGGTTCGAGCAGCACGACGTAATCGTACTCCAGCCCCTTGACCTGATACACGTCGGTCACGTCGACGCCCGGCGTGAAGTCGAACTCCTGCTCCCGGATCCGCCGCAGCTCGGGCACCTCGGCCCGCGCCAGCGCCGTGTAGTACAGATCGGCCACCGCCGCCGTGCGCGCCACCAGCGCCACCGTCGCCCGCCGCTCCCGGCTCCGCAGGCTCTTGAGCGCATCGCCCAGAAACGCCACCGCCTCGCCCGTCTCCGCGAAGCGCATCATCTCCACCGGCGCCCCATCCCGCGCGTCGCGCGCCTGCACCGCCGGCGCCAGCGGCCCCAGCACATGCCGCGCGAGCGCCATCACCTGCCGCGTCGACCGATAGCTCACCGACAGCGGCGGCAGGATGTGCGCCTTGAGCTCCAGCTCGGCCACCAGCGCGTCCCAGTCATCGAAGCCCGCGTCCAGGCTCAACCGCTGCGCCGTGTCCCCCGCCAACGTCACCGGCCCCCCCGGCCGCACCGCGCCCACCAGCACCGCCACCGACATCGGCGACAGATCCTGCGCCTCGTCGGCGACGACGTGCTCGTAGCTCACCACCTGCCCCGAAGGCCCCGTCAACCGCCCGTACAAGAGCTGACACGCCCGCAGGATCGCCGCCAGATCGTCCACGTCGAGCCGCCCCCGCAGCTCCCCCGCGTCGATCCCCACCCCGTCCACGCCCATCCGCCGATCCTCGTCGATGTCCGCCAGATCATCCGGCTCGTCCGCCTGCCGCGCGACCACGTCCACGAGCTGATCGAGCTCCCAGTCGTGGTACGCGAACCGCGCCCGCCCGAGCGCCTCCGCCACCCGCGCCCGATCGCTGAACAGCTCCGCCCACAGCTCCACCGGATCCCCCAGCTCCGCCCGCACCCGCCCGAGCACCCGCCCGACCTGCGGCCGCCGCGCCTCGCGCACCGCCTTGCCCTCGCCGCCCAGCCACCGCTCCACCGCGTCGAGCCGCTGCATCGGCGCCAGATTGCGCCGCTTCACCCACGCCTCCAGCAGCGCCGCCCCGCCCGCCGCCTCGAACGCCGCGTCGAACGCCCGCGCCGTCTCCCGGACGTGCGCCTCCATCATCGCCAGCAACGGCACCGCCCGCTTCAGCCGCCGCGCCCCCGACGGCGTCTCGTCGGTCAGCGCCCGCCCCTTCAACGCCGGCACCAGCCGCTTCACCGTCTCGTGCGCCCACGCCGGGAAGGTCTTGATCGGCACCCCCGGCACATCCAGCGCCGGCAGCACCCGCGACACATACCGCCGCAGCGCATCACCCGGCGTGATCACCAGCATCCGCTTCGGCGCATACCGCCGCGGATCCTCGAAGAACAAAAACGCCACCCGATGCAGCGCGATCGTCGTCTTGCCCGTCCCCGCCCCGCCCCGGATGATCACCACGCCCGCCCGCTTGTCGGTGATGATGCGGAACTGCTCGGCGTCGATCAGCGCCGTGATCTCCGGCAGCCGCCCATCGCTCCCGCCCCGCCCCAGCCGCTCCTCCGGCGCCCGGATCGCCGCCCCGACCCCGCCCGCCAGCCGGCTCCGATCCGCCGCCAGCCGCTGCCAACCCTCCCGCCGCTTCACCAGCACCCGCTCGCCCTGCTGGATCCGCACCAGCTCGCCGCCCTCGATGTTCAGCGTCCGCCGCGCGACCACCCGCCCCCGCTGAAGCTCGCCCGCGAAGCGCTCCTCGTACTCGTCGCCCTCCTGGTAGCAGTAGTAGATCCGGCTGATCGGCGAGTTGCGCCAGTCGACGATCTGGATCCCCCGCCGGGTGTCGATGAACGCCCGCCGCCCGACGAGCACCTCCCGCTCCCGCGCCTCCCCGTCCTTGCGATCGAAGAGCCGCAGCCGCGCGAAGTACGGATTGGCCGGATCGGCCGGCGCCGCATACTCCCGATCCTGCGCCGCCCGCAGCGCCGAGAGCCGGGTCATGTGCTCGACGAGCGCCGCGTGATCCTCGGCCCGCGACTCCGCGATCTGGTCGCGCAGCGCCATCAGCTCCCGATCGAAGTCCACCGCCGCGACCGGCTCGGCCATCGCGCGCGCGAGCTCCCGCTGGACCTCACCGAGCACCGCCTGCTCGGCCGCGATGACCGCCCGGTCGTCCTCGGTCGGGGTCGGGTCGACGGCATCGGCGGGGCGGGGGGCGTCGTCTCGGGCCATGATCCCTCGGGGTCGGCGTACACGCAGGGCTCGGGTTCTAGCAGACGCCCCCGCCCCGATCCAAGCGCCCGCCGCGCCCGCGTCCCCGGCGCGACCCGCCGTCGCTCAACGGCGCGTTGCTGACACGCATCGCGCAGTTGCGCGCCGCGTCAATGCCGCATAGGGTGTCGCTCCTCACGACTGATCTGCGCGGTTGTCCATGGGCGAGCAGAACGTCAACGCGCTGAACGAGGTTCAGCGCAAGACCTTTACCAAGGCCCTGCTCAACGACGTCCTCGCGTTGGAGCGCCTCCTCGAGACCGACCGCATCGAGACCGGCATCCGCCGGGTCGGCGCCGAGCAGGAGATGTTCCTCATCGACCGCAGGCTCCACGCCGCCCCGGTCGTGATGAAGGTCCTCCAGAACGCGGGCGACCCCCGGCTCACCACCGAGCTCGCGCAATACAACATCGAAGCCAACCTCTCCCCCCAGGTCTTCGGCGGCGACTGCCTCCGCAAGATGGAGACCGAGCTCAGCGAGATCATCGAGCTCACCCGCCGCGCCGCCGAGATCGAAGGCGCCGACGTCCTCCTCGTCGGCATCCTCCCCACGCTCCGGCGCAGCGACATCCACCTCGACCTGATGACCCCCATCCAGCGCTACTACGAGCTCAACCGCGTCATGCAGCGGCTGCGGGGGCAGCACTTCCACGTCCTCATCAAGGGGCTCGACCAGTTCGAGATGACCCACGACTCGGTCATGCTCGAAGCCTGCAACACGAGCTTCCAGATCCACTTTCAGGTCGGCCCGCAAGAGTTCGCCAAGCTCTACAACCTCGCCCAGGCCGTCACCGCGCCCGTGCTCGCCGCCGGCGTCAACTCCCCGGTGCTGCTCGGCCACCGCCTCTGGAGCGAGACCCGCATCGCGCTCTTCGAGCGCTCGGTCGACACCCGCAACACCCACCAGCAGGACCGCGGCCTCCGCCCCCGCGTCCACTTCGGCGACGCCTGGGTCAAGAACTCCATCCTCGAGCTCTTCCGCGAGGACATCACCCGCCAGCGCGTCGTCATCGCCACCGACCACCAGGAAGACGCGCTCCAGGTCGTCCGCGACGGCGGCGTGCCCAAGCTGCACGCGCTCCGGCTCCACAACGGCACCATCTACCGCTGGAACCGCCCCTGTTATGGCGTCGTCGGCGACAAGGCCCACTTCCGCATCGAGAACCGCGTCCTCCCCGCCGGCCCCACCGTGCTCGACGAGATCGCCAACGCCGCCTTCTTCTTCGGCCTGATGGCCGGGCTCTCCGAAGCCTACAAGCCCATCGCGCAGGAGATGGAGTTCGATGACGCCAAGAACAACTTCTTCTCGGCCGCCCGCGACGGTCTGCGCGCCCAGTTCTCGTGGCGCGGCGGCAAGACCTGGACCGCCGCCGCGCTCATCCGCGACGAGCTCTTGCCCCTCGCCCGCGAGGGCCTGACCAACACCCACGTCGACCCCGCCGACGTCGACCGCTACCTCGGCGTCATCGAAGAGCGCGTCCGCCGCGAGCAGACCGGCGCGCAGTGGGCGCTCGGCTCCCTCGCCGCGATGACCGAGAAGGGCACCCCCGACCTCCGCATCCGCCAGCTCACCGCGACCATGCGCGACCTCCAGCGCGCCGGCGAGCCCGTGCACACCTGGCCGCTCGCCACCCTCGACGACGAGCGCCGCGACCACAACTGGAAGTCGAGCTACCGCACCGTCGGCCAGATCATGACCACCGACCTCTTCACGGTGCAGCCCGGCGACATCGTCGACCTCGCCGCCAGCGTCATGGAGTGGTCCAAGATCCGCCACGTCCCCGTCGAGGACGAGCACGGCAAGCTCGTCGGCCTCATCAGCCACCGCTCGCTGCTCCGCATGGTCGCCCGCGGCGTCAAGGACGAGATCATCGAGGTCGCCTCGATCATGAACACCGCGCTCGTGACCGTCTCGCAGGACACGCTCACCCTCGACGCCATCAAGCTCATGCGCGAGAAGCAGGTCTCCTGCCTCCCCGTCGTCGAAGGCGAGCGCCTCGTCGGCATCATCACCGAGCGCGACCTCATCGAGGTCTCGGCCCGCCTCCTCGAAGACTTCCTCGCCGAGCAGTAGCCCCACCCCGGCTTTTCCCCGCCCCGCGCAACCCGTCCGCGACCGCCCGTGTCGATCCAGGCGGCAGCACAAGCGAGAATCGAACCCATGAACGCGATCGCGCGCCGCCCCGACGCGGCCGACCCCCAAGGGCGCATCATCGGCGACCTCGGCCCCCGCGGCGGGCCGGTGCTCGTCGCGATCGGCAGCATCCACGGCAACGAGCCCGCCGGCACCCGCGCGATCGAGCGCCTCTTCGCCGACCTCCACGAGCGCCCCGCCCCGCTCACCGGCCGCGTCATCGGCCTCCGCGGCAACCTGCGCGCCGGCCGCCGCCGCCAGCGCTACATCACCCGCGACCTCAACCGCTGCTGGACCCCCGCCGGCATCGAAGCGCTCGTCACCCACGGCCCCGCCAACGACGAAGACGAAGACGCCGAGCAGCGCGAGCTCCTCGCGCTCATCGCCCCCCTCCTCGCCGAAGCCGACCGCCCGATCGTCTTCCTCGACCTCCACAGCTCCTCCGGCGAGGGCCAGCCCTTCTGCGTCATGGCCGACGTGCTCCGCAACCGCCCCATCGCGTTCGGCGTCCCCGTGCCCGTCGTGCTCGGCCTCGAAGAGGTCATCGACGGCGCCATGACCGGCTACCTCTGCGACCTCGGCCACATCGGCGTCTCATTCGAAGGCGGCCCCCACCACGGCGCCGACACCATCGACAACCACCTCGCCATCCTCTGGCTCTCGCTCGTCCATGCCGGCCTCCTCCCCGCCGACGCCGTGCCCGAGCTCGACGCCTGGCGCGCCCGCCTCACCCGCGCCACCGCCGGCCTCCCCCGCGTCCTCGAGGTCCGCCACCGCCACGTCATCCACCCCGGCGACAACTTCAAGATGCGCCCCGGCTTCGCCAACTTCATGCCGATCCCCAAGGACCTCCCCGTCGCCGACGACCGCCACGGCCCCGTCCGCGCCCCCGAAGAGGGCGTCATGATGCTGCCGCTCTACCAAGGCCAGGGCGACGACGGCTACTTCATCGCCCGCCCCGTCTCCGCGTTCTGGCTCGACCTCAGCGCCCGCCTCCGCGGCGACACCATCGACCGCCTCCTCCCCGCGCTCCCCGGCGTCCGCCGCGACCCCACCCGCGACGACCACTTCCTCGTCGACCGCCGCGTCGCCCGCCTCCGCGCCACCGAGATCTTCCACCTCTTCGGCTACCGCCGCGCCCGCGCCAGCGGCGACGTCCTCGTCTTCAACCGCCGCCGCCCCGACTTCGACCGCCTCGCCCCGCTCCCCCCCGAGCTGCGCCCGCTCGTCGACGCCGAGATCCTCTCTTGAGCCGCGCGCAAGGAGGCCGTCCGGCCAGAGCCGGACGGGTCGGAGCGAGGAGGAGGGCCATGCCCGACGACGAAGCGCAGATCCCGCCCGCAGGGCGGCCGGATGAGCACGGCAGGGCGAAAAAGTGAGCCCGATCGAACTCAAGCTCCTCCCCCCCACCGGCAAGGGCAACACCTCCGCCGCCCGCGTCCCCGACGCCTGGTACCCCGTCTGCCGCGCCGCCGACCTCCGCGGACCCAAGCCCCTCGCCACCACCCTCCTCGGCCACCCCCTCGCGATCTACCGCGGCGAAGACGGCCGCCCCGGCGCGCTCCTCGACCGCTGCCCGCACCGCAACGTCCCCCTCACCACCGGCCGCGTCGCCGGCGACACCCTCGAATGCGGCTACCACGGCTGGCGCTTCGACCGCGACGGCGCCTGCCGCCGCGTCCCCGGCCTCTGCGGCGAAGCCGACACCCGCGGCCGCCGCGTCGCCGCCCACGCCGCCCGCGAGCAGGACGGCTACATCTGGGTCTACGCCGAGCCCGACACCCCCCCCACCACCGACCCCTACCGCTTCCCCCACCTCGGCGAACCCGGCTGGCACAGCGTACACGACGTCGTCGAAGCCGAAGCCACCCTGCACGCCGTCGCCGAGAACGCCCTCGACGTCCCCCACACCGCCTTCCTCCACGGCGGCCTCTTCCGCAGCGACAAGGCCGAGCGCCAGACCATCGAGGTCGTCGTCCGCCGCTGGCACGACCGCGTCGAAGCCCAATACATCGGCGAATCCCGCCCCGAAGGCATCGTCGGCCGCGTCCTCGCCCCCGGCGGCGGCGAGGTCGAACACTACGACCGCTTCCTCCTCCCCGGCATCACCGAGGTCGAGTACCGCCTCAGCGACCGCAGCCACATCATCGTCAGCAGCGTCCTGACACCGCTCGCCGACTTCCACACCCGCCTGTGGACCGTCGTCAGCTTCAAGCTCCCCCTCCCCGGCTGGCTCGTCGCCCTCCTCGTCCGCCCCATCGCCCGCCGCATCTTCGGGCAGGACAAAGACATGCTCGCCCTCCAGACCCGCAACATCAACCGCTTCGGCGGCGAACAGTACGTCTCCACCGAGCTCGACGCCCTCGGCCCGCAGATCCTCCGGCTCCTTCGAAACGCCGAGCGCGGCGAGCTCACCCCGCTCGCCGAGCCCGTCGTCAAACGCTTCCAGATGCAGGTCTGACCCGGCCCGGGCGCCGGATCAGCAGGTGGGTACCATGGGTGGGATCAGCTCGCCTGCGCCTCGGCCTGCGGCAGCGCCTTGCCCATCGGGCGCCGCTCGAGCTCCGGCCCCTTCAGCGCGTCGAGCAGCGGGCTCGGCAGCGCGTCCTTCACCTTGCTCATCACCCGCAGGATCGCGTCCGCCGCCTGCGGCTCGGCCGTGCGCAGGCTCGCCTGCGCGCTGTTGAACATCACCTCGAGCTCATCGGCGGTGAACTGCACCGCCTCGAGCCGCGCGCCGTGGTCGAGGTGGTAGCCCACCCCCGCCTCGCCCACCACCGGCACCCCCATCCGGTGCAGCAGCGCGACGTCGCGGTAGATGGTGCGGGGCGAGACCTTGAAGCGATCGGCGAGCATCTCGGCGCTGACGCGGCGCTCGTTGCGGAGGACGCGGACGATCTGGGTGAGGCGCTGGTTGCGGTGCATCAAGACCTCCTCTTCGGCTGATTGCGCTCGATGCAGGGACCGTTCTACGCCCCCCCTCCTGCCACCCTTCCGTCAGCAGCGATCGACCCGCGGGCTTTTTTGGGGACCCGCCGCCGCCTCAGCAGATCCGCGTCGCCGCGAGCAGCTTGCCCACGTCCCCATCGAACGCCGCTCGCACCCGATCGGCCGGGCACCGCCCCGCCGCCACGTCCGCCACCACCGGATCGAGCAGCCCCACCGCTCCTGGCTCCCGCCGCGCGAGCCCCGCGCGCGCCAGATCCAGCAGCGTCTTGCCGTACTCCTGCAGCGTCGCCCCCCCCAGCGTCGCCCCGAGCCCCATCACCGGCACCATCCGCCGACACCGCGCCAGCTCCGCCGGATCGACCCCCTCGAAGAGCGCCAGCGCGTCGTCGAGGCTCTCCGCGTCGTACAAGAGCCCCGCGTGGAACGCCGGCAGCGCCAGCACATGGTCCCGATCGCCCATGTCGGCGCCCCGCACCTCCAGGTACCGCTTCAGCCGCGCGTCGGGGAACAGCGTCGACAGGTGCACGATGAAGTCGCCCAGGTTCGCCCGATAGCCCCCGTGCCCCTTCTCCACGAAGTCCCGGAACACCAGCCCCGCGCAGTCGATCGCCCGCCCCTCGCGGCGCAGGAAGAACATCGGCACCCCGAACGCCCACTCGACATAGTCGGCGAACGTGCAGCCCGGCTCCAGGAACCGCGCCGGATACCGCCACCGATCGTCATCCGTCGCCTCCCAGATCCGCCCCCGGAAGGTCCGCTCCACCACCGGCCGCCCCTCGACGATCGGGCTGTTCGCCCACGCCGCGAGCACGAACGGCTGCACCCACAGCGACAGCCGCAGCTTGCGGAACGCGTCCGCCTCGTCGGCGAAGTCGAGGTTGGCCTGCACCGTACAGGTCTGATGCATCATCCGCGACGCCAGCGCGCCCCGCGTCGGCAGGTAGCGCCGCATGATCTCGTAGCGCGCCTTCGGCATCCGCGGCATCGCGTCCGGCCCCAGCGAAGGCGCCAGCCCCAGCCCGCTCCAGGTGATCCCGAGCGGCGCCGAGAAGCGCCGGACCTCCTCGAAGTGCGCGTCCAGCTCCGCCGCCGTCTCCGCCAGCGTCGGCAGCGGCGCCCCGCTCAGCTCGAGCTGCCCGCCCGGCTCCAGCGTCACCGTCGCCCGCCCCCGCGCCAGCGCCACGATCGCCTCGCCCTCCCGCGTCGCCGTCCAGCCGCCCTCGGCCGCCAGCGCCTCCAAGAGCGCCCGGATCCCCCGCGGATCGTCCCACGTCGGGTACGTGCCCCGATCGGGCCACCAGCCGAGCTTCTCGTGCTCCGTCCCGATCACCCACCGCTCGCGCGGCTTGCCACCGGCGGCCATGTACTCGACGCACTGCGCCGGGTCTTCCAGAAGGGTCGCGTCGTCGTCGACCAGCGAGCTCATGCCGGGGCTCCTCGGGATTGCGGGACCGGGGTTCGATCGAATCGCGATCGAACGCAGCACAGAGACCCGGCGAAGCCCGCTCGCGTCGCGCGCCCCCGATCGTTTCCCGCGCGCGCCGCCTCCGCGACGGATCGTCCCGCCCGCGCGCCGAGATGTTCCTTGCCGCGCGCCCCCGATCCTGGTAGACACCGCCGCCCGAACAACTCACACGCGACCCGAGCCGCGCCCGGCGTGCCCCCGAATCTGCGGGGGTCGGAGATGCGGCGACGACGGTCGCGGCGGCCAACGCGCCAGGAGACAGCCCAGATGCCCGCGATCGAGATCCGCGAACTGTTGGAGGCCGGCGTCCACTTCGGCCACCAGACCGCCCGGTGGAACCCCAAGATGCGCCAGTACATCTACGGCGCCCGCAACGGGATCCACATCCTCGACCTCCAGAAGACCGTCCCCCTCTTCGACCAGGCCTTCAACTACATCCAGTCGATCGCCTCGCGCGGCGAGTCGGTGCTCTTCGTCGGCACCAAGAAGCAGGCGCAAGAGGTCGTGCGCGCCCACGCCGCCCGGTGTGGCATGTACCACGTCACCCACCGCTGGCTCGGCGGCACGCTGACCAACTTCCGCACCATCAAGGGCTCCATCGAGCGCCTCCGCCGCATCGAGCGCATGCTCACCGACGGCACCGCCGACGCGCTCACCAAGAAGGAGATCCTCAAGCTCTACCGCGAGCAGGAGAAGCTCGAGAGCAACCTCGGCGGCATCAAGAACATGGAGAACCTGCCCGGCGCGGTCTTCATCATCGACACGATCAAGGAGCACATCGCCGTCGACGAGGCGCGCAAGCTCGGGATCAAGGTCGTCGCGATCGTCGACAGCAACAGCGACCCGGAGAACATCGACTACCCGATCCCGGGCAACGACGACGCGATCCGCTCGATCGAGCTCTTCACCGCCCGCGTCGCCGACGCGGTCCTCGCCGGCCGGCGCAACCACAACGACCGCTTCAGCGGCGGCCAGGACATCAACTTCGGCGAGGCGCAGCTCGGCCAGAGCGAGGGTGGCCCCTCGGTCTCGATCAAGCCCGCCGGCATGGAGATGCCCAAGCCCGCGGCGAGCGCGAGCCCCGACATGGACCAGGACGACGACGACGGCGGCGACGACTTCGGCGACGAGTGAGCCGCGACCGTCCCTTCGTTTGACCCTCAAATCGACAAGACCGGGAGAGACGAGATGGAGATCTCCGCCAAGGTGGTCAAGGCGCTGCGTGAGAAGACCGGCGCCGGCATGATGGACTGCAAGAAGGCCCTCGCCGAGAGCAACGGCGACTTCGACCTGGCCATCGAGTACCTCCAGAAGAAGAGCCTCGCCGCCGTCGGCAAGCGCGCCGACAAGGTCGCCGCCGAGGGCCAGGTCGGCGCCTACATCCACACCGGCGGCCGCATCGGCGTGCTCGTCGAGATCAACAGCGAGACCGACTTCGTCGGCCGCAGCGAGCACTTCCAGGCGCTCGTCAAGGACATCGCGATGCAGATCGCGGCGGCCAACCCGCAGTACCTCGACGACAGCCAGATCCCGGCCGACGTCATCGCCAAGCAGCGCGAGATCTACCTCGCGCAGCTCGCCGACTCGGGCAAGCCGGCCAACATGCTCGACCGGATCGTCGACGGCAAGATCGCGAAGTGGAAGAAGGAGGTCTGCCTCGTCGACCAGCCCTTCGTGAAGAACCCCGACCAGTCGATCAGCCAGTACATCGCCGAGGTCGCCTCGACCATCAAGGAGAACATCCGCGTCCGTCGCTTCGTGCGCTTCGAGCTCGGCGAGGGCATCGAGCGCCACGAGACCGACTTCGCGGCCGAGGTCGCCGCGGCGGCGCAGGTCTGAGCGTGACGACGACGCCCCGCCGTCTGCTGCTCAAGCTCTCGGGCGAGGCGCTCGTCGGCGAGGGGCAGTACGGCATCTCGCCGTCGATCGTCGAGCGCATCGGCGGCGAGGTGCGCGACGTGCTCGCGCTCGGGGTCGAGCTCGCGGTCGTCGTGGGAGGTGGCAACATCTTCCGCGGCGTCGCCGGCGCGGCCAAGGGCATGGATCGCACCAGCGCCGACTACATGGGCATGCTCGCGACGAGCATCAACGCGCTCGCGCTGCAAGATGGCTTCGAGAAGCTCGGCATGCACACCCGCATGATGAGCGGCATCGAGATGCCCAAGGTCGCCGAGCCCTTCATCCGTCGCCGCGCCATGCGCCACCTCGAGAAGGGCCGGGTGGTGATCTTCGCCGCCGGCACCGGCAACCCCTACTTCACCACCGACACGGCCGCCGCGCTCCGCGCGATCGAGATCGGCGCCGACGCCGTCCTCAAGGCCACCAAGGTCGACGGCATCTACGACGCCGACCCGGTCACCCACCCCCACGCGGTCAAGTTCACCGCGCTCACCTACTCCGAGGTGCTCGCCCGCGACCTCAAGGTCATGGACGCCACCGCCATCAGCCTCTGCCGCGAGAACCAGATGCCCATCGTGGTCTTCGACCTCAAGACCGAGGGCAACATCGTGCGCGTCGCCCGCGGCGAGACGATCGGCACCCGGATCTGCTGAACGGGCGGCTACGCAGCGACCGATCGGTGTGATAGGGTCGCTGCACGTCCCGCAACCGGCAGGCCAGGTGATGGAAGACGAAATCTACGCCGATCTGAACGAGAGCTTCGAGAACGCCTACGCGGCGCTGCGCAAGGAGCTCGCCCGCGTCCGCTCCGGGCGCGCCAACACCAACTTGCTCGACGGCATCCGGGTCAGCTACTACGGGCAGCCGACGCCGCTCAACCAGGTCGCCAACCTCAGCGTGCCCGAGCCCCGGCTGATCACGATCAAGCCGTGGGAGAAGAACATGCTCGGGGAGATCGAGAAGGCCATCCAGCAGGCCAACCTCGGCATCAACCCGAACAACGACGGCGTCCTCATCCGGCTCGTCATCCAGCCGCTCACCGAGGAGCGCCGCAAGCAGTTCGTCAAGCAGGTCCGCGAGCACGGCGAGGCCGCCCGCGTCTCGGCGCGCAACGCCCGCCGCGACGCGAACACGCTCCTCGACGGCCTCCAGAAAGACGGCGACATCAGCGAAGACGACATGCACCGCGCCAAGAAGCGCGTGCAGGACCACACCGACGAGGCGATCAAGAAGATCGACGAGATCCTCGCCAAGAAAGAAGCCGAGCTGATGGAGATCTGACCCGATCGCCCGATCGGGAGGACCGATCCGGCCGGGCGCCCACCCGGCCGGTCCCCGCCCCTACCCGCGAACCCCCGTCCCTGCCCCCGACCCTCACGCCGCGCTCAGGTGCGGCACGGCCCATCGTGCACGACCCGGACCCCGGCGCAGCTCGCCTCGCAGGCGTTGCCATAGGTCTGCCCGTCCTCGCCGCACACCGGCATGAACACGGCCGGGCACACGCACGGCTCGGCCGCGCCCTCGCACCAGCCCGCGCACACCGCGCACATCGGGCAGCGCGGATCGGGGAGGCACACCTCGCCCGCGTTGCACGCCTGCCCCCGCGGGCAGTCCGCGTCGCCGTTGCACACCCGCTGGCAGTCGCGCCCGGTCCAGATCTCCCCCGCCGCGCAGTCCTCCTGACCCCCGCCCATGCAGCCACAGCCGCAGTCGTTGAAGAACGGCTCCTGACCGGGATCACACACGAAGTTCAGCCGCGCGCACAGCGCCGGATCCCGGCTGATGTAGTTCACGCCCGGCCCCTCGACGCAGCCGCCGCCCGCCACGCACATGCCATCCACGCACGCCTCGCCCGCCGCGCAGTCCGCGTCCGCCCGGCACTGCGGCGCCGCGCCCTCGCACACGCCCTCGACGCACCGCTCGCCCGCCGCGCAGTCGATGTCCGCCCGGCACCGCCGCACCGCGCACGGCCCGTCGTTGACGATCTCCGCCCCCGCGCACTCCGCCTCGCACGGGTTCGGATAGGTCACCCCATCGGCCCCGCACACCTCGAAGACGAAGTCCGGCGGGCAATCACACCCGCCCGGCGACTGACAGATCCCCTCGATGCACAACAGCGGCTGCCGGCAGTCGGCGTCCTCCCGGCACGGCGGCGGCGGCGGCGGACCGCACAGCTCATCGCAGAGCCCATCGACGCACAGCGGCTCGCACGCCGGATCGGCCGGCCGCGGGCAGTCCGCCACCGCCCGACACGGCGTCGGCGGCGCCTCCGGCGCGATGCAACCGCAGCCACACGCCCCCGAGAAGGCCTCCGCGCCCGGCTCGCACGCGAAGTCGATCACCGCGCACACGTTCGGATCGCGGTCGATGTACTCCACCCGCGGATCGGCGGGATCGGGGCAGTCATCCGGCCGCTCGGCGCACGCGCAGATGAAGCAGCCCCGCGCGTCGCGCTCGAAGCCGAACTCACAGAACAGATCACACAGCACCGGCGGGCACTCCGCCGGCAGACACTGCCCCTCGCGGCACTCCATGCCCGCCGGGCACGGCCGATCGCGGCCGCAGCCCTGCGCCGGGCACTCCCCGCGCGCCACCACCGCGACCCCCGCGCACGCCGCCTCGCACGCGTTGCCATAGGTCATGCCATCCGCCCCGCACACCGGGTCGAAGACCGCCGGGCAGACGCACGGCTCGAACGGCACGCAGCGCCCCTCCACGCACCGCTCGCCCGCCGCGCACGGCCGATCGGGCCCGCAGCCCTGCGCCGGGCACTCCCCGCGCGCCACGACCTCGACGCCGGCGCACATCGCCTCACAGCGGTTGCCATAGGTCATGCCATCCGCCCCACACACCGGATCGAAGACCGCCGGGCACACGCAGCCCTCGGGCGGGGTGATGCAGCCGCAGCCGCACTCGTTGGAGAACGCCTCCTGCCCCGGCTCGCAGACGAAGCGGATCACCGCGCACTGATCCGGGTCCTGGCTCACGTAGTCGACGGCGGGATCATTGGGATCGGGGCACTCCGGCCGCCGCCCGATGCAGCCGCAGCCGCAGGCGTTGGAGAACATCTCTTCGCCCGGCTCGCACGCGAAGCGCACCCGCGCGCACTCCTCGGGATCCTGGCTCACGTAGTGCACCTCGGGATCGTTGGGATCGGGGCAGTTCGGATCGGGGTTGCAGGCGCACAGCTCGCAGCCGTTCTCGTCGATCTGGTTGCCGAACTCGCAGAAGAGATCACACAGCGGCGGGCACTCTGCCCCGCACTCACCCTGGCTCGCCACCGCGACCCCGGCGCACCGCGCCTCGCAGGCGTTGCCGTAGGTCTCGCCGTCGACGCCACAGACCGGCATGTACACATCGGGGCAGATGCAGTCTTCGCGCATCACACAGCGACCGGCGACGCAGCGCATGCCCTCGGCGCAGTCGGCGTCGGCGCGGCACTCGGGCTCGGCGCACTCTTCGCCGCAGACGCCCTCGGTGCAGGTCGGCCGGCAGGTGGGATCGGCCGGCATCGGACAGTCGAGCGCCCGTCGACACTGCTCGCCCTCGCCCTCCCCTTCGCCCTCCCCTTCACCCTCGCCCTCGCCTTCACCCTCGCCCTCGCCCTCGCCCTCGCCTTCACCTTCCCCTTCGCCCTCCCCTTCACCTTCGCCCTCGCCCTCGCCTTCACCTTCCCCTTCGCCCTCCCCTTCCCCTTCACCCTCCCCGCCGATCGTCGCATCGACCGACGGATCCGGCCCGGCGGCGTCCTGATCGCCGCCCTCGCTCACATCGCAGCCGAACACAGCGACCGCCAACAACAGAGGCCACAGCCCCGAGACTCGAACGCGCATCGTGATTCCCCCATGAAATCGTCTGTCCACTCGATGCGTGACGCTCCCCATCCGCCACGTTCCCCCGCATCATGACCCGACCGCCCCCGCCGGTTCCACCCCGAGCCCGGCGACCGCGCCCCGACCCGCGCGACCTCACAGCGCATCGAACCGTGGAGCCCGCCATGCCCCCCGCGACCGAAGACCCGAGCCTCGACCACCGCCTCACCGAGCTCGAGATCCGCTACACCCACCAGGAGGCGCTCATCGAGACCCTCAGCGACCTCATCCGCGAACAACACACCCGCATCGACGCCCTCACCCGCCGCATCGACCGCCTCGAAGAGCGCGCCGCCGCCGAAGCCGAGCCCGACGACGCCCTCTTCTGACCCGCCTCAGCTCAGATAACCCGCCGCCTGCAAGCTGAACAGCCGCGCGTACCGCCCATCCTGCGCCATCAGCGACGCGTGCGTGCCCTCCTCGACGATCTCGCCCCGCTCGAGCACCACGATGCGATCCGCCATCCGCACCGTCGAGAAGCGATGCGAGATCAAGATCGCCATCTGGTCGCCCGACACCTCCCGGATCCGCTCGAAGAGCTCCGCCTCCGCCTCCGCGTCCATCGCCGAGGTCGGCTCGTCGAGCACCACCACCCGCGCCCCCTGCCGCATGAACGCCCGCGACAGCGCCACCTTCTGCCACTGCCCGCCCGACAGCTCCCGCCCGTCGTCGAACCACCGCCCGAGCTGCGTCTCGAACTTCGCCGGCAGCCCCTCGATGAACGGCAACGCCATGCCCTTGCGCGCCGCCACCCGCTGCCGCGCCTCGTCGGTCAGGTGCGCCACGTCCCCGATCCCCACGTTCTCGCCCACCGTGAACTGGTACTGGATGAAGTCCTGAAACACGACCGCGATCCGCGCCCGCAGCGCGTCGGCGTCCCACGCCCGCACGTCGCGCCCATCGACGAGCACCCGCCCCCGCTCGGGCAGATAGAGCCCGCACAACAGCTTGATCAGCGTCGTCTTGCCCGACCCGTTCTGCCCGACGAGCGCGAGCTTCTGCCCCGGCGCGACCGCGAAGCTCACCCCCCGCACCGCCGCCTCGTCCGCCCCCGGATAGCGGAACCACACGTCCTCGAAGACCACCCCCGGCGGCCCGTCCCCCGGCGTCGTCTCCGCGCCGAGCGCGCCCACCGGCGGCTGCCCGAGGAACTCATACAGATTCGACACATAGAGGTTGTCTTCGTACATGCCCCCGATCGCCGAGAGCATCGCCGAGAACGCCGCCTGCCCCTGCTTGAAGAGCAGCACGTACATCGTCATCTCGCCGAGCGTCAGCCCGCCGGCGACCGTCGCCCAGACGATCCAGCCATAGGCCCCGTAGAAGGTCAGCGTGCTCAGCAACCCGAGCGCATAACCCCAGCCGCCGCGCCGCAGCGTCAGGTCGCGATCCTCCGGGTAGAGCGTCTCGAAGATCCGCCGATAGCGATCGAGCAGCTCCGGCCCGAGCCCGAGCAGCTTGACCTCCTTGGCGAAGTCGTTCCGCGCCATCACCCACTCGAGGTACATCTGCTTGCGCGTCTCCGGCGACCGCCAGCGGAACAGCCGGAACGCCTCACCCGAGAACTTCGCCTCCGCGAAGAACGCCGGCAGCCCCGCGACCGCGAGCACCAGCACCGCCCACCCCGAGAACTGCAACAGCAGCGCCGCGTAGCTCAACAGCGACACCGCGTTCTGCACCAGCCCGAACGTCTTCTGCACCAGCGCCAGCGGCCGCCGCGACGCCTCCGTGCGCGCCTGGGTGAGCTTGTCGTAGAACTTCGAGTCCTCGAACTGCGGCAGCCCGAGCGTCAGCGCCTTCTCCAGGATCAACACATTGACCCGGTGCCCGAGCTGCGCCCGCAGCAGCGAGGTGCACACCTCGATCCCCCGCCGCAGCCCGGCGAGCGCCGCGACGAGCGCGCCCTCGACCGCCACCCACTCCAGCGCTACCCACCGATCGGCCACCGCCCCCGACGTGATCGCCGCGACCACCGCGTCGACGATCAGCTTCCCGACGTACGCGACGCCCGCCGGCAGCACGCCCGCCACCAGCGTCAGCGCCGCCAACGTGATCGTCAGCGGCCGGCTCGTCTCCCACACCAGCCGCACCGCGCGGCCGCTGTAGCCGAAGACACCGAGCGCGCGGCGGAGCGAGGTCTTGACGGAGGCCTTCTCGGGCGGGGGTGCAGCCATGGGGGAACCGATGCCCGGCCCCGGCGAGCGGATGCGGCGCGTCGACGAGCGCGCCGCGGCGGGGGGTCAGAGGGACTCGATCCAGGCGATGATGAGGTCGAGCTCGTCGTTGCTCAGCAGCGCCGTGTCGTGCGCCGGCATGAACTCGCGGGCGTCGGCGTAGCGTTGGCCGCCGTGGCCGGCGCGCACGATGGCTTCGATCTCGGCCGGATCGGCCTCGGTGACCTCGTGCTGCGCGCGGCCGCCGCTGCCGTCGGCGTCGTGGCAGTTGGCGCAGAAGCGGAGGAAGAGGCCCTCGCCGGTGGTGGGCTTCTCGGCCTGGCCGAGCCAGTCGAGGATGGCGTCGAGGGTGGGCTGGTCGAGGCTGGCTTCGCTGAAGGCGGTCATGGCGCCGGGGTACTCGTCGATCTCGTCGCGGCCGGTGCGGACGACGTGGGTGGCGTAGCCGTGGCTGGCGGGGTTGCGGATGTCGGGGCCGACCGCGGTGCCGCCGCCTTCGGGGCCGTGGCAGACGGCGCAGAGCTCGGTGTAGGTCGCCTGACCGTCGATGGGCTCGCCGCCCATGCCGCCTTCGCCGCCCATGCCGCCTTCGCCGCCCATGCCGCCTTCGCCGCCGACGCCGCCTTCGCCGCCCTGGCCGCAGCCGTCGTTGCTGCCGCCTTCGCCGCCGATGCCGCAGTCGATCTCGCCGATCGGGGGGTCGTCGGTGTCGTCGTCACAGCCGATGAGGAAGGTGAGGGGGAGGAGGGTGAGGGTGAGGAGCGCGCGCTTCAACGGAGTCTCCCTGCTGGGGGTTGCGGTCGCGGGGGCGATATGTACCCGAGAGTGTCACGTCGACGCCAGAGGCAATCGGGGGCAGGTGCGGGCCGCGATGGGGGTCGTGCGGGTTGACCCGTTCGGCGCGGGGGTCGATAACCGGGCGCCGGCGTGGTGCCGGGTGTGTCGGTTGTGCTTCAGGGGAGCGATGCGATGGACGCGGCGGGGCCGAAGGCGCTGGTGACGGGGGGGTCGGGCGAGATCGGGCGGGCGATCTGCGTGGCGTTGGCGGAGGCGGGGGCGGATGTGCTGTTCACGTTCTTCAGCAATCACGAGGGCGCGGAGGAGACGGCGGCAGCGGTGCGGGCGACGGGGCGGGAGGCGATCGCGCTGCGGGCGCACTTCGGCAAGGAGAAGAGCCTCGACGAGGTGGTGGGCGCGGCGCGGGAGAAGCTGGGGCGGGTGGATTGGTTCGTTCACAACGCGGCGAGCGGGGTGATCCGGCCGGCGGTGGAGGTGTCGATGCGGCATTGGGACTGGACGCATCACATCAACGCGCGGGCGTTCTTCTTCCTGGTGCAGGGGCTGTTGAAGGGCGAGGCGCTGATGGGGCGGGGGGGGCGGATCCTGGCGTTGTCGTCGCTGGGGGCGTCGCGGGCGATCCCGCAGTACGCGGCGGTGGGGACGAGCAAGGCGGCGCTGGAGTCGGCGGTGCGGCATCTGGCGATCGAGCTGGGGCCGCTGGGGATCACGGCGAACGTGGTCGCGCCGGGGGTGATCGATACGTGGTCGCTCCAGCAGTTCGCCAACCACGACCAGCTCATCGAGATCGCGAAGCTGCGCACGCCGACGGGGCGGTTGTGCGAGGCGGGCGATGTCGCGGCCTTGGTGAAGTTCCTGTGTTCGCCGGGCGCGGCGATGATCCACGGGCAGACGATCGCGGTGGATGGGGGGTACAGCATCCTGGGCTGAGGATCGGCCCCACGGCTGACTGGACGAGGCCCCCCGGCTCCGGGTAATCGATGGGAGTGGCGCTCCGGCCACGACCGTCCCGGGAGGCGAGGATGCGATCGTTGGGTGGGTTGCTGGCGCTCGCCGTGGCGCTGGCGGGGTGCGCGGGCGGGGAGGTCGCCGGGGAGGATCAAGGCATGGCGCCGCCGCCGCCGGCGCCGCCGCTGGACTTCGGCGGGGGCGGGGCGGGGGGCGAGCCGGGCAGGTTCGACATGGGCGCGGGCGGCGTCGGCGGGCAGGGTGGCGCGGGCGGTCAGGGCGGCGTGGGTGGTCAGGGCGGCGTGGGCGGTCAGGGCGGTCAGGGCGGCATGGGCGGTCAGGGCGGCATGGGCGGTCAGGGCGGCGCGGGTGGCACCCCGGGTGGCATGGGCGAGCCGGGGGATGCCTGCCAGAGCGTCGCCGACTGCCAGACCGATGCCTGCCTCGCCCTCGTCCCCGACATGGGGCGGATCTGCGTCGACTACTGCGCCAACGATGGGAGCTGCGGGCCGGGGTTCGTGTGTCATCCGTCGAGCTATTGCATCCCCGATGGCAGCGGCGGGCCCGGTGGCAACGGTGGCATGGGTGGCATGGGTGGCATGCCGGGGCCGATCGACGACTGCGGGGCGCTCGATGACTGCGTGCAGGGCTGCGGGGCCGACGCGGGCTGCGCCGCCGAGTGCCGTTCGCGCGCGCTGGCGCCAGCGGCGGCGCAGCACGCGGCGTTCACCGGCTGCGCGCAGGCGGCGGGCTGCTCGTTCGGCAACCGCGCCTGCCTGCTCTTCGAGTGCGCGGCCGAGACCGACGCCTGCTTCGGCCCGCGGGGCGGCGCGGCGCTCGACTGCGGCGCGATCAACGACTGCCTCGGCCCCTGCATGGACAACGCGTGCGTGCTCGCCTGCGCCGAGCAGGGCACCGTCGCGGGGCTCGAACAGTTCGACGTGACCGGCGACTGCGTCGACCGCGAGATGTGCGGCGACGACGGCCGCTGTCAGGTGGCGCGCTGCGGGCCGGAGCTCAACGCCTGCTTCGGCGGGGTCGTCTATCCGCGGGGCAACGAGTCGTGCGCGCAGTTCAACGACTGCCTCGGGACCTGCGGCAACAACGACCAGTTCTGCGTCGACGCCTGCATCGAGCGGGCGACGCCCGACGCGTGGCTCGCGCTCCTCGAGCTCGTCGACTGCGCCGAGGCGACGGGCTGCACCAACAACTGCAGCCAGCGGTGCCCGGCGGAGTGGAACGCCTGCTTCTGATGCGGGGCGGTCAGCGGAGGATGACGCAGCGGCGGCCCGGGCCGCGGGGCGGGTCGCAGGTGGCGGCGACGGGGGCGTCGAGGCAGGCTTCGCCAGCGGCGGCGCCGCAGGGGGCCCAGCAGTCGGCGGGGGCGTAGGCGCCGAGGGTGGCGCCGGGCAGGTGGCGTACGAGGCAGCGGTCGACGGCGAGCTCGTCGAGCGGGACGGCGATCGGGCAGGGGTCGCAGGCGTCGAGCTGCACGGCGAGGGTGCAGTCGCCGTCGTTGGTGCAGCGGTCGGGATCGGCGACGCCGGCGTCGACGCGGGTCATGCCGCCGATGTCGGGGAGGGTGGTGTCGACGTCGGGCAGGTCGGCGATGTCGGGGAGGTCGGTGTTGATGTCGGGCAGATCGGAGATGTCGGGCAGCTCGCCGCCGACGTCGCGCAGGCCCGCGTCGCGGCGGACGCCGTCGTCGCGGTCGACGCCGTCGTCGCGGTCGACGCCGCGGTCGCGGCCGTCGGCGCCGCTGTCGGTGCGCGGGGGTGAGCCGCTGCCGGGGCCGATGCCGGGGTCGCCGGTGGTGGTCGGGACGGCGGTGAAGGTGGGGCCGCTGTCGTCATCGCAGGCGGGCAGGAGCGCGAGCCCGGCGGCGGCGAGGAGGCCGATCGTGGTGGAGCGCCGCGCCATCGTTCCCCCCTTGCGGTCGCGGTTCGAAATGAAGACGCGCCCCCGAGGGGGCGCGTCGCAGGTCATCAACAGGTGGATGTCATCGGGTGAGCGATGGCATCACGCGGCGCTCAGCGGGTCTCTTCGAAGTCGGCGTCGATGACGTCGTCGTCGCCGCCGCGGCCGCCGCGGGGCTGCTCGCCGCCGGGGGTCGGGCCCGCGGCGCCGGGGCCGGCTTCGCCGCCGGGGGCGGCCTGGCCGTAGAGCGCCTCGGCGATCTTGTGGCTCTTCTGGTTGAGGTTCTCGATGCCGGCCTTGATGGCATCGGTGTCATCGCGCTCGATGGCTTCGCGCAGCGTCTTGATCGCGTCCTCGACGCCCTTCTTGTCGTCGGCGGAGATCTTGTCGCCGTACTCCTTGATGAGCTTCTCGGTCTGGTAGGCGAGCGAGTCGCCCTGGTTGCGCAGCTCGATCGACTCCTTCTTCTGGCGGTCGGCCTCGGCGTGCTCCTCGGCCTCGCGCACCATGCGGTCGATGTCGCCGTCGTTGAGGCCGCTCGACGCGGTGACGGTGACCTTCTGCTCCTTGTTGGTCGCCTTGTCGATCGCGGTCACGTTGACGATGCCGTTGGCGTCGATGTCGAAGGTGACCTCGACCTGGGGCACGCCGCGCGGGGCGGGCGGGATGCCTTCGAGGTTGAACTTGGCGAGCGTGCGGTTCTGCGCGGCCATGGGGCGCTCGCCCTGGAGGACGTGCACGGTGACCGCGTTCTGGTTGTCGGCGGCGGTGGTGAAGATCTGGCTCTTCTTGGTCGGGATGGTGGTGTTGCGGGTGATGAGGGTGGTCATCACGCCGCCGAGGGTCTCGATGCCGAGCGAGAGCGGGGTGACGTCGAGGAGGAGGATGTCCTTGACGTCGCCGGCGAGCACGCCGGCCTGGACCGCGGCGCCGAGCGCGACGACCTCGTCGGGGTTGACGCCCTGGTGGGGCTTCTTGCCGAAGAACTTCTCGACCTTCTGCTGGACCATCGGGATGCGGGTCGAGCCGCCGACGAGGATGACCTCGTCGATGTCACCGGGGGTCTTGCCGGCGTCCTTGAGGGCCTTGCGGACGGGCTCCATGCTGCGCTCGACGAGGTCGCCGATGATCTGCTCGAACTTCGACCGCGAGAGGCGGAGGTTGAGGTGCTTGGGGCCGGTGGCGTCTGCCGTGAGGAACGGGAGGTTGATGTCGGTCTCGGCGACGCTGGAGAGCTCGATCTTGGCGCGCTCGGCGGCTTCCTTGAGGCGCTGGAGGACCATGCGGTCCTTGCTGACGTCGAGGCCGGACTCCTTGCGGAACTCCTCGATGAGGTAGTCGATGATGCGCTGGTCGAAGTCATCGCCGCCGAGGTGGGTGTCGCCGTTGGTGGCGACGACCTCGACGACGTCTTCGCTGACCTCGAGGACGGAGATGTCGAAGGTGCCGCCGCCGAGGTCGTAGACGGCGATCAGCTCGTCGCGCTTCTTCTCGAGGCCGTAGGCGAGCGCGGCGGCCGTGGGCTCGTTGACGATGCGCTTGACCTCGAGGCCGGCGATCTTGCCGGCGTCCTTGGTGGCCTGGCGCTGGGCGTCGTTGAAGTAGGCGGGCACGGTGATGACCGCCTCGGTGACCTCTTCGCCGAGGTACTTCTCGGCGGCGCGCTTGAGCTTCTGGAGGACCTTGGCGGAGATCTCGGGCGGGGTGAGCTGCTTGTCGCCGATCTTGATGACGGTGGCGCCGCCGCGGCCTTCCTGGACGTGGTAGGGCACGCGCTTGATCTCGTCGGCGAGCTCGGTGTGCCGACGGCCCATGAAGCGCTTGACGCTGAAGATGGTCCTCTCGGGGTTGGTGATGGCCTGGCGGCGGGCGACCTGGCCGACGAGGACCTCGTCGTTCTTGTCCCAGGCGACGACCGAGGGGGTGGTGCGGGCGCCCTCTTCGTTGGTGATGACCTTGGGCTCGCCGCCTTCCATGACCGCGACGACCGAGTTGGTCGTGCCGAGGTCGATGCCGATGATCTTGCCCATGTGCAGTCTCGCTTTCAGGCGCCGCGGCGCGGCGCGGGGTGATGTCTGAGGTGTCGGTTGGACGGCCGGGACCCTAATCACTCGTCTGGGGGTGTCAACAGCACCGTCTCGCCTCAGGCGGATTCGCGGAAGAGAGCGGGCGTCTCGTGGTGGGAGCGGTGGTCGGTGGGGGTGCTGCTGCGCCACCAGAGGTAGAGGCCGGCGAGGGCGACGAGCGCGAGGACGGCGATGAGGAGCATGGCGCGGACCGCGCCCTCGCCGCGGGGGAGCGCGGGCTCGGGGGGCGGGGGGAGGTTGTGGAGCGAGGGGCGGTCTTCGAGGCGGCGCTCGGCGGGGTCGCGGCGGCGGGGGGCGGGGTCGCGGAGCGGGGGGAGCTCGGTGGAGGCGGGGCGGCGGGGGCGGCGGCGCGCGACGCGGGGAGCTCGGTGGAGGCGCGGGCGAGGCGGGGGTGGCGCGTCGGGGCGCGGGGTGGCGACGGCGGGTGCTGGGCGGAGGGCGCGGGGCGGGCGGCGCGGGCGAGCGCGGCGCGAGGAGCCTCGGGGGGAGGGGGGCGACCTCGGTGGCGCCGTCTTCGTCGTCGTCGTCGTCGGGGGGGCGGGCGGCCAGGCGGCGGTGACGGGGCGGCGGGCGCGGGCGGTTCTTCGGCGGCGGGGGCGGGCGGCCACGCGGCGGTGCTGGCGCGGCGGCGGCGTCCTCGGCGGTCGGCGCGGCGCGCGGCGTCTCGGCGGCGGCGGCGCGGCGGCGGGGCGCGCGCGGCGTCGGCGGCGGCGGCGCGGCGTCGGCGTCTCGGCGGTCGGCGCGATCTCGGCGTCCTCGGCGGTCGGCGCGGTCTCGGCGTCCTCGGCGGTCGGCGCGGCGTCGGCGGGCCAGGCGGCGGTGGCGGCGGGGTCGAAGGCGGCGGTGGCGGTCTGCGGCCAGGCCTCGGTCTCGACGGCGTCGAAGACGGTGGTGGTCGCGGCGGCGGCGGGTTCGCCGACGTCGAAGAGGGTCTGCGCGGCGGCGTCGGCGAGCGGGGTGATGGCGCGGGGCGGGATGTCGGCGAGGGTGACGGCGGCGTCGTCGGCGCGGCCTTCGGGCGGGGGGTAGAGACCGAGCGCGACGACGGGGGGCATCTCGCCGGTGGGGGCGCGCTCGATCGCGGGCTCGGCGGGCGGGTCGACGTGGTGGATGGCGGGGATCTCGTCGACGGTGAGCGCGGGGGCCTCGGGGGGCATGGTGGGCATGGGGCTGAGCGAGGGGAGCTCGACGGCGACGGGGGCGGGGCGGTTGATGGAGGCGCGGTGGATGCCGGCGCGGGCGGCGTGGGCGTCCTGGGGGAGCTGGCGGATGGAGTCGCGGGCGGCGGGGGTCGCGGGGACGGCGTTGCCTTCGGCGTCGATGCGGATGGCGGGCAGGCTCATGGTGGTCACGCCGAACTGCTTGACCTCTTCGCCGAAGATGACGCGGACGTAGCCGGCGAGGCGCTTGGGGCTCAAGTTGAGGCCGGCGCGGCGGGCGAGCTCTTCGATGTCGGTGAGCATCTCCTCGGCGGAGGCGTAGCGGGCGTCGGGGTCCTTCTGGCCGGCGCGGCGGGTGATCTCGACGAGCGCGGGCGGGGTGCCGGGGACGCGGCTGTCGAGCGCGGGGGGAGTGTCTTCGCGGACGGCACGCATGGTGGAGAACATGTCGTCGGCGCGGTAGGGGTGCTCGCCGGTGATGAGCTCGTGGATGAGGGTGCCGAGCGAGAAGAGGTCGGAGCGGGCGTCGACGGGGCCGCCTTCGGTCTGCTCGGGGCTCATGGAGTGCGCGGTGCCGACGAAGCCGCGGCGGCGGCCGCCGGGGCTGGTGGCGGCGCGGGCGATGCCGAAGTCGACGAGCTTGACGGTGCCGCTCGTGGAGACGAGGACGTTGCTGGGGTTGACGTCGCGGTGCACGATGCTGAGGGGCTGGTCGGCGTAGTCGACCGCGGTGTGGGCGAAGTCGAGGCCGTCGGCGACGGCGCGCACGATCTGGATGGCGATGTCGAGCGGCATGGGCGCGCGGAGGCAGCCGTCGGCGAGCGCGGTGATGTCGGCGGGGTCGGCGGTGGGCGCGATGAGGATGGCGGCGTGGGGGCGGAGGACGGGGTCGCCGAGCACGATGGCGCGGAGGAGCTCGGGGTGGCGGGAGATGAGGCCGTCGGCGGCTTCGGCGAAGGGCGCGGCGAGGATGGCGAGGTCGATGGGGCCTTCGGCGTGGCGGCGGTCGATCTCGGCGCGGTCGGCGGCGGGCACGACCTCGAGGCGGCGAGGGAGGGCCTTGAGCGCGGCGATGAGCGCGGCGCGGGTGGCGTCGTCGGGGTGGGCGACGACGACGCGGCGGGTGCGCTTCTGGGCGCGGCGGAGGATGCGGCCGACGTCGGTGCCGGGCAGGTACTCCATCGCGATGTAGGCCTGGCCGTCGATCTCGCCGACGTCGTGGATCTGGACGATGTGGCCGTGGTGGAGGTGGGCGGCGAGGCGGGCTTCGTCGAGGAGGAGGCGGACGAAGTCGGTCTCGCCGGCGAGGTGGGGGAGGATGCGCTTGATGGCGATGTGGCGGGCGAAGCCGTCGTGGCCTTCGCGGCGGGCGAGGAAGATCTCGGCGGTGCCTCCGACGGCGATCTTGCGCGCGAGGAGGTAGGGGCCGAACGGCTCGGGCTGCATCGGGCGGGTCTTCAGCTCGGCTCGGCCGGCGGCATCATGGGCTCGATGGCGGCGTCGCGAGCGGCGGGGGCGGCGCCGTCGGCGGGGGCGAGGTCGGGGGCGAGGTCGGGGCCGTGGTCGGCGGGGCCGAGGTCGGCGGCGTCGGGGCCGAGGTCGGCGAGGCCGTGGTCGGCGAGGCCGAGGTCGAGGCCGTGGTCGGCGAGGCCGTGGTCGGCGAGGCCCTGGTCTTCGAGGCCGCGATCGGCGGGCGGGTCGAGGTCGGGGTCGGGGCGGGCCATGTCGTCGGCCGGGCCGTCGTCGGGCGCGGGGCCGTCGTCGGGCGCGGGGCCTTCGTCGGGCGCGGCGTCGAGGCGGAGCTCGCCGGTGATCACGCAGCTCCCCTCGGCGCAGCGCTCGCCGGCGAAGCAGTCGTCGTCGCTCGCGCACCCGCGGCCGGGCAGCTCGGGGTCGCAGCCGGTGAGGGTGACGAGGGCGAGGGTGAGGAGCGCCCGCTTCAAAATGCCCCCATCACCGCCGCGCCGCCGGCGGTCGGTGTGACGGTGATCGGGCCGTCGCCGAGGGGGCCGTCGCTCGCGAAGAGCGCCATGGCGGCGCCGCTGAGGACGAGGACGCCGCCGGCGCCATAGGCGACGTTGGCCCAGAACGCGGCGGCGTCGGCGTCGTCGACGAGCGCCTGCTGTTCGGCGCGGGTGCCGTCGGGGGGGCGCACGGCGCGGGCGTCTTCGGCGGCGCCGTCGGCGGCGAGGCCGAGCGCGACGCCGGCGCCGATGGAGACGAGCCCGACGGCGGCGGTGACGTAGCCGGCGGTCGCGAGCGAGAAGCCGGGGCCGGTGGCGGCCTCGATGGCGGGGGGCGGGTCGTCGGCGGGGGGCGGGGCCGGGCGGGCGGCGGTGACGGCGCCGAGGACGAGGCGGGCTTCGCGGCCGGCTTCGACGTCGACGGCGCGGGTGATCGGGGTGGCGCCGGCGGGGCGGAGCTCGATGGTGTGGGCGCCGGCGGTGAGGGTCCAGGGGCCGGGGAGCGGGGTGACGCCGGCGGGCTCGCCGTCGATGAAGACGGGGACGCCAGCGGGGGCGCCTTCGAGGCGGACGGTGCCCATCGAGCGGGGCGCGGGCGGGGTGTTGTCGGCGGCTGCCGCGGCGGGCGCGTCGGCGGCGGGCGCGGCGTGCGCGGCGAGCGGCAGCAGGCTCATGGCGGCGATGAGGCTTCGACGCATGGTTCTGCTGCATACCACCCCCGCGCGCCGGGGGGCAATGTGGCGCGATCCCGTCATCATCACCGCCGTCGCCAGCGGCCGAAGCCGTAGAAGCCGAGGGTGAGGAGCAGGCAGGCCCAGGCGAAGGCGTCGCCGATGATCTGGTAGACGGTCACCGATTGCAGGAGCGGGGTCGCGTGCAGGAGCGTCTCGGCGTCGTCGGGGGTGGTCGCCGAGACGATGCGGCCGACGGGGTCGACGAAGACGCTGACGCCGGTGAGCGTGCTGCGCACGAAGGCGAGGCGGTGCTCGATGGCGCGGGGGATGGTGAGCGCGAGGTGCAGGTAGCGCTCGGCGGTCTTCCCGAACCAGTCGTCGTTGGTCATGTTGACGATGAGGTGGGGGCGGCCCTCGGCGACGAGCGGGCGGGTGAACGCGGGGAGGATGCCCTCGTAGCAGATGAGCACGCCGATCCGGAGCGGCTTCATCTGGGGGAAGATGTCGGTGGTGACGACCTCGAGGCGGGTGCCGGGCTCGAGGTTGCCGGCGGCCGGGATCCACTTGTAGATGAAGGGGATGTAGCGGGCGAGGGGCACGTATTCGCCGAAGACGAGCAGGAAGACCTTGTCGTAGGTGCCGGCGACGTTGCCGTCGCGGTCGAGGAGCCAGGCGGTGTTGTAGGGGATGAACGGGGTGTCGCCCTCCCAGCGGGGCTTGGTGCCCTGCTCGACGCTGGTGGCGCCGAAGAGGAGCGGGGTGCGAAAGCCGCGCTGGGGCACGGTGCGGTCGATGCGGGGGGTGTCGAGGTCGTCCTGCCAGCGGGCGACGAGGGGCTTGTCGGAGGGCGGGAAGCGCTTCGCGTCGCGGGGGAGGTGGCCCTGGCGGTAGCCGCTCTCGGCCCAGATGATCAGCTCGGCGCCTTGGGCTTCGAGCTCGGCGGAGAGGCGCTGGTTGATGAGCAGGTGGTCGCGGATGTTGTCGCGGGTCTCGGTCTGGAAGATGCCGACGTTGCCCTCGACCAGGCCGATCCGGAGCTTGGGCGCGTCTTCGGCGATGGCGTCGTACTGCACGATGCGGACGCCGCCGTAGACGAGCGCGCCGCCGACCATCGCGACGGTGATCCAGGTGGCCTTCATCGGGCGCGGGCGCCCCTCGCGCCAGGCGCGGACCCACAGGAAGCCGACGGCGTTGACCCGGTAGATGAGGAAGGTCACCGCCATGATCCCGAAGAGGTCGCAGATCTGCATGATGGGCGGGAAGAGGTACTGGCTGTTGCCCATGTAGGCCGGGAAGATGCGGGGCAGCGCGAACTCGATGGCGACCATGGCGAGCGGCGCCGACCACTCGATCCCGAGGCGGGTGGTGTTGCCGATGCGGTTGATGAGCCAGGCCCACAGCGCCCAGATGAGCCCGAGCCAGAGGCTGTGCAGCAGGAGCCCGAGCAGCCCGACCGGCAGCGGCAGCCCGCCGAAGGTCTGGAGCATGGTCGCGATCCAGTAGTAGCCGCCGGCGTTGATGACGGTGCCGGCGTAGAGCCCCCACCAGAACGCCGCCCGCGGGGGCTTGTCGCGCAGCACCCAGAGGAGCGGGACGTGGCTGAGCCAGATGAGCGGCCAGAGCGTGATCTCGGGTGCCCATGCGGTCGGGAAGGCGACGAAGGTCATCACCGCCGCGAGGGTCGCGAGCCCGAGGTCGCGGAGCATCTTCGCCCGCGGGCTCGGTGTCGCTTCGCGCGGAGCTGCCGCGGGCGCTCGTTCTTGCTGCGCTCGGCTCATCGCTCTCGATCTCGCCGCACCGCGCGGCACTCGGGCCCGACGCAGAGCCGCAGCGCCGCCGGCGCGATCCGCCACGTCGCCGGCAGGCGGCCGGGGCCTTCGCCGTCCATGTCGATGAGGATCTCGTCGCCCGCCTCACCCGGCTCGGCGCGCACGACGCGCGCGAAGTGGTGCTCGATGCCGTCGATGGAGAGGTGCTCGCCGGCGTAGATCGAGGCCGTGCGGAGCATGAGCGTGGCCTTGGAGAGGTCGCCCATCACGATGACGTCGAAGAGGCCGTCGTCCATGATCGCGTCGGGCGCGACCTTCATGCCGCCGCCGAAGTAGCGGGCGTTGGCGATGGCGCCGACGTACATGCGGCCGTCGATGGGGCGGGCGTCGGGGGTGTCGGGGTCGAGGACGAGGCGGACGCGCTTGTTGCGCCAGGTGGCGGAGACCTTGGCGACGCCGAGGAGGAAGCTGACCTTGCCGCCGAACGCCTTGGTGGTGTTGTTGACGGTCTCGACGATGCGGCCCGAGGCGCCGAAGCTGCTGATGTTGATGAAGCGGTGGCGCGCCGGCGCGCCGTCGGGGCCGGTGCAGTCGAGCACGCCGACGTCGACGGTGACCGGGCGCTCGCCGACGTGCTCGATGGCCTCGACGGCGTCGGCGGGCAGATCGAGCGTGCGCCGGAGGTCGCCGCCGGTGCCGGTGGGCACGAGCGAGAGCATGGCGTTGGGCGCGAGCGAGCGTTCGCCGTCGAAGAAGCCATTGACGGCCTCGTTGTGGGTGCCGTCGCCGCCGACGCTGACGATGTGCCTCGCGCCGCGGCCGAGCGCGTCGCGCACGAGCGCGGTCGCCTGGCGGGGGGATTCGGTCATCGCGACCTCGAAGTCACCGACCCGGGCCCGCAGCCGCGCCGCCAGCTCGACCCAGCGGCGCCCCGTCTTGCCGCCGGCGCTCGCCGGGTTGACCACCACGAACGTGCTCTCGCTCATCGCTCCCCCTCGCCGTGCTCGCTCCGCCGCCCTCCGGGCGGGATCTGCGCTGCGTCGGGCTTGCGCCCTCCTCGCTCCGACCCGTCCCCTTCGAGGGGACGGCTCCGCTGCGCGCGGCCCAGTGCCCCCTCGCCGTGCTCGCTCCGCCGACTCTCCCACCCCGGCAGCCCCCGCGCGACGACCTCGGCCCACGAAGACACCGGCCGCGGCGCGAGCGCGGCGCGGAGGTGGTCGGCGCAGTGGCCGTCGATCACCACCGGGACGTCGTCGCCCGCGGTGACGCTCTCGCTCGCCATCGCCGCCCCGGTCGCGGCCGCGGCCGCGGGATCGACCGCGGGGAGCGCGGCGCCGGCGCCGCAGCACGACCCCGCTTCGCCGGCGGTCACCGCGCCGTGCACTGCGCCCCGGACGACCGCCTGCAACAGCGCGCGCGGGGCGTCGACGAGGCCGAGGCCGCGGCCGAGGCGGCAGGCGTCGAGGTAGAGCACGTCCCCGGCGACCGCGGGCCGCAGCGCGTCGAGCCGGCCGGCGAGCGCCTCGACGAGGTGCAGCGCGCGCGGTCCGCCGGGCTCGCCGAAGCGCAGCGCCTCGGCGTCCTCGGCGTCGAGGCAGATGACCACCTTCGCCCCGTCGCGAGCACCGCCGCCCGCGCGCGCCGCGGCGGCGCGCTCGGGGCGCCCGGCGGCGACGAAGCGGTGGCCGGTGTCCCGCAGCGTGCGCCCGCCGGCGACCGGCCGCCCGACCACCCGGCCCGCCGCCGCCAGCAGCGCCAGCGACGCGGCGATCCGCGCCTCGTCGGCGCGCCCGGCGAGCAGCACCGCCTCGCCCCCGGTCGGCAGCGCGTCGAGGCTCGGCGCCTGCGGGGGCAGGGCCTCGGCCCACGCCGACCAGCCCCGCGGCGCCACCCCGGCGGCGACCGCCTCGGCGCGCGCGGCCATCAGCGCGGTCGGCATCTCGTTGTCGTGCTTGCAGACGTGCTGGCACCGCCGGCAGCCGGTGCAGTGCGCGAAGACCTCGGCCGTCACCGCGTCGAGCCGCGCCCGCCCCCGCGCGACGTCGTCGACGAGGGTCATCAGCCCCCACGGCGTCACCGTCTCCCGCCCCTCGGCGTCGGCGACCGGGCAGGCCCAGCGGCACAGCTTCGGGCAGAAGACGCAGGTCTCGACGATCGCGCGGTGCGTCTCGGCGGTCTTCATCGCTGCCCCCCGAGCGCCGCGAAGACCCGCTCGGCGAGCGCATTCCAGTCGTCGTCGACCGGCAGCTCGGCCCCGCGCGCCGCATACACCGTCGCGCCCTCCGGCCGCAGATCCCAGACCTCGGCGCGCGTGATCCCCGCCAGGCCCGCCGCCAGATCGGCCCCGCTCACCGCTCGCGCCGGGACCAGCGCCGCGCCCGGCGCCTCGACCTCCGCCGGCAAGGCGCCCGTCGCCGCGTCGAAGCGCGCAAGCTCCATCGCCGGCACCGCCGCCGTCAGCGCCACCTTGCGCCCCGCCCGCCGCAGGCACCACCACACCGGCCGGCACCCCGCCGCCCACGCCGCCATCGCCGCCGCCCGCGCCTCGTTCCACCCGCGAAAGCTCGCCGCCCGCCCCGAAGTCTCCACCGCCGGCCACACCCGCAGGTGCACGTCGGTGATCAACCCCGCCCGCTGCCCCGCCCCCACCGGCACCCGCGCCAGATCGGGCCCCGTCGCTCGCCGCGGCGCCACCGCGCAGCGCGTCACCCCCGAGGGCAGCGCCGCCCGCAGCGCCAGCAAGCCATCGCGCAGCCACCCGAAGCGCGGCGACGGCCGCCGATCCCACGGCGCCGCCAGCGACTCGGCGATCATCTCGTCCCCGAGCCCCATCAGCGGCCCCAACGTCAGCCCCTGCTCGCCCAGCCGCGCCTCGACCCCCGCCCACGTCGCGCCCGCCTCGACATGCACCGCCCCATCCACCGCGTCGACCGTCCGCACCCCCGCCAGCGGCGCCAGATCGAGGAACACCCCCTCATCGACCCCCGCCGGCAACCCCCGCACCGGCGTCCACCGCGCCCCGCCGAGCCCCCGCAGCAGCCGCGCCGCGTCGGCCGGCGTCCGCACCGCGAAGCACCGCGCCGCGCCCGCCGCCCAGCCATCGCCGAGCGCCGGATCGAGCACCCGCTGCCAGCTCACGCCGACCTCCCGAGCTCATCGAGCGCCTCTTCGGCGAAGAGCTTGCCCGGGTTCATGATCCCCACCGGATCACACACCGCCTTGAGCGCCGCGAACCACCGCCGCGCCTCGCCGTGCGTCGCCGGCATGTGCCGCCGCCGCGACAGCCCCGCGCCATGGTGATGCGCGATCGCCGCCCCCCGCGCCACCGCGCAGTCGAGCGCCGCCTTCCACACCCGGTCGTAGCGCGCCCGCATCTCGTCCCGATCGCGCCCCGTGCCCACGAAGGTGAAGTAGATCGAGCACCCGCCCGGATAGACGTGGCTGAAGTGCGCCATCACCAGCACCTCGTCGCCCACCGCCCGCCGCACCGCCTCGTACAGCGCCTCGACCCGGCTCCAGGTCGTCGCGACCTCGAAGGTGTCGACGAAGGCCCCCGATCGGTAGATCTTGCTCTGCTTGTAGCTGACGTCATACCGGTGCGCCATCCACCGCCGCCCCGGCCCCTCACCCTGATCCACCCCGCCCGCCGCCTCGGCGAAATGCGCGATCGCCGCGTCGGTCTCCGCCGCCTCCTCCGCCTCCCCCTCGCACACCGTCACCAACAGCGCCGGCCCCGGCAGCGCCCGCACCGCCCGATTCACGAGCCCCGGCACCGACAGCGCCAGCCGCGTCGCCCGCGCCTTCACCGCCTCCGTCCCCTCCCCCGCCAGCAGCGCCTTCAGCCGCCCCAGGTGCCCGCCATCGCCCCCCGAACCGCTCCCCTTGCTCCCCACCAGCAGCGTATCGAGCGGGTCGTACAGCCGCACCACCGCCGGCCGCCACCCCGCCTGCATCGTGCGCCGCATCACCTCGATCCCCGCCGCCACCGACGGCATCCGCCACCCGCGATACGCCCGCGCCACCGGCTGCGCATGCACCCGCAGCGTCGCCGCCGTGATGATCCCCAGCGTGCCCTCGCTCCCCACGAACACCGCGTTCCAGTCGAAGCCCCCACCCGCCGCCGTCCGCCGCACCACCCCGTCGCCGGTCACCACCTCCAGCGCGACCACCATGTCCTCGATCTTGCCGTACCGCGACGAACACTGCCCCGCCGACCGCGCCGCCACCCAGCCCCCCACCGTCGAGCACAGAATGCTCGACGGAAAGTGCCCCAGCGTCAGCCCCTGCGCCTCCAGCCACCGCTCGAAGCGCTCCCCCACCAGCCCCGCCTCGACCTCGACCACCCCCGCCGCCCGATCCAGCCGCCGCACCCGCCGCAGCCGCTTCAGATCGACCACCACCCCCCCCGGCACCGCCCGCGCCCCCCCGCACACCCCGCTCCCCGCCCCGAACGGCACGATCGGCACCCCCGCCGCCGCGCACGCCCGCACCACCGCCGCCACCTCATCCGTCGACCGCGGCCACACCACCGCCGCCGGCCGCTCGAACGGCTCCCCCGCCAACCGCTCCAGCTGACTCCGCGGCCACAGATCCCGCGCGTACGCCAGCCGCTCGGGCGGCGTCGTGCTCACCCCCGCCACGCCCACCACCGCGCGCAGCCCATCGAGGAAGGTCTCGGTCGCCGTCTGCATCCCGATGCGATTAACCCGGCCGGACCGTCACCCGCAAGCGCATCGGCGGTCACCGCCATCGGAGCCCCCGCCCCGCCCCGCGCGCCCCGGACAGCGCGCCCCGATCCCACCCTAGCCGTCACATGCCCTTCATCCACCTCTCGCACGACGCCTACTTCAAGCTCGTCTTCTCCCGCCCCGAGGTCGCCGCCGACGCGCTCCGCCGCCTGCTCCCCGGCCCGCTCGCCGCCGCCATCGACTGGGACCGCCTCGAGCTCTTGCCCGGCGAGTTCGTCGACGAAGACCTCAGCGGTCACCGCGCCGACCTCGTCTTCCGCGTCCCGCTCCGCGGCCAGACCGCGTTCGTCTTCGTGCTCTACGAGCACCAATCCAGCGTCGACCCGATGATGCCGTTCCGGGTGCTCGTCTACATGGTCGGCATCTGGAAGACCTGGCGCCGCGACAACCCCGACGCCCGCCACCTGCCCCCGATCGTGCCCGTCGTGCTCTACAACGGCGAGCGGCCGTGGAGCGCGCCGCTCGACTTCCACGCCCTCTTCGCGACCGACCCGGCGCTGCTCGACGGCCTCGCCCGCCACCTGCCCGCGTTCGAGGTCCTCATCGACGACCTCGCGCGCACCGACGACGACACCATCGAGCGCCAGACCCGCCGCGCGCTCGCCACCGTCGCGCTCATCATGCTCCGCCACGGCGCGCGCGACCCCGACCTCGTCGCGGTCATCGAGCGACTGAGCCGCCACCTCTCGGCCGTCGCCGCCGAGCCCGGCGGCTTGGAAGCGCTGCGGAGCACGCTGTACTATGCGCTCTGCAACGACGCCCTGGATCCCCGGCTGATCGCCCGCGCGATCGCCTCGAACGTCGACCCGGAGGTTCGAGCAGTCATGGTGAGCACCGCCCAGCAGCTCTACGACGAAGGCCACGAGCGCGGCCGCGAAGAAGGCCGCGAAGCAGGCCGCGAAGAAGGCCGCGAAGAAGGCCGCGAAGAAGGCCGCGAAGAAGGCCGCGAAGAAGGCCGCGAAGAAGGCCGCGACCAGGCCGAGGCGCTGATGCTCCACAACGGCCTGCGCTACCGCTTCGGCGCCGTCCCCGACGCGCTCCGCGCCCGCATCGAGGCCGCCACCCACGAAGAGCGCGACCGCTGGTTCCAGCGCCTCTTCACCGCTGCCACGCTCGCCGATGTCTTCACCGAGTAGCCCCCATCTCCCCTCCGCGCTGTTTGCGCGCCGAAACACGCCCTACCGTCGCGCGCCCTCCTCATGGCAACGCGGATGGCACCGGCATCCGCGGCGAAGCATCTCCCCGCAGGCATCCGCCCCCGACCCGTCATCGCGGATGGCACCCGGCCTCCACGCCGAAGCCTTCGTCCCCGCTGACATCCCCCCTCCGCCGAGTCATCACGAGGCGCTCCCCACCTTGCCGCCCACCCACCGCCGCGCTAGCCTCGAAGCCATGAGCCCCCCGCGCGCCCTCCCGAGCCTCCGCCTCTCGCTCCTCGCCGCGCTCGGGCTCACCGACGCCGCCTGCCTCGACGACCCCCGCTCGACCGCCGACCCGCCCGCCGACGCCCGCCTCGACACCCACCCTCCCCGACGCCACCCCTCCCGACGCCACCCTCCCGACGCCCTCCCGGCGCCTTCGCCCCACCCTCACCCGCGCGACTTCACCGTCCCCGACTTCGACCCCCCGACGCCTTCCACGCCCCCGGCTGCCAGGACCCCCAGCCCCTCCTCGACCGCGAAGGCCGCCAGACCGGCGTCGTGCGCTGCGCCGACGAAGCCACCCACGCCGCCGCCCGGCGAGCCTTCGCCGCCGCCCTCGACCGCGCCCGCGACGCCCATCACCCCGCCGGACTCCACCTGCCATCCCACGGCCTCCTCGGCCCTGCCGCCCGCCGCGCCCTCCATCACGATGCCATCGCCGAAGTCATCATGCCATGCGCCCGCGCGCTCGCCCTCGCCTGATCCCACGCCCGGACCCCCGCTTGCACCCGCCCCCACCGCCGCGTTAGGGTCGATCCCATGAAGACACGACGCCCCCTCCCCGCCCTCCGCCTCTCGCTCCTCGCCGCCCTCGGCGTCAACGCCGCCTGCGACGACACCCCCGCCGACCCCGACGCCGGCATCCCCGAAGCCGGCACCCCCGAAGCCGGCCTCGACGCCATGCTCGACGCCGCCCTCGACGCCATGCTCGACGCCACCCCCGACGGCCAGCCCGCCGACCGCGGCCCCGACGCCAGCCCCGACGCCAGCCCCGACGCCGGCCCCACCCCCACCGACTGCCTCGACCCCCAGCCCGTGCTCGACCCCACCGGCGCCCCCACCGGCGTCGTGCGCTGCGCCGACGGCAGCATGAACCGCGTCGAAGCCATCGCCTGCGAACCCACCGTCGCCTACCCCGCGTGCAGCGGCGCCGGCAACGAAGGCGACTGCCAGCAAGACACCGACTGCGGCGACCGCCCCCACGGCCGCTGCGTCGTGCTCCCCCTCGGCGGTGGCATCGAGTTCTGCGGCTGCCGCTATGGCTGCGCCACCGACGCAGACTGCGGCGACGGCCAGGTCTGCATCTGCCCCGGTGTCATCGACGGCAACAGCTACTGCACCCCCGCCGGCTGCGAGACCGGCGCCGACTGCAACAGCGGCGAATGCGCCGTCAACTCCACCAGCGACGGCTGCTACAACCACCCCGAGGTCGCCTGCCGCGAGCCCGCCATCGACATGTGCCGCACCAACCAGGACTGCCAGGACGACGGCGCCGGCGACGGCTGCACCCTCAGCGCCGAAGGCAACTGGATGTGCACCTTCCTCCCCGTCTGCGGCCGCCCCCTCACCGTCGACGGCCACGCCCGCACCGCCGACGCCACCGACCGCAGCGACTGGATCGAACACGACATCGGCCGCCCCGCGATGGCATCCCTCGCCGCCGCCGAGCGCGTCGCGCTCGCCGCGTGGTGGCAGGGCATCGCCGCCCTCGAACACGCCTCGGTCGCCAGCTTCGCCCGCACCACGCTCCAGCTCCTCGCGCTCGGCGCCCCCGCCGAGCTCGTCCTCGACACCCAGCGCGCCGCCGCCGACGAGGTCGAGCACGCCCGCCTCGCCTACGGCCTCGCCGCCGCCTACGCCGGCCGCCCGCTCGGCCCCGCCCCGCTCCCGCTCGCCGACCTCGCGCTCGCCACCGACCGCCGCGATGTCATCACCGCCCTCATCGACGAAGGCTGCGTCGGCGAGACCCTCGGCGCCGCCGAAGCCCAAGCCATCGCCGCCGCCGCCGATCCCACCGTCGCCGCCGTCGGCGACCGCCTCGCCGCCGACGAAGCCCGCCACGCCGCGCTCGCGTGGCGCACCCTCCGCTGGCTCCTCGACGACGCCGACGACGCCACCCACGCCGCCGCGGCCGATGCCTTCACCCAGGCCATCCACCGCGCCCGCGCCGCCGACCACGGCGACGGCCCCCACCTCCCCGCGCACGGCCTGCCCGGCCCCGCCGCCCGCAAGGCGCTGCACGCCAATACCATCGCCGAGGTCATCATGCCCTGCGCCCGCGCGCTCGGCCTGATGGTCTGATGGCCTGATCGCTGCGAGACGCTACCGGAACACATCCCCGAACGGATCGGCGTCCAGCTCCCCGATGCGATCGACCGGCGCGAAGTAACGCGCGAGGTCGTAACACACCACCCGCGGCCGCACCACCGGCGGGATCTCACCCCCGATCAACCGCAGCAGCGCCTCCATCCGCCCCGCCTGATAGCGCGAGCCGGCGAGGATGCACCACTCCACCGGCGGATCGAGCCCCCGCGCGAGGTGAGGGACCGCGTCGACCATCTTCCAGAAGTCATGACACCAGGTGATGTGATCGACCGTCACCAGCCGCAAGCCATCCGGGTGGAAGTCGACGTACACATTGCCGAACGGCAGCAGCACCCGCAGCGCGTCGAGGTAGTGCGCCCACCGCGCCTCATCGGGGAACAGCGCGCGCACATCGCAGTCGAGCAGCCGATACAGATCACGCCCCTCGCGCAGCCGATGCTCGAAGCGATACACGCTCCCCACCACATCCGACGGCCAGCACGCCGGCCCGAGGTCCCGCTTGGGGTGGCTGAACTCCCCCGACACCTCGACCGCGATCACATACCCCTGCGAACGCACCGGGTAGCGGCTCTTCGAGTCATCGAAGTAGCCATACCCCCGCCGATGCACCGTCTGCAGGAACGCCTGCCGCACCACCGTGTCACCGCCCAGGTAGCGCCCGATCTGATCGAGCGTCGCCCGCCCCCCGGCGAACGCGATCGCGGCGAGCACCCCATCGTACTGCTCATCGATCGAGATGGCTTCGCTCGCGTCGAGCAGCTCGCCATCCCAGGTCTTCATCAGATCGGTCATGCCTCGACCCGCGGCAGCGGCCCCGTCCCCAGTGAACGCAGCGCGAGGCAGCGATGGTAGAGCTCGAGGCAGGCGTTCTCGAACGCCCGCTGCGCGGCGAGCATCGCGTCGCTGCTCTGCGCGGCCAGCCACTCCAGCCGCCACCCCTCGTCCTGCTCCTCCAGCTCCCCGTCGGCGTGCGCCCGCGCCACCTCGAGGCGCTCCCCCATCAGCAGCGCGATCTGCTCGGCCACCTCCCGCTCCCGCCGCCGGTGATCCATCACCCGCGCGTCGACCTCCGCCCGCCGCGCGAGGTGCCCGCGCACCTCGGCCAGCAGCGGCGCGAACTCGTCGAGCCCCAGCCCCCCGCACGCCGCCGCGATCTCCAGCGCCCGCAGCGCCCCCCGATACTCCTCGTCCACCCCGCCCCGCAGCCGCACCTCGGCGAACGCCGCGTGCTCCGCCTCCCGCAGCCGCGCCCCCGCCGCTTCCAGCGCCGCGTCGAGCGCCTCGATCCGCGCCTCGAGCTGCGCCCGCTCCTCGATCCGCGCCCGCGCCCGGGTGTCGGCCAGCGCCCGATGCCGCTCCGCCTGCGCGCTCTGCTCATCGAGCGCGCTCCGCGCCGCCGTCACCCACGACAGCGTCTCGACGATCGGCACCGGCGGCCGCTCGCGGGTGAAGCGCGCCCGCACCACCGCCCGCAACGCATCCGCGAAGCGCCGCCACTCGGGCCCGATCCCCGCCGGCGGGATCGCCGGCAGCCCCCGATGCGCCAGCGACTCCGGCGGCGCGCCGGCGAGCTGCACCACGCAGGCGTCGAGCACGCCGATGATCTCCGCCATCTCCGCCGGGCGCTCCGCCGGCTCCTTGGCGAGGCAGCGCGTGATCAACGCCGCGAGCGCCGGCGGCGCCTCCACCTCGGCCGGCAGCGCCGGGATCGGCGCGAGCACATGCTGCGCGATCAGCCGCGTCGGCACCGGATCGTGATAGGGCGGCGCGCCCGCGATCAGGTGGTAGAGCACCGCCCCGACCGCGTACGCGTCGCTCTGCGGCGTCGCCTCCTCCCCGCGGGCCAGCTCGGGCGCGAGGTAGAGCGGCGTCCCGAGCATCACCGGCCCGGTCGGCGCGTGCATGCGCTGCGGATCGTCGCGCCCCACCGCGAGCCGGCCGAGATCGATCAAGCGGGCGTGATCGGCGAAGTGCCCGGCGCTGACGAGGAAGATGTTGCACAAGTCCACCGCCCGATGGACCGCCCCCCGCCGATGCAGCACCGCGAGCGCGTCGCAGACCTGCCGCACGATGTGCACCGCGCGCCCCGGGCTCAGCCGCCCGACCTCGGCGAGCTCGATCCCGAGGTCGCGCCCGCGCAGCCGCTCCATCGCGAGCCACGCCCGCCCATCGGAGAGGCGCCCGCCGTCGATCACGGTGACGAGGTGGGGGTGACGCAGCCCGCGCGCGACGTTCCACGCCGTCAACAGCCGCCCCGCGTTGCGCTCGGCGTCGGGCGTATCCGCCGCCGTCACCTTGATCGCCAGCCGCCGCCGCGTGCCCTCGTGCTGCGCCTCGTAGACCGTCGACGCGTCCCCCCGCGAGAGGCGGCTCAGCAGCGCATAACCCCGCTGCAACAGCTCCCCCGAGACATTGGCGAGCGGCCGCGTCATGACTGCCCCTCGCTTCGGACCGCACCCCGCTCGCTTCGCCGCTCTGCGAGCGGGTTCGCCGCCATCTCGCCGGACATGCTGCCGACCTCCTGCCGTCGCGTCGCCGATACGAACCGAGATATCACGCCTCTCCCGGCGCGACCACCGCGGCGTCACGTCGCCGAGCGGCATCCGAATCCTCCTCGACCCGCGTCCACCCGAGGAGGCGCCCGTGCCCACCCGCATCGACACCGAACGCTACACCGTCATCGGCCGCTCCCTCGGCGGCATGTACACCGGCCTCTACGTGCCCGAGCTCGACGCCCTCTTCGACGCCGGCACCGCGCTCCGCTGTGGATCGGGCGCCGCCAACCTCTTCCTCAGCCACGCCCACGTCGACCACGTCGGCGCGCTCCCCGCGCTCCTCGGCATGCGCGGCCTCGTCGGCGTACCCCCACCCACGATCTACGCCCCCGCCGAGGTCGCCCGCGGCCTCCCCGCCGCGCTCGAAGGCTTCAGCGCGCTCCACCGCTGGTCGCTCGACTGCACGGTCGTCGGCCTCGAACCCGGCGACGAGGTCCAGCTCCGCCGCGACCTCTGGGTCCGCGCGTTCCGCACCTTCCACCCCGTCCCCTCGCTCGGCTACCTCTTCTTCAACCGCGTGCAGAAGCTCCGCGCCGAGTACCTCGACCTCCCCGGCGACGAGATCGGCCGCCGCCGCCGCGCCGGGCACGACCTCTTCGACACGGTCGACCACCAGGAGCTCGCCTACGCCACCGACACGCTCCCCGAGGTGCTGCGCCACGAGCCCGCGCTCCTCACCGCGCGCGTCGCGATCCTCGAGTGCACCTTCCTCGACGCCCGCAAGCCCGTCGACAAGGCGCGCAAGGGCTGCCACATCCACCTCGACGAGCTGCTGCGCTACGCGCCCGAGTTCCAGAACGAAGCGCTCGTGCTGATGCACTTCAGCCAGCTCTACCAACCCGAAGAGGTGCACCGCCTCCTCGAAGAGCGCTGGCCGGCGGCGAGCCTGCACCGGGTACGCCCGCTCGCGCCGGTGAGCGGCGAGTGGTGGGATTGACCGACGACGCGGAGGAGATGACATGGGACTGCCGAGCGGATGGGTGACGGTGATCGCCGAGTGGAGCGCGACGCTGATCGAGGGCGTCGGCATCGCCTTGATCGTGATCCTGTCGCTCTACGCGCTGCTCTACGGCGTCTGGCAGCGGCTCCGCGGCGGCGCGCGCGGCGCGGTCTACCACGAGATCCGCCAGCGCCTCGGGCACGGGATCCTGCTCGGGCTCGAGTTCCTCGTCGCCGCCGACATCATCCACACCGTCGCCGTCGAGCTCACCTTCACCACCGTCGGGGTGCTCGGCGCGGTCGTGCTGATCCGCACCTTCCTCAGCTTCACGCTGGAGCTCGAGCTGACCGGGCGCTGGCCGTGGCAGCCGCGACCCGAGACATCATCGGCGCCACCCGCGGATGGCTGATGGCACATGTCATCCACGGCCCCCATGCCATCGATGGCATCCATGCCATCACGGGCATCGATGGCATCTGCCTCAGCGCCCCTTCCACTGCGGGTCGCGCTTCGCCATGAACGCCATCACCCCCTCGGCCGCGTCTTCGAGCAGCGTGTTGAGCACCAGCCGGTCCCGCAGCACCGGCAGCGCGGCCTCGACCGGCAGATCGGCCGTCTCGTAGAACGCCCGCCGCCCCATCGCGAGCACCGCCGGCGAGCGCGCGGCGAGCCTGCCCGCGACCTGCGCCACCTCCGCGTCGAGCGCCGCGCGCGGCACCACCCGGTTGACGAGCCCCATCGCCTGCGCCGCCGCCGCGGAGTGCTTCTCGCCGAGCATCATCAGCTCCAGCGCGGTCTTCGGCCCGACATGGCGCACCAGCAGCGTCGTCACCATCATCGGCCACAGCCCCACCTCGATCTCGGGGAGCCCGATCCGCACGTCGTCGGCGGCGATGACGAGGTCGCAGGCGAGCATCAGCCCGACCCCGCCGCCGAACGCGTCGCCGCCCACCCGGGCGACGACCGGCTTGCCGAGCCCGCGCAGGTCGGTGATCAGCTCCGCGAAGAGCCCCTTCTCGGCGATGCGCGCCGGGAAGCCCTCGCCGCCGCCGGTCATGCCCCCCGCGAGGTCGCCGCCCGCGCAGAACGCCCGGTCGCCCGCGCCGGTGATCACGATCGCGCGCGCCTCCCGGTCGGCGTCGGCCGCGGCGAGCGCCGCCCGCAGCGCGGTGATCAGCTCCGCCGAGAGCGCGTTGCGGCGCGCGGGGCGATCGAGCGTCAGGGTCACGACCCCCGCGCTCGCGGTACACTTGACGACGGCTGCCGTGTCGGCCATACGAAACTCCTCCCGAGTCGGGGTCAGGTCCCAGGATCCGCCATGAAAAGCAAGATATACATCCTCTCGGACGCCACCGGAGACACCGCGCAGAAGGTCGTCGGGGCGGCGCTCAAGCAGTTCGAGGGGTCGGAGGCCAACGTCTCGGTGGTGCCGCAGGTGCGCGCCGAGGATGTCATCGAAGACCTCGTCGAGGTGGCCGCGGGCGAAGAGGCGCTGGTCGTTCACACCCTCGTCGACCCGCGCAAGCGCGAGCTGTTGCAGCGGCTCTGCGGCGAGGCGGGCGTCGACGACATCGACCTGATCGGGCCGCTCGTCGCCAAGCTCGCCGCCCACCTCGAGCTCGAGGCGAGCGCGCGACCGGGCGGGCTCTACGCGGTCAACGACGAGTACTTCCGCCGCATCGAGGCGGTCGAGTTCGCGGTCAAGAACGACGACGGGCAGCACCCGCGCAACCTGCGCAAGGCCGACATCGTGCTCGTCGGCATCAGCCGCACCAGCAAGACCCCGCTGTCGACCTACCTCGCGCAGCGCGGGCACAAGGTCGCCAACGTGCCGCTCGTGATGGGCATCGAGCCGCCGCAGGAGCTCTTCTCGATCGACCAGGACAAGGTCTTCGGGCTCTCGATCAAACCCGAGGCGCTGTTCCGCATCCGCCAGTCGCGCTTGCAGTCGCTCGGGATGCCGGCCGACACCGCCTACGGGGTGCGCGACCACATCGAGAAGGAGCTCGCCTACGCCCGCCGGATCTTCGACAGCAACCCGCACTGGCCGGTGATCGACGTCACCGACCGCGCGATCGAAGAGACCGCCGGCGAGCTGCTCGCGATGAAGGCGCAGCGAGAGCGCGCCGACGGCTGACGGCGGCGCGGGTGTCAGCCGCGGGTCAAGGTGAGATCGGTCTCGCCGCCGGGCCCGGTGACGACCCGGCCGAGCGCGCGGCGGACCTCGGGGTCGCGCAGCCCTTCGAGGATGCGCTCGGTGCGGCCGGCGATCCGGTCGGCGAGCGCCTCGACGGCGAAGAAGCCGGCGAGCCAGTCGGGGTCGGGGTGGGTCACGAGCGGCGGCACCCCGATCCGCGGCGGCCGGGGGATGACGGGCACGATCGGCGAGGCGGCGGCGTCGACGGCGCGCAGCAGCGAGAGGTCGACCGGCGCCGGATCCGCCGCCGCGACCGCGCCCTCGGCCCCGACGGCATCCCCGCCTTCGGCCTCGGCGCCCTCGGCCTCCGCTTCATCGGCCCCGTCGCCCCCCTCACCCTCACCGCCCCCCTCCCCCGCCGCGAGCGCGTCGAACGCCCGCTGAAGCAGCAACCGCCCCTGCCGCCGCTCGTCCCGCGACAGCCCCGCGCGCCGCAGCCGCGCCCCGAGCCCCTCGGCCGCCTCGGCGAGCCAGCCGCTCCACCGCGCCGTCACCTCATCGGGCATCGGTTCATCTCCCATCTCGTGCGCCGCAGGTTTGCCAGCCGCACACAACTGCGCTCTAATGTGCCCGCTCCACCGGCACGTCGGAAAGCCGCCTGACAGATGGCCCAGCAGAAATACAGCGTCATACAGAAGATCGACGCCGGCGGCATGGCCGAGGTGTGGAAGGGCAAGGCCACCAGCCTCCGCGGCTTCGAGAAGGTCGTCGCGATCAAGCGGGTGCTCCCGCAGCTCTCGAAGAACCAGAAGTTCATCCAGATGTTCCTCGACGAGGCGCGGCTCTCGCTGTACCTCAACCACGCGAACATCGTGCAGACCTTCGACATCGGCATGGCCGAGTCGAGCTACTTCATCGTGATGGAGTGGATCGACGGGGCCAACCTCAAGGGCATCCTCGAGATCGCGCGTGAGCGCGGCTTCCGCATCCCCCGCGAGCAGGCGGTCTTCGTCGCCATCGAGATGTGCAAGGGCCTCAGCCACGCCCACCACCGCAAGGACCCCGAGGGCAAGCCGCTCGCGATCGTGCACCGCGACATCAGCCCGCCCAACGTCCTCATCAGCCGCGAGGGCGAGGTCAAGCTCGTCGACTTCGGGCTCGCCAAGGCCGCGAGCCAGGCGACCTTCACCGATCCGGGCATCGTGAAGGGCAAGTTCGCCTACCTCAGCCCCGAGGCCGCGCTCGGCCAGCCCGTCGACTTCCGCACCGACATCTTCGCGACCGGGATCGTGCTCTGGGAGATGATCTCCGGCCGCCGCCTCTTCGACGGCAAGAACGACCTCGAGACGGTCAAGATGGTGCGCGCCGCCGAGGTGCCGCCGCTGTCGACCTACAACGCCGACGTCGAGCCGCAGCTCGAAGCGATCCTGCGCCGCGCGCTCGCCCGCGACCCCGAGCAGCGCTACCAGAGCAGCGAGCAGTTCGGCCACGAGCTCGCCAGCTACCTCGCGCAGAACAAGCTCCTCGTCACCAGCTACGACATCGCGGTGCTCGTCAAGCGCGTGCTCTCGGAGAAGGCCCGCGTCACCCGCCCGCCCGACATGCAGAGCAGCGGCGTCAAGCAGATCGCCGAGGCCATGCAGAAGGAGCTCGGCGAGTTCCGCTCGGTCGAAGACCTCGATGACATCGCGCGCGCCGAGTTCAAGTCGGTCGCCGAGGTCGACCCCGACTCGAGCCTCAACATCCTGCCCGACGCGATCAACCCGTCGGAGTGGATGGAAGACTTCGGCATCTTCGACGGCGACGAGACGATCATCGACCCCAACCTGCACAACCGCGTCGACCTGACCCGACCGCGCGACGTGCCGCAGCCGCGCAAGGGCCGCACCTCGGCGCCCGCCGGCTCGGAGGCGCCGCCCTCGACGCCCGCCGCGCCCGCGGCGCCCACCGCCGGCATCCCGCCGCCCCCGGTCCGCTCGGGCACCGAGCCGGTGCACCCGGTGCGCCCCGCGTTCGGCGCGACGACCGCGGCCGTGCCCGGCCCCACCGACGCGACCCCGATCCCGAGCGCGCCGCCCCGCCGCGACAGCTCGCTCCTCGTCGGCGTCGTGCTCGGCGTCCTCGGCGCGGTCGTCGTCGTCGGCGCCGCCTGGTTCATCTTCTTCTGAGCGTGCGCGCGCCACCCGGACTCGACGGGCTCCCCGGGCGTCGCGCGAACGGGCGATGAGCGGCCCGCAAAACAGAACCCGTCACGGAGACACGACGAGATGAGCGCGACCATGAGCCGAGCGCAGCGCGCCTGTGCCCACGCAGGTGACGACGCGAAGACCCCGCCCGCCGGGCGGGCGCCCAGCGGGGAGGAGCCATGACCGACGTCAACCTGCTCGCGTTGATCCTCGCCGGCGGCGAAGGCACCCGCCTCATGCCGCTCACCCGCGACCGCGCCAAGCCCGCCGTGCCCTTCGGCGGCCGCTACCGCATCATCGACTTCGTGCTCTCGAACTTCGTCAACTCCGGCTACTTCCAGATCAAGGTGCTGACCCAGTACAAGGCCAGCAGCCTCATCAGCCACATCACCCGCGGCTGGCAGCTCGCCCCCATCCTCGGCCACTACGTCGAGCCCGTGCCCGCCCAGCAGCGCGTCAACCGCGACTGGTTCAAAGGCAGCGCCGACGCCGTCTTCCAGAACCTCAACCTCATCACCGACGCCCGCCCCGAGCACGTCGCCGTCTTCGGCGCCGACCACATCTTCAAGATGGACGTCCGCCAGATGGTCGACTTCCACCAGCAGAAGGGCGCCGACGTCACCGTCGCCGCGATCCCGATGCCGATCGAGCAGGGCAACCAGTTCGGCATCATCGCCTGCGACGCCGACGGCCGGATCATCGACTTCGTCGAGAAGCCCCAAAACCCCCCGCACATGCCCGGCGACCCCACCCGCTGCCTCGCGAGCATGGGCAACTACCTCTTCCGCACCGACGTCCTCGTCGACGAGGTCCGCCGCGACGCCGACATCAAGGAGAGCGCCCACGACTTCGGCAAGAGCATCATCGCGCCGATCGTCGAGCGGAAGAACTGCTACGTCTACGACTTCGCCACCAACTTCGTGCCCGACATGGAGGACAAGGAGCGCGGCTACTGGCGCGACGTCGGCACCCTCGACAGCTACTTCGACGCCTCGATGGACCTCGTCGCCGTCACCCCGCAGTTCAACCTCTACAACCGCAAGTGGCCGATCCGCACGACCTACCAGCACCTGCCGCCCGCCAAGTTCGTCTTCGCCGAGCCCACCCGCCAGGGCCGCGCGAGCAACGCGCTCGTCAGCCCCGGCTGCATCGTCTCCGGCGGCCACGTCAGCCGCTCGATCCTCGCCCCCTCGGTGCACGTGCACTCCTGGGCCGAGGTCGAGTGCGGCGTGCTCGGCGAAGGCTGCACCATCGGCCGCCACGCCCGCGTGCGCAACGCCATCTTCGACAAGTTCGTCACCGTCGACCCCGGCGTCCGCGTCGGCTTCGACCCGGACGAAGACCGCGCGCGCGGGCTGACCATCAGCCCCAACGGCATCGTCGCCGCCGCCAAGGGCACCCACATCCGCGCCTGACCCGCGACCCCAAGACCCCCGAGAGAGGCCCGGCCATGTCCCGCCCGCTCCACCTCGCGCTGCTCTGGCACATGCACCAGCCGAGCTACCGCGACCCCCAGAACGGCCAGCTCGCGCTGCCCTGGGTCCGCCTGCACGCCACCCGCGCCTACCACGACATGGCCTGGCTCCTCGACCGCCACCCCGGCGTGCGCGCCACCGTCAACCTCGTCCCGATCCTCGTCGAACAGCTCACCGCCTACGTCGACGGCGAGCGCGACCGCTACTGGGAGCTCAGCAAGAAGCCCGCGCGCCTCCTCACCGCCGCCGAGCGCAGCTTCATGCTCCGCCACTTCTTCTCGGTCCCCCTCGACACCGACATCCGCCCCCGCGCCCGCTACTGGCGCCTCCACCAGCGCCAGCGCGACGGCCGCCGCGACCCCCAGGACTTCAACGACGACGACCTCCGCGACCTCCAGGTCCTCTTCAACCTCGCCTGGTTCGGCTTCGCCGCCCGCGCCGAGCACCCCTTCATCGACGAGCTCGAACACAAGGGCCGCGGCTACACCGAGGACGACAAGCGCAAGCTCCTCGACCTCCAGATCGCCATCATCCGCCGCCTGCTCCCCCTCTACCGCCGCCTCGCCGAGCGCGGCCAGATCGAGCTCACCGCGACCCCCTACCACCACCCGATCCTGCCCCTGATCATCGACACCGACACCGCCGCCCGCTGCCAGCCCAACCGCCCCCGCCCGCCGCGCTTCGCCTGGCCCGAAGACGCCCGCCGCCACGTCGAGCGCGCCATCGACGCCCACGCCCGCGCCTTCGGCGAGCCGAGCCTCGCGGCCTCTGGCCCGCCGAGGGCGCCGTCAGCCCCGAGGTCATGACCCTCTTCGCCGAGCAGGGCATCCGCTGGACCGCCACCGACGAGCACCAGCTCCACAACACCCTGCCGCCGAGCCGCCGCCGCCCCGGCGACGCCTGGCGCCCCTGGCGCTACGCCGTCGACCACGAGCGCACCATCGACCTCGTCTTCCGCGACCGCACGCTGAGCGACCTCATCGGCTTCACCTACGCCAAGAACCCCGCCGCCGTCGCCGTCGAAGACTTCATCGGCCGCCTCGACCAGATCCGCCGCCGCGGCAACGGCGACGACGAGCCCCTCCTCGTCACCGTCGCGCTCGACGGCGAAAACCCCTGGGAGCATTACCAGAACAGCGGCCGCGACTTCCTCGACGGCCTCTACGCCGCGCTCGAAGCCCGCGCCGACATCCACACCGTCCGCATCGGCGACCACCTCGAACGCCACCCACCCCGCCAGCTCCTCCCCGGCCTGCACAGCGGCTCCTGGATCGGCGGCGACTACCACATCTGGATCGGCTCCCCCGTCGAGAACGCCGCCTGGCGCGCCCTCGGCGAGACCCGCGCCTTCTACGCCGACGCCGCCCCCAAGGCCGACCCCCAGGCCGCCGCCGCCGCGCTCGACCACCTCCTGCAAGCCGAGAGCAGCGACTGGTTCTGGTGGTACGGCGACCACTTCGCCAGCGAGAACGACGAAGACTTCGACCACCTCTTCCGCGCCCACCTCCGCCGCGTCTACGCGCTCCTCGGCGAAGACCCGCCCTCGACCCTCGACCGCTCCCTCTACCCCGGCCGCGTCGGCGCCGCCGCAGCGCCCCCCAAGACCCTCATCAGCCCCCGCTTCGATCGCCCCGCGAGCACCTGGTTCGACTGGTCCGGCGCCGGCACCGTCGACCTCGCCGGCCCGAGCGGCAGCATGTATCAAGCCGCCCACCACTTCGGCCGCCTCCGCTACGGCTTCGACCTCGAGCGCTTCTACCTCCGCCTCGAACCCCTCCCCGAAGAAGCCCCCGCCGACCTCGGCCGCATGACCTTGCAGCTCCGCGTCCGCGTACACGACGAGCGCGTCGTCGAGCTCCCCCTCGACGGCCGCCCCGGCCAGCTCCACCCCCTCGAATCCACCCTCGACATCGCCCGCAACGGCGCCCACGCCCCCCCCGCCGAGATCCGCTCCCGCGTCCGCGACGGCGTCGTCGAGCTCGGCGTCGCCTTCCACGACCTCGGCCTCGCCCCCGGCGACCGCGTCGCGCTCGGGCTCCACCTCCTCGACGGCAAGGTCACCATCGACCGCTACCCGCAGCACCACGACCTCGAGTTCGTCGTGCCCGACGAGACCTTCGAAGCCACCCACTGGACCGTCTGAGGCCTCATGCAGATCGCCGTCGCCCGCGACCAACCCTGGTTCCCCGCGATGATGCGCCCCGTCACCGACGCCCACCTCCGCGCGCTCGCCCACCTCGAACACAGCGGCCTCCGCTGGACCTTCATCTGCCCGCCCCGCATGGTCGACGGCGAAGAGACCGGCAGATACCGTCACGGCCCCGACACCTTGATCATCGGCAGCATGACGACCCGCTACGCCGACGTCGCGCACCTCATCGTGCGCTGCCTCGAAGACGACCTCTACGTCGGCCACCGGGTCGCCATCGTCGACTGAACGAGGTCACCCATGCGCCCCGCCATCGCCCTCCTCATCGCCCTCACCCTCGCCGCCTGCGACAGCGAAGGCACCGCCGCCCCCGACATGGGCGCCGACCGCTGCGCCGCCTGGTGCGACCAGCAACAGACCTGCGGCCTCACCCCCCGCGACACCTGCCTCGACCGCTGCGACACGCTCACCGACGCCTGCCTCACCTGCGGCACCAACACCGGCTGCGGCCAGCTCCAGGCCGGCGCCTGCCTCGACGAATGCACCGAGCGCGACGCCGGCGTCGGCGACGACATCGGCGAACCCTGCGCCGTCAACGCCCAATGCACCACCGGCTGGTGCCGCCTCGAGACCGGCGCCCCCCAGCCCACCTGCGCCCGCAACGACATCGGCCAGCCCTGCACCGACGGCACCACCTGCGCCGCCGGCACCTGCATGGCCAACAGCGCCAACGACGACAGCGTCTGCGCCGCCCTCTGCGAAGGCTTCGCCGACTGCCCCACCTTCTACACCTGCACCCCCGGTGGCATCTGCCGACGAGACGAGTGATGGCCCGCGACACCCACCCCACCACCGCCGCGACCCGCGTCCTCAAACAAGCCAAGGTCGCCTTCGTGCCCAGGCTCTATGACTACGTCGACCGCGGCGGCACCGCCACGAGCAGCCAGGCGCTCGGCATCCCCGAGCATCAGGTCGTCAAGACATTGGTCATGCAGGACGACGGCAAGAAGCCATTGATCGTGCTCATGCACGGCGACAAGAGCGTCTCCACCAAGACCCTGGCCCGCGTGCTCGGCGTCAAGAGCGTCGACCCCTGTGATCCCAAGACCGCCGAGAGACACAGCGGCTATCAGGTCGGTGGCACCTCGCCCTTCGGCCTGCGTAATGCCATGCCGATCTACGTCGAAGAGACCATCCTCGCGCTCGATCGCATCGCCATCAACGGCGGCAAGCGTGGCTTCCTCGTCGAGATCCCACCACGCGTGCTCGTCGACGTGCTCGGCGCGAAGCCGGTCAACGTGGCGC
>JACKDM010000014.1 GCA_020633515.1 Myxococcales bacterium
CCAGGCCCGCTACGACGAAGCCATCCAGCACTTCAAGCAGGCCCTCGAGCTCGACAAGCGCAACCACGTCTACCGCTACTGGCTCGGCCGCGCCCTCGAAGCCGCCGGCGAACCCGCCCGCCTCGCCGCCGCCCGCCTCGAATACGACGCCGTCGCCGACGCCGCCGCCCAAGAGCCCGCGCTCGCCCGCGCGCTCTGCGACGTCTTCATCCGCCGCGGCAAGATGCAGATGAACAAGTTCGCCGAGTGGCAGGCCGCCATCGACGACTTCGGCCGCGCCATCGCCTGCGACGGCAAGACCGCCGAGCCCTACTTCCTCCGCGGCCAGATGAAGGACCGCACCAACGACCTCGACGGCGCCATCGCCGACTTCGCCGCCGCCATCAAACGCGACCCCAAGCTCGCCGCCGCCTACGCCGCCTCGGCCGCCGTCCACCTCCGCAAGCGCCCCGTCGACCTGCGCAAGATCGAAAACCTCGCCACCCAGGCGCTCCGCCACGACGAGACCCTCGCCGAGCCCCACTACACGCTCTGCACCATCCAGAAGGACCGCAGCCGCGCCGCCGCCCGCCGCCACTGCGAGCGCTACCTCGAGCTCGCCCCCGACGGCGACAACGCCCCCATCGCCCGCGACCTCCTCCGCAGCCTCTGACCGCGGTGACCGATCGCGCGCCGCCGCGACAAAAGTTCTTGACCCTCGCCCCCGACCTCCCTATAAGGTCGCACTCCGGTGCGGGCCATTCTCTGGAGGGGTGGCCGAGTGGCTTAAGGCGGCGGTCTTGAAAACCGTTGCGGGGAAACCTGCCGTGGGTTCGAATCCCACCTCCTCCGCCCTCTGCACCGTCGTTCGTTGACATCGACACAGGCTCACGAAAAGACCGCCGACATGGTTGACGGCGGCAAAGGCGGCGCGGCATATACGGAGAGATGGCCGAGTGGCTGAAGGCGCTCCCCTGCTAAGGGAGTATGGGGGAAACCTCATCGAGGGTTCGAATCCCTCTCTCTCCGCCCAGTCATGCACTCGTAGCTCAGCTGGATAGAGCATCGGTCTACGGAACCGAGGGTCGCAGGTTCGAATCCTGCCGAGTGCGCCCGAGCCCGGCGCGGAGCCAGCCTCCGCGCCGGGCTTTTCTTTGACGGGCCCGCGACGGCCCGCGAGAGCGGAGACCTGAGCGGAGCCCTCCGTGCAAAGCCCGCGCTTCACCGACCATGCCTGGATGGGCGTCGCGCTCGTGCTCGCCCGCCGGGCCGCCGCGCGCGGCGAGGTCCCGGTCGGTGCCATCGTCGTGCACGCAGATCGCATCATCGGCCGCGGCTACAACCTCCGCGAAGCCCACGCCGATCCCACCGCGCACGCCGAGATCATCGCGCTCCGCCAGGCCGCCGAAGCCATCGGCCACTGGCGAGTGCTCGACGCGACGCTCTACGCGACGCTCGAACCGTGCCCCATGTGCGCCGGCGCGCTCGTCAACGCCCGCATCGGCCGGCTCGTCTACGGCTGCACCGACCCCAAGGCCGGCGCCGTCGACAGCCTCTACCGCATCGCGGACGACCCCCGGCTCAACCACCGGGTCGAGATCGAACGCGGCGTCCGCGCCGAAGAGTCCGCCGAGCTGCTGCGCGCCTTCTTCCGCGCGCGCCGGCCGAAGAAGCGAACGACAGACGCGACCGTGGAGAGGTGGCCGAGTGGCTGAAGGCGCCTGACTCGAAATCAGGTTTAGGCTTATCCCCTAACGTGGGTTCGAATCCCACCCTCTCCGCCCTGTTCGCCTTGTCGCCGCGCGACTCTTCGTGGAGAGGTGGCCGAGTGGTTGAAGGCGCACGATTGGAAATCGTGTGTGCCCTAAACAGGCACCGAGGGTTCGAATCCCTCTCTCTCCGCAACCGACGCCGCTCTGTCGGCGTCCCACGACTTCGTGAGCCTTCGTCGAACGACGACGCTCTTGTGATGACCGGGCCCGGTGATCGGAGCCCGTGAACTCCGCCAGGGCCGGAAGGCAGCAACGGTAGCGGACCCTCCGGGGTGCCGGGTCCCGGTCATCTTCCCTTTTTGCGTACACGCGCGGGTCGACACCCGTTCTCCCGCCGGCTTGCTCGTCGAGGCAGACCGCGTGTCCTATCTCGTCCTCGCCCGCAAGTGGCGGCCGAGCACCTTCGACGAGGTGGTCGGCCAAGGCCACGTCACCCGCACCCTCAAGAACGCCATCGAGCTCGGCCGCGTCGCCCACGCGCTGCTCTTCACCGGCAGCCGCGGCGTCGGCAAGACCTCCTGCGCCCGCATCCTCGCCAAGGCGCTCAACTGCCAGCACGGCCCCACCACCACGCCCTGCGGCAAGTGCCCCGCCTGCACCGAGATCGGCAACGGCACCTCGGTCGACGTCTTCGAAATCGACGGCGCCAGCAACAACAGCGTCGAGCAGATCCGCGAGATCCGCGAGTCGGTCAAGTTCCTCCCGACCCGCGGCAAGCGCAAGATGTACATCATCGACGAGGTGCACATGCTCTCGACGAGCGCCTTCAACGCCCTGTTGAAGACCCTCGAAGAGCCCCCCGAGCACGTCCTCTTCGTCTTCGCGACCACCGAGCCGCACAAGATCCCCGACACCATCATCTCCCGCTGCCAGCGCTACGACTTCAAGCGCATCCCCGAGCGCGAGATCGTCGACGCGATCGGCGGCATCGCCGCCGCCGAGGGCGTCATCGTCGAGCAGGCCGCGCTGCACCACATCGCCCGCGAGGCCCGCGGCGGCATGCGCGACTCGCTCTCGCTGCTCGACCAGGTCATCGCGTTCTGCGGCACCACCATCTCCGAAGCGCAGACCCGCGAGGTCCTCGGCATCGCCGACCGCCAGGTGCTCCACCACCTCACCGCCGCCGTCTTCGACGGTGATGGCCAGCGCGCGCTCGAGATCATCGACCACCTCTTCCGCTTCGGCCTCGACCTCCAGAAGTTCGCCGCCGAGTTCGTGCAGCACCTGCGCGACCTCATGGTCGTCAAGGTCTGCGCCGACCCCGAGCGCCTCGTCGACGTCGCGACCGAAGAGGTCGCCGCGATGGTCGCGCTCGTGCAGCCCGTCGACCCCGCCCGCATCCACCGCGTCTTCAACGCCCTGCTGCAAGGCGCCGACGAGGTCGCCCGCTCGCCGTTCCCCAAGCTCGTCCTCGAGATGACGCTGCTGCGCCTCTGCCACCAGGGCGCCACCCTCCCGCTCGCCGAGGTCCTCGGCGGCCTCGCCCGCCTCGAAGCCCGCCTCGGCGACGCGGTCACCCCCGACGGCGCCGGCCCCGCCCGCGGCGGCTTCGACCCCGGCGCCGGCCCCGCCGGCGGCGCGGCCGGCGCCGGCCCGGCCGCGGCAGCGGCGCCGGCGCCGGCCCCGGCCGCCGCCGGCTCATCCGCTGCCGGCGGCCTGCGCGGCCTGGCGGCTTGAGCGCCCGCGCGGGCCTCGGCGGCGCCGCCGCGCCCGCCAGCGCGCCAGGCTTCGCCGCCGGCCCCAGCCCCGCGGCCGCGCCCGCCCGCCCGGGCGGCTTCGCCTCCGCCCCCAACCCGACGCGGCCCGCCGCCCCTGGCCCGAGCTTCACCAGCGCCGCGACCGCCGCGACCGCCGCGACCGCCAGCGCGCCGAGCGCCGCCGCGACCAGCGACCGCTTCGCGCCCGGCGCCGCCGCCACGCGCCACCCACTCATTCGCGGCCAGCGCGCCGAGCAGCGACCGCTTCCCCGGCTGCCGCGCCCCCACTCATTCGCGGCCAGCGCCCCGCGCCCGCGCGCCCGCTCACCCGTTCGCGCCCGCCGCCCCGGCCGCCGCGCCCGCCGCCCCGAACCGCCGCCCCGAGCCACCCCGCCGCGCCGAGCCCGCGCTGCCGCCCCGACCGCCCGCGCCCGCCGCGACCGCCGCCCGCCCGCGCACCGAGGAGCGCCGCACCTTCAAGCGCCGCGTCGAGGCCGAGCCCGGCACCGTCGACGACTTCAGCGCCCCGCCGCCCGCGCCGCGCCCCATCCACGAGCTGCCCCACCTCGAGGTCAAGCCGCGCCTCCCGGCGGCGTGCAGCCGGGCGAAGCGCCCCGGCGAGGCCACGCCCGCGCCGGCCGCTGCCGCCGCGCGCCTGCCGCGACCGCGCCGCCGCGACAGCGCCGCCGCGCCCGCGAGCACCGCGCCCGCGAACACCGCGCCCGCGACCGCGACCGCCGCGCCGACACTCGCCGCGCCCCCCGCGCGCATGTCCGCCGCGCCCCCCGTCGACGCCGACGCCCACGACGAGCCCGAAGCGCCCGTCGTCCGCCCCATCGACCTCGACGACGCCGACGACGACATGGACGTCTTCGCCCAGCTCGTCGACGCACTCCGCCAGCACCACGCGCTCGGCGCCGGCCGCATCGAGCACGACGCCTACCTCGTCTCGCTCGACCACGAAGGGCTCGTCCTCGGCGTGCTCGCCGCCGACTTCGACGCGCTCCTGCCCGACCTCGACCGCCTCCGTCGCGTCGCCTGGGCCGCCGTCGGCCACGGCTTCCCCGTGGACGCCCAGCGGCTCGACCGTCACGACCCGCGGCTCGACGACACCCGCAACCTCTACCGGCGCCGCACCCGCCGCGACGCCGCCGAGCGCCGCGCCCGCTGCGAGGCGGCCCGCCGCGACCCGATGGTGATGCTCATCAGCGAGGCGCTCGACGCGCCCGTCATCGAGATCAACCCCAACTGACCCCGATCGAGGAGAAGCCAGGAATGTCCAAGGGCGGCTACGGCAACATCATGCTCCAGGCCAAGCGCATGCAGGGCCAGATCAAGCAGCTCCAGGACGCGCTCGCCGAGCAGACCTACGAGGGCGCCGCCGGCGGCGGGCTCGTCAAGGTCATCGTCAACGGCCGCCAGAAGGTCGAGCGCATCGAGATCACCCCCGAGGCGCTCAACCCCGACGACCTCGACGAGGTCGCCGACCTGCTCGTCGCCGCGCTCAACATGGCGATCGCGGCCAGCCAGGAGAACAGCCAGGCCGAGATGAAGAAGATCACCGGCGGCATCCACCTCCCCGGCCTCTACTGAGCCCGGCGCAGCGCGGCGGCGAACGGCATGCCCGTCAACGAGACCGATCCGATCCGGCGCCTCATCCACGCCTTCTCGCGCCTGCCCGGCATCGGCGAGAAGACCGCGGCGCGCCTGACCTTCTTCGTGCTCGACGCCGACGAATCGATCGCCCGAGACCTCGCGGACGCGCTCGCCGAGGTCCGCCACCGCATCCGCCTCTGCTCGGTCTGCTGCAACCTCACCGAGCACGACCCCTGCCGCCTCTGCCGCGACCCGCGCCGCGATCCCACCTCGATCTGCGTCGTCGAGTCCGTGCCCGGCCTCCACGCCATCGAACGCACCGGCGAGTTCCGCGGCCGCTACCACGTCCTCCACGGCCTGCTCTCGCCGCTCGAAGGCGTCGGCCCCGAGCAGCTCCACCTCAAGGAGCTGCTCGCCCGCCTCGGCGGCGTCGACGAGGTCATCGTCGCCACCAGCCCCAGCGTCGAAGGCGAAGCCACCGCGCTCTACATCCGCCGCCTCTGCGCGCCCCTCGGCCCCCGCGTCACCCGCATCGCCAGCGGCGTCCCCATCGGCGCCGATCTCGAATACGCCGACCAGGTCACCCTCGCCCGCGCGCTCGCCGGACGACGTGAATTGTGACCGCCCGTTCGTTCGCGCGAAATCTTGTGCGACCCGAAGAGCGGTGTTAGTTTGCCCCAACAATGGCGCCCACGCGCGCCAAGCGGGGGGCTTCGAGTCCCTGCGACCAGCCCGGAGGCGTGAAGCCCAAATGAGTTCGCAGTTGGTCCTGTACGAGGAGGAGCACAAGCGGATCGTCGAGATCTGCGACATGCTCCACCGCGACGCGTGCGCCAAGGCGGTCTTCCTCGTCGATCGCAATGGGCAGATGCTCGCCAACAGCGGTCAGACCGCGCAGATGGACACGACCTCGCTCGCCAGCCTCACGGCCGGCAACATCGCCGCGACCGGCGGCCTCGCCAAGCTGCTCGGTGAGAAGGAGTTCGCGATTCAGCTCCACGAGGGCGAGCGCGACAACATCCACATCTCGCTGGTCGGCCAGCGAGTCATCCTCGTGGTCATCTTCGACGAGCGGTCGTCCCTCGGCCTCGTCCGCCTCCGAGTGCGGCGCTCCAGCGACAAGCTGGCCCAGGTGCTCGAGGAGATCAACAAGAAGGCGAGCGGCCAAGGCGCCACCGTCTTCGACGAGATCAGCGACGACGACATCGACAACCTGTTTCGCTGAAGCTGATCCGGGCCCGGTAGACCATGTCGTTCATCAACTACTCCTCGCGCGAGATCAACTGCAAGATCGTCTACTACGGCCCCGGGCTGTGCGGTAAGACGACCAACCTGCAGTACATCTATGCCAAGACCAACCCCGAGGCGAAGGGCAAGATGATCTCGCTGGAGACGGAGACGGAGCGAACGCTCTTCTTCGACTTCCTGCCCCTCTCCCTCGGCGAGATCCGCGGCTTCAAGACCCGGTTCCACCTGTACACGGTGCCCGGCCAGGTCTTCTACGACGCGAGCCGCAAGCTCATCCTCAAGGGGGTCGACGGCGTCGTCTTCGTCGCCGACTCGCAGGTCGAGCGCATCGACGCCAACATCGAGAGCCTCGAGAACCTGCGCGAGAACCTCGAAGAGCAGGGCTACGACCTCGACAAGCTCCCCTACGTCGTGCAGTACAACAAGCGCGACCTGCCCAACGCGGTCGACGCCGGCTATCTGCGCGAGCTGCTCAACCCCACCAACGTCCCCGACTTCGAGGGGGTCGCGACCACCGGCGTCGGTGTCTTCGACACCCTCAAGGCGGTCGCCAAGCAGGTCCTCATCGAGCTCAAGCGGGGCCGCTGAGCCGCCGCGGTGAGCGACCCGCTGCCGGACCCGCACCCCGCCACCTCGCCCGAGCCGCCGCCACCGCCGCGCGGCGTCTGGCAGCACCTCACCTACACCTTCACCGCGCTCCGCTGCCTCCGCGCGTGGCGCCGCGAGCTCGAGGCGCTCGACGACCACCTCCGCGCGGCGGTCGCCGCTCGTGACGCCGCGCTCGCCGGCCTCGGTGAAGCCACCCTCGCCGCCGCCGCACCCGGCCAGAACGCCCGCGTCGGCGTCTTCGCCGACACCCTCGCCGCCCTCGACACCGAGCGCGCCGCCATCGACGGCCGCCGCGAGACGCTCACCATCGAGCTCGCCGCCGCCGAGGCCGACCGCCGCGCCCGCCTCGCCGAGTTCGCCGGCCGCCGCGACGCGCTCGACGCCGAGGCCGCCGAGGCCGAGCGCGCGCTCGCGGCTCATCACGACACCCTCGCCGAGCTTGCCCGCGCCGAGGCCGACGACGCCGCCCTCCGCCGCAACCTCGAAGCCCGCCTCGCCCACATCAACGACGAGGCCAACCTCGCCGCCGCCGATGACGGCCACCGCGCCGTCTTCGCCGACGAGCGCCCCGCCATCGAGGCCCGCCTCGCCGAGCTCACCGCCGCGGTCGACCCCCGCGCCGAGCAGCGCCGAGCACTCGAAGCGCCGGTCGCGCGCCTCGAAGCGCAGCTCGCCGACATCGCCAGCCGCCGCGACAGCCTCCGCAGCGCCCGGGCGGCGTTGGTCGAAGCAGCCGACGCCCGCATCGCCGAGCTGCGCGCCGCGCGCGAAGAAGAGGTCGAGCTCCTCGCCCGCCTCGACGAGCGCCGCCGCGCCGCGCTCGTCGACCTCGGCCGCGAAGCGCTCCACCAAGGCGCCGGCGCCGATCGCGCCGCGAGCGACGCGCGCGCGAGCCTCGAGACCATCACCGCGCTGCGCCGCGCCCGCGCCCTGCTCAACACCCGCCGCCAATCGCTCGACGAGCGCCCGATCCGCCGCACCGCGCTCGCGCTCCTCGCGCTCTTCGTGCTGCTCCTCGCCCTGCGCGCGCTCCTCACCGGCCCCTGATCGACGAAGCGCTCGCCCGAATTCGCCTCATCGCCGCGCCGCGCCTACACTGCCGCCATGCGTGGAGAACGACTTCGCGACCTGCTCCTCACCGCCGAGCGGCACAGCCGGGCGGGTCACCTTCGACGCGCGGTGGACTTCTACCGCAAGGTCCTCGCCCACGCCCGGGTGGGGGAGTACGAGCACGAGCTCGCGCAAGCGCGCCTCGGCGACCTGCACCTCGGCCGCGGCCGGCCCGACCTCGCGCTGCCGCACCTGCGCCGCGCGCGCGAGCTCGCCGCCGACGAGCCGGAGTATGCGCTGATGACCGCCCGCGCGCTCGCCGCCGCCGGCCGCCACGACGACGCCGCCGGCCAGCTCTTCGACGCCGCCGCCTCGCCCGCGCACGCGCCCGAAGCCCTCGCCGAGCTCGCCTGCCTCGCCGGCCTCCGCGGCGACCGCCGCACCGCCCGCCACCTCGCCGCCCACGCCGCCGAGCGCGACCCGACCCACCGCGACCTCGTCCGCGCCTGGGCCGACGCCTGATGTGCGCTACCGCGCCGCCGAGCCCGGCGGCGCGATCGCGATGATCCGCCGGTTGCTCGCGCCGAGCCCCTCGCCGAGCGCCTTCTGCGCCGAGCGGATCGCCGCTTCGAGGCTCGCCGCGCCGTTCTCCGGGAAGAAGCTGATCGCCGCGCTCGCGCTGAGCTGCAACCGCGCGTCCTCGGTGCGAAAGCTCAGCCGCCCGAAGCGCCCGAGCACCCGCTCGCACTGATTGAACGCGCCCTGCGGATCGGTCCCCGGCATCAGCACCACCGCCCCCGCCTCCCCGAGCCGCCCGGCGAGGTCCGAGGCGCGACACTCCTCGTCGACGATGCGCAACAGCGCGGTGACGCCCTGGTGGGTCAAGCCGTCGCCGTAGCGCCCGCTGAGGATCTCGGGCCGGTCGAGCGCATAGACGACCGCCGAGTACACCTGCCCGTACCGCGCCGCCGCCGCGTGCACATGAGGCGCCCAGGTCTCGATCTCCTCCTGGCTGCGCACCCGCCGCAGCCCCTCGACCGGGAACCGCGTCGTCCCGCTCCGCGCCTCGCTGCGGGCGAGCGCCGAGCTGACGAGCGCGCCCGCGCGCACGAGCTGGCGGCGCAGGATGGGATCACCCGGCGCGCCGTAGAAGGCATGCATCGCGCCCACGATCTCGTCGCCGAACAGCAGCGGCACCGCGAAGGTCGCGCCGAAGCCGCCCTGGAGCGCGACGGAGTTGAGCGAGACCGTCCACGGATCGTCCGCGATGCTGTCGACCCGCACCGCCTCGCGATCGATCAGCGCCTCGCGCAGATCACCCGTCAGATGCCCGAGCACGCAGGTCTGCCCGACCGGGAAGCGCCGCAGGTAGTCGGCCGGCAGCCCCGACGCGCCGAGGAGCTTGAGCGCGTCGCCCACGCCATCCGACGCGAACAGCGCCAGCCCCCGGGCGCCGCCGAGCCGGGCGAGCAGCGCGCAGATCTCGCCTGCGCCGAACGCGAACGGCTTCGCCTGACACAGCCGCTCGCCGAGCGTGAGCACCCCGTCGAGAAACGTCACCTCGCCGTCCATGCCGCCTCCTCTCGCCGCGATCCCCCGCACCGGCCGCGGCCGCCGCAGGATACCGCATCTCCAGCCGAGATGAGCGCGACCGAAACTCGCAGCCTCTCATCGAACGGCGGCGACGGTGGCCGGATACCGCTCGCAGAGCGGTCGAGGCGTCCCGGTGAAAGCCTTGACAACCTCGGCCTTTCACATGACCATCCGGCGTTGCGGCGACCCGCGGCGGGTCGCGAATTTTCGGGGACTGCGAGTCGTAGCCATCCGGGCTTCGCGGCGGATGCACCGCCCGATGACTCGCAATCGAACCTTGGGGAGAGGAGATCCTCGTGAAGGATATCAAGCTGCTTCTGGCCTGTGGGCTCCTGTTCGGTCTGACCGCCGGCCTCGGCGGGTGCGACGTCGACGACGAAGAGGACTGCGAGACCGGCGACTGCACCGACGACGACGGCGGCATGGGCGGCATGGGCGGTGAGGGCGGCATGGGCGGTGGCCCGGGCGCCGAGTACCGCTACGTGATCATCGGCGACGACACCACCGACGAGAACACCGCCGGCACCCCCGGCGCCGACATCTGCGGCCTCGTCGCCAACTGCGGCGCCGACGACTTCACCGCCACCGGCGCGACCGTCGTCATCGGCGGCGGCACCGTCTGTGACGGCACCTCGATGGCGGCGCCCTGCGAGAGCGGCGTCAACCGCGGCAACGCGATCGCGGCGCTCGACAACGGCGCGACCTGCGAGCCCACCTCGAACCCGAGCGACTATGTCTCGCTCGGCCTCACCGGTGAGCTCGCCGTCGAGTTCAACGTCGACCTGACCGGCTGCAACATCACCATCGTCGAGCTCGAGGGCCGCCAGAACGAGCCCTACTCGGTCTACATCTGCCAGACCAACGTGCTCGAGGCCGCCACCTGCCTCAACGGCGGCCAGGCGATCGCCAACTCGCCCGCGGCGGGCGGCTCGGTGAGCGTCGACGTCCCGGCCGAATAAGGTCCTCGACCTTCCGGCACCACGAGAGGGGCGCTTCGGCGCCCCTCTCTGCTTTCGAACCCCCGACACGGCGACCGACCCGCGGGCGTTGACCCACGGGCCTGGATCCGGTTTCATCGGCGCGAGGACACCCGATGACACCCGGACAACGCAGGCCGCCCGGCGCGGGTGGCGACATCATGCAGATGTTCGAGGGGCCCGACGAGGCCTCCCTCGACGAGCATCAGCGCGCCCGCATCAACGCCGCTCGCGAGACCTTCCGCGAGCTCGAGAAGCTCACCAAGAACATCGCGCTCTACGGCCGCGCGCATCAGAGCGTGCTCCGCTTCCGCGGCCGCTTCTTCGACGCCATCACCGCGCTCATCGGTGACGGCGACCACGTCGCGTTTCAGATCGGGCCCTACGACTTCACGATGCTCGAGCAGAGCGTCTACCAGAACCCCAACCCCGAGCGGAACTTCATCTACCGCTTCTACCTCGACGGCGTGCGGCACATCTTCATCGACGCCGGCGTCACCATCGACGAGCTCGACCGCTTCGTCGACGTGCTGCTCACCGACTGGGACGACCCCGCGCTCTTCGAAGACGACTCGGTGACCCTGCTCTGGCAGGCCAACTTCGAGCGCATCCGCTACGTGCTCATCGACAACTTCGACGAGGACGCCCGCGAGGGCGAGGAGCGGCTGTACACCGTCGCCGGCGTCGTCGATCAGGTCCGCAGCGGCCCCGAGCGCAGCGCCGCGGCGCCGACGCCCGCCGGTCCGCCGCCGATCCCGGGCGCCGCGGGTCGGGCGCCGGGGCGGGCACAGCCGATCAAGCGGGTCGACCTCTCCGGCGCCGGGCTCACCGAGGCCGACCTCGACCGCCTCGTCGAGGCGCCGTTTGCGATGGACGAGGCCGAGTTCCACACCCTCGAGCGCGTCATCCGCACCCACGGTCGCGAGACCCTCGAGAAGTTCATCGAGATCCTCTTCAAGGTGAACCTCGCCGAAGACGGCGACCGCGCCGGGCGCATCGTCGGGCTCTTCGACCGCATCGCCGACCTGCTCCTCGACACCGGCCGCATCGGCGAGCTCGAGCGGCTGCTGCGCAAGGTGCGGCGGCTGACCGGGCCGGGCGAGGTGCAGCTCGAAGACAACCTCCGCGCGATCGAGCGGATCTTCGCGCACTGGTCGTCGCCGCAGTTCGTCGAGCGGGTGCTCGCGCCGCTGCTCGCCGAGCCGGAGCATCGCTACGCGCCGTCGATCCTCGCCCTCTGCGGGCTGCTCAACGCGACCGCGATCGTGCCGATCGCCTCGGCCGCGGGTCGGGTGCGCAGCGAGGCGGCGAGCGCCGAGCTGTATCGCCTCGTCGCCGCGATGCTGCCCGGCCACGAGCGCCCGGTCGCCGAGCTGTTGCGCACCGTCGACGCCGCCCACGCCCACGAGCTGCTCCGCATCCTCGCCGCCGTCGGCGACCCGCGCACGCTCCCCGCCGCCGCCCGCGCCGCGCTGCACAACGAGGACGCCCGCGTGCGCTTCGAAGGCCTCTCGGCGCTCCCGATCGAGGACAACCCGCAGGTGCTCGAGCTGCTCTTCCAGGCGCTCGACGACCCCGCGCGCACCGTGCGCAGCAAGGCGATCCACCTCATCGCGCGCGTGCGCCGCCCCGAGGTGCATCAGCGGGTGATGGCCGCGCTCGAGCGCAAGGGCTTCGCCGACTTCGACCTCGCCGAGAAGCGCCGCTACTTCGCCGCCGCCGCGCTCACCGGCGACCCGCAGGCGCGCTTCGTCGAGATCTTCGACGGCGGCGGCCTGCTGCGCAGCCGCGCGCAGGACGAGCTGCGCCACTGCGCGGCGGTCGCGCTCGCCGTGCGGCTGCACCGCGAGGTGATCCCGAGCTTCGAGAAGGAGCTCGCCCGCCGCCTCAAGTCGGAGATCGTCACCGAGGCGGCCGAGTGGGCGCTGCAGCACATGCAGCAGGACCGCGAGGCGCGCACCCGGCAGCTCTACGACATCTTCTTCCGGGGCGAGCTGACCCGCGGGGAGGCGGCCCATGGCTGACAACGCCCTCGCCGGCGCGCTCGACTTCCTGCAGGAGATCGAGTCGGGGCACGACGAGCGCTTCGGCGAGCTCTCGCGCGGGCTGACCAACCAGCTCTTCGCGCTGATGCGCACCGCGGGCATGCACGACCTCGAGAACGACGCGCTGCACCGGCCGCTGCGCGCGCTCGAAGAGACCGTCGCCGCGTTCTTCGACAGCTATGGCGAGCAGGTCCACCTCGCGCTCATCGACGGCAACTTCTTCGTCAACCGCCGGATCGTGCGGCTCGACTTCGGCAGCTTTCAGAACATCCGCTACCTGCGCCGCATCTTCGAGTTCCTCGGCGTCAACGAGATGAGCTTCCTCAGCCCGGTCGGCCCGGGCGAGCTCAAGCCGTTCCTGCGGGCGTTCCTCGACGTGATCGCGGGCGGCGGCGACATCAAGGACACGGAGCTCGGGCCGATCCGGCTGCGGATGCGCGAGGAGGAGCAGTTCGACGAGCTGCGCCGCGGCGACGACCCGCGCCATCGGGTGCTGTCGATCTACGCCTCGGGGCTGTTGATGCTGCGGCAGTTCGTCAACGATCTGCGCAAGGGCCGCTCGCCGCGGCACGCGAAGGTCAAGCGGCTCTGCCTCGAGCTCATCGACGTCGACCCGCGCCACCACGGGCTCTTGCTCGCGCTCGTGCACCTCGAGGCGTACAAGGGCAACCTCTTCTGCCACATGCTCAACACCGCGGTGCTCGCGCTCGTCTTCGGCGGTCGCATCGGGCTCACCCGCGAGCAGCTCGTCGACCTCGGCATGGCCGCGTTCCACCACGACCTCGGCTGGGCGCTGCTCGGCACGCTCGACGAGGGACGGGCCGCCGAGACCGACGTCGCGCTGACGATGGAGGGCATCAACTACGCCCGCAACCACTCGGCGGGCGAGATCGGCGAGCTGCGGGTCAAGGTCGCGCGCGCGCTCGTGCGGCTCGGCGGCTTCAACGAGCTGATCATCAACCGGCTGATCGTCGCCTACGAGTGCCAGATCCCGGAGGACGCGCCGCCCGAGGGGCTCTACTACGGCGACATCGGCGCGAGCTTCATGACGCATGTGGTGCGCATGGCGAGCACCTACGACGAGCTGACGACCGCCCGCAACGGCGAGCCGCCGCTGCGCCCCGACCAGGCGATGAAGCGCATCCTCGACGACGGCGGCATGACCTACGACGTCTTCCTCGCCAAGCTGTTTGCCAACTGCCTCGGCGGCTACCCGATCGGGACCCTCGTCGAGCTCGACAGCGGCGAGGTCGGGCTCGTCGTCAACCTGCCGAGCAACCCGGTCAACTACCACCGCCCGCAGGTCAAGATCCTCATCGACCGCCGCGGCAGCCCGCTCCCCGACGGCCCGATCATCGACCTCGACGCGACGGTGCAGGGCGGCCGCCACGCGCGCTCGATCGCGCGCGCCCTCGACGCGCGCGAGCACGACATCAGCATCACCCGCTTCTTCTTCGGCTGAGCCGCGGCGCGAGAGATTGTCCGCCGCCGAGTTGTGAAGTACCCTCCCGTACGGCCCGAGATCCCATGAAGGAGTTCGACATGCAGCACGCCGCGCTCGCGGAGCGATTCGACGACGTCGGCCGCACCCTGGAGGCCGGCGGCCACCGCATCATCATCCGCAAGGCGCGCGCGCTCATCGAGGCGGGCGACTTCGACGCGGCGGTCGAGTTCCTCGAAGCGGCGGCGCGGCGGCAGCGGGGCCTCTCGCTCGACAAGCTCGCCGAGGCGGTCACCGACTGGGCGACCGACGACGGCGACGTCGACGCGCTCGTCGCCCACCCGAAGTGGCGCCGGGCGCGCGATCGGGAAGACCAGATCTCGAAGCTGATCGACGAGGCGACGCGGGGTGATCTCGGGGCGCTCGCCGGCGCGCTCGCGCGGCAGCAGCGGGCGCTCGCGGACGGGGAGACGATCGCGGCGGTCGAGCCGTCGGCGCCGGTCGAGCCGGTCGCGGCCGAGAAGCCGGCGGTCGCCGAGAAGCCGATCACGCTCGAGAAGCCGGCGGTCGAGAAGCCGGCGGTCGAGAAGCCGGCCGATCTCGAGGCGCGCGAGCCGGTCTTCGACGACGCGAGCGAGGCGACGGCCGAAGAGGCGCCGGCCGACATCGAGGCGGCGACCGTGCCCGAGGTGGCGGCCGTCGACGAGGCGCCGGTCTTCACCACGCCCGAGCCGCCCGCCGTCGAGAAGCCGGCGGTCGAGAAGCCGGCGGTCGAGAAGCCGGCGGTCGAGAAGCCGGCGGTCGAGGAGCCCGTCACCGAGGTTCGCCCGCCCGAGGTCACCGACGTCAGCGCGCCGGCGACCGGCGGCCGCAGCATGATGGGTCCGATCATCATCGCGATCGGCATCGCGGCGGCGGCCGCGGCGTACTTCTTCCTCTGAGCCGCCCCGGATCGGTCGCCGACGCGACCGGCCGGCGCTCACCGCCCGCCTTCACCGACCTCGCTCGAATCGCGGCTGACCGGCGCCGCTGAACGGTCACCGCGCGGTGCCGCTCGCGTCGCCGGGCGCCTCACTCCCCTCAGCCGAAGATCCGCTGCATCGCCGCCTCGGCCTCGGGCGGGGGCGCGCCGTCGCCGCCGACCGCGGCGAGGTACATCGACGCGCCGCCGAGGTCGAACGCGCGCACCCGCAGCGCCTCGCCGCGGGTGACGAGGCCGAGGAGGCCGTCGACGGTCTCGCCGGGCAGCTCGTCGGCGAGCGGGGCGACGGCGGCGAGCGCCTCGCTGTCGATCGGGCTCGGGGTGTCGACGACGACGAGGCCCTGCCCGTCGGCGAGGGTCAGCGCGCGGTAGTGGTGGCGGGCGGCGGCGGCGTCGAGGTAGAGGCGGGCGGCTTCGACGGGGCGGTCACTGCGGCGGACGCGGCGTTCGGACGACATGGGGCACCTCCGGCATGCGGGCGGGTGAGCGGATCGAGCGCGCTGCGGCGCATGATGCGCACAATGTCCTACATGCGGGGGCGACGCAAGAAAACACCCGCCGACGGGCGAGCGGCGCGGTTCAGCCGAGCGCCTTGGCGTCGATGCCCTCGTCGACGAGGAGGTTGGGGATGTCGTCCCAGACGGCGTAGAGCACGCCGCCGTCGGCGCGGAGCAGGCCGGCGTCGAGGGGGGTGGAGACGGGCTGGCCGGCGCGGTTCTCGAGGCGGCCGTCCTTGATGGCGGCGTTGACGCGGTCGACGAGCTCGGCGTCGGCGAGCTTGAGCGGCTCGCCGTTCTCGGGGCAGACGAGCGAGGCGAGGAAGTCGGGGTCGAGCGCCATGAGTCCTCCTGGGCGAAGCCGCCACAGGATGCGCAGCCCGGCGCGGGATTGCAAGGCTGGAGGCGCATGCACACATGGTAGGAAACGGCTTGACTGTTCTCTACATTGTCCTACACTTCGGCCAAGACCCGAGGAGGACGCATGGCAGCCGAGGCACAGGTCACGAGCGCCCGCACCAACAAGCGCGGCAAGGCACGCGCGCCCGCGACCGAGGCGGCGCCGCGCCGGCGGGCGTCGGACTTCGAGGCCGACGCGCTGCGCAACGAGGTCCTCGGGATCGCGGTGATGGCGCTCGCGGTCTGCTTGATGCTCGCGCTCGGGTCGTTCCACCCCGAGGACGTCGCGCCCGATGGGCCGGCGGCGACGACGGGGCGGGCGCACAACCTGATCGGGCCGGTGGGGGCGTCGATCGCCGACGTGCTGCTCGGGATCTTCGGGGTCGCGGCGTTCCTGCTGCCGGTGACCTTCGCGGCGCCGGGCGTGTGCTTCATGACCGGGCGGCGGGTGCGGGTGCGGGTGACCGACGCGATCGGCTATCCGGTGCTGGTGCTGTGCTCGGCGATGGCGGCGCACCTGTGGATGGCGGGGCGCTTCGTGCTCGGCCACGACGCGGGCGGGCTCATCGGGACGCACGGCGCCGAGATCCTCCAAGCGCTGTTCGGGCTGACGGGCGCCTACATCATCATCTATGCGCTGATGGCGCTGACCTTCGTGCTGACGACCCGGATCAGCCTGGTGCGGATCTTCCACCGCGTCGGGCGGCCGGTGGCGCGGGCGGGCAAGACGGCGGCGGATGGGGCGGCGGAGACGGCGGTGGGGCTCGGGTCGGGGCTCGGGGAGCGCTTCGGGGCGTGGCGGCAGGCGATGGCGGACGCGCGGGCGGCGCGGCGGGCGGAGCGGGTGGCGCGCAAGGTGGAGCGGGCGGCGGCGCGGGAAGCGGCGCGGCAGGCGCGGGTGCGGGCGGCGGAGGCGCGGGCGGCGGCGGCGCAGGCCGAGGATGAGGCGGAGGGCGCGGAGGACGAGGCGGCGGTCGAGCCCGAGGCGGTCGAGTCGGCGCCGCGGCCGAAGGTGCGGCTGCGCGGGCGCAAGGTGAAGGAGGAGCCGGCGCCGGCGGCCGAGGTGGAGCGCTCGGGGGAGTTCACGCTGGGCGCGGTGGCGGTCGCCGATGGCGACGACGGTTATGTGCTCGGCGGCGGCGCGCCGGCGGTGGCGGAGGCGCCGCGCTTCGGGGCGGCGGCCGAGGACGCGGACGACGCGGACGAGGACGACGCGGACGAGGTCTTCGACGCGGCGGAGGTCGCCGAGCTCGATGATCCGCTCGATCGGGAGGCGTTCGAGGACGAGGGCGACACGGTGATGGCGGAGTCGATCGCGGCGTTCGAGGCCGAGCACGCGGCGGCGGCGCCGAAGCCGAAGGCGCCGGCGGCGGAGGCGGCGGGCGAGGAGGAGAAGCCGGTCGTCAAGGCGCGGCGCGCCAACGAGAAGCCGCCGGAGGACGAGCTCGACATCCCGCTGCCGGAGCTCGAGCGCTACGAGAGCTATCAGCTCCCGCCGCTGCGCTTCCTCGACTACGACGCGTCGAGCCAGGTCGAGGTCGATCCGGCGTTCCTGCAGCAGCAGGCCGATCGGCTCGTCGAGGCGCTCAACACCTTCCGCATCGAGGGGCGGGTGACCGAGATCCACCCCGGCCCGGTCGTGACGATGTTCGAGTTCGAGCCGGCGCCGGGGGTGCGGATCAGCAAGATCGCGAGCCTCGCCGATGACCTCGCGATGTCGCTCAAGGCGGTGCGGGTGCGGATCGTGGCGCCGATCCCGGGCAAGGGCGTGGTCGGCTTCGAGGTGCCGAACAAGAAGCGGGAGATGGTCTTCCTCAAGGAGATCATCGGCTCGCAGGTCTTCCGCAACCGCAAGCATCAGCTCCCGATGGCGCTCGGCAAGGACATCCATGGCGCGCCGGTGGTGACCGATCTGGCGAAGATGCCGCACCTGCTCGTCGCCGGGACGACCGGCTCGGGCAAGTCGGTGGGCGTCAACGGCATGATCACGAGCCTGCTGTACTTCTCGACCCCCGAGGAGGTGCGCTTCATCATGGTCGACCCGAAGATGCTGGAGCTGAGCATCTACGAGGGGATCCCTCATCTGCTGCTGCCGGTGGTGACCGACGCGAAGAAGGCGTCGATGGCGCTGAAGTGGGCGGTCGACGAGATGGAGCGGCGCTACGAGATGATGAAGGACGCGGGCGTGCGCGACCTGCGGGGCTACAACAAGAAGATCGAGAAGGCGGTCGCCGAGGCCGAGGCGGCGGCGCTGCGCAAGCGGGCCGAGCTGGTGGTGGCGGCGGCGAACGACGACGACGGCGAGGACGACGAGGCGGGCACGCAGTACCTCTTCGACGATGGGCTCGACGATCTGCCGAGCAAGCTGCCGTACATCGTGGTGGTCATCGACGAGTTCGCCGATCTGATGATGGTGGCGGGCAAGGAGGTCGAGTACTGCGTGGCGCGGATCGCGCAGAAGGCGCGGGCGGCGGGGATCCACCTGATCCTGGCGACGCAGCGGCCCTCGACGGATGTGATCACGGGCGTGATCAAGGCGAACTTCCCGACGCGGATCGCCTTCCAGGTGTCGAGCGCGATCGACAGCCGCACGATCCTGTCGACGAACGGCGCCGAGGCGCTGCTCGGGAAGGGTGACATGCTCTACATGCCGCCGGGGACGTCGCGGCTCGACCGCGTTCACGGGGCGTTCGTGAGCGAGGAGGAGATCCATCAGGTGGTGGAGTACATCGCGCGGCAGGGCGAGCCGGATTACCTCGATGAGTCGGTGCTGCTCGATCCGGAGGAGATGGACGAGGAGGAGCTCGACGAGGGGGAGAGCGATCCGATGTACGAGGAGGCGGTGCGGACGGTGGCGCGCGATGGGCGGGCGAGCACGAGCCATCTGCAGCGGCGGCTGTCGCTGGGCTACAACCGGGCGGCGCGGATCATCGATCTGATGGAGCGCGACGGGCTGGTGGGGCCGGGGCGGGGGGCGAAGCCGCGGCAGATCAACCGGGCGGCGCTGACGGAGCTGGTGGCGCGGTGGGATGGCGACTTCGACGGGGTGGGCGCGGCCTGATCGCGGCGTGAGGCGCGCGGCGTGAGGGCGGCTCAGCGGGGCAGGATCTCGGCGCCGGGGGCGGCGGGGATGGCGCCGGTGTCGATCGCCTGGTCATAGGCGGCGAGGAGGGCTTCGACCATGAGCTCGCCGAGGGCGCGGTAGCCGTCGCGGGTGAGGTGCACGCGGTCGGCCTGCGCGCGGCCGGCGCGGCGCCAGGCGTGGATGCTGCCGGGGCCGCCCATGGCGGCGCGGGCGTCCCAGAAGGCGCAGCCGTGGGCTTCGGCGAGCGCGCGCTGGATGGCGGTGACGTGGTCGATGGGGGCGCCCTGGCGGGCGAAGTCGGGCGGTCCGGTGATGAGGCAGTCGGCGGTGGGCGCGGCGGCGCGGACGCGCTGGATGGCGCGGTCGAGGTCGGCTTCGTAGGCGGCGAGGTCGAGGTCGCGGTCGAAGAGCTCGTTGGTGCCGTAGCTGAGCACGACGAGCGCGGGGCGGAGGTGGCCGAGGAGCTCGGTGAAGCCTTGGGGGTCGTGCTGGAGGAGGCGGGTGATGCGGGCGCCGTTGATGCCGAGGGCGTCGTAGACGAGGCCGTTGCCGCCGGCGAGGTCGAGGCCGAGGAGGCGGGTCTCGCCGCCGGCGAGGGGGTGGACGCTGATCGGGGCGCCGCCGGGGGGGAGGGGGAAGCGGGCGAAGGCGGCTTCGATCCAGGGGCCGCGGGTGGAGACGCGGCCGAGGGGGCGGTCGCCGTGGCGGACTTCGAGGCAGCCGCCGCCGGGCTGGCGGAGGTGGTAGAGCTCGATCCAGGCGGCGCCGCGGCCGGCGGGGGACTTCTGCGGGATGGCGAGGCGGATGGCGGCGCGGGGGTCGGCGCTGGCCATGGAGCAGCCGCCGGGGCCGAACCAGCCGTCGTCGAGGCCGCCGCGGAGGCCGTCGACGCGCCAGTCGCCGTCGGCGTCGCCTTGCATGTGCTGTTGGAAGTAGCTCGACCAGGGGCGGCCGGCGAGCACGAAGCCGCGGCCGCCGTCGCCGAAGCGGGCTTGCAGCGCGGCGCGCATGGGGCCGGTCCAGAGGTCGGCGGCGACGTGGGAGTCGCCGAAGTGGGTGACGCGCACGGTGCCGGCGGCGGTGCGGCCTTCGAGGACGCGGAGCGCGGCGAAGGTGCGGGTGAGGTGGGCGGGGCCTTCGATGGGGGCTGTGGGCGGCGCGAGGAGCGCGAGGGCGAGGAGCGGGATCATCGGGGCGCCTCGAGGGGCATCGCGTGGGGGTTCTGGGCGTCGATGGGGGCGCCGGCGAGCCAGAGGCGGGTGGCGCCGGCGATGGCGGGGTCGTGGTCTTCGACGGCGAGCGAGAGCGTGGGCGGGGTGCCGAGGAGCGCGCGGTCGAGGGTGAAGCGGAGGTGGTAGCCGGCGGGGGTGGCGCGGGCTTCGAGCGCGATCTGGCGGCGGGCGCGGCGGCCGGTGCGGCCGTCGGCGTCGATGGCGCCGGCGGCGGTGAGGGTGACGCGGGCGGGGCGGCGGCCGGGGCCGAGGTAGAGGCGGAGGCCGTCGCCGGGCGCGCGGTCGGGGTCGGTGACGGTGACGTCGAGCTGGAGGCGGGCGCGGTCGCTGTGGGCTTGCAGGGTGGCGGCGAGGTCGCCTTCGCCGCGCCAGGGGCGGCCGTCTTCTTCGACGCGGCAGGCGTGGGTGAGGTCGAGCGGGGCGGCGTCGAGGGGGAGGGGCGCGGCGCAGGGCGGGGCGTCGGCGGGGCGGAAGCGGGTGGCGAGCGCGGCGCGGAGCGGGTCGTCGGGGGCGAGCGGCCGGGCGCCGGCGAGCGCGGGGGCGCGGCCGAGGATGCGGGGGGGCTGGCCGGGGCGCCAGAGCAGGACCTCGCGGTCGAGGCAGGGGTCGTCGAGGCGCTCGGGGTCGCGGTGGATGGCGGCGTCGTGGGTGTGGGGCGCGCCGCGGAGAAAGAGCGCGGTGTCGCCGGGTCCGGGGCGGGCGTCGGCGACGTCGTCGAGCACGGCGCCGTCGTCGGTGACGAGGCGCTCGCCGTCCCAGCGGGCGCCGGCGAGGGTGACGGCGGGCGGGGGCGCGGCGTCGAGGCGCAGCAGGTGGGCGTCGCCGGCGCAGGTCTCGGCCTCGCCGCGGAGCACGAGCCAGCGGCCGAGGGCGCCGCCGGGCACGTCGAGGGTGATCGCGGCGCCGGGGCGGTCGACGCAGGGGTCGACGGTGCCGGGGAGGACGCGGCGGAGCCAGTCGACGGCGGCGTCGGCGTCGGCGGGCGGGGGCGCGGGGTCGCCGCCGGGGAGCGCGAGGGTGAAGAGCTCGGTGCGGCGGGTGTGCGCGGTGGGGCTCGGGGTGGTGGGCGTGGGGTGCGCGGCGGAGCGGCGGCGGAAGTGGCGGGCGAGGGTGACGGCGTCGCCGCGGAGCTGCACGACGCGGTGCTCGTCGGTGATCTGGCCGTCGGCGGGGCGGCGGGGCACGGGGGTGAGCGCGGTCCAGGTGGCGGCGCCGGGGGCGAGCTGTTCGAAGGTGGTCCAGCGGCTCGGCGGCGGGATCGGCTCGCCGGGCTCGCGGCGGGCGCGGCTGGCGTCGGCGCGGAGGCGGTAGCGCCACAGCCCGTCGGGGGTGGAGGTGATCCAGCCGGGGGCGACGAGGAGGCGCTCGGCGTCGACGTCGACGACGAAGGTGCGGCCGCCGCCCCAGAAGACGACGAGCGGGCCGGGCGGGGGCGGGGCGAGGAGCGCGACGAGCGCGAGGGTCAGCGCGACCATCGGCCGTCTTCGTGGCGGGCGCGGCCCTCGGCGCGGAGCTTGTCGAGGTGGGCGCGCAGCGAGCGACCGGCGAGGCCGCCGTCCTTGCCGGCCTTCATCAGCGGGGGCACGTCGGTGTAGACGCGCTCGACGAGGGTGGCGAGCTCGGCGGGGCCGCGGGCGAGCGCGTCGATGACCTGCCGTTCGCGGTGGAGGCGGTGCTCGATGTACTCGGCGATGCGGGCGCGGGCGGCGCCGATCGCGGGGCCGTGGCTCGGGAGCAGGCTCGCGGGGTCGCGCTCGGCGAGGCGTTCGAGGCCGCGGAGGTAGAGCGCCATGTCGCCCTCGTCGGGGTCGATGAGGATGCTGCCGACGCCGGCGACCATGTCGCCGACGATGGCGTCGCCGGTGCCGCGGTCGATGAAGCAGAGGTGGCCGGGGGCGTGGCCGGGGGTGAAGATGACGTCGAGGGCGTGGCCGCCGGCGAGGGTGAGGGTGTCGCCTTCGTGCAGGGGCTCGGTCGCGAAGGGCACGCGGCGGGCGGTCTCGGGGTGGGCGAGCACGGGCACGCCGAGGCGGCGGGCGAGGTGGGCGACGCCGCCGATGTGGTCGTGGTGGTGGTGGGTGAGCGCGATGGCGCGGACGCGGGCGCCGGCGGCGATGCGGGCGTCGAGGTGGCGGTCGAGGCGGGCCTGCTCGACGGGGTCGGGGGAGGCGGGCTCGACGATGAGCAGCTCGCCCTCGCCGTAGAGGTAGCAGTTGGTGTGGGTCGCCGGGGGCAGGGTCGGGGTGCGCAGCGGGAAGAGGGTGAGGTGGGGGCGGAGCGGGGCGTGCTCGGGGTGGTCCTCGCCGCGGGTGATGGCGGTCGCGGTGAAGCGCTCGGGCGCGTGGGCGGCGCCGTGGGCGAGCGCGTGCAGGAGCCAGCGGGTCGGGGGCGCGAGCAGGACCTCGCCGCGGTCCCAGGCGGCGAGCGCGTCGGCGGGGCGGATCCAGCCGCCGTCCTGCAGCTCGGGGTCGTCGGGGTCGACGCGGAGCGCGGCGTCGGGGGGGAGCCAGGCGGCGTAGAAGCGGGTGACGAAGCGGGCGACGAGGTAGGGCGGGGCCTGCCAGGCGCCGGCGGGCACGAGCGCGTCGAGCGCGAGGGTGGCCTCGCGGGCGGCGGGGTCGCGGCGGGCGAGCTCGGCGAGCACGGCGACGAGCGGGCGGCCGGCGCGGAGCGCGTGGCGGAGGTCGTCGGGGAGGCGGCCGACGCCGGGCAGCCAGCCGACCTCTTCGGCGGTCTCGCGGAGCGCGGCGAGGCGGGCGGCGCGCTCGGGGTCGCCGCCGGCGGCGTCGAGATCGGCGGCGTCGACGCGGCCGCCGGGGAAGCAGTGGAAGCCGGCGAGGAAGCGGTCGCGGGCGGCGCGGCGGACCCAGTAGACCTCGGGGTCGTCGGGGTTGCGCAGGGGCAGCAGCGAGGCGGTCTCGTTCATGGGTCGCTCTCCGCGGGGGGGCGGGCGTCGGATGCCGGCGGGGGGCGCGGCGGCGTCGGGGCGAGGCGAGGGCGATGGGGGGCGGGGGACGGCGAGCGGGGCGGGGCGTCGGGCGCGGCGTCGGGCGCGGCGGGGCGGCGGCGGGCGGCGGTGGCGGGTTCGGCGGGGGCGGCGGCGGCCGTTGGGTCGGCAGGGGCGGCCGCGGGGCAGGGCGGCGGGGCGGCGGAGGTGGCGGCTTCGGGCGCGGCATCGGGCGCAGGCGCGGCGGGTTCGGACGCGGGCGGGCGGCGCCACGCCTCGTAGCCGTCCATCAACGCCAGGTACAGCATCGCGCCCACCCGGTCGGCGCCGCGCGCGGTCGGGTGGGTCAGGTCGCCCCCGCCGAGCGGCGGCTTCATCCGGTACCAGCGCGCCATCGAGCCCTCGCCGCCCATCGCGCGCCAGGTGTTCCAGAACGCGCAGCCCTGCCGCCACGCGACCTCGCGCTGCACCTTGACGATCCGGCGCACCACGTCGCGGGTCACGAGCTTGCCGTTCTCGTCCTTCTCGGCGCGGTCGAGCGGCCCGACGAGCAGGCACGAGACCCCGGGCAGCGCGGCGCGCAGGTGGCCGACCGTCTGCGAGAGGTCCTCGTGGTACCGCTTCGCCGACAGCCCGGCGAACTGGCTCTCGTTGGTGCCGTAGTGCAGCACGAGCAGGTCGGGCCGCCGCAGCCGGAGCTGGTCGTGCCAGTGCTCCGGGTCGTAGCGGCGCAGCAGCTTGGCGCGCGCGCCGTCGAGGCCGAGGCTGTCGTAGACGACCCCGGGGCCCTGGCGCTCGAAGACGACGCCGAAGAGGCGCACCTCGCCGCGGCCGAGGGTGCGCAGCCGGAAGGTGTGCGCGCCGTCGGGCACGAGGATCTCGGCGAGGCGCGAGCCGGGTTCTTCGGTGCGGGTGTCGACCTCGACCTCGCGCCCGTCGACCGCCATCGCGAAGCGGCCGCCGCGCGGCTGGGCGTGGTAGAGGACCTGCATCCGCGCGACGCTGGCCCCGAGCGGCGCCTCGGTCTCGTCGTCGGGCGGCGCGGGGCGCAGCTCGACCCACTGCCCGGCCTTGGCGGTGCGCACGGTGACCCCGCCGAGCCCGTAGCCGCCGTCGGCGATCCCCGGCCGGGTGAGGCGGTGGATCTGCCAGTCGTCGCTGGTGCGCATCACGAGGTTGTCGCGGCCATACCAGGGCGAGGGGCGCGCGGCGAGCACGAAGCCGTGGCCGCCGTCGCCGAAGCGCTTCTGCAACAGCCGGCGCACGGTGCGGGTGACGTAGTCGCCGGTGATGAGCGAGTCGCCGTAATGCACCACCCGGGTCAGCGCGCCCTCGACGCCGTCCTCGGCGCGGGCGAGCGCGCGGTAGAAGCGGCGCATGTTGCCCTGCGGGTCCTCGATGGCGAGCAGCGGGATCCCGGCCGCGGTCGTGCGCACCGGCGGCTCGCGGGGCAGATCGGCGGTGGGGTCCCAGACGCGGGCGGGGCCGTGGCCCTCGACGGTGAGCGGCGCGGGCGGCGGGGCGGGCTCCTCGGCGACGCCGGTCGCGACGGGGCCGGTCGAGACGAGCGCCTCGTCGTCGATCTCGGCCGGCGCGACCTCGTCGCCGGGGCCTTCGCCGCCGGTGCGGAAGAGGCCGGGCACGAAGGCGAGCGGGTCGTCGGGCATCCAGCGGAGCGGGTCGAGGCCGGGCGTGAGCTGGCAGACGGCGCCGAAGACCACCAGCCACCCGAGCGCGCGCGCGGTCTTGCCGAGCAAGAGGCGCGGCGAGCTCTCGGTGGCTTCGGCGGTGGGCGTCATCGGCGGCATCGTCAGAACTGGAAGTAGAGGAACGGCACGACCTCGAAGACCGCGAGCTCGCGCAGCACGAACCCGACCGCGACGAGGCAGCCAGCCTGCACGATCGCCGGCCAGCGCCCGAAGGTCGCGATCGCGCGCTCATAGAGCGACCGCGGGCAGAGGTGGGTCGCGAAGCCCGCGCCGATCAGCGCGAGCACCAGCGGCGTCAGGTTGACGGTCCCCAGCGAGCCCTCCGCGAGCCCGGCGAGCACCGCCGCGGCCCCCTCGAAGGTCGTGGCGCGGAAGAAGATCCAGGCGAAGCATACATAGTGGAAGGTCGCGACCACCGCCAGGGCCTGCCCGAAGGCGCCGGCGAGCAGCGGCCCCTGTCCGCGCGCCTCGCGATACCGCTGCCACGCGCGCTGCACCGCGAGCGCGACCCCGTGCAGCGCGCCCCAGATCAGGAAGTTCCACCCCGCGCCGTGCCACAGCCCGCCGAGGATCATCGTCAGCATCAGGTTGCGGTAGGTGAACCACGCGCCGCCGCGGTTGCCGCCGAGCGAGATGTAGAGGTAGTCGCGCAGCCAGCTCGACAGCGAGATGTGCCAGCGGCGCCAGAAGTCCTGCAGGTCGCGGGCGCGGTAGGGCGCGTCGAAGTTGTCGGGGAAGCGGAACCCGAGCAGCAGCGCCGAGCCGATCGCGATGTCGGAGTAGCCGCTGAAGTCGCAGTAGATCTGGATCGCGTAGCCATAGACGCCCATCAGCAGCTCGACGCTCGAGTACATCGCGGGCGTCTCGAAGACGCGGTCGACGATGTTGATCGCGAGCGGATCGGCGATGGCGACCTTCTTGAGCAGGCCGAGCCCGATGAGGAAGAGGCCGCGGGCGCCCATGCCGTCGGTGAGCGGCGGGCGGGCGAGGAGCTGGGGCAAGAGGTCGCGGGCGCGCACGATGGGGCCGGCGACGAGCTGGGGGAAGAAGCTGACGTAGAGCAGGTAGCGCGGGTAGTCGCGCACGGGGTCGAGGCGGCGGCGGTAGATGTCGATGGTGTAGCTCATCGACTGGAAGGTGAAGAACGAGATCCCGACCGGGAGCAGGAAGTCGAGGCGGCTGTCGGCGAGGTAGCCGGCCTCGCCGGTGAGCACCGGGCGCAGCAGCGGCACGGCGAGGCGGGCGTCGACGAGCGCGACGAGGTCGCCGATGGCCTCCATGAACCAGTTGAAGTACTTGAAGGTCGCGAGCACCCCGAGGTTGTAGATGACCGAGACCCACAGCCACAGCCGGCGCCGGCCCAGGGCCTCGGTGCGCGCGAGGAGGCGGCCGCAGGTGTAGTCGACGAGCGTCGAGGCGACGATGAGCAGCAGGTACCAGGGGCTCCAGCTCGCATAGAAGACGAGCGAGGCGACGAGCAACAGCCCCAGCGCGACGCGCGCATACCGCACGCAGGCCCAGTAGAGCACGAAGACCGCGAGCAGGAAGGCGATGTACTCGAACGAGTTGAAGAGCACGGCGGCGGTGGACTCGGGCCTCGAATCAGGGGGTGTCGGCGCGACCGGGGGGTATCAAGGGTGCCTCTCATTCGAAACGCAAGACATTTGCGTCTGCGCGCGCCTCCGATGCAGGCTGTGCGCTGAACGCTGAACGGGAGCCACACGCGCGATGAGCTTCGATCCGTACGCCGCCGCCGACGCGGCCGCCGCCCACCTGCGGGGCGTCTGTGAGCCGCCTTCGGTGGCGGTGGTGCTCGGCAGCGGCCTCGGCGCCCTCGCCGAGCGGTTGCACGATCCCATCGAGGTGCCCTACGGCGACATCCCGTCGTTTCCCCGGCCGGGGGTCAAGGGCCACGCCGGTCGCCTCGTCGTCGGTCGCCTCGGCGCCGACGGCGCCCGGATCGCGGCGCTCGCCGGGCGGGTGCATCTGTACGAGGGCCACGCCCCCGCGCGGGTGGTGCACCCGGTGCGCACGCTGTGGCGGTGGGGGGTGCGCGCGGTCGTCTTCACCAACGCCGCCGGCGGCATCCGCCGCGATCTCGCGCCCGGCGACCTGATGCTCATCACCGATCACATCAACCTGACCGGCAAGAACCCGCTCGAAGGCCCGGCCGATCTGCGCCTCGGGCCGCGCTTCCCCGACATGAGCGCCGCCTATGATCCCGCGCTCGGCGACGACCTGCGCGCGGCGGCCAAGGCGCAGGGCGTGCCGCTGCGCGAGGGCGTCTATGTCGGCCTCGGCGGGCCGAGCTACGAGACGCCGGCCGAGATCCGCATGCTCGCGGTGCTCGGCGGCGACGCGGTGGGCATGTCGACGGTGCACGAGGTGATCGCGGCGCGGCACCTCGGCCTGCGGGTCGCGGGGGTGTCGTGCATCACCAACCTCGCCGCGGGGCTGTCGGCCGAGCCGCTCGACCACACCGAGGTCGAGGCGACCGCGGGCGCGTCGCGCGAGGCGTTCATCGCGCTGTTGTCGGACGGCCTCGGCCGCATCGCCGCCCGGGTGGAGACGCCGCGGTGAACCGCGCCCTCGTGGCGGGCGCGCTCGTGGGGCTCGCCGGCTGCCAGCTCATCATCGGTGACATCGAGATCCCCGCCGACGACCCGCGCGACCTCGCGGCGCTCGAAGGGGCGTGGCGGCTCTACGGCCTCGCCGACGGCGCCGCGCTCGACGCCCGGCTCGTCTTCGACGACGCGGGCGGGATCGGCTACGGCGAGGGCGAGGTCGAGCCGCGCCAGCTCCGCCGCGACCCCGACACCACCACCCGCTACCGCGCGACCTTCGGCGACGGCCTCGGCGAGCTCGTCGGCCGCTTCGACGCCGCGAGCGGGATCGGCCTCTTCACCGCGCCCGAGGGCGCGCCGGTCTTCGCGATCGTGATCCGCGAGCCGGCGGCGGGCGCGCGCCTGCCCGGCGGCTGGTCGGCGACCGCCGGCGTCACCGGCGCGGGGCTGCTCGTCGGCGGCGTCTCGCTGCTCGATCCGGGGACGGCGGGCTACGTCGAGACGCGCTACCCGCTCGACGGCTCGGGGCCGATCGAGCGCATGGTCGCCGTCGACGAGGATCCGACCGATCCGACGCGGCGGGGGCTGGTGCCGCTCGACGGCATGGGCGGCGGCCGCTGGCTGACCCCGGCGCCGGGCGGCGGCTTCGCGGTGGGCGTGCAGCGGGTCGCGGCGCAGGGCGCGGCGGTGGTGGTGTGGGAGCCGGGCGAGGCGCTGCCGGCGACGTCGGTGGTCTGCTACGGGATCGCGCAGTGGGACGGCGAGACCGCGACGCGGGTGCGCGCCGGGCGCTTCGGCGACGAGGTGCGCTGGGAGGACGGGCGCGCCGGGAGCGCGGTCGCGGCGAGCGGCGGCTACCGGCTCGACGCGGCGTACGGCTTCTTCGAGGGCATCGGGACGCTGGTGCTGCCCGACGCCGAAGGCCGGGTGTTCGCGGTGCTGCCGGTCGAGCCGGGGCCCGACCCGCGGGTGGCGCTCGCCGCGCACTGGGGCTTCGGGCTCTGCCTGCGCGGCGAGGCGGCGGCGGTCGTCGACGCCGGGGTGGGCGAGGCCGGGGTGGGTGACGCGGCGGTCGACGCGGCGGTCGATGGCGGGTGGACGGGCGACGCGGGGCGCGACGCCGACTGACCCGGCTCAGGCGAGCGCGGCCTCGATGCGCGCGGTGACCTCGTCGGGCGAGCCCACCCCGTCGACGCGGCGCAAGAGCCCCTTGCCGGCGTAGAACGGGATGATGGGCGAGGTCTCGTTCTCGTATTTCTCCAGCCGCGTCCGGCACGCCTCTTCGGTGTCGTCCTTGCGCTGCACGAGCCGGCCTTCGACCTCGGCCGGGGGCGGGTCGAACTTCAGGTGGTAGATCCGCTGCGTCTCGGGGTCGGTGCGGCGGCCGGTGATGCGCTCGACGATCAGCGTGTCGGGGACCTCGATGAGCACCACCGCGTCGAGCTCGACCCCCGCCGCCGCGAGCGCCGCGTCGAGTGCCTCGGCCTGCGGGCGGGTGCGGGGGAAGCCGTCGAGCATGAAGCCCTTCTCGGCGTCGGCCTCGCCGATGCGCTCGATCGCCATCCCGATGACGACCTCGTCGGGCACGAGCCCCCCCGACTTCATGTAGCCATCGGCCTGCTGCCCGAGGGGCGTGCCCGCCTTGACCGCCGCGCGCAGCATCTCGCCCGTCGAGATGTGCGGGATGCCGTAGCGATCGACGAGCCGGGCGGCTTGCGTGCCCTTTCCGGCGCCGGGCGGACCAATGAGGATCATGCGCATGGGTGACCTGCTTTGCGTTCTCTGGAGGATCGCCGGGCCGGGATCGCACCGACGCCGCGCGCTCGGGTCGCGCCACTCTGCGGGCAAAGCCGGGGCACGTCAAGCGGGTGACCGCCGGGTGAATCGCCGTTCAGCGCGGCCCGCGCGGCGGCGACGGGTGATGTCTGCTGACCATTTTGCCCGCGGTCGCACCTGATGTTTCGGGCGATTCGGATCGCACCTTGACACCATCGGACGCCTGCCCTCATCATTCACCATGCGTGGGGAATAGTTTTCGGAGGCGCCGAAACCAGATGGACCGCGCGACCGCCCTATCGTGGGTCAGCATGGCCGCGATGGCCCTGATCGCCACGCCGGCGGGGGCCTCGCGCACGTTGCCCACCGATCTCGACGGCCTCGTCGCCACCTCGGCGATGATCGTCGAGGGCCAGGTCGAGGCGGTCGACATCGCCGCCGGCCAGACCGAGCCCCGCACCCGCGTCACCCTCCGCGTCGATCGCCTCTTCGCTGGCGTCTCTCCCGGATCCCGCATCGAGTTCGACCTGCCGATGGGGCTGATGCCCGACGGCACGGTGCTCGACATCGCCGAGGCGCCCCGCTTCGCGGCGGGCGAGCGCTACCTCGTCTTCTACAAGCGCGGGCAGTGGAACATCACCCCGGTCGCCGGCTTCGGCCGCGGGCTCTACCGCGCGGTGCAGCTCGGCTCGGAGACGGTCTTCGCCTCGGTCAACGGCCACTGCGTCGCCGGCGTCGCCGCCGAGGGCTTCGCGCTCGGCCCCCGCGTCGCCCGCCCGGTCGGCCCGCCCGAGCTCGGCGAGGCCGCCGGCATCACGCCGGTCTCGACCGCAGGCCACGCCGCCTGCCTCCCCGCCGACGAGGTCCGCGCCCGCCTCGCCGGCTACCTCGGCGCCCACGCGATCGAGGGCGCGCCCGAGTGGCACCGCGGCCCGGCGCGCAACATCCTGCGCACGCTGTTGATGCCCGCGGTGAAGCCCGTCGACACCGCCGCCGCCCTCGCGCCGGTGTGCAGCGGTGATGGCCCCGGCTGCGCGCCCGGGGTGCAGCCGTGAGGCGCGCATCCCTGACGCCGATCGCGCTGGGGATGCTCCTGCCCTCGGTGGGCAACGCCTACCACTACACGACCTGCAACGACCACGCTTACCGCTGGGCGGGCGGCTCGGCCGACATCGCGCTGATGACCTGCTCGGCGCCGGTCGGCAGCGAGAAGGCCGACGATCTGATCTATAGCGTCGAAGAGTGGAACGCCGTGCAGGCGATGGGCGACGTCTTCGACTGGTCGTGGGGCAACAACGCCTGCGCGGTGCGCACCGGCAACGGGCGCAGCGAGGTCGGCTTCGTCACCCGCGAGGCGATCGACGGCGCGCTCGGGCTGACGTTGCGGCGGTATTCGGGCGGCTGCTGGGCGTGGAGCCGGCAGATCGACATCATCGAGGCCGATGTCTTCATCAACGGCGACGCCAACCTCGAGGGCGGCAACCCCGAGGAGTGCAACCAGAAGCGCCTCGGTCAGCGCACGACGATCATGCACGAGCTCGGGCACGCGCTCGGGCTCAACCACGACGACGAGCACATGGCGCTCATGATGAGCACCGACGGCGAGGGCAAGTACTGCGGCAACCGCATGATCGAGCCGCACCCCGACGACGCGACCGGCGGGCGGCGGCTGTACGGGCAGGCGGGCGAGAGCCGCGATCTGGCGGCGAGCGAGTTCAAGGTCGTCGCGGCCGATCGGGTCGCGCTCAACTCGCAGCCCAACAACACCGAGACGCTCTGCCCCGGTGGCCGCCACACCGTCGACTGGTCGGTCGCCAACCTCGGCACCGTCGACGAGACCTACAACGTGCGGTGGTACCTCTCCGAGAACCGCCGCATCACCGATCTCGACCATGCGATCGCGACCAACATGGGCGCCGTGCAGAACGCCGGTCACTTCAGCACCTGGCGGCGGCAGCTCACCATCCCCGAAGACGTCCCGCCCGGGCTGTACTACCTCGGTCACATCGTCGACTACGACGAGCGGATCTGGGAGCGCCGGGGCGACAACAACTACACCTACATGGCGACGCGGATCCGGGTCCTCGACGCCACCGACCCGAGGTGCCTGCGATGAGACTCGACATATCGTTCATCGCCGTGGCCTGCGTCGTCGCCCTCAGCGGCTGCGCGGCCGAAGACGAGATCACCGCCGATGGCACCGAGCGGGGCACGCGAGCAGATCCACTCACCCTCACCCTCGAAGGCTACGGTGAGTTCAGCGGGCAGGCCGAGTACGACGTCAGCGAGCCCTCGGGCGAAGAGACCCCCGAGCCCGAGCTGCGGCTGAGCGCGGCGCGCTTCGACAGCGGCGAGGCGGTGACGCTGACCCTCGGCCAACCCGACCTCGGCGCGCTCAAGGCGCTGTATGTCTTCCCGAGCAGCTCGTTGCAGAACGCCTTCCAGGTGACGCTCGACGGGCAGGTCTACGAGGGGCAGGTCGGCGAGGTGAAGCTCGACGCCGACGGCGGGCACTGGATCGGCGAGTTCGCGCTGACCTCGCTGCCCCGCGACGACGACAAGGGCGAGCTCGGCACCGACAGCGTGATGCTGCGCGGCTCGTTCCGCTTCGACCGGCTCGACGTCAACTGCCACCGCCTCGTCGAAGACAAGGGCGGCAGCGCCTCGTCGCCCGGCCAGTCCGGCGCCGGCGACGCCTCGCCGGTGTGGACCCCCGACGTGCTCGGCGAGTCGGCGTTCTGCCGGCAGATGAAGTCCGAGCTGAGCGCCCCGGGCGGCTGAGGCAGCGGAAGGCAATCAGTCGGTCACCGAGGGCGTGGGCTCGCCTGCCGAGGGCGTGCGCGCCCACAGGCCGCGACGCAGTCGCACCGGGGTACGGCGAGGAGCGGCCGCGGACGGAAGCCGCCCTCGGCTGGCGAGACCGCGTCCGAATGACCGACTGATTGACTGACGATGCCTGAGCTGCCACCTCCGACCCGCCTGCCATCCGGGCTGTCAGCAACCCATCCTCGTCAGAAGATCAGCGGGCTCTTGGGCGCGCCAGCGTCCGGGGCCGGCGGCGGTCGCCGCGCCGGGCGGGCGGCGGCTCGGGCTCGGCGATCGACGAACCGCGCCGCGGGCGCGGCGGATCGCACGCGCGCGCGCGCGGCCGGCGGCAGGCTCGGCCGGGCCGGCGCGCGGGCGGCGTCTCGGGGCGCAGCGTCGGCGATCCGCGCCGCGTCGACCGCCGCGTCAGGCGCCTCCGCCGCGATCGCCGCGACCGCCGCGTCCGCGGCTCGCCGCCGCGCGCCCAGGTCCTCGATCGGCGCCGCCCGCGCGTCGAGGTGCACCATCACCGGATCGTGCACCCCCGTCGCCAGGATCCGCGTCGCCGGCACGAACCCCGGCTTCTCGAGCCGCACCGTCAGCGCCTGCATGCACGGCCGCTCGACCGTCCACGGCGTCAGCCCCACCTCGTCGCCGTCGATCCGGATCGTCGCCCCCGGCGGCTCGGTCTGCACCCGATGCTGACACAGCGCCGCCGCCCCGCCCTCGACCGCCGGCCGCGTCCACCACCACGCCGCGCCCGCGCCCACGAGCGCGAGCGCCGCGAGCCCGCTCGCCCACGCCCCGACGCGCCGCGAGCCGTGCGCCTTGAGGTCGAGCCGCTCGCCGTTCACCGGGAACGACAGCGACGCGGTCGGCTCGGCGACCGCCTGCCGCAGCTCGCCGGTGATCAAGGGCGCAGGCCCCGTCGACTCGCCGAAGCGGGCGAGCACGTCGAGCACCGCGCCCGCGTCGGGGTAGCGATCGTCCGGGCGCTTCTGCAGCAGCTTGGCGATGACGCCCCACAGCCCCTCGCTCACCCCCGGGAGCCGCGCTGGCGGCTGGTTGACGTGCAGCCAGCCGATGCGGAACTCGTCGGGCATCTCGGCGATCGAGGGCGGCACCTTCGTGCGGACGTGGAAGGGCGGCGCGCCGGAGAGCATCTCGTAGAGCACGAGCCCCACCGCGTACAGATCGGTGCGCGCGTCGGCCGGGCGCTTTCGGAACTGCTCGGGCGCCATGTACTTGGGCGTCCCGATGAGCATGCTCTTGCCGGTGAGGTCGCCGTCTTCGGTGGGGGCGGTCTCCTTGGCGATGCCGAAGTCGAGCACGCGCGCGACCTCGTCGCCGGCGCGGGTGCGGGAGACGAAGATGTTGGCGGGCTTCAGGTCGCGGTGCACGACGCCGACCTCGTGCGCCTCGGTGAGCCCGGCGAGGACGCCCCGCGCGAGGGTGAGCGCGCGTGCGGGCGGCATCGGGCCGCCGGTGCGCAGCAGGGTCTGGAGGGTGTGCCCTTCGAGCAGCTCCATCACGATGAAGCGCCGCCCGTCGTCGAGCTGGCCGGTGTCGAGGACCTGCACGACGTGGCGGCTGCGGAGCCGGGCGATGATGTTGAGCTCGCGCTCGAAGCGCCGCCCCTCCTCGGGGTCGCGCGAGGTGCCGAGCAAGAGCTTGATGGCGCACGGCCGGTTGGCGAGGCGGGTGTCCTCGGCGCGGTAGACGATGCCCATGCCACCGCGGCCGACGATGTCGGTCAACCGATAGCGTGCACCGATGAGGGTGCCGATCAAGGCGTCGGTCATGAGCGTCTTTCGGCCGCGAGTCAGCAGAGGATAGCGGCTCGCCCGGATGGGGTCACGTTCCGTCTCCGATGGGCTCGGCGCGCGTCGCGCGGCTTTATTTGGACCCGGCCCGCAGGCAAACTGACGGCGATGGTACGATGCTCGGTGACGCGGCCAGGGATGATGACATGACGCTGCGGGCGCTCCTCTTCGGCGGGGTGCTGCTCGCCGCCGGCTGCCTGCCGGTCGATACGCCGCGGCCCGAGTGCTTCCCCGACCAGCCCTGCCCCGCCGGCGGCGTCTGCCGCGACGGCCGCTGCGTGCCGCCGGCCGATCGGACGCTGACCGTGCGGGTCGACGCCTGCATCGGCGAGGCGGGCAGCCCCTGCCGCGCCACCCTCGAACCCCGCCTCGACGCCGGCGCCGACGGCGCGCGCGCCTGCCTCGTCGTCGAGGAGGACGTCGTCGACCTGCGCTGGACCCCCGACCTCGGCCTGCGTCTGCCCGGCGACCCCGAGATGCCGATCACGCTCGCGCTCCCCGTGGGGCGGCCGATCGACGCGGGGTTGTTCTTCCTCGACGCGGTGACGCCTTGCGACCGCGGGCTGTTGCAGGCGGCGGCGTGCGAGGCGGGGCGGGGGTGCCTGTTCGCGCTGCGGCGCACCGGCTGGGTGGTGGCCGACCACGCGGGGCCGGTGGCGCTCGACTTCGGCGACGGCGGCTGCGACGCGCGCTTCGGCGAGGCGCCGCCGCCCGAGCGCTGCGACGGGCGCGACGACGACTGCGACGGGCGCGCCGACGAGAGCTTCCCGCTCGGGGCGCGCTGCGCGTCGGGGATCGGCGGCTGCGCGCGCGACGGCGCCTGGGTCTGCGCGCCCGACGGGCAGGACGCCTGGTGCGACGCGGTCCCGGGCGCGCCGGGCGAGGAGGCGCCGGGCGGGCGCGACGAGGACTGCGACGGCACGATCGACGAGGGCATGCCCGGCTGCGTGCCCGGCGAGGCGCGCACCTGCGGCACCGACAACGGGATCTGCGCGGTCGGCCGCCAGCGCTGCGTGATGGTCGGCGGCGAGAGCATCCACGGGCCGTGCCTCGACGAGCAGGGCGAGCCGGTCGTCGCGCCGGGCGCGCGGGCCGAGCGCTGCGACGGGCTCGACGAGGACTGCGACGGGCGGATCGACGAGGCGATCCGGCTCGCGGGCACCGAGCTGGAGATCGGCGATCGCTGCGACGTGACCTCGACCTGCCGGGTGCTCGGGCGGGTGCTGTGCGAGGGCGGCGAGCCGCGCTGCCTGCCCGAGGTGGCGCCGCCGGTCGAGCGGTGCGACGGCGCGGACGAGGACTGCGATGGGCGGGTCGACGAGGACTTCGTCGAGCTCGGCGACCCCTGCATGGTGGGGGTGGGCGCCTGCGTGCGCACCGGGGTGCGGATCTGCGGGGTCGGCGGCACGGTCTGCGACGCGGCGCCGGCGGCGGGCGAGGCCGAGCGGTGCGGGAACCGGGTCGACGACGACTGCGACGGCGTGGTCGACGAGGGCTACGACGTCGTCGACGGGCCGTGCGCGCTCGGGCAGGGCGCCTGCCGCGCCGAGGGGCGCTTCACCTGCGACCCCGATGATCCGACCGGCGTGGTCTGCGACGCGATCCCGGGCGTCGCGGGCGTCGAGCGGTGCAGCGGCGTCGACGACGACTGCGACGGGCTCGTCGACGAGGGCTTCGACACCGAGACCGACCCCGAGCACTGCGGCGGCTGCGACCGCGCCTGCGCCGGACCCAACGCGGTCCTCGGCTGCGCGGCGGGGCGCTGCACGGTCGCGCGCTGCGAAGAAGGCTACCTCGACCGCGACGGCGACCCGGCGACCGGCTGCGAGTGCAACCCGCTGCTGCTCGACCGCCCCGACCCCGAGGTCGCCGACGTCGAGGTGCCGACCGATCCCGACTGCGACGGCATCGACGGTGAGCTCGACGCGGCGGTCTTCGTCTCGCTCGCGGGCGACGACGCCGCCGACGGGCGGCCGACGACCCCGGTGCGCAGCCTCACGCGCGCGATCGAGCTCGCGGTGGAGCGCGGCGAGCCGGTCTACCTCGACGTGGGGCGCTACGAGCTCGGCGGGGCGACGATGGTGGTGCCCGCGGGGGTCGACCTGCACGGCGGCTACCGCTTCGACCCGGAGACGCGCGTCTGGGCGCCGGCGCGCGTCGCGCGGACGGCGGCGGCGACGGTGATCGCCGGCTCGCCGCGGCCGCTGGTCTACACCGACCTCGACCGGCCGACGCTGCTCGACCGGGTGATCGTCGAGGCCTCGCGCGGCGAAGCGGGGCGCACGGCGGCGGCGGTGCAGGCGCGGCGGGTCGGCGACCACCTGAGCCTGCGCGACGTGGTGCTGCGCAGCAGCGAGGGCGGACCGGGGCGCGCCGGACAGGCGGGCGAGGTGGGCGCCGACGGCGCCGAGGCGGGGCAGAGCGGGCAGACCCCCGTCGTCGCGATCTGCCCGGCGTGCGGCGGCCTCGGCGGCGCCGGGGCCTGCCAGGCCGACGGCGGCATGGGCGGACGGGGCGGCGGGCAGCGCTTCGAAGACCCGGTCTTCACCCCGTCGAGCGCCGGCGCCGACGGGATCGGCGTCGCCGGCGGCCTCGGCGGCCCGCGCGGGGTCGACCCGTCGCAGAGCGGCGTCGCCGGCGAAGAAGGCGGCGCGGGCGCCGACGGCGCCAACGGCGACCCCGGCTCGGCGTTCGGCCGCCTCGAAGACCCCGCCGCGCTGCTGTGGGACCCGCGCTCGAGCCCCACCGCCGGCCGCGCGGCGCGCCTGGCAGCAGCGGCGGCGGCGGCGGCGGCGGTGGCATGACCGCCAACGGGCGCATGACCTACGGCGGCGGCGGCGGCGGCGGCGGCGCGGGCGGCTGCCCCGGCGAGGGCGGCGGCGGCGCGCTCGGCGGCGGCGGCAGCTTCGGGCTCATCGTCGGCGGCGGGCGGGTGCGGCTCCACGGCGTGCGCGTCGAGGCCCGGCCGCGGTGGCACCGGCGGGATCGGCGGCGCGGGCGGCCCCGGCGCGCCCGGACAGGCCGGCGGCCGCGGCGCCTCGCACCCGACCTGCCCCGAGTGTGCGGCGGCGGCGGCGAGGGCGGCCGCGGCGGCGACGGCGGCTGCGGCGGCGGTCACGCGGCCGGCGCGGCGGGCGGCCCGGCGTTCGCCGTGCTCCGCGTCGGCCGCACCGACGCGATCCGCGACGGGGTGCCGCAGCTCGCCGACAGCGCGATCGTCTTCACCAACCCCTACGGCGCCCCGCTCGACGCGGCCGCCGCCGCCGAGGCGCGGGGGCGGGCTCGTCGCCGGCGTGCCCGGCCAGGGCGGCTCGGGCGGCGAGCGGGCGGCTGCGGCCCGGCGGGCGACCCGGGGCCCGACGGACAGGCCGGCGTGCTCGGCTGCTGCGCGGTGCGCGCGGCGGCGCTCGACTGCGCGCCGCTCGGAGCCTGCGAATGAGCGGAGCGACCCGCCGCGCGCTCACCCTCGCCCTCACCCTCGCGCTCGCGCCCGGCTACGCCCGCCGCGCGCGGCGCCACCCCGAACCCCGCCCGCGCCCCCGCCGAGCGCCCCCGCCGCGCCCCCCCGCGCGACCCGCCCCCGCCCACGCCCGCGCAGATCGCCGAGGCCGAGGCGCTCAAGGCCGGCGCCGACGCCGCCTACCTCGAAGGCGACTACCTGCTCGCGCTCCAGCGCCTCCGCGCCGCCCACGACCTCGACCCCCGCCCCGGCTACGTCGCCAACCAAGGCCTCGTCCTCGAACAGCTCGGCCGCTACGCCGAGGCCGTCGACGCGCTCCGTCGCTTCCTCGCCACCGATCCACCCGCCGACAAGGCCACCGCCGCCCGCGCCGTCGTCGACCGCCTCACCCCGCCCGTCCGCGTCGAGACCGACCCCCCCGGCGCCGAGGTCCGCGTCGGCGAGCCCGGCGAGCTCATCGGCCGCACCCCGCTCGACACCCGCCTCGTCGCCGGCAGCCACGTCATCGAGCTCCGCCGCGCCGGCCACGCCCCGCTCCGCCGCACCGCCAAGGTCCTCCCCCGCGAGGGCCTCGTCTTCCGCGCCGCGCTCGCCCCGCTCCCCGCCCGCCAGGCCCCCATCCGCGAGGCCACCTTCGGCCACCGCGGCTGGGGCTTCGTCCTCCTCGGCGGCGCCGCCGTCGCCGGCGCCGCGGCCGGCGTCTTCTACGGCCTCGGCCTCGACGCCGCCGAGACCCGCGACGACGCCCGCACCCGCGCCGCCTGGGACGACGCCCAGCGCCGCCTCGAGCTCCTCGACACCAGCGTCACCTCCGCGCTCGCCGTCGCCGGCGCCGCCGCGATCACCGGCGTCGTCCTCCTCTTCGTCGCCGACGACGCCACCGTCGGCGCCGCGCCGACCGCCACCCCCGGCGGTGGCGGCGCGACCGTGATCGGGCGATTCTGATCGGTGTACAAAAGGATCGAGGAGCGCAACATGAGCCGAGCACAGCGCAGCCGTCCCCTCGAAGGGGACGGGTCGGAGCAAGGAGGGCGCAAGCCCGACGCAGCGCAGATCCCGCCCGGAGGGCGGCGGAGCGAGCACGGCGAGGTGCAACGATGAGCCCGACCGACACCGACAGCGCCGAGCGCCGCATCCTCATCGTCGACGACGACCCCCTCGCGCTCCGCCTCGTCGGCCGCCTCCTCCGCCCGCTCGGCTTCCCCGTCCTCACCGCCGGCTCCGGCGAAGAGGCGCTCGAGATCATGGAGCAGACCCCCATCGGGCTGCTGCTCACCGACCTCCGCATGGACGGCATCGGCGGCGACGAGCTCCTCGAGATCGCCCGCCGCCGCTACCCGACCCTGCCCGTGCTCATCATGACCACCCACGGCAGCGTCGACACCGCCGTCTCGTTGATGCGCAAGGGCGCCACCGACTTCCTCACCAAGCCCGTCGACGGCGCGGTGCTCCAGCAGAGCATCGAGCGCGTGCTGCGCCGCGCCGAGCTCGAAGGCGAGGTCGCCACCCTCCGCCGCGCGCTCGCCCGCCAGAGCGGCGACAAGCTCCTCGTCGGCGAGGCCCCCGTCTTCCGCAAGATGCTCGACCGCCTCCCCCTCGCCGCCCGCAGCGACGTCCCCATCCTCGTGCTCGGCGAGACCGGCACCGGCAAGGAGCTCGTCGCCCGCACCCTGCACGACCAGTCCAGCCGCGCCGAGCAGCCCTTCATCGCCGTCAACTGCGGCGCGCTCCCCGGCGAGCTCCTCGACAGCGAGCTCTTCGGCCACGTCAAAGGCGCCTTCACCGACGCCCGCCGCGACAAGACCGGCCTCGTCGCCGACGCCGACGGCGGCACCCTCTTCCTCGACGAGATCGGCGACATGCCGCTCGCGCTCCAGGTCAAGCTGCTCCGCTTCCTGCAAGAGGGCGAGATCCGCCCCGTCGGCAGCAACAAGACCCGCAAGGTCGACGTGCGCATCGTCGCCGCCACCCACCGCGACCTCCGCATGATGGTCGACGCCGGCGACTTCCGCGAAGACCTCTACTACCGCCTCAACGTCATCCCCATCCACGTCCCCCCGCTCCGCGACCGCGGCGGCGACGTCGCGCTCATCGCGCAGCACCTCCTCACCCGCTTCGCCGCCACCACCACCCGCCCCGGCATGCACTTCAGCAAGGCCGCCATCGGCCGCCTCAGCGCCCACGGCTGGGCCGGCAACGTCCGCGAGCTCGAGAACGTCGTCCGCCGCGCCGCCGTCTTCGGCGCCATCGGCGACGGCGACGAGATCGGCCCCGACGTCATCGAGTTCGACGGCGCGCAGACGCCGGTCCGCGCCGACCGCCCCGCCATCGGCCAGACCCTCGAGGTCGACCTCGAGGTCCCGCTCCGCGACGCCAAGGACGCGCTCGTCGACGCCTTCCAGGAGGCCTACTGCCGCGCCGCGCTCGCCGAGGCCGAAGGCGTCGTCGCCGCCGCCGCCCGCCGCGCCGGCAAGGACCGCAAGTCGTTCTGGGAGCTCCTGCAGCGCTACGAGATCGACCCCGACAGCTACCGCGACAACAGATGAAGCCGCCGGCCACCGGCCTCGCGATCCGGCTGGCCCTCTTCGCCGCGGGGCTCGTCGCCGCCACCGCCGTCGCCGTCGCGCTCTGGCTCGTCGAGCTCGACGCCGCCCACACCCGCGAAGACCTCAAGCTCCGCAGCGCCGCCGTCGCCCGCGGCCTCGCCGCCCGCGTCGCCGCCCCCCTCGAGCTCGGCGACCGCGACGCCCTCGCCCGCATCGTCGACTCCCTCTGGAACGAGCCCGACGTCGCCCGCGTCGAGATCACCAACATCGCCGGCCGCGAGATCGCCGCCCACACCTTCTCCGCCGCCGTCGAGGGCGCCCCCCCCGTCGTCGTGCCCATCACCACCGAGCCCGACCCCGACGGCTTCCGCACCCCCATCGGCCAGGTCCGCGTCCACCTCTCCGCCACCGCCCTCGCCGAGCGCCGCGACGCCCACACCACCCGCGCCGCCCGCGCCGCCGGCGCCATCGCCATCATGGGCGTGCTGCTCGCCGGCGCCCTCGCCCTCGCGCTCGTCGCCCCGATCCACCGCCTCCGCCGCGCCGTCGACCGCCTCGCCGCCGGCGCCTATGCCGACGCCGAACAAGTCCCCCTCACCGGCCCCCGCGAGGTCGCCGACCTCGGCCGCGCCTTCCGCGGCGCCGCCCACGCCGTCGCCGAACGCGAAGCCGCGCTCCGCGAGGTCAACGCCGCATTGCGCCGCACCGAAGAGATGCGCGACGCCATGACCCACATGCTCGTACACGACCTCAAGGGCCCGCTCAGCAACCTCATCATGCTGCTCGGCCTCCTCGACACCGCCGAGCTCGACGAAGAGGACCGCGAGCTCCTCGGCGAGGGCAAGGCGCGCTGCGAGCGGCTGATGGAGATGATCGCCGACCTGTTGATGGTCGCCCGCCTCGAGAGCGGCAAGGTAGAGCTCGACTACGCGACCTGCCCCCTCGACGACCTCGTCGACGAAGCCCTGCGCACCATCGAGATCGCCGCCGCCCAGAGCGGCTACCGCGTCGAAGTGCAGAGCCCCGAAGACCCCGACGCCACCCTCGCCTGCGACCGCCGCCTCATCGAGCGCGTGCTGCAGAACCTCCTGCAGAACGCCCTGCGCTACGGCGCCTCCCCGATCCGCCTCGACGCCACCGTCAGCGACGACACCGCCACCTTCATCGTCGCCGACGCCGGCCCCGGCGTCCCGCCCGAGCACGTCGAGCGCATCTTCCAGATGTTCGGCACCCTCTCGAAGGGCAAAGGCACCGGCCTCGGCCTCGCCTTCGTGCGCATGGCCGTCGAAGCCCACGGCGGCCGGGTCGAGGTCGACGGCGCCCGCTTCACCCTCACCCTGCCCCGCCACCCCGTCGCCGCCGCCGCGGAGGCCGCGTGACCGGCCTCCTCCTCCTCGCGCTCCTCGGCGCCTGCCCCGTCGCCACGCCGCAAGCCGACCCCGCCGCCGAGCGCGCCCGCACCGCCCTCGCCCAGGCCCCCGAGCGCCCCGGCCTCGCGCTCGCCTACGGCCAGCGACTGCTCGACGCCGGCGCCCCCCTCGACGCCGAAGCCTGCGCCCACGCCGTCCTCGACCGCTGGCCCGACGCCGTCCGCGCCCGCCTCCTCCTCGCCCGCGTCGCCCTCGCCCGCGGCGACCGCGCGAGGCCACCGCGCTCCTCGCCCACGTCGAAGCCCGCGGCCCCGCCTGCCCGCCCGCCTCGAAGCCGCCCGGATCCGCGGCGACCTCCCCCGCCCGCCACCGCCACCGCCGGCCGCTTCACCGCCCGCGCCGCCGTCGGCGCCCACTACGACACCCGCGCCGCCGCGCTCGCCACCGCCGACCCGCTCCCCCGCGCCGCCGACCCCGCCGCGCTCCGCGCCGTCTTCACCGGCGACGTCGGCTACGTCCGCGCCCGCCCCCACCACCTCTGGCGCGCCCGCGTCGGCCTCGACCGCACCGCCCACTTCGCCACCGACGCCCCCATCGAAGCCGGCCCCCTCGACCGCAGCTCGCTGTGGACCGACGCCCAATTCGAAGCCGGCGCCACCGACCGCTTCGGCCTCGGCGCCGAGCTGCGCGGCACCCTCGCCGGCCGCCTCGGCGAACCCCACCACCTCGCCGCCGGACTGCTCGCGTGGTGGCGCCGCCCCACCGCCCCCCTCGCCCCCTGGGCCCGGCTCCGCGCCTACGGCTTCGCGTTCGGCGACGCCGCCGGCGACAGCTACGACCCCCTCGAAGCCTGGACCGAGCTCGCCGCCGGCGGCCGCGTCACCCACGGCCCCTGGGCGCTCGACGCCCGCCTCGGCGCGCAGTGGGTCGGCCCCGGCGACCGCGGCTTCTTCGGCGCCGGCGCCGACCTCCGCCCCGAGCTCGCCGGCCGCCTCGGCGCTCTCTACCTGCTCGCCGGCCTCGGCTGGCGCCGCGTCGACGACGGCGACCTCCTCGCCCCCCGCGCCGGCCTCGGCGCCAACACCCCCCTCGGCGCCGGCTGGACCCTCGGCCTCGACGCCCTCTGGCAACGCGCCGCCTGGATCGACGGCCGCGCCGCCGTCGACCGCTGGGTCGCCGGGCTCATCCTCGAAGCCGAGTGGTGATCTCGATGGCCTGGAACCTGCAAAATCGTCCGGTGCATCTCCAAAAACGGCACGCAGGAGGTATGGCGATGTGGATCGCGGATGACCGACGCACCGCACGGCCCGAGCCGCCCGCGCCCCCCCGCCGGCCGCTCGCCGGCCTCGTCGCGCTCGAGCGCGCCCGCGGCGACACGCCGCGCCGCCGCACCCGCCACAGCACCGCGCCCATGCTCGCGGCCGCCATCGTCAGCGCGCTCGCGATCACCATCACCACCGCGCCCGCCCCCGCCCACGCCGAGCGCGCCGCCGCCGTCGAGGTCGCGATGGTCACCGACCTCGCCGGCCGCGTCGAACGGCAGCCGCAAGCGCTCCAGAAGTGGGCCGCCGTCGCGCTCGACGAAGGCGTCGCCCTCTTCGACGCGCTCCGCACCTGGGAGCGCAGCACCGCCGAGCTCCGCTTCGTCGACGGCACCGTCGTCATGCTCGACGAGAAGACCCGCCTCCGCATCTCCCCGGTCCTCTTCGACCCCGCGCAGGCCCCCGAAGAGGTCCGCCTCGCGCTCGCCGAGGGCGCCGCCGAGATCCGCGCCGGCAAGACCCGCCTCTGGGTCGAGACCCCCGACGGCGCCCGCCACCCCGTCGACCCCGGCGAAGCGCTCCGGATCAGCGTGGGAGAAGACCCACGCGCCCCGCGGGTCGGACCCCCCACCCAGCCGCTCCCCGTCGACCTCGAAGCCGACCCCCCGACCCGCGACCGCCCCGCCCCCGGCGGCGCCTTCGACCCCACCACCGGCCGCGTCGACCCGAGCGCCCCCGTCGAGGGCGTCGTCGAAGCGCTCCCCGGCGCCGTCGAGATCGACCCCGGCGCCGAGGCCGGCGCGGTCATCCGCCTCCCCCCGCTCGACGACCTCCCCGGCGTGCCCGAGGTCCCCGAGATGCCCGAGCGCCCCGACAACCCCGGCCTCCCCGGCATCCCCGACCGACTCCCCGGCGGCGACGTCGTCGGTGACCTCCTCGCCGACGGCGTCCTCCCCGTCCTCGACCTGCCCGAGCTCCCGACCGACGGCCGCGTCCGCGTCTCGGTCGAGGTCAGGAGGCGCTGACATGAACCGCCTGATCCCGCTCCTCGCCGCCGCGCTCCTCACCGCGCCCGCCTGCGCCCCGCTCGACGACGCCCCCGCGCTCGGCACCGCGCGCCTCCCGCTCTACGACGCGCTCCTCGGCGCCGCCGACCTCATCACCATCGAGGCCCGCCAGGGCGGCCTGCTCACCCCCGTCTGGCGCTTCCCCGACCCCGCAGACCCCGACGCCCCCGCGCCCGCGTTCGCCGCCTTCGACCTCCCGACCGGCGACTACGACGCCCTCGTCCTCCGCGGCGAGATCGCCGGCCGCCCGCTCTACCTCGGCCAGTCCGCAGCCTTCCGCGTCGAAGCCGGCGCCGAGGTCGAGGTCGAGGTCGTCATCGACCCCTACGGCCGCCTCGCCGTCCTCCCGATCGGGCTCCCCCAGCTCCTCGGCGTCTCCGTCTCCGCCCGCCCGCTCGACCCCCTCCCCGGCGACCGCGAACGCTACCCGCTCCTCGCCGGCGCCGACGGCTTCACCGCCGACCTCCCGATCGGCGACTACGCCATCGAGATCGACCTCGGCGACGGCCTCCTCGGCTACGTCACCAACGATCCGCTCGAAGTGCGCGTGATCGAAGGCCAGGCCATCGAACTCCGGATCGCGTTCGGCATGCTCGTCCCGCCCGTGCTGCCCGCCATCGTCGACCACCTCGACCTCATCGTCGGCAACGGCGGCCTGCTCGGCGGCTTCAGCCTCACCGTCACCGCGCTCGACGCCGACGGCCGCCGCGTGCCCGGCTACGACGGCCTCATCGTCTTCGACACCCTCGGCCTCGACCTCGGCCTGCTCACCGCCGAGCTCCCGCGCCCCTACCTCTTCGTGCCCGCCGAAGACCAGGGCAGCCACACCTTCGACGCCGGCCTGCTCGTCAACCTGCTCGGCCTCGCCACGGTCCGCTTCGAAGTGACGGTCGAAGACGCCGACAACGGCCTGCGCATCAGCGCGCCGGTCTGCGTACAGGGCGTGCTCGGCCGCTGCCCCTGAGAAGCTGCTGAGCGACCCGCCGGGCGGGAAGCGGCCGGACCAACCACGAGATCGATCGCAGGGAGGATCCCCCCAGCGAGCGCCGGGGGCGGAGGGCGGGGGAGCGAAGCCCTTACTTGAGCTTCGTCTCCTTGAACATCACGTGCTTACGCACCTTGGGATCGTACTTCATCATCTCGAGCTTGCCGGTGCTCGTCCGCTTGTTCTTCGTCGTCGTGTAGAAGAAGCCGGTACCGGCGGTGCTCTCGAGCTTGATCTTGTCGCGCTTCGGCTTGGCCATCTCTGCAATCCCTCGGGAAAAATCGGCCACGGTGGGCGGGTTGGGGCGCGGGACGTTAACGCAAGACGCGCGTCGACGCAAACGCTTCGGTGACAAGGCCCTCGCGACCGCGTCTCCCACCGCGGCGGCAGGGTTGCCAGTCGTCGAGAATGCGGCTAGTGTCGCCGCATCCACAGACCAGCAAACGGAATGGGGTCGAGGGGGATGCACGATCTCTACGAAGGCATCGAGCTGAACAAGGCGCAGACCGAAGTCATCTGCCGGGGTCTCCTCGACCTCGCCGGAGTCGACGGGCTCCACGACAACGAAGTCGCGCTCATCCACGAGTTCTACCGGAGCGGCGGCGGCGAGGGCGAAGTCATCGAGACGCTCGCCGCCGACGGCTTCGACCTCGACGCGGCCAGCCGCGCCCTCAAGGAGGGCGGCGGGGCGGTCGTCGAGGCGTTCATCATGTCCTGCTACCTGCTCATCTACGCCGACGGCCGCCACTCCGACGAGGAGCGCGCCCGCATCGCGCAGTACGCCGACGCGCTCGGCGTCGACCGCGCCCGGCTCGAAGAGCTGCACGTCAAGGCCCGACTCTACCTGCTCGAGATGCTCGCGGCCGGGCTGCGCAACAAGGACGCGATCCGCGACGTCGGCGGCGAGCTCGGGCTCTCCGATGAGGCGGTCACCGGCGCGATGAAGAAGGAGGACTGAGAGCCATGGGTTTCCTCACGCGGATGTACAACCTCTGGAAGGGCTTCTTGAGCATCTTCGTCGGTCGCGTCGAAGAGAAGCATCCGGAGATCGCGTACGAGAACGCGATCAACGGCATGACCGAGAAGTACGCCAAGCTCAAGTCGGCCGCCGCCGGGCTCATCAAGCACCGCGCCAAGCTCGAAGCCAAGATCGAGAAGGGCCGCGTCGACCTCGAAGAGGTGCGCCTGCAGGTGCAGGTCGCCGTCGACGAGGGCGACGACGAGATCGCGGTGACCCTGCTCGAACGCCAGGACGAGCTCGAAGCCGCGCTCGCCGAGTACGAGCGCGACCTCGAGCAGGCCGCCAAGGACGCCGACACCGCCAAGGACTCGCTGCGCGGCATCAAGGGCGAGATCGACAAGCTCAAGCGCGAGCGTGACAAGGTCGTCGCCCAGATCAAGGACGCCGAGGCCCGCAAGCAGATCCAGGAGCAGCTCGACGGCCTCTCGGTCGACGAAGAGGTCAAGGCGCTCGACAACGTGCGCGAGTACGCCGAGAAGGTCCGCGCCGAGGTCAAGATCGGCGACGAGCTGCGCGAGGAGTCGCTCGAAGGCAAGCTCGCCGCCATCAAGGCCAAGACCGGCAGCGCCAAGGCCCGCGCCCGCCTCGAAGCGATGAAGAAGCAGCGCAGCGGCGCCGCCGCCACCGAGACCGAGGGCGGCAAGACCCTCTGACCCTCGGCCGCGTCGCGACCGGGCGGGGTGGGCCTGCCCGGTCGCTCCACCCCCCTCGATCGTGACCGGGCGCTCCGGCATCCGCGGCGTTCGTCCGGCCGCAGGGCAGGCTCGCGAGCACGCCAAGGAACAACCATGAGCACCCCCGACCTGCCCCGCGCCGCCGATCTCCCCGCCTGGATGAAGCGGCTGCGCGACCGCTACCTCCAGACCGAGACCGGGCAGTTCATCCTCCACGGCAACGTACACGACGTCGTCATGAGCGGCGGCCGGGTGTGGAACATGCCCGCCTTCCTCGACGCCTTCTTCGCCCCGAGCGGCAAGGTCGTCGTGCACTACGACCCGGGCCGCGGCGTCTGGCTCCCCGACGAGGCCCACGCCGCCCGCGCCGCGCTCTCGCTCGTCGCGTCCGGCTTCGTCAGCGAGGCCAAGGTCGCGCCCCGCGGCCTCGACAAGACCCCCAAGGCGATGCTCGCCCGCAACCTCGCCGAGCAGCTCGGCACCGAGCGCGAGCCCGAGATCGCGCTACAAGCCCTCGAAGCGCTCCTCCTCGACCGCGAGATCCCCACCGCCGCGATCATCCACTACGCCGAGCTCGTCGCGCCCGACGGATCACCGTCGACCATGAGCTTCTTCGACCGCACCGCCGCCGCCCGCCTCCACCGCTGGAGCCTCTCCGACGAGATCCTGCGCGGCGACAACCTCGTGCTCATGCTCACCGGCGCGCTCTCCGACCTCGCCCGCCGCGTCACCCGCAACCCCCGCGTCGGCGCGCTCCACGTCCCGCTGCCCGGCAGCCTCGAACGCGCCCGCTTCCTCGCCCACATCAAACCCGGCCTCGACCCCGACCGCGGCGAGACCCTCACCCGCGTCACCGCCGGCCTCCAGCTCCGCCAGATCCAGGACCTCGTCGCGCCCAAGACCCCCACCGACACCATCTCCGCGCCCCCGAGCGCCGACGGCGACGCCCGCTCCGTCTTCCAGGGCGCCGCCCCGCTCCCCACCGGCGGCATCGCCGCGCGCAAGAAGGAGATCCTCGAGCAGGAGTGCTTCGGGCTCATCGAGGTCATCGAGCCCGACCACGACTTCAGCCACGTCGGCGGCATGGAGCCCATCAAGCGCGTGCTCACCCGCGTCGCCGGCCACGTCCGCGACGGCCGCCGCGCGCAGGTCCCCATGGGCATCCTCTTCGTCGGCCCCATGGGCACCGGCAAGAGCTTCCTCGCCGAGGCCTTCGCCAAGGAGAGCGGCCTCGCCGCCGTCAAGCTCAAGAACTTCCGCGACAAGTGGGTCGGCAGCACCGAAGCCAACCTCGAAAAGGTCCTCGACGTCATCGAGGGCCTCGGCGAGATCCTCGTCATGATCGACGAGGGCGACCGCTCCATCGGCGGCGGCGACGGCGGCGGCGACAGCGGCGTCAACAGCCGCGTCATGGCCCGGCTCAAGGAGTTCATGTCGGACCCCACCCACCGCGGCCGGATCATCTTCGTGATGATGACCAACCGCCCCGACAAGCTCGACACCGACATGAAGCGCCCCGGCCGCTTCGACCTCAAGATCCCGTTCTTCAGCCCCCAGAGCGCCGCCGAGCGCGCCGCGATCGTGCAGGCGGTCATCCGCCGCCACCGGCTCCCCGCCGACCTGCCCGACGACGCGCTGCTCCCGATCCTCGAAGACCTCGACGGCTACGCCGCCGCCGACCTCGAGGCGCTCGTGCTGCTCGCCTACGACGACCTCCAGAGCGGCGACCTGCCCGAAGGGCTCACCGAGGCCCCGCAAGGCATCACCGCGCCCTTCCTCGCCCGCGCCGCCGCCGACTTCATGCCCACCCGCGAGACCGACATGATCCGCTACATGGAGCTGCTCGCGGTGCACGAAGCCAGCAACCGCCGCCTGCTCCCCGAGCGGCTCCGCGACATCGAGGTCGCCGAGCTCACCGCCCAGCTCGCCGACGCCCGCGCGACCCTCGCCCGCCAGAAGGCGCTGTTCTGACCGACCCTACTGCGGGCAGGCGTTCGGCGGATCGACCGGCCGCTCGCCGCCCGGCGTCGCCCACGGCGCCGCGAAGAAGGTCGACCCCGCCAGATCGACCTGGAACGGCGACCGCGCCGCCCCCACCGCCGCCCCGCACCAGCCACCGTCGACCGTCGCCGCGCCCAGCAGGATGTCGGCCGAGATGTCGAGGTTGAGCTCGGCCACCGACAGCACGAACCCCGGCAGCCAGATCTCGAAGCGCCCCTCGGCGTCGACCGGCGCGAAGAAGGTCATCCGCGCCGGCGAGTCGGGCGCGTCGTTCGCCGTGCGCAGCGCGCCGTCGATCGCCGCCCGCACCACGCCGTCGCCGTCGACCTGCTCCCGGTACAACAGCGAGATCCACAGCCGCACCGGGATGCCCTTCAGCGACGCGTTGAAGAAGTACTCCCCGCTCAGATCCCGCCGCGTGCTCGCGATCCCGCTCAGATCGGGCGAGTCCGGCCGCGGCGGCCCGCCGTCGACGCCCATGTCGACCGGCGCCGCGTCGACCACCCCCGCGTCCTCGGCGCACGGATCACCCGGGCACTCGAACGGCAGCTCGGCGACGACCAGCGCGCCCGCCTCGTCTCGCGCCGCGAAGAAGGTGCTGCCGTCGAGCTTGAGGTCGAGCGGGCTCGTCACCGCGCCCGTCGCCGTCCCGCACCACGCCTCGCCGCCGAGGATCCGCGAGACCATCGTCACCACCGCGACCACCGCGGCCTCCGACTCGATCACCTCGGTGCCGAGATCGAGCGGATCGGCGACCAGATCGAAGGTCCCGTCCGGGCGCACCAGCGTCGTCGTCTCGACCAGCGGCGTCGCGTCGTCGGGCTGCGTCGCGAGCCAGATCCGCGCGTCCATCGCGGTCCCCGCCTCGGTCGTCTCCCGCGCCTCGAAGACGATCCGCAGCCCGAGCGTGATGCCGCCCTTGAGCAGCGCGTTGAGCAGCCACCGGCCCTCGATGTCGGCGACCACGCCCGCCTGCGCCGTCGCCTCGCACGCGCCCTCCCGCGCGCTCGCGGTGCGGCGGATGAAGTCGTCGTAGTCCTCGCGCGGGCTGCGGCTCTCACAGCCGGCGAGCAGCATCAGCGCGGCGAGGGTTGCACCCGATCTCACAGCCGCACCTCCAGATCGAGCGTCAGGTACTGCCGGGCGTCGGTGTAGCGGCCGTTGGTCGTCGGCACGTTCACGCTGTCGCGCACGGTCACGTCCTCGAACTGCTGCCAGAAGAAGCTCGTCGACAGCCCGACCCGCTCGCCGAGGTCGAGGCTCGCGCCGATCGCCAGCTCGTAGCTCGCGCTCTCGGCGAGCCCCGGCTCGAAGGTGTGCGTCGGCGTCGCCGCCGTCTCGTAGCCCACGCCGCCGTGCACCGTGAAGCCCGCGACGACCACGTAGTCGCCCCGCAGCCGCGCGATGAAGGTGTCGTCGAAGTCGCGCGGCAGATCCATCAGCATCTCGCCGTTGCGCACGTTGACCGCGATCTGCCGATCCATGACCGACCAGTCGTGCCACTCGAACGACGGCCGCAGCGTGAAGACCTCGCCGATCGTGATCCCCGCCCCGACCCGCACCGTCTGCGCGACCGGCAGGTTGAACGACGACCGCTCGACCGCCTCCTCGGCGGTGCCGAAGGTGATGTAGGCGTCGCCCTCGAGCTGGTGCTCGACGCCGCTGTGCCAGGTCGCGCCGATCACGAGCCCGTCGAACGGCGCCCACTGCGCGCCGACGATCCAGTGCAGATCGGCCGCCTCGCCGTCTTCGAGCAGGATCCGCCCCTCGGCGAGGTTGCCGCGCTCGTCGACGAGGCGGGTGGTGCCGTCGGGGTTGCGCGCCTTGAGCGTCGAGAGGCTCACGAGGGTGTAGACCGGCGCGACCCCGATCGAGAGTCCGGACGAGCGGTGGCGCAGCGCGACGGCGGCCGAGGGGCTGTAGAGCTGCATCGAGGTGTTGACGGTCGCCCACCGCTGCGGGCCGTCGACCGCGCCGGGGTGCTCGGCGGGCGCGCCGAACGCGCGGCGCCAGTTGGTGGCGCCGGCGCGGGCGACGTAGAAGCCGCCGCCGAGCGCGAGGTCGAGCGGCCCGATCGCCCACCCGTAGCGCCCGGCGACCGCCGGCGCGATCCCGAACGCGCCCGTCTCGTTGAGCCCGGCGTTGGCCGCCGCCTCGTCGGGTGGCACGCCATTGAGCGCCGCGTCGCGGTCGTAGGTCGCCTGCCGGTTGACGACGAGCCCGTGCAGCGCGACGAGCCCGCCCGGCCGCGCGAGGCCCGCCGGGTTCCAGTAGAGCGACCACGCGCCGTCGTCGACCGGGTCGCCGCGCAGCCCCTGGAAGCGGCCGATGAAGAACGGGTTGGCCTCGGCGGCCGAGATGCCGCCGAACAGCGCGATCGCCGCGAGGATCCCCCGCATCGCTCCTCCTGCCAGTCGACTGCCGGGCACGTTAACACGCGACGGGCGATGGGGTGTCACTCCGCGGGCCGCCGCAGCGGGTGTTCGACCCCCCCGTCGACGAGCACCGCGCCGTCGTCGGCGCGGCGGATCAGCAGCGTGCGGCCGTCGATCACCGCGAGCTCGGCCTCGTCGGCCCCGGCGCGGCGCAGCGCGAGCGGGTGGTCGGTGATCTCGCCGGCGACGACGCGGCGGAGGCGGGTGGCGGTCAGCTCGTAGCGCACCGCGCCGGCGAGCCCGCCCACGAGCGCGGCGGCCGTCGGTGAGGGCGGCGCGAGGCGCTCGGCGTCGACGAGCCAGGTGCCCTGCCACCAGCTCTCTTCGACCGGCTCGGGCGGCGGGCTCTCGTCGGGCAGCGCGGCGCAGCCGGCGAGCATCAGGGTGAGCGCGAGGGCGAGGCGCACTTCAGCCCCGGTAGACGTCGACGCCCTCGACGCGGATGTCGGCGCGCGGCTTGTCGCGGGCGTCGCGCGGCTGGCGCGCGATCTGGCGCACCACCTCGATGCCGGCGATCACCTCGCCGAAGATCGCGTGCTTGCCGTCGAGCCAGGGCGTCGCCTTCTCGGTGATGAAGAACTGGCTCCCGCCGGTCCCCGGCCCCGCGTTCGCCATGCTCACGACCCCCGGCCGGTCGTGGCGCAGGCTCGGGTGCAGCTCGTCCTTGATCACGTAGCCCGGCCCGCCGGTGCCGATCCCGTCGGGGCAGCCGAGCTGGATCATGAACTCGGGCATGACCCGGTGGAAGATGAGCCCGTCGTAGAACGGCTCGCCGGTGATGCGCCCGGTCGCGAGCCCGACGAAGTTGCCGACCGTCTTCGGCGCCTCGCGCTCGAAGAGGCGCACGGTGATCGTGCCGTGCGCGGTGCGGAGATCGGCGAGCAGGTCGCCCTCGCCCGGGACATCGGCGAGCGGCGGATCGAAGAGGCGGCCACGCATGGGGCGACGATAGGCGACGCGGCGCGACCACGCAATCCCGGTCAGCCGGGGCGGGTCGCGGTGTCCTTGTAGGCGTTGCGCGTCGGGCGGATGACGTAGACGAAGAGCACGACGACGAGCACCGAGAGGCTCAACTCCATCGTGAGGAACGCCCCGATCTTGAGCCACGCGAACGCCGGATCGACGAAGCGCACCAGCCAGTTCGAGGCCTCGTCGAGCAGCGCGGCGACGAACGCGACGAGCACCAGCCAGCCCTTGAGCGCGGTGTTGATCGGCACGAACAGCAAGAGGTGCGTCAGCACCATCACCAGCATGCCCATCGCGAAGAGGTGCATGTGGCTGGTCTCGACGAGCGAGGCATAGGGCCGCGGCGGCTGGCCGAACTCGATGTCGGGCTCACCGAGGAAGTAGCGCTGCACCGAGACCGGGTCGAGCTCCATCCGGGTGAAGTAGAGCAGCGCGCTCGAGACGACGAAGAGCAGGGTGAAGCAGAGGAAGAGGAAGACGATGAGCCGGAGGAGGTCGTTGCGGGACCACTCCCCGGTGACGACGAAGCGCATGGGCTATCGGGTGCTCGTCGAGCGGCTGGTGGGCTTGCTGGCGACCTTCTGCGCGTGCAGCGCGAGCACCCGGCGCACCGAGGCGGTGACCGCGCGGGCGGTGAGCGTCGCGCCGCTGATCCCGTCGACGCCGCCGTCGCGCAGCGAGAGCGACCCGTCGAGCCCGCGGCCGGTGAACTGCGCGAGCCAGCGGGGCGAGGCGAGGTACTCCATCGGCTCGTGGAAGGCGAGCACCACCACCCGCTGCACCGCGCCGTCGGGCGCGACGACCACCATCACCGTCTCGTCGAGGGAGCGCACCTTGTGGGTGTCGATGAAGGCGTAGCCGAGGATCGCGCCGTCCTTGCGGCCGACGTGCACGCTCGCGAGCCGGCTCGACCACGGCGTGCCCGCCGCCTTGCCGATCGCCGCCGCGTCGGCCTCGCTCAAGAAGAGGTTCTGCTGGGTGACCTCGTCGGCGCCCGCGAAGACCTCGTCGAGCGCGCCCTGCTTGGAGAAGAAGACCTTGGCCTGCGCGGCGCCGAGCGCGAGCACGCAGGCGAGGGCGGTGAGCAGGGCGACGGCGCGTCGCATCGGGGCGGGCTCCCGTGGATGAAGCTGGTGGGTGAATGTCGAATTCAGGTTGAGCAGAATCGGTGATCGCAAGCCACGAAATCAAGTAAAAGGCGGGCCATGGAATCCAAGACCTGGACCGCAGAGGCCGCCGGCCGCCTCGACGCCGCGGTCAAACAAGCGACCGGCGAGAGCAACAGCGTGGCGCGGCGCGCGATCCGCACCGGCAAGGTCAGCGTCGGCGGCGTTCGCCAGCTCGACCCGGGCTTCGCGGTCGCCGCGGGCGCGACGATCGCCGTGGAGATGGCCGCGCCCAACCCCGCCCGCACCGAGCCGTTCGGGCTGCGGCTGGTGTACCGCGACGACTGGCTGGTGATCGTCGACAAGCCGGCGGGGCTGTTGAGCACGCCGACCCACGCCAACGAAGAAGAGACCGCGCTGCACGGCGCGCAGATGCTCTGCAAGGGCGGCGGGCGCGCCGTCAAGGTGGTGCATCGGCTCGACCGCGAGACCTCGGGGCTGCTCGTCTTCGCCCGCGGAGTCCCGGCGGCGCGCGCGATGCGGGGCGAGATCGAGTCCCGCAGCCTGCGCCGGATCTACCGCTGCATCGTCGCCGGCGTGCCCGAGCGCGCCGAGGGGCTCGTCAGCAGCATGTTGCTCGACAACGTCGGCGGCACCGGCAAGCGCGGCTCGCGGCCGGGCACGCTCAAGGTGCGCGACCGCCGGCAGCCCGATCCGGGGCCGATGCCGGGCGCGGGGCGGCTCGCGGTGACGCGCTACCGGGTCGTCGCGCAGACCGAGCACCGCGCCGCGCTCGAGGTCAAGCTCTCGACCGGGCGCACCCACCAGATCCGCATCCACCTCGCCGAGATGGGCCACCCGGTCCTCGGCGAGCGGATCTACGCCCGCGAGGAGAGCGCGCCGCGGCAGGCGCTGCACGCGGCGAGCGTCGCGCTCGCCCACCCCGAGAGCGGCGAGCGCTTGCAGTTCGAGAGCCCGTGGCCGGCCGATCTCGCGGGCGTGCACCCACGCGGGCGGGGCTGGTAGCCTCGGCGCATCGACGACCCTGGGGGATCCTGACATGCCGCTGATCCGGAGCCGGTCGTTCCCGGCCGCGCTGCTGTTCGTGGCGCTCGTGGGCTGCACCGACACCGCCGGTTCGAGCGGCGCGCGCGGCTGTCGAGGCGACACCGACTGCCCGCTCCCCCGGCGCTGCGTCGACGCGCGCTGCGTGCTCGAGTGCCGCGCCGACCTCGACTGCGCGCCGACCGAGGAGTGCCGCGACAACGTCTGCGTCGACCCGCTCGCCGGCTGCACGAGCGACGCCGACTGCCGCGCGTTCGGGCTGGTCTGCGAGATCCGCACCCGGTCGTGCGTCGAGCCGCGCGACGGCGGATCGCCGGCCGACGCCGCGCCGCGTGACGCCGCGCTGTTGATCGACGGCCTCCCGGTGATCGACGCCGAGCCCGATCCCGAGCCCGAGCTGCCCCGCGACCGCGGCGTCGACCCGCCCCGCGACGCGACCCCGCCGCCGCTCGACCGCGCGGTGCCGCCGCCCGACGCCGCCGCGCCCGACCAGGGTCCGATCCGCGGTGACGCGCGCTACGGCGACCCCTGCCGCTGCGGCGCCGACTGCGCGAGCGGCTTCTGCCTGCAAAACCCCTACACCGGCGGCGGCCAGTGCACCGCGACCTGCGGCGGCGGGCGCGCCTGCGAGGGCATCGACCGCTGCGTGCAGGCCCGCGTCCCCGCGCTCGCGCCCGGCTGCCCCGACCCCGGCACCGGCTTCGGCGAGGGCGACGTCATCGAGATCTGCGCGCCCAACGAGACCGGCGTCGCCTGCCGCGGCGGCGGCGACTGCGTCATCGACGGGCTCTGCATCACCCCACCCAACCCGCTCGTCGGCCAGGTGCCGGTGCAGGCGGTCTGCGGCGCGCGCTGCCAGGACGACCGCGGCTGCCCGGCCGGATTCCGCTGCCAGGCGGTCGGCGTGCAGGGTGGCGGGCAGGTGCAGGCGTGCGGCGCGGCGGTGCAGATCGCGGCCTGCCCCGACGGCAGCAACCGCTCGTGCGGCGGCGTCTGCGCCGGCGGGCTCGCGGTGAGCCACTGCCTCGTGCTCGACGACGGCCCCGGCGGCTACTGCTCGTGCGCCTGCCGCACCGGCGCCGACTGCCCGCTCGGCTTCGCGTGCAGCCCCGGCGTCATCGACACCGGCGACCCCGCCCGCCCCGGGATCTGCCTCCCGATCGCCGGCTACACCTGCCCCGCCGGCGACGCGCAGTGCCTCTCGACGATCTGCCTCCCCGGCGGCGCGCCCGGCCAGCCCGACCAGTGCACCGCGCCCTGCGCCGGCCCCGCCGACTGCCCCGGCGGCTACGACTGCCTGCCCGTGCCCGACGCCGACCTCTCGATCTGCGTCGCCCGCTGAGCCCGCGTCACTCCTTCTCGTAGGGCGCCCAGTACGGCGCGTGGTTGCCGCTCTGCGTCGACTGCCCCGGCATCCAGAACGCCGGCGCCGACGGATCGCTCCCCGGCGCCGCCTCGGGGTCGATCCCGGTCACCCAGATCTGCGGCGTCGCGTCGATCCCCGGCTGGTTGGGCAGCACCCGCCCGTACGGCCGCAGGCTGGTGAACGCGAGCCACACCCGGCCATTGCCCTGCAACGGCGCCCACTTGGGCCACGAGTTGCCGAGCAGCTCGCCGCCGTTGGCGCGCTCCAGGTACACCGGCGCGCCGCCCTCGGGCGAGACCAGCCAGATGTCGGTGTTGGGGTTGATCTCCTGCGAGCCCTCGCCGCCGCCGCCGAACGGGTCGTCGCCGATCCGGTTGTAGGCGAGGTAGCGCCCGAGCGGGCTGTACGCCGGGCGGTCGTACCACCACTCGGCGCTGCGCTCGACGAGGCGCGCCGGCATCTGCCAGACCCCGCCCATGAGCTGCCACTGCGCGATGTCACCCGAGCTGATCCCGACGTCGGGCAGCGGGTTGAACAGCCCCGACGGCCCGAGCGCCGCCGCGATGCGGTCGCCCTGCCACGACCAGTCGGGGCTGCCGCCCACGGTGCTCGGCGGCATCGGCAGCGCCCCGGTCTCGGCGCCGGTCTCGGCGTCGCGGATCACCAGCCGCCCGCCGGTGCCGGCGACGATCTGCATCGAGTCGGGCGCGAAGCTCGGGAAGTAGCCGGCGGTCATCTGCGCGTCGGCGTCGTAGAGCAGCACCGTCGGCGCGTCGACCGCGGCGACGCCCATGAAGCCGAACGGCGGGAAGGTGGTGCGGGTGTAGGCGATGCGGGTCCCGTCGCGGCTGACCGCGTGGCAGGCGGGGCAGCCGTTGCCCGAGTTGAGCGGCGTCAGGAACGGCTCGGCCTCGGCGTCGTTGACCGGCAGCCGCATGATGCTCGCCTGCCCGGTGCTCCAGTAGTAGACCGCGCCGCGGAGCTGGCTCGGGCTGACCTCGAGCGGCAGCGCCGCCGAGCGACACGCCGGCGCGCCCGCGCCGCGGTACTCGCGCACCGTCACCGTCAGCGCGAGGTCGGCCGACTGCGCCGCCGCGTTCTTGAGCCGCGCCCACGGATCACCCGCCGGCACGAGGTGGTCGGCGGCGGTGTACCAGCGCACCCGCGCGCCGTCGGCGACCAGCTCGACCTCGTAGAGCGCCTCGCCGCCGCGGCGGCCCGGATCCCATTGCAGATCGATGCCTTCGATGTTGCGCGGCAGCGCGGTGCCCGGCTCGGGGTAGACGAAGACCGGCGGATCGAGGCAGTCGCCCGGCGGCAGCGCGTCGAAGCGATCGGGCGCGTCGGCCGGGCCGTCGACGACGACCACCGTGTCGACCGGCGGCGGCTCGCCGAAGTCGGGCGCCACGCTCGCATCCCCCGCCGCGCCGTCGGCGCCGCCCGCGTCGAGCACCGGCGGGCCCTGGTCGAGCAGACCCACGTCGAGCACCACCGCGTCGCGCTCCACGTCGGCGTCGACGATCGCCACGCCGGTGTCGCGCACCGGGCCGTCGTCGGTCGAGGATCCGTCGTCGCACCCGCCGGCGGCGAGGGCGATGGCGAGCGCGCACAGCGTTCGTCGCATCATGACTCCATCTTCGGGGGGATCAGGCGCGCACGTGGCCTTTGACGTAGCGGCCGGCGCCGTAGGTGTTGATGAGGCCGCGCATCCGCTCGAGCCGCGCCGGGGTCGCGCCCTGGTCGCGCATCTCGATGTAGAGCCCGCGGAGCTCCTTGAGCAGCTCGGTCATCGCCTCGCGGTGGGCGCTGAGCTTGTCCTGGTTCTCGATGAGGGTGTCGTTGACCGCCGCGAGCCGGGCGCTGACGGTGCGCCGCACCTTGGCCTCGGCGGCCGGCGAGCGGAGGAAGGCCGCCGCCTGCTTGCGGTCGAGCCGCACGATCCGGGCGCTCGTGTCGGCGCGCACCGTCACCGTGCGCGGCCGGTCGTCGATCATGCCCTGCTCGCCCACGTAGGCGCCCGGCTCGTCGATCACGCCCACCTTGTGCTCGCCGCGATAGACCGCCAGCCGCCCCGACAGCAGGATGATCATGCCATCGGGCTCGGTGCCCTCCTTGATCAGCACGGTGCCCGGCTGCACCGTCTGCGCGAGTCGGTCGAGCAGCTGATCGGCGTCCATGGCGGCGAGACTAGCAGAACGGCTCCAGGCGCGGTATCGATCGCACACGCCCGCGACGTGAGGAGTGACCGTGCTCGACTCGATGCCCGCCCGCCTGCTCGCCCAGGGAGACGCGCAAGGTGACACCCCCGCGGTCTGGTCGCGGGTCGACGGCGCCTGGCGGCCGCTGTCGTGGGCCGCCTACGCCGACCGGGTCCGCGCCTTCGCCGGCGCCATGATCGCGCGCGGCCTGCCGCCCGGCAGCACCGTCGCCATCATCAGCAACAACCGCGTCGAGTGGCTCATCGCCGCGATGGGCGCGATGGCCGCCGGCGGGGTCCCGTTCGGCGTCTACCAGACGCTGCCCGCCGACGAGGTCGCCTACGTCGTCTCCCACGCCCGCGCCCGCCTCGTCGTCGCCGAGGACGCCGAGCAGTGGGGCAAGATCGCCGCCTCGATCGACCAGTCGAAGCTCGACGCCGGCCTGCGCGGCGCGGTGATCGACCCCCGCGGCGTCGACGACCCGCGCGCCGTCGGGTTCGCCGCCTTCCTCACCGAGGGCGCCGGCCGCGGCGCCGAGGTCGAGGAGCGCATCGCCGCGCTCGCCCCCGACGCGCTCGCGACGCTCATCTACACCAGCGGCACCACCGGCGTGCCCAAGGGGGTGATGATCACCCACCAGAACCTCGTGTGGACCACCGACGCCGCCCGCGGCGCGCTCGGCTTCGACCCCGGCCCCGGCGACGGCATGGTCTCCTACCTGCCGCTCTCCCACATCGCCGAGCAGATGTTCTCGCTCTACCTCCAGGTCACCTTCGGCTACCCGCTGCACATGGCCGAGCGCCTCGAAGACCTCAAGGACGTGCTCGCCGTCGCCCGCCCCACGATCTTCCTCGGCGTGCCCCGCGTCTGGGAGAAGTTCAAGGCCGCGCTCGAAGCCCGCCTCGCCGAGCTGACCGGCCCCAAGGCGCTGCTCGTGCGCTGGGCCCGCGACGTCGGGCTCCGCGCCGGCCGCCACGCCATCGACCGCGGCCCGCCCGGCGGACTGCTCGGCCTGCAGGTCCGCCTCGCCGAGAAGGTCTTCGCCGGCCCGCTCAAGGCGAAGCTCGGCCTCGACCGCCTCAAGGTCGCCGCCACCGCCGCCGCCCCGATCGGCGACGACGTGCTCACCTTCTTCCTCTCGCTCGGGATCGTGCTGCACGACATCTACGGCCAGAGCGAGGTCACCGGCCCGACCTCGTTCAACCGCCCGATCCCCGGCAAGCGCCGCCTCGGCACCGTCGGGCTGCCGCTGCCCGGCGTCGAGGTCCGCATCGCCGACGACGGCGAGATCTGCGTGCGCGGCGGCAACGTCTTCGCCGGCTACCACCGCGACCCGGCCGCGACCGCCGAGATCCTCATCGACGGCTGGCTGCACAGCGGCGACCTCGGCGAGCTCGACCGCGACGGCTTCCTCCGCATCACCGGGCGCAAGAAGGACCTGATCATCACCGCCGGCGGCAAGAACATCGGCCCCGGCGCGCTCGAAGGCGAGCTCAAGGCGATCGACGGCGTCGCCCACGCGGTCGTGATCGGCGACCGCCGCAAGTACCTCACCGCGGTGATGACCCTCGAACCCGAGCGCGCCCTCGCGCTCGCCCGCGCCAAGGGCTGGCCCACGACCATCGAAGCGCTCGCCGAGCACCCGAGCTTCCGCGCGCACGTCGAGGCCGAGGTCGAGCGCATCAACGCCGGCCACGCCCGCTACAGCCAGATCAAGAGCTTCGCGCTGCTGCCCGTCGAGTTCACCGTCGACGGCGGCGAGCTGACCCCCACCCAGAAGGTCAAGCGCCGCGTCGTCGACGAGAAGTACCGCGACGTGATCGACCGTATGTACCCGGAAGAATAGAAGAACCGCGGGCCTCGCGTCAGCGCGCGACCGCCTGCGACGAGGTCTCGCGGATCACCATCACCTTGATCTGCCCCGGATAGACGCAGTCCTCCTCGATGCGGTGCGCGATCTCCATCGAGAGCCGCGCCGCGCCGAGATCGTCCACCCGCCTTGGATCGACCACCACCCGCACCTCGCGCCCGCCGGAGATCACGTAGGCGTGCCGGATCCCGCGGGGGCGGAACTCCTCGCAGATCGTCTCCACCTCGTCGAGCCGCTGCGTGTAGGTCTCGATCGTCTCCCGCCGCGCCCCCGGCCGCGCCCCCGAGAGCGCGTCGGCGGCGGCGACGAGGTGGGCGAGCGGCGACGACGGCTTCTCGTCGTTGTGATGCGCCGCGATCGGATGCACGATCTCCGGCGCCTCCCCGTGCTCGCGCGCGAACGCCGCGCCGCTGACCGCGTGGCTGCCCGCCGCCTCCGTCTCGCTCCACAGCACCTTGCCGATGTCGTGCATCAGCGCCGAGCGCTGCGCCGTGCGGATGTCGAGGCCGAGATCCTCGGCCATCATGCCGCACAGGTGCGCCGTCTCGATCGCGTGCGTCCACTGGTTCTGCGTGTGGCTCGTGCGGTAGAGCAGCTTGCCGACGAGGAACTGGATCTCGGGGTGCACGCCTTGCAGCTTCAGGATCCGCGTCGCCCGCCGCCCCGCGTCGCGCGCGATCTTCTCCAGATCGGCCCGCACCTTCTCCACCGTCGCCTCGACGAGCGCCGTGTCGAGCTCGGCGGTGCGCACCAGCCGCAGGAACGCGAGCCGCCCGACCTCGCGGGTGTAGGGATCGGGCGCCTGGAGGAAGTACCCGTCCTTCTCGTCCTGCTCGATGAACTCGACCTCGGTCGCCTCGGTGAGCGCGTGCAGCACCGCGCCCCCATCGGCGAGCAGCCGCTCGCGGATCCCCGCCTCGCGCGGCAGCTCGACCGTCGGGATCAGCCGCTCGGCCGAGAGCGGCACCCCGTAGCGATTGCAGGCCAGATCGATCAACCGCCGCGCCTCGCCCTCGGCGTGGTTCTGCGCCCACTCCTCGCGCGCCCGCGCCGCCTTCGCCGCCGCCACCCGCGCCTCGCCGACGAGCTCGACCCCGATCTGGTCGATCAACTCGCCCCGGCTGTTGCCCGCGACCCGCTCGAACGCCTCGACGATCCGCCCGTCGAGCGCCTCGATCTCCGCCTCGATGCCCCGGATCGCCTCGCGCCGGAGCCGCATCTCCTCCGCCCGCTCCCCGAGCGCCCGATCGCGCTCCTCGACCCGCTCCGCCCGACCCTCACCCGCCGTCACCACCCGCCCGAGCCGCTCCTCGTCGGCTTGCAGCGCGCGCTCCTCGTCGGCGAGCTGCCGGGCGAGGCGAGCGCGCAGGTGCTCGGCGCGTTCGAGCGCCGCCTTGCGGCTCGCCGCCGCCTCCCCCTCGATCCCGGCGAGGCGCGCGGCCTCGTCCCGACGGGCGGCTTCGATGGCGGCGGCGCGGCGGCGACGGGCGGCGGCGGCCATCGACCCGGCGACGGCAGCGGCCCCGGCGGCGGCGGTCGCGGCGGCGATCAACATGCGAGACTCCGGCTGACCTCGGTGGGGCGCCCGCCGCGACGCGACGGGCGAGTGATGATGTCGGGATGCCGCCGGTGTTGCAAGCGATGCCGCGGCACGGCGGCGTTCGGCCGGCACGATGGCCCTTCGAAACGGCAGGAGCCCCCGGCGCGCGTGGCGGCGGGGGCTCCCGGGTGGAGGATCAGGCGGCGATCACTCCTCGCCGCGCTTGCCCTTCTTCCACCGCTTGCCGCGCTCCTCGCCGCGCTCGGCGCGCTTCTCGGCGCGGAGCTGCTTGATCGCGGCCTGCTGCTCGGGGGTCAAGAGCGCGCGGACGTCGAACATGACCGCCATCCGGTGCTGCTCGAGCGCGATGCGGGCGAGGCCGGCGCGCTCGACGAGGCGCAGGACCTCGGCCTTGTCGGGCTGGTCGGCGTCCATCGCGGCGCGCACCGCTTCGTGGGCGGCGCGCACGTCGCCGCGCAGCGCCTCACCGGCGTCGGCGCCGGCGTCGACGGTCTTCTGGATGCGTTCGAGGGTCGCGGCGTCGAGGCCGAGCTTGTCGGCGTTGCGCTCGAGCATCTTGACCATGCGGGCGGGGTGGGGGCCGGGCGGGCCGTGGTGGTGGGGGCCCTTGGCGAGCGCGGCGGCGGGGAGGGCGAGGCCGAGGGTGAGCAGCAGGGCGGCGAGGGCGTTGCGCGGGGTCTTCATCGGGGCTTCCTCCGGTGCGGCCGAGGGGGCTCCCTCGGGCGTTGTGGCGGGTACGACCCGGGGCGCGGCGATCGGGTTTACCGGGCGCGCGAAAGTTTTTCTGGCGCGGCGGCGAGGCGCGCGCACGATCGGCGCTGACTTTGCCCGCGAGCGGCAAAGCGTCCACAATCGGGGTCCGTCGAACCCGCCCGAGGAGCGCCCGTGTCCGAGCCGTCCGATCGCCTGCCCGACGACGCGCCCGACGCTTCGGCCGCGGCCGACGAGCGGCCGGCGGCCGAGGCGGCGGCCGTCGATCGGGACGAGCCGACGAGCGCTGCGGATACGGTCGAAGACGACGACGGCCGCCCGCCGGTGGTCGTCGACCGCGGCCGCATCGACGGGCTCCCCGCGGTGGTCGTCGACGGCCCCTCCGAGGCCTATCCCCACCCGGCGGCCGATCGCTGCCCCTACTGCCTGACCTTCATCGGCCTCAACGCCGCCCGCCGCCGCGGCGTGCGCTTCTGCCCGCTCTGCGGCGCCGACTGGCAGACGATCGGGCGCGCGATCGACGCGCCGAGCGGGGCGGTGATCCCGTTCGGCGAGTACGAGCCGCCGCTCGACGAAGCCGACGAGGAGGATCACCCGACCGCGCAGTACACCCGGCGCGCCGAGCCGGTGCGCACCGCGCCGCCGGTCGCGGCGCCACCGCCAGCGCCGGCCGAGGTCGTCGCACCGCCGCCGAGCCCGTGGGTGATGCTCGCGACGGGGCTGCTCATCGGGCTCGGGGGCACGCTCGGGGTGGTGATGTGGTATCGGCAGCGGCCGCCGCCGGCGCCGGTGACGGTCGCGGCGGCGCCGGTCGCGCGGCCGGTCGAGGCGCCGCCGCCGGTGGTCGCGCCGCCGGTCGAAGCGCCGCCGGTCGAAGCGCCGCCGGCCGCGTCGGCGGTCTCGCCCGAAGAGGTGCAGGCCGCGTTGCTCGACCGCGCGGCGCTGCTGCCGCCGTCGGAGCTCGTCGACATCACCGCCCGGGTCGAGGGGGACATCGTCTTCCTCGACGGCCGCGTCGGCAGCGGCGAGACGCTCGGGCAGGTCGTCGCCGCCGTCGCCGCCGTGCCCGGCGTGCGCGCCGTCGACAGCCGCGGCGTGCAACCCGCGGCGCGGCTGCACGCGGTCGCCGGCGGTGACACCCTCGCCAAGCTCGCCCGCCTCTACTACGGCGACGCCAACGCCTGGCCCCGCATCTACGACGCCAACCGCGAGGTCATCGACCGCCCCGACCGCCTCGTGCCGGGCATGAAGCTCAAGATCCCGCGCGCCGAGCAGCCCTGAGCAGCCCGATCAGGCGAGCCCGATCGACGCGTCGAGGTAGACGTCCTGCACCGTGTGCAGCACCTCGATCCCCTCGCTCATCGGCCGCTGGAACGCCTTGCGCCCGAGGATGAGCCCCATCCCGCCGGCGCGCTTGTTGATCACGGCGGTGCGCGCCGCCTCGACGAGGTCGTCCTCGCCGATCGCGCCGCCGCTGTTGATGAGCCCGATGCGGCCCATGTAGCAGTTGACGACCTGATAGCGGGTCAGGTCGATCGGGTGGTCGGTGGTCAGCTCGCTGTAGACCTTGGGATCGGTCTTGCCGAACTTGAGGTCGCGGAACCCGCCGTTGGTCTCGGGCAGCTTCTGCTTGATGATGTCGGCCTTGATCGTGACGCCGAGGTGGTTGGCCTGCCCGGTCAGATCGGCGGCGACGTGGTAGTCGGTGCTGCCCTTCTTGAAGTCGCTGTTGCGGGTGTAACACCACAGGATCGTGAACAGCCCGAGCTCATGCGCCTGCTGGAAGGCCTCGGAGATCTCGGTGATCTGACGGCGGCTCTCGGGGCTGCCGAAGTAGATCGTCGCGCCGACGCCGACGGCGCCCATGTCGAAGGCCTGCCGGACGCGGGCGTAGATGGTCTGGTCGTAGGTGTTGGGGTAGCTCAACAGCTCGTTGTGGTTGAGCTTGACGATGTACGGGATGCGGTGCGCGTACTTGCGGGCGGTCGCGGCGAGCACGCCGAGGGTCGAGGCGACGCCGTTGCAGCCGCCTTCGAGCGCGAGCTCGACGATCGCGGCCGGGTCGAAGTAGCGGGGGTTGGGCGCGAACGAGGCGCCGGCGGTGTGCTCGATGCCCTGGTCGACGGGCAGGATCGAGAGGTAGCCCGAGCCGGCGAGGCGGCCGTGGTCGAAGAGCGTCTGCAGGTTGCGCAGCACCGGGAGCGGGCGATCGGTCCAGCTCATGACCCGGTCGATGAAGTCGGGGCCGGGGGCGTGCAGCGAGGCGGCGGGCACGGTGTGGCAGGTGTGGCCGAGCAGGGTCTCGGCGTCGTCACCGAGCAGGTCGCGGATGGCTTTCGACATGGCGCTCTCCTCTATCGGGAGGGGGGATTGTGGGGCACCGGCCGGCAGCTTACCAGTGGCTCACCGGTGAGTCACCCGGCTCTCGTCGCCCGGCATTGCGCTCCCCCGCCGCCGTGCCTAGAGTCGGGCGTCCCGCGGAGAGGAGCACCCATGCAGCGCGCATTCATCACCGACGCCACCGACGCCGACTTCCAGCAGAAGGTCCTGCTGCGCAGCCGCGAGGTGCCCGTCCTCGTCGACTTCTGGGCCCCGTGGTGCGGGCCCTGCAAGACGCTCGGACCCACCCTCGAGAAGCTCGCCGCCGAGTACGCCGGCGCCTTCGAGCTCGTCAAGATCAACGTCGACGACAGCCCCCAGGTGTCGATGGCGTTCCAGATCCAGTCGATCCCCACCGTCTACCTCATCAAGGACGGCCGCCCGCTCGACGGCTTCCAGGGCGGGCTCACCGAGCCGCAGGTGCGCAAGTTCCTCGACCGGCACATCGAGAAGCCGGCGGCCGATCCGCGCGAGGTCGCGGCGGCGGCGATGGCGGCGGGGCAGTACGACCAGGCGGCGGCGGCCTATCGCGAGCTGCTCGCCGACGACCCGAGCAACGGCGACGCGCTCGTCGGCCTCGCCCGCGTCGCGCTCGCCCACGGCGACCTCGGCGCGGCGCAGGGCTGGCTCGACCGGGTCGAAGAGGGCAACCCGGCCTACGACGCGGCGCAGCGGCTGCGGGGCATGCTCGGCTTCGCCGAAGACGCCGGCGACGCGCTCGCGCTCCAGCGCCGGGTCGCGGCCGACCCCAAGGACGTCGAGGCGTGGTATGCGCTCGGCGCGACCTTCGCGCTCGACAACCAGATCGACGACGCCTTCTCCGCCTTCCTCGAGGTCGTCTCCCGCGACCGCAGCTACCGCGAAGACGCCGGCCGCAAGGCGCTGCTCTCGCTCTTCGACCTCGTCGGCGGCGCCGATCCGCGCGTGATCAAGGCCCGCCGCCGCCTCGCTTCGTTGCTTTTCTAGTTTGCCGTGCTCGCTCCGGCGCCCTCCGCGGCTTCGCCGCTGCGGGCGGGCGCTGCGCAGCGTCGTCGGTGCTCGGTCGCTTCGCGCCCTGCGCCCTCCTCCTCGCTCCGGCCCGTCCGGCTATCGCCGGACGCCTCCGCTGCGCTCGGCGATCGGCTCCGGCGGCGGGGCGCCGCCTTCGCGGGAGGCTCAAACGGCGCTCGATCCATCCGACCGATTGACAGGCCGCGTGCGAGCCGTTAGCGTCGCCGCCGTTTGCCCGTGCACTCGTGGGGAACCGTATGCTGTCGATCGTCGTCGCGTTGAGCCTCGCCGCGGTCTCCGGGGTCGCCCTGACCGCCGGCGCCTGCCGTCTCGTCCTCGGCGTGATGCCCCGCCGCGATCGATAGCCTCGCCGGGTCCGCTCAGCGGATCCGGCGGCTGATCTCCTTGAAGACCTCGCCCTGACCGACCTGCATCAGGTCGAAGAGCGCCGCCTCGGTGCTCGTCGGGAGCGCGCCCGCCATCCGGCACAGCTCGATCCCCGCCCGGTAGTTGGCCTTCGTGCGGCTGATGACCGCGTCGGTCGCGACCTGCACCGCGAAGCCGACCGCGACGAGGTCGCGCACCGTCTGGAAGACGCAGACGTGGGTCTCCATGCCCACCACGAGCAGCCGCCGCCGGCCCGTCGCCCGGATCGCCTCGGCGATCGCCGGATCCTGCCAGGCGCTGAAGGCGGTCTTCGGCAGCGCGGACGACGTGAGCAGCTCGGCGACCGGTGCGGTCGTCGCGCCGAGGCCGCGCGGGTACTGCTCGGTCGCGATGACCGGCAGGTCGAGGCGGGCGGCGAGCGTGAGCAGGTGGGTGACGTTCTTCGTGCTCGCCTCGACGACCGCCGGCGGCATCGCCGCGACGAGGCGCTCCTGCCAGTCCACGACGACGAGCGCGGTGTCCTCGGGCAACAACTGCAGCTTCACGGGCATCTCCTCGGCGCTTGCCTGACCGCAATGGTCGGCGCAGTATAGGCGATCAACGCTGGCCGCATCGAACACCCCGCGACCGGCATCGCAAGCCACCCACTGACGACCGGAGGCGGATGAGCGTGTCGGCCGACAAGATCACCGAGGACTACCTCCTCGCCCTCCCCAAGACCGACCTGCATGTGCACCTCGACGGCTCGATCCGCCTCGGGACGTTGATCGACCTCGCCCGCGAGTACCACGTCAAGCTGCCGAGCTACACCATCGAGGGGCTGCGCGAGACGGTCTTCAAGTCGCGTTACCGCAACCTCGGCGAGTACCTGCAAGGCTTCGCCTACACCGGCGCGGTGATGCAGAGCGAGCTCGCGCTCGAGCGCGTCGGCTACGAGTTCGCGCAGGACAACCAGAACGAGGGCGTGCGCTACGTCGAGGTGCGGTTCGCGCCGCAGCTCCACATGCACGCCCACATGAACGCGGTGATGGTGCTCAAGGCCGTCAACCGCGGCCTCGAGCGCGCGCAGCGTGAGTTCAACGCCCGCCCCGAGGTCGCGAGCGGCGCCGAGCCGGCGTTCAAGTACGGCATCATCGTCTGCGCGATGCGCATGTTCGGCAGCGGGTTCTCCGAGTACTTCAAGAACCTCATCAACGCGCACCGCTACACGCCCGACAAAGAGGTCTACCCGATGGCGAGCATCGAGCTCGCCCGCGCCGCGATCATCGCCCGCGACGAGCACCACCTCCCCGTCGTCGGCTTCGACCTCGCCGGCGAAGAGGCCGGCTACCCGGCGGGCGCGCACGCCGACGCTTTCGGCTACGCGCACAAGCACTTCCTCAAGAAGACCGTGCACGCCGGCGAGGCCTACGGGCCCGAGAGCATCTTCCAGGCGATCACCGATCTGCACGCCGATCGCATCGGCCACGGCACCTACCTGCTCGACCCCGACATGATCAGCGCGGCCGACATCGCCGACCGCGAGCACTATGTCGAGCAGCTCGGGCAGTACATCGCCGATCGCCGCATCACCCTCGAGGTCTGCCTGACGAGCAACCTCCAGACGAACCCGCACATGACCAGCCTCTCGGAGCACCCGTTCAAGAAGATGCGCCAGCAGCGCCTCTCGACGACGCTGTGCACCGACAACCGCACGGTGAGCAACACGACGGTCACCCGCGAGCTCAAGCTCGCCGTCGACGAGCTCGGCCTCGACCGCGGCGACCTCAAGTCGATCGTCATCTACGGGTTCAAGCGCAGCTTCATGCCCGGCACCTACCTCGAGAAGCGGGCATACGTCCGGCAGGTGATCGACTTCTACGAGAAGATCGAGCGCCAGCACTTCGGAGAGATCGAGCCATACAACGCCTCGAGCGCCATCGACGACGCGGACTGATCGCCGCGCTGCTCGCGCTGTGCGCGCCGCTCGGTCTCACCGGCTGTGAGGCCGGCGCGCTCCCCGGCGAGGGTGAAGACGCCGCGACCGGCCGCTACCTCGACCTCGGTCTGCTGCCCGACGCGCTCGCCCGCCGCGACGCCGCCGGCGTCGAACCCGACGCCGCGATCCTCGACGAGAACGGCGACCCCTGCCGCACCGGCCGCCTCGCCTCGCTGTTGTGCAGCCCCAACGGCGGCGCGCTCGTCGACGCGCGCGTCGAGGTCGCCACCCGCGCCTGCGACGGCCGCGCGATCGTCGTCGAGGCCCGCACCGACGAGCGCGGCGGCTTCCGCGTCGACGGGCTGCGCGCGGGCCCGGCGACGGTGCGGATCCAGAGCGGCCGCTTCGCCGCGCAGTACGACGTCGAGATCATCGCCGGCGCGCAGGCGACCCTCTCGCCCACCGGCAGCAGCAAGGTCTGCCTCGAACCCGACGCCGCCCGCCTCGCGGTCATCCGCGGCGACTACGACCGCATCGAGGGCGTGCTCGACGACCTCGGCTTCGCCTACGACCTCTACTGCGGCGACGGCGGAGACCACCGCCCCGCGCGCCGGCTCCTCGCCGATCGGGCGCTGCTGTCGAGCTACGAGGTCGTCTTCGTCAACTGCGGCAGCGGCATCGACCTGCGCGCGACCAACCCCGAGGTCGAGCGGATCCGCGAGAACCTTCGCGCCTTCGTCGAGGGCGGCGGCGCGCTCTATGTCAGCGATCTGTCGGCCGATTTTGTCGCCGCGATCTGGCCCGAGGCGATCGACTTCGACGCGGCGACCCGGGAGCCGGCGGCGGCGCCCGTGTGCTGCGTGTGCCTCGACGACTGCCCGTTCGAGTGCGCGAGCGAGGCGGTCGAGCCGCCGGGCCCCTACTGCGCCGAGCCGGGCGCGCGCGCGCAGCCGTGTGGATCGGGCGTGCGGGGCCACGGTGCGACCGGCGAGCGGGCGGCGCAGGTCGTCGACGGGCGCCTCGCGGCGCTCTTTGGCGGCGACGCGCTCACCGTGCGCTTCAACCTGCCCGGCTGGGTCGCGATCGAGACGCTCGGGCCGGGCACCGAGCCGCTCGTCACCGCCGCGGGGGTGCCGCTGATGGCCGCGTTCTCCGTCGGGGCCGGGCGGGTCGTCTACACCAGCTTCCACAACAGCGCGCAGGCCGAGGCCGACATCCGCGCGCTCCTGTCGGCGCTGGTCTTTCAGCTCTGAAGGCTCTACCGTCCGCCGATGGCCGAAGACCGCAAGAACCTGCTGCTGCCCGACGCCGAGCGCTGGCCCAAGGACAAGCCGGTGATCGTGCTGCGCGGCGTGCGCAAGGCGTTCGGCGCCAAGGTCGTGCTCGACGGCGTCGACCTCACCGTCGAGACCGGCAAGACGACGGTCATCGCCGGTGAGTCGGGCAGCGGCAAGTCGGTGCTGCTCAAGATGATGAACGGCCTCGAGCTCCCCGACGCGGGCACCGTCGAGCTCTTCGGCCGCGACCTCGCCGCGATCAGCGAGCGCGAGCGCACCGAGCTGCGCAAGCGCTGCACGATGGTGTTTCAGAACTACGCGCTCATCGACTCGCTCAGCGTCGCCGACAACGTCGGCTTCCCGCTGCGCGAGAACACCAAGATGAAGCCCGCCGAGATCCGAGAGCGCGTCGCCGAGCTGCTCCAGATGCTCGAGCTCGCCGATGCGATCGACCAGATGCCGGCGAGCCTCAGCGGCGGCATGAAGAAGCGCGTCGCGCTCGCCCGCGCGGTCATCACCAACCCCGAGATCGTGCTCTTCGACGAGCCCACCACCGGCCTCGACCCGGTCATGATCGAGTTCGTCGACGCGCTCATCCAGCGCACGCAGCGCGAGTTCGACCTCACCTCGGTGATCATCAGCCACGACATGGCCTCGAACCGCCGCCTCGCCGACACGATGGCGATCCTCGCCGACGGGCAGATCGTGGAGAGCGGCAGCTTCCAGGAGGTGCTCGACAGCGAGGAGCCGCGGGTGCAGGCGTTCATGGCCGACGTGGTCGTCTCGCGCATGGATCGGGCGCCGGGCGAGGCGGCGAGCGCGCACGAGACCGAGGGCCACCCGGTCGACGAGGTCGCCGACGCCGCCGAGCCGGAGGAGATCGAGCGCCCCGAGGCGATCGCGCGGGTGATCGGGCTGCACAAGCGCTTCGGGGACAAGCACGTGCTCAAGGGGATCGACCTCGAGATCCCCAAGGAGCGCATCACGGTGATCATCGGCGGCTCGGGCTCGGGCAAGTCGGTGCTCGTCAAGCACATCATCGGGTTGTTCGAGCCGAGCGAGGGGCGGGTCGAGGTCTTCGGGCAGGACCTCGCCAGGCTCGACGGCCGCGGGCGGCAGGCGCTCCAGGCGCGGATCGGGATGCTGTTTCAGGGCGCGGCGCTCTTCGACTCGATGACGGTGCGCGACAACATCGGCTTCCCGCTGCTCGAAGGCCGCGGCGAGAAGCGCAAGGCGGTGCGCGAGCGCGTCGAGGAGGTCGCCGAGCGGCTGCACGTCCACGACATCCTCGACCGGATGCCGGCGGCGATCAGCAACGGGCAGAAGAAGCGGGTCGGGCTCGCCCGCGCGCTGATCACGCGGCCCGACATCATGGTCTACGACGAGCCGACGACCGGGCAGGACCCGGTGATGATGCGGATGGTCGACGACATGATCGTCGAGGCGGCCGAGGCCTTCGACGTGACCAGCATCGTGATCAGCCACGACATGCTCTCGACGTTCCGCATCGCCGACCAGATCGCGATGATCTACAAGGGCGAGCTGTTGATCGCGGGCACGCCGGATGAGCTGCGGGGCGCGGATGACGAGCGGGTGCAGCGCTTCATCTACGCGGGCGCGGGTGAGCCCGACGAAGAGGCGGTCGCGCGGGCCGAGGGCGACTGAGTCAGACGACGCGGTCGGGCGGCGTGGCGCCGGTGAGCGCGGCGACGAGGTTCTCGGCGGCCTTGACCGCCATGCGCCGCCGCGCGCCGACCGTCGCCGAGCCGATGTGCGGCGCGAGCACGACGTTGTCGAGCGCGAGCAGGCCGGGGTGAACCGCGGGCTCGCCTTCGAAGACGTCGAGCGCGGCGCCGCCGAGGTGACCCGATTCGAGCGCGGCGACGAGCGCGGCCTCGTCGACGACCGGGCCGCGGGCGGTGTTGACGAGGATCGCGCCCGGCTTCATGCGCGCGAGCGCGGCGGCGTCGATGAGGTGGCGGGTGGCGGGCGTGAGCGGGCAGTGCAGGCTGACGACGTCGCACGACTCGAGCAGCGCGGCGAGCGGGAGCCCGTCGCGGCGGCCGTGGTGAACGACCGTCATGCCGAACGCGCGCGCCCGCGCCGCGACCGCCTGCCCGATGCGGCCGAGGCCGACGACGCCGAGGCGGGCGCCGTCGAGGTCGAGCCCGCGCAGCAACAGCGGCCGCCAGCCGTGGAAGCCGCCGGCGCGGAGCAGCCGGTCGCCCTCGACCACCCGCCGCGCGGCCGCGAGCAACAGCGCCATCGCCAGATCGGCGGTCGCGGCGGTGAGCACGTCGGGGGTGTTCGTCACCACGACCCCGCGGTCGCGGGCGGCGTCGAGGTCGACGTTGTCGAGGCCGACCGCGTGCTGCGCGACGACCCGCAGCGGGCCGGCGTCGAGGACGGCGGCGTCGATGCGGTCGGTGGGCATCGAGATGAGCCCCGCGCAGCCGCGCACCCGGTCGAGCAGCGCTTCGCGGGTGATCGGCGCGTCGCCTGCGCGCACGTCGACGGCGAACCCGGCCGCCTCGAGGATCGCGCGCCCGGCGTCGTCGATCGCCTGCGTGACGAGCACCCGCGTCGTCATCCGTCCCCCGCGCCTTCGGCGGCGAGCGCCTCGCGCAGCGCCTCGACGACCGGCGTCGGGTCGCGCCGAAGCTTCGCGCCCTGTTCGAGGTGGATGAAGCGCCCGCTCGCCCGCTCGACGCTGCCGTGGCAGGTCTCACCGGCGCCGTTGAGGTGGCGGCCCTGCACGTTGCTCGTGCCGCAGAGGCCGGGCGCGAGCGGGAGGCCGACGAGCGGGTTGCAGCTCGTGACGCCCTCGGCGCGGGCGGCGAGCGCGAACGCGAAGCGGGCGACGAACGACTCGGAGTCGACCTGATTGCCGGTGCCGTCGGAGATGATCGCGCCGCGGCGCCCCATGCCGTGCACGCTGATGAAGCGCGCCTCGGGGTGGGCGGCGGCGAGCGCCTCGTGCAGCGCGTGGAACGCCGACTGGTGGTTGTGGGCGACGTCGCTGGCCCGGTAGGGCTCGAGCCCTGCCCCGCAGATCCGGCTCTGGCCGGGGCAGCCGGCGAGCTCGAGGCTCGCGCAGCGGTGGCTGCCGCTGATGAGGAGCGCGCGGGCGCCGAGCGCGCGGAAGAGGTGCTTGCCCTGTTCGAGGGTGCGGCGATCGGCGAGCGGGTGGGGGACCTCGATGACGAGCGGCGCGGCGGGGCCGCTGCGCCAGGCGAGCCAGGCGTGGCCGGAGCCGTCGATCGGGCGCCAGACGGCGACGTCGGCGTCGGCGCAGAGGCGGTAGCGGATCGCGTCGGCCTCGACCTCGGCGGCGGCCGGGTCGTCCTCGCCGAGCGCGGCGACGGAGAGGCGGAGCCCGAAGCGCAGCGGGTGACTCGCCGCGGGCGCTTCGCCGCTGTTCTTCCAGGGCATGCGCATGCGGTCGCGTTCGAGGAGCGCGGGCCAGGGGCGGCGGCAGCTGGTGAGCGCGTCGAGCGCGCGGCGGGAGGGCCCGGGGTGGGGCCAGTTCGCGGGGCCGTCGGCGTCGGGGTCGAGCGGCGCGGGCCGGTGGTCGAGCGCGACCGCCGCTGCTGCGGGCGCCTCTTCGCGCGGCGCGTCGGGCGGCTCGACGGCGAAGCGCACGACGAGCGCGACGGGGGCGAGCCAGGCGAGGCGGCGGACGGAGGGCATCGACGGTCCTGGGGGAGCGGGGTGAATGTTCGATGGTATCGATGGAGCCGCGTTTCGACTGCGCCACCGTCGCGCGCACATTCGACGCGCTGCTCAGGCGCGCAGGCGGCTGTTGAGCGCGAACGCCACGAGGTATGCCTTGGCTGCGGGCGATTTGCGACACCGCTGCCAGGCCGAGAATGCCTGGGTGGAGCGGTCGAGCAGGTCGATGGTCTCCTGCCGGGTGAACGACTTGCCGAGATCGTAATCCGCCTGATGCCTCGCCTCTTGGAGCTCGACGAACGCCTGGGCGACATCCTTGAGGTCGACCGGGACCTCGGCGCCGGCGAGCCAGACGCGGCTCACCTTGCTGCGTGGGTCTCGCACGGCATTGGAGACGTCCTTCATGTCGCCGTGCGCGAGCGCTCGCCGCGCCGTCAATCGCAGCGCCGCGCGGTCGGGCTCGTTCCCCGCGATCAGGAACGTGCTCGCCTCGTCGGTCAGCAGGTGGAACAGGGCGTAGTAGGCGGTCGAGATGGCTCGCCGCAAGCTCGCCTGCTTGGGGCGCTTGCGTTCTCGGGTGGCGAGGTGGCGGGCCTGTTCGAGCAGGTCCTTGGGGAGGCTCACGATGCGCGCGCTCCCGGCTCGGTGAGCTCTGACGCCGCACGCATCCGGATGTAGGGGTTGACGGTCGAGCCCATGACGCGCGCGATCGCCTCGTAGATGTCCCAGCGGAGCTTTCGCCATTGCGGCTGGAGCGGCGCGATCTTGTCGTCGTTGACGATGACGTAGACCCAGACAGCCAGGGTCGTCGGTCGAGTCGAGCCGGCTTCGACGACGTAGCGCGCGACCGCGCCGGGCACCGGGACCTGGAGCGCGTCGAGCGCGGCGCGAATCCGGTGGGTGTTCGTGGGATCGTTCATGACAGCCACTATAGCCGTGGAGCCAGCCGGCGATCGAGCGCTGCGCTTTCGAAACAAAAAGGCCCGCCGGGGTCGCCGGCGGGCCTTCGGGTGGAGCTGAGGGGGATCGAACCCCTGACCTCTAGAGTGCGATTCTAGCGCTCTCCCAGCTGAGCTACAGCCCCGTAGCGTAAAGCAGGCGGAATCCTATGGATCGACGGGGGCGGCGTCAAGCTTTCGTCGCGGGCGGGCAGCGATTTTGTCGGGGCGGCCTGTTTTGGCCCACCGCGCTTGTTCGGGGGCGAGTAAGATGCCGCCCCGATGACCTCCCCCCGTCGCCGCCTCGCCATCGCCTTCGCGGTCGTGCCGCCGCTCGCGCTGCTCGTGGCGTCGGTGCTCGTCGACGAGGCGCGGACGGCGGCGGCGTGTCGGGGGCTGGCGCTCAAGTATGGGGCGGCGGTGGCGCTCGCGGGCGTGGTCGCGGTCGCGGGTCGGCGGGGGTGGATCCCGGCGTTTCTGGGGCGGCGGCTGGTGTCGCTGGTGGTCGTGCTCGTCGGCGCCTCGACGCTGGTCTTCGGGGCGCTGCGGCTCGCGCCGGGGGATCCGGTCGACACGATCCTCGGCGAGCAGGCGGCGCCGGAGGATCGGGCGCGGTTGACGGCGGCGCTGTGTCTGGATGCGCCGCTGGTGGTGCAGTACGACGACTGCTTCTGGGACGCCGTCCTCGATGGCTCGCTCGGCTACACCTTCGACGTGTCGCCGCGGCCGGTGATCGAGGTGCTGGCGGCGAACTTCCCGGCGACGGTGGAGCTGGCGGCGGCGGGCATGGCGGTGGCGCTGGCGATGGCGTTCCCGCTCGGGCTCGTCGCGGCGCTGCGGCGGGCGACGTGGGTGGATCATGCGTCGTCGGCGTTCGCGCTGCTCGGGATCGCGACGCCGGCGTTCTGGCTCGGGCCGATGTTGTTGTTGTTGTTCACGGTCTCGGTGGACTGGCTGCCGTCGCCGGTGCGGACCGATCGGCCGCTGCTCGCGCTGGTGCTGCCGGCGATCACGCTCGGCACGGCGCTGGCGGCGAAGCTGACGCGCATGGTGCGGTCGAGCGTGCTCGAGGTGATGGGCGACGACTTCGTCTTGACGGCGCGGGCGAAGGGCATCCCCGAGGGGGTGATCCTGGTCAAGCACGTGCTGCGCAACGCGCTGATCCCGGTGGTGACGGTGATGGGGTTGCAGTTCGGCGCGCTGCTGACGGGCGCGATCGTGACCGAGAAGATCTTCGCGCGGCCGGGGGTGGGTACGCTGCTGCTGGAGGCGATCGCGGAGCGCAACTACCCGGTGGTGCAGGGCACGGTGCTGTTGATCGCGACGACCTACGTGGTGGTCAACCTCGTCGTCGACGCGCTCTACGCGGCGATCGATCCGCGGGTGAGGTTGGATCGATGAGCGGTCCCAAGGACAGCCTGTGGCAACGCCTGCCCTACTGGCTCGGCGGCGGGGTGATCGCGCTGCTGGTGGGGGTCGCGGTCTTTGCGCCGTGGGTGGCGCCCTATCCGGTGACGGCGGTCGATCTGGTCAACGAGCTCGATCCGCCGAGCGCTGCGCATTGGCTCGGGACCGATGAGAACGGCGCCGATCTGTTGACCCAGATCATCTACGGCGCGCGGGTCGCGGCGCTGGTTGGGCTCGGTACGGTGACGCTCTGCTGCGTCTTCGGGGTGATCGTCGGCGCGATCAGCGGCTATCGGGGCGGGGTGGTCGATGAGGTGCTGATGCGGGTCATCGACGTGCTGATGGCGTTTCCGGGGATCCTGCTCGCGATCCTGATCATCGCGCTGACCCGGTCGCCGTCGATCGGGGCGGTGATCCTGGCGCTGTCGGTGACGGGGTGGGCGGGCTACGCGCGGCTGGTGCGGGGGCAGGTGTTGAGCCTGCGGGAGCGGCCGTTCGTGACGGCGGCGCGGGCGATGGGGGCGCCGGCGTGGTGGATCATCGCGCGGCATCTCCTGCCCAACGTGATGGCGCCGGTGATCGTGCAGGCGACGTTCGGCATGGCGGGCGCGATCCTGGCCGAGGCGGGGTTGAGCTTCCTGGGGCTCGGGCCGGATGGGGTGCCGTCGTGGGGGGCGCTGCTCGATCAGGGGGCGCGGTACTTCCTCGTCAGCGGGCACCTCGCGCTGTTTCCGGGGCTCGCGATCGCGTTGACGGTGCTCGGGATCAACCTGCTCGGCGACGCGCTGCGCGACCGCTGGGATCCGCGACGCGAGGGGCGGTGAGGGTGTCTCTCCCCCCGGGGCAGTGTTGTCCCCGCGGGGCGGCGCTGGTATCAATACGCGCTTTGATCTCCAACCGAAGGGAACAACCACACCATGGCCGATCTCGAGCAGCTCAAGCGGCGCATCGGGCAGCGGGTCATCGTCGGCTTCGAGGGCACCCGGCTGCCTCCCGAGCTGGCTCGGATCGACGAGGAGTGGGGCCTCGGCGGCTTCATCCTGTTCAAGCGCAACCTCAAGAACTTCGAGCAGGTCATGGATCTGACCGAGGAGCTGTGGGCGAAGGGGCAGGGCACGCCGCCGTTCATCGGGGTCGATCAGGAGGGCGGCGCGGTGCATCGGCTGCCGCAGCCGTTCACCGTGTTCCCCGACATGGCGCACATGGGCATGGCGAGCTCGGTCTCGGTCGCCTACGAGGTCGGCGCGGTGATCGGGCGGGAGCTGACGGCGGCGGGGTTCAACCTCAACTTCGCGCCGGTGCTCGATCTCGCGACCAACCCCGACAACCCGGTGATCGGGCGGCGCTCGATCTCGGATGACCCCGAGAAGGTCGCCTCGCTCGCGCGCGCGATCATCCGCGGGCTGCACGACAACTCGATCGTGGCGTGCGGCAAGCACTATCCGGGGCACGGCGACACCGATCAGGACAGCCACCTCACCCTGCCGACGTGCGACCTCGACCTCGACCGGCTGCGCGAGCGCGAGCTGTTGCCGTACCGGGAGCTGATCCAGAACCCGCCGCACCTCGACATGATCATGACCGCGCACGTGCGCTATCCGGCGGCCGATCCGGAGCACGCGATGGCGACGACGAGCCGGTTCCTGTTGCAGGACATCCTGCGGCTCGAGCTCGGCTTCAAGGGGCTGGTGGTCACCGACGATCTCGAGATGAAGGCGGTGACGCAGAGCATCGGGATCCGCGAGGCGACGCGGCAGGCGCTCGCGGCGGGGGTCGACCTCTTCATGGTGTGCAAGACGCTCGACGACCAGGTCGCGGTGCTCGAGACGCTGCTCGAAGAGGCGGAGCAGAACCGCTATCCGAAGCACCTGTGGGAGCGGTGCTATCGGCGGATCCGCGACGTGAAGGCGCGGCACTTCCGGGTGCTGCGCTCGGTCGACCGGGGGCACGCGCGGGAGCTGGTGGGCAACCGGGAGCACCTGCGGATCGCGCGGCGGCTCAAGGACGGCAAGTAGCCGTCAAGTAGCCGTCGCTACAGGCGAATGTCGACGAAGGACTTCTTCTTCAGCTCTTCGATCCACTTGCCGAGCTCTTCTTCGAGCCGCTTGTCGTGCAGCTCGCGGCGGAGGTCTTCCTTGACCGTCTCGTAGGGCTCGGGCGGGAGCTTCTTGCGGTCGAGCACGGTGACGACGTGGTAGCCGAAGGGGCTGCGCACGGGGCCGCCGACCTCGCCGGGGGCGAGCGCGAAGATGGCCTGTTCGATGCTGCCGTCGATGCTGCCGCGGCGGATGGTGCCGAGGTAGCCGCCCTCGGCGGCGCCGGGGCCCTGGCTGTAGCGGCGGGCGAGGTCGGAGAACTTCTCGCCGGCGCGGGCGCGCTGCATCAGCTCGCTGGCCTGCTGGCGCACGGCGGCCTCTTCGGCGGGGGTGGCGTTGTCGGGCACGCCGAGCACGATGTGGGCGGCCTCGACCTCGTACTCGGTGTTGGAGCGGGTGAGCTTCTCTTTGTAGTAGTCGCGGAGGTCGCTCTCGCCGATGCGGATCTTGGTGCCGAGCACGGCGCCGATGACGCGCTGGCGGAGGAGGTTCTCGCGGATCTCGGCGCGGAACTCGGCGAGGCTGAGGCCCTGGCCGGAGAGGTAGAGGCGGAGCTGGTCTTCGGTCCAGCCCTGGCGGGCGCGGACGCGCTCGATGTGGGCCTCGACGTCCGCGTGCTCGACGCCGAGGTTGCGGCGGTTGGCCTCTTGCGCGACGAGCATCTTGCCGATGAGCGCGTCGAGCGCGGCGCGGAGCTGGCGGTCGCGGAGCTGGGTGCGGGTGACGGGGTCGCTGACGGCCTCGACCTGCGCGAGCAGGGGGCGGGCGGCGTCTTCGAGCTCGGAGAGGGTGACGACCTCGTCGTCGACGACGGCGACGACGCGGTCGATGATCTCGGCGGCGGCGGGGGCGGCGAGGGCGGCGAGGGCGAGCGCGCAGAGCGCGAGGGTGGGCGACTTCACGGGGCTCCTGGTGCTTCGCGGGCGGCGGGGGGCGCGATCGGGGGCGCGATGCCGGGGGTGGGGCCTTGCGGGGGCTGGACGGCGGCGGCGAGCGCGGCCTCGTCGATCTCGACGCGGGCCTTGTGGCGGAGCTCGGCGACGTAGGCCTCCATGACCTCGGTCTTCTTCTTGCGGTAGAGGCTGTTGCGGATCGCGCCGGCGACGTCTTCGAAGGCGCGGCGGTAGGGGCGGCGAAAGCCGGTCTTCTGGACGAGGTGCCAGCCCTGGCTGGATTTGATGGGCTCGGGCGCGAGGTCGCCGACGGCGGCGAGGGTGAAGGCGGCGGCGGCGACGGGCGGGGGCACGGTGGCTTGTGTCTCGGTGCGGGAGACGCCGGGCTCGCCGACGAAGCCGAGGTCGCCGCCGAGGTCGCGGGTGGTCTCGTCGTCGCTGTGGCGGCGGACGGCGTCGGCGAAGAGCTCGCGGGCCTTCTTGGGGTCGGGCGCGATGGCGGCGCGCAGCTCGGCGAGGCGGGCGCGGGCCTCGGCCTCGTCGGCGAGGCGGAGGTGGGCGACGCGGACCTGGGCGGGGCGGTCGTAGTCTTCGGGGTGGCTGTCGTACCAGGCGCGGATCTCGGCGTCGGTGATGTCGCCGGGGGAGACGCGCTCGGCGATGACCTTCTCGGCGAAGGCGGTGACGAGCGCCTGCTTGCGGGCGAGCACGACGGCGGGGTCGTCGCCGAGGCCCTGGCGCTCGGCTTCGGCGGCGATGAGCTCGAAGCGGACGAGGCCGTCGAGGAACTCGCGCTTGCGCTGGGGGCTGTCGTAGCGGATCCGGGCGAAGGGCGACTGGGCGCCGAGGCGGGCTTCGAACTCTTCGAGGGTGATGACCTCGTCGCCGATGCGGGCGACGACGCGGGCCTTCTCTTCGGGGGTGAGGTCGCCTTGGGCGAGCTTCTGCTCGGCGCCTTTGTCGGCGTCGCGGCCGCAGGCGAGGGCGGTGAGCGCGGTGAGGAGCGCGAGCGCGAGCTGCGCGGGCTTCATGACGCCTCCTCTGCGGCGGGTTCGACGAACTCTGCGAGGCGTTGCAGGCAGTTGCGGACCGCGGCGACGGTGTGCTGCCGCTCGCGGGCGTCGAAGGTATACACCAGCTTGTAGTCGGCGGGCGCGAAGAAACGGGCGCCGGGCGCGGTGACGAGCGCGACGACGCGGTCGACGGGCATGGGGCTCTCGGGGTGGAAGACGAGCTGCACGCGGTCGGGCGCGTGGTCGAGCTGGCGGAGGCCGATCTGGCGGGCGAGGGTGCGGATCCGCATGACCTCGATGAGGTTCTGCGCGGGGCCGGGGAGCTCGCCGAAGCGGTCCTGCATCTCGTCGGCGGTGGCGAGGACCTGCTCTTCGTCGGTGGCGTTGGCGAGGCGCTTGTAGAGGACGAGGCGGAGGTGCTCGTCGGGCACGTAGTCTTCGGGGAGGCGGGCGTTGACCTGCACGTTGATGTCGGGGTCGAACTCGACCTTGGGGGGCTGGCCGCGGAGCTCGCGCACGGCGTCTTGCAAGAGCTCGGCGTAGAGGTCGATGCCGACGGCCTGGACCTGGCCTTTCTGTTTGGTGCCGAGCAGCTCGCCGGCGCCGCGCAGCTCCATGTCGTGGCTGGCGACGTGGAAGCCGGAGCCGAGCTCGGTGAACTTCTGGATGACGGCGAGGCGGGTGCGGGCCTCGGAGCTGAGCGTGGCCTCGGAGGCGACGAGCAGGTAGCAGTAGCCGCGGTCGCGGCTGCGGCCGACGCGGCCGCGGAGCTGGTAGAGCTGGGCGAGGCCGTAGCGGTCGGCGTGGTCGACGAGCATGGTGTTGGCGGTGGGGATGTCGATGCCCGACTCGATGATGGTGGTCGAGAGCAGCACGTTGAAGCGGCCCTCGGTGAAGTCGACCATGACCCGCTCGAGCTGTTTGGGATCCATCTGGCCGTGGCCGACGACGATGCGGGCTTCGGGGACGAGCGAGGTGAGCCAGGCCTTGCGGGCGTCGATGCTCTGCACGCGGTTGTGGACGAAGAAGACCTGCCCGCCGCGGCCGAGCTCGCGGAGGATGGCGTCGCGCACGACCTCGTCGGTGGCGCGGCAGACGTAGGTGCGCACGCTGAGGCGGTCGGAGGGCGGGGTGGTGATGACCGAGAGGTCGCGGATGCCGGAGAGGCTGAGCTGGAGCGTGCGGGGGATGGGGGTGGCGGTCATGGCGAGCACGTCGACGTCGGTGCGCAGCTCTTTGAGGCGCTCTTTGTGGCGGACGCCGAAGCGGTGCTCTTCGTCGAGGACGAGCAGGCCGAGGTCGGCGAACTTGACGTCCTGGCTGAGCAGTCGGTGGGTGCCGACGGCGATGTCGATGCGGCCGTTCTTGAGGTCCTGGAGCTGCGCCTTGGCCTCGGCGGGGTCGGTGAGGCGGCTGAAGAGGGCGACCTTGACCGGGTAGTCGGCGAAGCGGGTCTTGAAGGTCTTGTAGTGCTGGAGCGCGAGCACGGTGGTGGGCACGAGCACGGCGACCTGCTTGGCGTCGACGACGGCCTTCATCGCGGCGCGGAGCGCGACCTCGGTCTTGCCGAAGCCGACGTCGCCGCAGAGGAGGCGGTCCATGGGGCGGGGGCGGCCCATGTCGGCGAGGACCTCTTCGATCGCGCGCTCCTGGTCGGGGGTCTCTTCGAAGGGGAAGGTGCCTTCGAAGGTGCGGAAGTAGTCGTCGGGGGTGGAGAAGGCGTAGCCCTGGGCCATCTCGCGGCGGGCGTAGAGGTCGAGGAGCGCGAGCGCGTCTTCTTCGGCCTGGATCCTGGCCTTGCTGCGGGTCTTCTGCCAGGTGGTGCCGCCGAGCTTGTCGACGCGGGGGTCGGCCTGGCCGGCGCCGGCGTACTTCTGGAGGCGGCCGAGCTTGTAGACGGGGAGGTAGAGCTTGTCCTGGCCGGCGAACTCGACGACGAGGAAGTCGCTCTCGCCGCCGGCGACGACGAGCTTCTTGAGGCCGATGTAGCGGCCGATGCCGTGGTCGGCGTGCACGACGTAGTCGCCGGGTTCGAGCTCCTTGAAGCTCTGGATGAAGGGGCTCGCCTGGTCTTCGGCGGTGCGGGCGCGGCGGCGGGGGGCCTTGGTGCCGAAGATCTCTTCTTCGGTGATGAGCGCGAAGCCGTGGCTGACGAGGCGGAAGCCGCCGCCGACGTCGCCTTGTACGAGCACGGCGCCGGCTTCGCCGGGGCGGGGGGGGCGGAGGTAGTGGTGGGGGGCCTCGGTGGCGCGCTGTACGGCGACGCCGTAGTTGACGAGGACGCGCTCGAGGCGGTCGAGCTGGGTCTCCTGGCGGCAGGCGAGCACGACGCGGGCGCCTTCGGCGACCTGGGCGCGCACGGCTTCGGCGAGGGGGGCGAGGGGCTGCTTGGCGGCGCGGTGCTGGACGAGCTGGGTGGAGAGGAGGTGGTTGTCGGGCACGCGGAAGGTGATGGCGTCGCGCGGGCCTTCGACGGCGCCGAGCTCGTCGACCATCTGGAGGACGTGGGCGCGGAGCTGGGGGCGGGCTTGGAGGGCGGCCATGGCTTCGTGGGGGGTGAGCGCGTGGCGTTCGGGGGCGAGCACGGGTTCGTGGCGGGCGCGGGCTTCTTCGTGGCCGCGGGCGAGGTGGTCGAACTGCTCGCGGAGGCGGTCGCCGACGGCGAGGGGGTCGAGCACGATGTAGTGGGCGGCGGCGGGGAGGTAGTCGAAGAGGGTGGCGAGCGCGGGGTAGAAGGCGGGGCGGTAGCCTTCGACGCCCATGAAGGGGATGCCGTTGTTGAGGTCGTCGAGGATGGGCTGGAGCTTGCGGGTGGGCACGCCGGCTTCGGCGGCGGCGTCGAGGATGCCGCTGCGGGCGCGTTGTTTGAACGGGTCGATGAGGAGCTCTTCGCGCACCGGGGGGATGAGGAGGGTGTCGCCGGCGTCCTGGCGGGTGCGCTGGGTGTCGGGGTCGAACTCGCGGAGGCTCTCGACGGTGTCGCCCCAGAGCTCGATGCGGATGGGGCGGTCGCGGTGGGGGGGGTAGACGTCGAGGATGCCGCCGCGGATGGCGAAGGTGCCGGGGTCTTCGACGGTGCTGACGGCGTGGTAGCCGCCGTCGGCGAGGGCGCGGAGGCAGGCGGCGCGGTCGAGGTCCTGGTCTTTGGCGACGAGGAAGCTGTGCTCGACGAGGGCGTCTTTGGGCATGACGCGGCGGGCGAGGGTGGCGGCGCAGAGCACGATGAGGGGGCTGGTGTCGGCCCAGGTGAGGCGGGCGAGCTCGGCGAGGAGGCGCATGACGGCGCCGCGGTCGGGGGAGAGGTGGCCGTAGGGGCTCTGGTCGATCTCGGGGAGGTGGGTGACGGCGGCGGGGTCGCCGGTGAAGAAGCGGAGGTCGGCGGCGACGCGGCGGGCGTCGCTGGCTTCGGGGGTGACGATGACGAGGGGGCGGTCGAGGCGGCCGTGGAGGGCGCAGGCGAGGTAGGCGAGGAGGTCGGCGTCGACGCCTTCGAGGTCGATGGCGCGGTCACCGGCGGTGATGGCGGCGACGACGCGGTCGAGGGGGTAGCGTTCGGTCTGCTCGGGGAGCGGGGCGGCTGCGGGTTGGTCGGGCCCGGTCATGGTGACCTCTCCGGGGGGTCGGGGCGGGGCAATGTAGGCAAGGGCGGGGCGCGGAATCAACCGGGGGGCGGGGGGAGGGGGAGCCCGAGCGCGGCGGCGTCGGCGGGGGTGTCGATGTCGGCGAAGCGGGTGGGGTCAGGGGCGTCGAGGATGAGCGGGTCGAGGTGGGCGAGGATGCGGGCGAAGCCGGGGGCGGCGTCGTGGAGGGCGGCTTCGAACGCGGGGAGCGCGGTGACGTGCCAGCAGGCGGCGAGGGGCTGGAGGTGGCCGGCGGCGCGGTAGAGGGCGGCGCGGTGGCCGGGGCGGTGGGGGATGAGCGCTTCGAGGGTGGGGGCGTCGAGGCGGGGGAGGTCGCAGGCGAGGGTCCAGATCCAGGTGTGGCCGTGGGCGCGGGCGTGGCGGAGCGCGGTGAGGACGCCGCCGGGGGCGCCGCGGTGGGGGAGGGCGTCGGGGATGATGGGGTGGGGGGCGGCGGCGTAGGGGCCGTGGGGGTCGGCGATGAGCACGGTCTCGGCTGCACGGGGGGCGAGGAGCGCGGCGAGGCGGTCGATGTTGGGGCGGCCGTCGACGGGGATGAGGCCCTTGGGGCGGCCGTCGAGGCGGCGGGCACGGCCGCCGGCGATGATGGCGCAGAGTTCCGTTGCCGTGCTCACTTCGGCGCCCTCCGCGGCTGCGCCGCTGCGGGTCAACGCTTCAGCCAGTGGCGGGCGAAGTTCTGGAGGATGATGGCGCCGCTGTCGACGTCGACGGCGGCGTCGCGGAGGCGGGCGGCGGCGCCGGGGCCCATCTCGGCGTCGATGGCGGGGGCGCGGCTGTCGATGATGGCGCGGATGATGTCGGCGTCCATCTCGGGGTGCCATTGCACGGTGCGGCAGTGGTCGCCGATGGCCATGGCCTGCACGGGGGTGTTGTTGTTGCCGGCGATGACGCGGGCGCCGGGCGGGGCGACGGTGACGGCGTCGCTGTGGGTGGTGATGACGGGGAGCGTGCGGGGGAGGCCGGCGAAGAGGGGGTCGTCGGTGTAGAGGTCGACGGTGGTGGTGCCGATCTCGCGGCCGTTGGGGTTGGGTCCGACGGCGCCGCCGTAGGCTTCGCCGAGCATCTGGTGGCCGTAGCAGACGGCGAGGGTGGGGACGCCGGCGTCGACGGCGGCGCGGAGCCAGGTGGTGGCGCGGAGCGACCAGGGGGCGTGGTCGTGGACCGAGTGGGGGCTGCCGGTGACGATGAGGCCGCCGAGCTCGCCGGGGGAGGGGAGGGGGTCGTCGGTGATGGCGCCGATGACGTCGATGTCGGTGATGTCGAGGCCGAGGCGGGCGGCGAACCAGTGTTCGTAGCCGCCGCGGCGGGCGAGGAGCGCGGGCGCGGGGGCGCCGGTGCGGAGGATGGCGAGGCGCATGTGGCAAGAGATGCGCGGTGTTGGGGCGGGTTTCGAGGGGGTGGGGTGTGGTAAAGGCGGCGGATGCAGATCGCAGATGTGCCGTGGTTGACCGAGGGGCTGTTGTTCGTGGGCGGGGCGGTGGCGGGCTTCGTCAACGCGGTGGCGGGCGGGGGGTCGGCGCTGACGTTGCCGATCCTGATGCTGTCGGGGCTGGACGCGGGGGTGGCGAACGGGACGAATCGGGTGGCGGTGACGGTGCAGTCGGCGGCGTCGGCGGCGACGTTTCATCGGCGGGGGGTCCGGCCGTGGCGGGCGGTGGCGCGGGCGGCGTGCTTCGCGTTGCCGGGCGCGGTGGCGGGGGCGCTGGTGGCGGTGCGGTTGCCGCCGCTGGCGCTGGAGCGGTTGTTCGGGGTGGTGTTCCTGGCGCTGGCGGTGCTGATGGTGGCGCGGCCGGCGTGGTTGACGCCGGCGGGGGAGGGGGGGGGTGATCGGTGGCCGGGCGCGTGGGGGGCGGCAGGGTTGTTCGCGGTGGGGTTGTACGGGGGGTTGTTTCAGGCGGGGGTGGGGATCCCGCTCCTGGTGCTGCTGGTGGGGGCGATGGAGCTGGATCTGGTGGCGGCGAACGCGGTGAAGGGGGCGTTGGTGGCGGTCTATACCGCGGTGGTGCTGCTGGTGTTCGGGGGGGCGGGGCAGATCGCGTGGGGGCGCGGGGCGGTGCTGGCGGCGGGGGGGCTCTTGGGGAGCGTGCTGGGGGCGCGGGCGGCGATCGATCGGGGGGCGCCGTTCATCCGGAAGCTGGTGTTCGTGGCGTTGGTGGCGGCGGGGCTCGAGGCGCTGTGGTAGCGCGGGCTCACCGGGTGTCGGGGTCGCGGGGGCGGGAGCTGGGCGCGGTGGTCCAGTCGTAGTCGGGGTCGTTGGGGCAGGCTTCGCAGACGGGGACGTCTTCGCGGTGGCGGACGTCGAGGGTGCGCTCGATCCAGCCGACGCCGCCGCGGTTGTCGCGGAGGATGACCCAGACGGTGTAGAGGCCGGGCGTGTCGGGCAGGTACCAGTAGAACTCGGGGGTGACCTGGGCGCCGAAGCTGGTGCGGGTGTAGGCGAGGTCGTCTTCGACGCTGCCGGCGCTGACGTAGATGTTGGCCTGGAGCTGCTCGGTGAAGACGCGGTAGCCGAGCGCCTCGGCGACGTACTCGAGGAGGCGGGTGATGTAGGCGGGCAGCTCGGCGAGGTCTTCGGGGAGCTCTTGGAGGTCGGCGGGGACCTCGAGGTCCTGCGGGAGGGTGACGACGTAGTATTCTTCTTCCTGGTTGCGGACTTCGGCGCGGCGGTCATTGGCGCCGAGCGGGCGGATGAGGAGCGTGGTGCCGGTGTAGGCGATCGGGAGCACGTTCTGGCGGATGTCGGTGTCGGCGACGCTGAGCGAGTCGCAGATGGTGCGCACGAGCTCGTTGAAGAGGTTGGCGGTGAAGCGGCCGTCGCGGGCGTAGTAGCTGTCGGGGACGTGGAGGTCGTTGACGAGGAGCGCGCACATCTCGGGGTTGTTGTTGGGCCTGAAGGCGATCTCGTCGTCGAGGCCGAGGAGCTGCGCGAGGCCCTCGGGGTTGACGGTGAGGGTCTTGCCGGCGCGGAGGCGGCCGGAGGGGCCTTCGATCTCGATGTCGAGGAGGAGGAAGAGGCCGCCGAAGCCGCGGAGGGGGTCGGCGGCGAGCGCGGCGTTGAGGAAGTCGGCAGAAGCGTTGAAGCGGAAGGTGAGGTCGCGGCCGCTGCGGCCGATGAGGCCGTCGACGGCGGTGACGACGGGCTGGCCGTCTTCGAGGGCGTCGCAGGTGGGGTTGTCCTGGCGGTAGAGGCAGGCGCGGGCCCGGAGCGCGAAGGGGCCGTCGGGGTGGGCGGGGTCGACGATGAGCGGCTCGATGATGAAGTCGACGGCGTCGTCGGTGACGGTGAAGCCGATGGGGAGGCCGGCGAAGCGGTCGCCGTCTTCGAGGGCGCCCCAGCGGATGGCGACCTGCTCTTCGGGGCTGTCGACGGCGCGCACGGCGAGGACGCGGAAGTCTTCGACGAGGTAGCGGGTGTCGAAGTCGGTGCAGCCGGCGAGGAGCACGAGCGCGAGCAGGGCGACGCGGTGACGGGTCATCAGAAGCTCCCCCGTACGCCGAGGCTGGGCAGGATCGTCAGCCCCGGGAGCGGGGCGGACTCTTCGTAGCGGTAATCGTAGCGCGTGCCCTCGGGGTTGAGCGCGTTGTAGACGTTCTGCAGGTCGAGGTAGGCGCCGAGCTGCCACGCGGTGAAGACCCAGGTGCGCTCGACGCGGAGGTCGAGCTGGTTGAAGGGGCGGGTGCGCACGCTGTCTTCGAGGCCTTCGATCGGGTCGTACTGGCCGGTGTCGGCGTTGAAGGAGGCCCCGAGCACGGGGGTCTCGAGCGTGCCCGAGGTGAGCCGGAAGCGGAGGCCGGCCTCCCAGTCGGCGGCGAACTTCCAGCTCGCGACGATGACGAGGTTGTGGGTCTGGTCGAAGGGCGTGGGCTCGAAGCGGGTGCCGGGGCCGTCGTCTTCTTCGGAGCGGGAGAGGGTGTAGGCGATCCAGCCGTAGACGTCGCGGGTGACCTCGTGGCGGAGCAGGAGCTCGAGCCCGTAGGCGCGGCCGGTGGCGTGGTTGACGAAGAAGCGGCGCCGGCCGTCCTCGTCGATCGGGGGCTCCTCGACGCGGTCGGAGAGGTTCTGCCGCTGGATGTAGAAGAGCTGCACGTCGAGGCTGATCGCCTCGGTGAGCTGGTGCTCGACGCCGAGGCCGTAGTGCCAGGCTTCTTCGGGGTAGAGGTCGGGGTTGCCGAAGTCGGGGTCGAGCTGGAACTCGGTGGGCGGCTGGCTGAAGCGGCCGACGCCGCCCTTGATCACCCATGCCTTGTCGTCGTCGATGGTCCAGCGCGCGGTCACGCGGGGGTCGATCGCGGAGCGGTGGCGGCCGGCCCAGTCGAAGTGGTCGGTGCGCAGGCCGGCGACGAGGGTGAGCGGGCCTTGGAGCGGGGTCCACTCGGCCTCGAGGTAGACGGCGCCGCCGACCTGCGCGAGCTCGCGGTCGATCTCGGTGGCGGCCTCGGCGAGCGGGTTGCTGTCGGGGGGGCGGCGGAAGTCGCCGGGCGGGAGCGGGGTGGTGCCGGAGAGGCTCACCCGGCGGGCGAGCGCGTCGAAGCCGGTGCGCAGCGTCAGCGTCTCGGTGGGCGCGATCCGCAGGTCGTAGCGCAGGCCGAACTCTTCGATCCGGCCCTCGCCGTCGACGTCGCCGATCTGGAAGCCGGTCGCGTCGAGGCCGATGACGGGCGAGAGGGTGAAGTCGACGTCGCGGCTGAGGTTGGCCTGCCAGTCGAGCTTGAGGCGGTGGAAGCCGATGCCGGCGGTGACGTCGTACGAGATGTTGCTGCCGGGCTCGCCGACGACGATGAGCTCGTCGTCGGAGCCGAAGGCGAGCAGGCTGAGGGTGTGGTGGCGGTCGATGCGCCAGTCGAGGCGCGCCTGGTAGTCGTAGTAGCGGGGCAGCACCTGGGTCAGATCGGCGTTGAAGACCTCGATCGCGGTGGTGATGACGGCGTCGATGTAGCTGCGGCGGAACGAGCCGGAGAAGCTGACGTCGTCGAGGAAGGGCACGGGGCCTTCGAGGTAGACGCCGGCGTCGAAGAGGTCGACGTCGGCGCTGCCCTGCCACTGGCGGCTGGTGGTCTTGCGGGTGCCGACGTCGATGACGCCGCCGATCGCGCGGCCGAAGCGCACGCTGAAGTTGCCGGGGTAGTAGTCGATGCGGTCGAGCATCTCGGGCGGGAGCACCGAGGGGCCGCCGAGGAAGTGGAAGAGCAGCGGGACCTCGTGGCCGTCGATCATGACCGCCGAGTCGCCGGGGGTCGAGCCGCGCACGAGGAGCACGCCGAGCACGTAGGGGGCGCGGGCGATGCCGGGCAGGTTCTGCACGACGCGGATCGGGTCGCCGAAGGTGCCGGGCACGGTGCGCAGCTCCTCGCGCTGGAGCGTGCGGCGGGTGAGGCTGGTCTTGGCGCGGTCGCCGCGCACGATGGTCTCGTAGGGTGAGGTGCGCAGGCGCTCGAGCAGCACGTCGACGGTGACTTCTTCGCCGGCGACGAGGCCGAGCGCGACGCGCTCGCGGCGGTGGTCGGGCGAGGTGGCGACGAGCTCGGCGTCGCCGGGGGGGAGCGCGTCGAGGGTGAAGCGGCCGCCGGCGTCGGTGAGGACCTCGACCGCGCCGACGCTGACCGGGACGGCGGCGAGCGGGAGGCCGGTGCCCTTCTCGCGGACGCGACCGACGACGCGGGCGACCTCGGGGGCGGCGGGCTCGACCTGCGTGGGGTCGGGCACGAACTCGAAGCGGTAGGTGAACGGGACCCGGATCGCGGCCGGCTCGCCGTTGATGTGGGCGGGGCTGAACTCGAACTGCCGGGCGGCCTCGATCGCGGCCTCGTCGAAGCCGTCGCCGACGGGCTCGCCGGCGAGGGCGACGTCGGTGACCGCGCCGTCGGCGCCGATGGTGATGACGAGCGCGACGGCGGCGGCCTTCTCGGTGGCCTTGGCGGCCTCGGGGTAGGGCGCCTCGACGAAGCGGAGCAGCGCGGGGGCCTTGGTGACGACCATCTGCTGCGGCGGTGGGGCGGCGGCGGCCTCCTCCTCGGCGGTGAGGCGGCGCGCGCCCTCCTGTGCGCCGGCGGGCGCGGCGAGGAGGAGCGCGGTGAGGAGGGCGAGGCGGCGGGCGTTCACGCGGTCTCGGGGCCTTGGCGCCAGCGGCGGTCAGTCGATGACGAAGTAGAAGGTGTACGGGATGCGCACCGCGACCGCGGTCCCCCGCACGTTGGCCGGGCGGAAGCGCAGCTTCTTGGCGGCGCGCACGGCGAGGCGGTCGAGCTCGGGGTGCAGCCGGCCGACGACCTCGACCCGGCCGACGCGGCCGTCGCTCTGCACGACGACGCTCAAGACGACCTTGCCCTCGATGCCCTTGCGCTTGAGCTCGTCGGGGAACTCGGGCTTGACCTCGGCGATGAGCTTCGGCAGCTCGGTGACCCCGGCGACGGGGACCGGGGCCTCGCCGTCGCCCGTCGGCTGCGGGCTCGGCGCGCGGGGGCCGGGGCGGCCGGTGCCGGTGGGGGCGCCGTCGCGGCTGCCGGTCGCGGTGCCCTGCGGGACGGCGATCCCGACCGAGGAGGTCGCGGTGCCTTCGAAGTTGATGCCCATCAGCGGCGGCGGCTCGACGGGCGCCTCGGCCTTGGGCTCGGCCGGCGGCGGCGCGGGCGGCGTGGGCTTCTCCGGCTTGCGCCGGGGCGGCTTCTTCTCGGGCGGCGGCGGTGGATCGGCCTGCACGACCGGCTCGCGCGGGGTCTCGGGCTCGGGGACCGGCTCGGGGTCGGGCGGCGGCGCGGGCGGCTTCTCGGGCTCGGGGGGCGGCTCGGGCGGCGCCTGCACGACCCGCACCTCGACGGCCACTCGGACCTTGGTGTCTTCGGGCGGGGGCTCGTAGATCGAGAGCCCGGCCGCGAGCGCGCCGTGCAGCGCGAGCGAGAGCAGCACGACGACGACCCACATCGCCGTGCGCGGCCGCAGCGCGTCGAGCCGCGTCATCGCCCGTCCTCCGCGGCGGGCTTCTTCGGGGGGAGCCGGATCTCGAGCGCGAACTTCTGGATGCCGCCGCGGCGCAGGGTGTCGATGACCTCGGTGACCCGGCCGTAGTCGACGGTCTTGTCGGCCGCGATCACCGCCTGCTCGGCCTTCTTGCCGCCGGGGCCGTCGGGGCGCGCGATGCGGGCTTCGAGGCCGGCGAGGTCGAGCGCCTCGCCGCCGACGTGCAGTGATCGATCGGCGCGGACCTCGATGACGAGCGGGGGGTTGGCCTCGAGCGGATCGGCGTTCGAGGCGGTCGGCAGATCGGCTTCGAAGGCCTGCCGGGCGATGTAGGTCGCGGTGACCATGAAGATGATGAGGAGCACGAGCACGACGTCGACGAGGGGCGTGACGTTGATCGACGCGACGACCTTGCCCTTCGACGGCCCCGACCCCGCCATTCAGTCGCCCTCGCGGGGCGCGGGGGCGGGCCCGAGCGCGAGCGCGTGGAGCTGCTCGACCTTGCGTTGGAAGCCGTTGTAGGCGGCGAGCGCGGGGATGGCGACGAAGATGCCGACCGCGGTGGCGACGAGCGCCTCGGAGATGGCGCCCATCACGACGTCGGCGCCGCCGGTGAGGTCACCCGAGAGGTTGTGGAAGGCGCGGATGATGCCGAGCACGGTGCCGAAGAGGCCGATGAACGGCGCGTTGCTGCCCACCGAGGCGAGCACGGTGAGGTTGCGTTCGAGGTGCACCCGCAAGCCGGCCTCGCCGTCCTCGGCGAGCGCGCTGCGCAGGGCGGCGCGGTTCTGCTCGGCGCGGCGGTAGAACACCCAGCGCTCGATGATGAGCGCGATCGAGACGAGCGACATGGCGACGAGCAGGTAGAGCACCCACTCCGCGCCGATGAGCGTCACGCCCAGCAGGAACTCGGTCAGCACCGCGGTCTCCGTCGGTGGTGGGGATGAGCAGGGTCCAATCCCTCATCCGCCGTCTCGTTTAGCATGACCGCCGCCGGCTTGTCAGATTGTTGAGCCGGCCCGCGGCCCGGGCCGGGTGCGGGGTGGGATGCGCGATCGCGGCCGGCGGCTTCACGGCTTTGCGCGAGCCCTTGTCCTGCGTAGAGTGCGGCCCATGCGCAGCCTGTTTGTGGTGTTGATTCTCGCCGGCCTCGCCGGCTGTGGCGACGACGAGGCGATGACCGGTGGGGGCTCGCCCGATGGCCCGGCGATGGTGGACGCGGCGGTCGACGCGGCGCCCGACGCGGTGGTGAGCGCCGACGCGGCGCCCGACGCGATGCTCGATGCCATGGCTGACGCGGCGGCCGATGCGGCGGCCGATGCGGCGGCCGATGCAGAGCGCGACGCGGCGCCCGACGCGGCGGTGATCGCCGACGCCGCGCCCGACATGGACCCCGACGCCGCGCCCCGCGACCCGGCGCCGCCCCGCGCGCTCCCGCTCGCCGAGGCGGTC